>NZ_SAYM01000009.1:0-101585 GCF_004023655.1 Apibacter sp. HY039 | reverse complement strand
AGCTACTATGCCCGCTACGGAGGAAACAAAGACAGCCAGTACGGCAACAGCTCGCTGGTCAGCATAAGCGTACAGATACAGGGAGTGGATTATTTCAACCAGACCAACCTGAAGCTGGAGCTGAAGCAGTCCTTTAGCGGACACCACGAGTTTGAGCTTACCGCCGACCCCGACGAATTTTCAGAATCCAAAGCCTATCCGCTGGAAAACTCCCGCCGCCATCTGGGTAAGAGGATCACATTTTCCTTCCGGCAGTACGGCCGGGTGATGAGTCAGTTTATTGGCGTAATCACCCAGATATCCAGCCGGATACAAAACGGCTCCAAACATATTGTTTTACGCGGAAAATCGCCCTCTGTCCTGATGGAAAACGGAAGGCACTGCCGCAGCTTCGAAGATTCCAGCTTCGAAGACATTGTAAAAAAAGTAACCGCCGGCTATCCGCAGGATTTGGTAAACTTTGACCTCAATCCTAATTACAAAGAAAAACTTCCCTATACCGTACAGATGAACGAAAGCGATTACCATTTTCTGCGCAGGCTTTCCCAAAGGTACGGGGAAAATTTGCACTATACCGGCGAGCAGTTCCGTTTCTCCGCCTGGGGCGGAAAAATCGTAGAGCTTACCGAAGGCGAAGATATTTACGATTACGAGCTTAAAATGGAAATCAGGCCCCAGCAGTTCAGCAGATCGGTGTACGATCCCAAACAGGCGGAAGACTATAGCGTAGATTCCTCCTCGCAATCCGTACAGGCCTCGGAAAACCCTTTCCAGCAATTTGCCCAGAATGCCTCGGCCTCAGCCTTTAACGTATCCCCTTCGGGACATTACCTTCAAAATCCTGCCGATGCCTCGCAGCTGCAACGCTCGGTAGAAAGGGAAAAAAGAAACAGGCAGAACCTGGTGTATATGGAAGCCACCACCAACCATCCGGAGCTGCAGGTAGGTACGGTCGTAAAGATGATGGCCTGGATGCCCGGACACGAAATATTCAAATCGGGAAAAGTACCGGTAGAATCCTATAAAATCACGGAAATTACGCATCATTTTGCCGATGGCGAAGGCTATACCAACAGCTTTAAAGGCATACCCAAAGACCTTAGCGTACCCGATGTGTACGAAGAAAATGCCTTTCCGAAAGCCGATTTGCAGCATGCCACCGTAACCGACAATCAGGACCCGCTGAAGATGGGACGCGTGCGGGTGCAGTTTACCTGGCAAAAGCCCGAAAACAGCCAGAGCCCCTGGGTGCAGGTCATACAGCCCCATGCGGGAAGCGGTAAAGGCACCTACCTGAATCCTGAGATAGGCGAAACCGTATTGGTAGCCTTTCAGGGAGGCAATGCCGAATATCCGGTAGTATTGGGAACCGCTTACAACGGAGGAGAAATTGCGGCCTACTATACCGAAGGAAACGACATGAAAGTCATTCAAACCCGAAGCGGAACCAAAATCGTATTTAACGATGCCGAAGGACAGGGTTCCATCCTGATTGAAGACCCCAGCGGTAACCGTATGTTTATGGACGGAGAAGGAAATATCTCCATGAATGCTCCCAGAAATTTTTCAATAAATGTTGGTGAAAATATGGATATAAGTGTTGCTAAAAACCTGTCTATAGACGTTGGCGAGAATATAAACCAGACTGCAGGAAACGATATATACCAGACAGCTGCGGGAACGATTAGTGAAAGTTCGGAAATGCGCACGGAAACAGCCGATAATCTGTATCACCGCGAGTCATCTCTTTCCCGGGAAATTAGCGAGCAGTCCTCTATTTTTAGCAACCAGGAAAATATGCTGTTGCAAAGCGGCAAAACCGTACAGATGAACAGCGCCGAAAAATCCAACTTATTTTAAATTAAAAATGGCAATTCATAAAAAAGCAAAAAATATAGAAATAAAGGTTGACAATGAGTACCATTTGCGCACCGGTAAATTGGTGAAAATTGCAGATCAGCTGCTTATGGAAGCAAGACATGGAAACCTCAGCCTCAATTCAAATAAAAAGATAGAGGTACAAGGAAATAAAAAAATGGAAAACTAAAAAAAAGACATGGCAGATATACAATTTGGTGAGTATACCCCTGGGGAGGGAAATAAGCAAATTCAGGATCTAACCTTAGGAATTTTTTTTGACGGAACCCTTAATAACCGGAGAAACACCTACATACGCAAAGAAAAAGAAAAAAAGAAAAAAGGGCTTTCCTACGATAAAGAAGCCGTAAAAGAAGACCCCTGGGCTTTTTCTGATTCATTGAGTAAAGATAGTTACAACAACGACTACTCCAACGTAGCCCGAATGGCAGATTATTATAAAGATGGGAAAGATATGGCGGTTTATATCGAAGGGCCGGGAACCCAGGATGGGAAAACAGATACGGTAACCGACTATCTTACCGGAACCGGAGATACCGGGGTACGGATGAAAGTACGCAGAGCCTGTGAAAAAATAGCCGATAAGGTAGATAAAAATGTAGAACTTACCCTGACTCTGGATGTATTCGGAT
This sequence comes from Apibacter sp. HY039, assembly GCF_004023655.1. NCBI lineage: Bacteria > Pseudomonadati > Bacteroidota > Flavobacteriia > Flavobacteriales > Weeksellaceae > Apibacter > Apibacter sp. HY039. The sequence continues at coordinate 99,075 of NZ_SAYM01000009.1, read as the reverse complement.
TTAGCCGGGGAGCGGCCGGAGCCCGCAATTTTATACACGAAATAACCAAACCGGCCTATAAGGCTAAAAGGGAAAGAATGACTTTTAAAGATTCTTTTGATAAAATAGTAAGTTATGAGAATCTTCCCCGGTTCGGACATTTGGGATATCTGTTGCAGGAAAAAAATGTAACTGTAAAAAGTATCAGCATACGCTTTGTGGGCTTATACGATACGGTTTCTTCCTATGGAGTCAATTTTGATGACGATGTAAAAGATCTAAATCTGAATTCTCTAGGTAACTGGCGGGTAAGCCATGTGGTGCAATTAGCCGCTTCCGATGAATGGCGGAAAAACTTTAACTGTACCGATATAAGCAGTGCCGGGGAAAAAGGAAGAGAATACCTCATACCCGGTGCCCATGCCGATGTGGGAGGCTGTTACGAAAGCGGTTGGTTTGAACAGGCACATAAAGTAGCTGGAGGAAGAACCCAGATAGATGCTGAAAAAAAATCTTTAATTTCCCGGGGATGGTATAAAGAAAAGGAACTAAAACTGGCAGAAGTCTATCACAACGAGGTAATAAGTTATGAGTGGATAGGGAAACGCTATATAGATAACCGTTACAGTTATATTACCCTGCACCTGATGTGCCAGCTGGCTTCGGAAAAAAAAGCGGAATTTGATTTAATAGAGATGAGAAAATTAAATAATTTCCCGATACCTTTAAAAACCTCTGATGGTAAAACGCATATTCTGGGCTATGTAAAAAGCAGGCTGGACAACTATATAGAAGCAGTAAAAAAAGTTTCTCCCCGGCAGGGCGCAAAGATACGGTATCAGGACTATCTCGATTTTACCAATGAAAAAATCCTGCGTAACGGCTATGTCCATTGGTCGGCTACCGGAAAAACCGGACACGGGGCCCGAAGCGATAATAAACGAAAAATAATAACCGGATAATATGAATCAGGTACAAAAAATACTACTTATTACAGGCTGTATTCTGCTGAATATCTCCCTGTTCTCTTGTCAGAAAACTATGGAAAAAAATTATAAGTTTACGACCAATGCCTTTTGTGCGGATGGGTATGGAATGCATTTATATCACGGATACTTTAGTTCTCCCGGAGAAAAGAGTATCCCTATATATACCAATCATTTAAGCGGTCCATGGGGAGCGAAAGGAGGGGGGGATGTCATAGGGAGCGGGCTAAATCCGGTTCCGGACAGCCTGCATATTGGTTTCTACTCTGATTCGGAAGATAAATTTTACGAAGGAGATTTTGCCCTGCCCTACGAAAAAATCGTACAACTATTTGAGGAAGATTCGGAAGACCCCGATGAGAAGGGAAAAACTTTTAACGACAGCCAGTCCGGTAAGATGCTTCCCTATCGTAAATACAACGGACTTACGGTAAGCGTTACCCCCGGGGGCAAGGTCTATCTCTGGATTTTCGGTCCTATGGATCAGGTAGGTTTAGGTGTTTATCAGGCAAAGGAAGTACAGAGGAAATGGAGAGATATTTTTGAAAATGGGGGTAGGGAAGAAACGGTTGCATATTATTTAGAAAAAATAGCATCCGAAAAAGTAAAAAAAGAAATAGCCACCCATAGTCTGCCCTATACTCTTTGGGACAGTTACCGGGAGCGGTTTTTGTGGAAATATGTGGTGGAAGGGGCAAAACCGGTATCTTATTTACATTTTAAAGCTATTAATGCCGAAGAAGAAGGAATTTTTCCTCCCCGTTTAGGTAACGATCAATATAAAGAGCGGGCAGTTCCGTATTGGTTTCGTTTTTACTTTACCGATGCTAAAGGTAAAGGCTATTATGCCTTGGTCTATTTTACGAAAGATCCTAAATATTATTTAAAAATATATAAATCAAAAAAAGGAACCTACTGGCCCGAAGATACCAAAGAAGAACAGGCCTACTGGGTATTTAAACAGATGGAAAAAGACAAACCCATAGATCTGGTTTTTAAAGTAGGTGCCGATCCGCAGAAGATGACCGTCTGGGTACGAACCCCGGAAAAAGAAGTGGAACTAACCGATATCATTGTTTATGTATCTCCGTATGAATTTAAAAAATAAAAACTAAGGATGTTTCGGTATGTATTGATATTTTTAAGTATTCTGCTGAATATCTCCCTGTTCTCTTGTCAGAAAATTATGGGAAAAAACTATAAATATACGACCAATGCCTTTTGTGCAGATGGATACCATATGGAACTCTATTTAAGATATTTTAGTTCTCCCGGAGGGAAGAGTATTCCTATTTACTCAGAGTCATTGAGCGGACCCTGGGGAGGCAAAGGAGGAGGGGATGTCATAGGAAACGGACTAAACCCGGCTCCGGACAGCCTGCATATAATGTTTTACTCATATACAGAAGATAAGTTTTATGAAGGACATTTTGCCCTGCCCTACGAAAAGATTGTACAACTATTTGAGGAAGATTCGGAAGACCCCGATGAGAAGGGAAAAACTTTTGATGACAGCCAGTCCGGTAAGATGCTTCCCTATCGTAAATACAACGGACTTACGGTAAGTGTTACCCCCGGAGGCAAGGTATATCTCTGGATTTTCGGTCTGATGGATCAGGTAGGCTTAGGAGTCTATCAGGCAAAGGAAATAAATTTCAATTGGAAAGATTTTAGAGAATCCTCAGAGCCGGGAGATAGAGAAGAGGTAAGTAAATCTTTCAAAAAAGATCATATTCCCTATACTCTTTGGGACAGTTACCGGGAGCGGTTTTTGTGGAAGTATGTATTAGAAGGAGCAAAACCGGTCAACTCTTTACATTTTAAAACTATTAATGCGGAAGAAGAGGGAATCTTTCCTCCCCGTTTAGAGAACGATCAATATAAAGAGCGGGCAGTACCTTATTGGTTTCGTTTCTTTTTTACAGATACTGAAGGTAAAAGCCACGAAGCCCGTGTATATTTTACGAAAGAACTCAAATATTATTTAAAAAAATATAAATCCGAAAAGGCACCGTATTGGCCCGAAGATACCAAAGAGGAACAGGCCTACCGGGTATTCAAACAGATGGAAAAAGACAAACCCATAGATCTGGTTTTTAAAGTAGGTGCCGATCCGCAGAAGATGACCGTCTGGGTACGGACTCCGGAAAAAGAAGTGGAACTAACCGATATCATTGTTTATGTTTTTCCGTATGAATTTAAAAAATAAAAACTAAGGATGTTTCGGTGTGTATTGATATTTTTAAGTATTCTGTTGAATATCTCCCTGTTCTCTTGTCAGAAAACCAGGGAAAAAAATTATAAGTTTACGACCAATGCCTTTTGTGCGGATGGGTATGGAATGCATTTATATCACGGATACTTTAGTTCTCCCGGAGAAAAGAGTATCCCTATATATACCAATCATTTAAGCGGTCCATGGGGAGCGAAAGGAGGGGGGGATGTCATAGGGAGCGGGCTAAATCCGGTTCCGGACAGCCTGCATATTGGTTTCTACTCTGATTCGGAAGATAAATTTTACGAAGGAGATTTTGCCCTGCCCTACGAAAAGATTGTACAACTATTTGAGGAAGAGCCGGATAACCCAAGAATTAAAGGGAAAACTTTTGACGACAATCAGTCCGGTAAGATGCTTCCTTACCGTAAATACAACGGACTTACGGTAAGTGTTACCCCCGGGGGCAAGGTCTATCTCTGGATTTTCGGTCCTATGGATCAGGTAGGTTTAGGTGTTTATCAGGCAAAGGAAGTGCAGAGAAACTGGAGAGATATTTTTGAAAATGGGGGTAGGGAAGAAACGGTTGCATATTATTTAGAAAAAATAGCTTCCGAAAAAGTAAAAAAAGAAATAGCCACCCATAGTCTGCCCTATACTCTTTGGGACAGTTACCGGGAGCGATTTGTATGGAAATATGTGGTGGAAGGAGCAAAGCCGGTATATTATTTACATTTTAGAGCTATTAATGCCGAAGAAGAAGGAATTTTTCCTCCCCGTTTAGGGAACGATCAATATAAAGAGCGGGCAGTTCCGTATTGGTTTCGTTTTTACTTTACCGATGCTAAAGGTAAAGGCTATTATGCCTTGGTCTATTTTACGAAAGACAGCAAATACTACCGGGTGAATTATAAATCGGAAATAGGCCCCTACTGGCCCGAAGATACTAAAGAAGAACAGGCCTACCGGGTATTTAAACAGATGGAAAAAGACAAACCCATAGATCTGGTTTTTAAAGTAGGAGCCGATCCGCAAAAGATGACCGTCTGGGTACGAACCCCGGAAAAAGAAGTGGAACTAACCGATATCATTGTTTATGTTTTTCCGTATGAATTTAAAAAATAAAAAGTGAGTAGATTTATTTATATAGTAAGATTTAATAAATGTAAAATATTTATAATCGAAAACTGATAAAAAAACGAAAGTCTATGAAAAAATACCTGATAAAAAGAGGAGATACCTTAGAGAGCATAGCTTCGGCTTTAGGCCTGAGCCTTTTTGAGCTTAAAAATTTTCACAACAATCATTGCGAGCTTTTTCAACTCATTGGCGATAAACTGCCGGGCAGACTTAAAGAAATTTATTATCAACCCAAAGAAGCATCTGTAAATAGAGATATTTCTCAATTAAAGCAGGGCTTATTTACACTTAATCTAAATCCTCAATTAAAAACCAATATCTATCAGGTGATGGTATCGTCGTTTACAGGAGAAAAGGAAAATACAATAAAATTTAAAACGGAAATCACCTGGTTAGAGAGAAATAAAGTACGTATTTACCGTACTGATCTTTTTATTAATGATGAGGAACCCAATTTAATGGCAGATAAACTAGCCTGGGAAGTAGTCTCGTCTCTTTATCCTATGGATTTATCCATTAATACTTCCGGAGAAATTACCGATCTGTTAAATGATTCGGAAATACAAAAAAGATGGAATGCTAACAAAAAAGATCTTGAAGATAACTATATCGGGGAGACTTTTGAAAGGTATATTTCCAAAAACGATCAAATAATATCCAGTTCTGGCTTGTTGTTTCAGCAAATAAAAAAAGACTGGTTTTATCAGACCTTTTTTAACGGGTTATATCACGAATATTCAAACGAGAATGCCGAGACTCTCAATTGTTTATTTCCTGTGTTACCCTTTATTCCAGCAGTGGAATATAAAGTAAATGATCAGATAAACCTCATAGAGGATGAAAATGAAACCCTCTATTGTATAGATAGAAAAGGAGTATCTTGCGACGAACGAAGCCTGTTCGATTTTGAAAACGAAGCCTATTTCCCGGTAAGAGTCCCTGAAGAAGAATCTCTTCCTCCGGCTGTAGGGAAGTATAGGGCTCGGTACTTTTTAGAACCAAAATACAGCGAAATTGAAAGCTTGTATCTGGAATGTACGCTTGAGCTTGCTGAAAAACGAAAAGTATACGTCACTGCCTCCCGGGTAAAGGACAAAAGTACCTATGTAAAAGAAGTAGGAATTATAAATATTGGTCAAATTAAAGAAGAAAAGTCGCAATATAGAAAATCTTTTCTATTCGATTGATGAATCTATTTATTATTAGATAATAAATAGCCATTTTTTATTATATTTGAATAGTAATTATTTTATTATATAAATTTTATTTTTAAATTATAAATCATGAGTGAAAAGCATATAGTCGTACAAGGAGCTACCTGTGCATGCCAGTTTGGAAATGCTCCTGATAGCCTGGTGGTAAACACCCATACAAAAGAATATGCCAATGACGCCGAGGGTTCTGATAAATTAATAGTTACCACTCAGGAATTAGGCTCTTCAACCTTAAAAAATAATACTTTTGGAAGTTGTTCCAAAATGGGAAGCCCTCCGCCTCCCTGCAAAGTCAATATTACGCAATGGACAGATTTCTATGAACCCGTAACCTTAAGCAATCAAGGGAAAATAATTGTAGAAAATAGCAAAGCCATTTGTGCTGTTGCCGGGTCTCCCTGCATATCCGTTACCCACCACGGGCAAATATCAGAACCAAGCCCTCAGAATTTTAAAAATGTTGACCGGGAAATCCATAGTCAGATTAATCCTATGGTCGATATCAATGAAATGAAAGAAGAAGAATTAATACTTGAAGGAGGAGAAGATAGTTCTATTTAATCGTAAAACATTCAGATAATTATGGCAAAAGGCGTTAAAAAGATAAAATGGACAGGAAAAGAAACGGGAGTTGTTAGAGCTGATTTATCTAAACCGAATGAATATATGACAATAGTTGCAGGCAAACAAGCAACATTTACTGTCGGAGAATGGGAAGCAGGAACTAATGCTGAGGATAAGAAAAAAGATTTAACATGGATACAACAGAGTGAGGATAGAAAAATAATTATTAACCAAATGACTATACCTTCATCCAAACTTTATGGTTTTTCCATACCTGAATATTTATGTGGAAAATATTTTTTCTACATAGAAGCGAGTTTAGGAGGCAAACCCGATCCAAAAAAAGTAGGATTACATGTACGAGGTTATGCGGAACCAAAAATAGTAAAATCTAAATGGTTATTTAAAAATAAAAATATCAAGAATTTAGAATCGATTCGTTATGGCGATTCGGTTACTCTTCGTTTAGAAACGGAAGGGTTAAATGGATATAAAAATATTATTGTTGATATTTATAATATTCGACCAGGAAAAGATCCACTTATTTATACATATTCAAAAGTTCAATGTATTAATGGAATTATTACTTTAGAAATTAATAATACTTATGACTGGTATACTAAATTAAGAAAATCTTCTTGGGGAATTTCGTACAAAATTAGGGAAGAAGAAAATTTTTATGTCATGGTTAAGCAAGACGCTAAAGGTTCTTACATCAAAGATAACCAAAATGACGACAAACACGCTATTTCTTTAAAAATTCTAAATAAAGTTTCAAATACTCAAGTAAATAATTCGGTTAATTTAACACCTACTCAGATAGGGGTGCCTGAAAATAATCCGGAACGTTATGAATCTTGTAAATTCACTAAAATTTTCATTATTGATGAAGATGAAAAAGATCCGGTCAAATTATTTGATAATGGACAAAAAATAAAATCTCGAAATCCTAAAAAAAAGATTAGCCGAACTATTTACTTCAACTTCAATAGCTCCGATATTACACCTGAAAATAAAAAGAAAATAGATAATATACTTTTATTTTTACTTGAGCATGAGCACTCTACAATAACTATTGACGGTTATGCTTGTGTAATAGGTCCGGAAACATATAACCAAAAATTATCACAAAGAAGATCTGATGCTATCCAAAAAATATTTATTGACGGTAAGCTGGATCCTAAAAGAATAATATCTAAAGGACGGGGAGAAATTGATGCTACGGATGATAAAAAAGGTCGTGATAATATTAAATATAAAGATGAAAAAAATTACAGGGAAGCAAGAAGAGTCGATATTTCTTTTACTTTTATAGGGCACGATGCCAGTAGTATTATATTTGAGACCACCGCTCCTTCACTCTACAGTCAAAATGAAAAGAATAAGTTTACCAAACAACTGACCTTGAATGTGGAGGACATGAATGTAAATAAATGTTTCACGGATTCACACAATAGAAATCCAGCAAAACCAATTACAATTATTGATATAGAACAAAAATTGAGCGATGGTACTCGCCCTAAACCCTATCCTACAGGGAAATCAAAATTTCCTGTATATTCCACCCTTCCTCAAATAGATGTTCTTCCTTTAAAATATATAATTCCGAGTCTTAATAGTCCTAATCAATTTCATATTCATATACACTCATGTCGTTATTATTCTGAAAACAATAATCCAACGGTTGTAGTACATGCCTACCCAGATATCAAATGGATGTTTTCACTTTATATGAATTTAAGTGATGAACTTAGCGTTAAATGGTCAAAACTTTCTCCTGCACAGCATAAAGAAATGCAAAGCAAGGCTGGGAAAATTGGTGCAGGAACCCGTTGGAAACAAACAAATATAAAATGGGGGGTTATTTTAGAAGCTCAATGGAACAAGAATGGGGAGAAATATCTGGATAAACAAGATGCAACTTTTAAGTATGAAAGCAAAATAAAAGCCTTTTATAATATTTTTGGAGGGCTGAAGGAAATATCTAAAGTAATTACTGATGTTACCAAGGGGGGGATAAGACAAGCAACTCCCGAAGCTTCCTATAAAATAGAAATGAAACCGCCTAATTTTTCTATTGGGTCTGAATGGGAACTGATAAGAGGAGATGTTGACAAGGTTAAACAACCGAAATTAGGTACTTTGCTCAATTTTTTCTTCAAAGCAGAACCATTAATAGGATTGGAAATAACGATAGATTTATTGGCTGGTTTGTTGGAAGCTGGATCTACCTATTTATCAGGAGGATCAGCGAATAAAGTGGTATTAAAAGTTTATCATGAGGTAAAGGACTGGGCAGCTAAAGCTGGAATAGATTTTAGGATGGATTTAATTATTACCGGAATGATTAATGGAGAAGCAAATTTGGAAATTAATACTCAGTCAAATACACAAACCCAAGCTAGGGCCGAACTTAGTACAAGATTATCTATACAGTTAATAGCAGAGATTATAATAGAAGGGGAATATGTGATAGTAGGTGTAAAAGCTTATGTAAGAGGACAAATTAAAGCTTCAGGAAAAGCAACGGCTTCATTTGGACATACTTTAAACTATAAAGATAATAAGTTTTTTTATAGGCCTAAACTTATTTTTGAAGGACTCGCTGTAGATTTCGTATTAAAAGCTGAAGCGGGTTTATCTACTAAAAAAAGCTGGCTAAGTTGGCTTAATTTCAATCAGGAAATTGTAGATAAAGAAGTTCATGATATTTTCTTTAAAGATTTTGATATAATGGAAAAATTAGAAGCTTTTACAGGATACAGTCCTAATATTGTGTTTTTAGATAATAATTAGCAATTTTCTATCATGAGAAAAATATTTTTATTAGCACTCGCTTTATATTTATTTTGTTCGTGTAATGGACAGGAAAACAAAGAGCTGACAAAAAAAAATGATTTGGCTTCCATAAATTTCACGGAAAAAAATGATTTTATCTTAGATGAACTTGGATTTGATCTTTCAAAATCAAAAGAAACTAACTATCGGGTTTTATCTATTTTTGGAAAAGAATCAGATTTTAAATCTAATTTCGACAATCATTTTGCATTAGCTACTTATGGTCATATTATCAAGTTTTTAGCTCCTAACAATATTTATTTTAAAGATTTTTCATTAGAATCAGATGAATTAAGTTTTCATTATAATAAAGAAAACTCTCGAATAATAATGATTCAAGTAGATATTTGGAATGAGCAAAGAGGGGATGACTTAATTGCTCAATTAGTAAAAGATTTTGATGCTCCTAAAACAACAGAATTTACTGATTATAAAGTTTTCTCTGGGTACTCTTCCAAAACAAAAGTAATTGATTATAAAAGGAAAATTAAACAAACGGGGATGGTATGGAACAATAATAATGGTAAAACTTATTGTATTGTGAAATTTTATGAAAAAGATAAATATTTGGGTCATCATTTCGCTTGGGCTAAAGCCGATGATAATATTTCTTTACGTATAATGGGAGGATGGCGAGCAGTAGATAAATTAATTGATCATCCCTAACAAATAAAAAAATTATAATACTTTTTTACTCTTATAATGTAGTTAATTAAATTATATAACTTTATTGTTAAATAGCTGTATAATAAAAATAATGCTTGATAATTTTATAATCAATAATAATATATAAATTCGTGTGTATGAAAAAAATAATTTTATTAATGCTTTCTTTTTGTTTATTAATTTCATGTAATGGGCAGGAAAAAAAAGAAGTAACAGAAACGTTTGATTTAGATTCCATAAATTTTACAGAAGAGATTAATCCCACTTTAAAAAAAATTGGGTTTAATCTTACGAACATGAAAAAAAATAAATTCAATCCCCCATTAATCAGTAATAAAGATATAGATTTTGAAGAAGAAGCGGAAGTTTGGATGCTGATAGATTATTCTGTTATTACATTTACATCACCAAAAAATATTTTTTTAAAGGGTTTTTCGTTATCAGGAGAACAACTAAGTTTTGACTATAATGATAAAAACCAGAAGATTGGAATGTATATCATTAATATTAAAAATGAAAATAAAGGAGAAAAACTCATTTCTCTTTTAGAGAATAAGCTGGGAATACCTAAAAAAAATACATTAATCAGTTCGCAGGTATCTCATTTTCCTTCAGGCACTAATTATAAAAAAAATATTTTACAAATTGGTTATGTATGGAAAAACATAGAAGGAAAAACTTATAGTATGGCAAAATATTATGATAGTGAAAACAATACTTATCTAGGTCATCATTTAGCTGTAACAAAATCTGATGATAACTATTTTACAGAAGTATTAAGTGGTGAATGGGATGTTATTTCAGATATACTAGTTGAAAATTAGAAGAACACCCATAGATCTAAAGCTTATGGAAAGTTTAATATATTAATTTAAAAAAATTTAAGATGAAACCCTATTATGTAATAAAATTCAATGCCGTTGCCTGTATGTTTGAAGTAAGGATTAATGATATTTCTGTAATAACAATTAATATTGAAGGACAAGCTTCATCTATCGTTCCGATAAACTTTGCCATACCTAAGAGTGGAGAACAAACTATAAGTGTACATTTATTACCCATAACCGGAACTACCAATTTAAATCCTGAAGCAGAATTAAAAGTAGAAATTTCTCTGTATGAAATATCTCATAAATTTGATTTTAAAGAAAAAGTATGGGAATATTCTTTTCCTTCAATAAAAAAAGAACAAATTATTCCCGTTCTCACTTATACTTCTGTTTTTCAAGCGGCAGTTCCTTATTCATTTGATGGTTGGACGACGGGAGAAAACCTTAAAGAGATGGAAAATGTAAAATCAAAATTGATTGATGCATACAATAGACTAACGCAGATTATAAACAATGGAGAATATGAGCTTTTTAAGCAAAAAATAGCTACTCGTGAAAATAGTATGAGAACTTCTATGTACCTGAGTAATGAAAAGTCAGAAAAAAGAATTTCAGATTTGATCAATGATTTTCAATCGGGTTTTAAAGTTCAACCTATTCCCTCCGATGCCATTTATATGTCTTATGGTTTTGATAAGGCAGCAGCCTTAAAAAAAACAAACGGAGAATCTGCCTTATATTTAATAAATTATGAAACTCGTGAAGAATTAATGTTAGATTTGTTATTCTATATTCCTAAAGGAAAAACGGAGTTTGAAGTCATTTGATAAAATGTATTTTTTAAAGAACTGGTCAGACCTTTGATAACTAAAAAGTTTTAAAGCTTATAGTAATAGATTCTAGAATTAAACAAATGAAAAAATTATTTATTTATCTCATTATTAACTTTGTAATAGTTAGTTATAGTGGACAAACTTTAGATTTGTCTACCATAAAATTAGGAGAAAATTCTGAGAATTTAAAAATAGAAAAGTATAATTTTTTTGAAAAAGAAGAACAGAATGGTCATTATGAAGGACCTAAGCTAGTTCCTGGATCAGAATTAACAATAAAGTATAGTTGCAATTTTGGGAATAATCATCAGGTAAACTATGAGGGTATACCCGGAAACGAAGATTCTGAACCTATTAAAATAATTATTTATAATAATAAAATTGCCAGTTACAAATTTAATGCAGATAAGAAGGAATTAATAAAATTAACAAGAAAATTACTTAAAAAACTGGGTAAGCCCTCAGGAATTATAAGTAATAACACTACTGCAGAAAAAAATGAAATTTCTTTTTTAACGGATGTGAAAAAATTATTTCCTAATGAATTTCATTGGGAAATAATGGATGGAACGAATTCACAAATTTATAATGTAACCTATCCAAGTATTATTATATGGGAGAACGATAATAGTTATCATTTACTTAACTTTAATTTTCAATTTAAAGATTATAATGCTACGTATTCGCCTGTTACTAAAGAAGCCTTTCGTGATAATGTTATTTTTGGTCATTTAAAACCTCCGGCTAATTCTCCTCTTTCCAAATATGTAAAGTAAATTTTAGATATACAACCCGAATAAATATAATTCTACATCTAGACTTAAGTGTGTTTTTAAAAAATAGTAATTTACCAAGGTGTCTAAGGTATTGTACAGTAGATGTATATATAAATAGTTTTACTTAATAAATAAAGAAAGTCTATTGAATTTAATTTTGATTTTGTCTCAGAGATACTTCAATTTACAAAACTTGTTGATTAAACATTTAGCTGAATATTACAGTGCCGTCTTTCATGGTTAAGCTACGGTCTGCCATTTCAGCAAGATGAGTATTATGAGTGACAATTATAAAAGTTTGATTAAATTCCTGTCTCAGTTTATAAAACAATTGATGTAAATCCTCAGCATTTTTAGAATCTAAATTTCCGGAAGGTTCATCCGCAAGTATCACTTTAGGATCATTCATTAATGCCCGGGCAACTGCTACCCTTTGTTGCTCCCCCCCTGAAAGAGCTCCCGGTTTATGTTCCAGTCTGTGAGCAAGGCTCAGATATTTAAGTAATTCTGTCGCTTTTTTGTGTAACTCCACTTTAGGTTTTCCGGCAATCATTCCCGGCAGCATAACATTTTCTAAAGCAGTAAATTCGGGTAATAGCTGATGGAATTGAAAAATAAAACCGATATTCTGGTTTCTGAAAATAGATAGTTCCTTGTCACGCAGTTGAGTAATAGGCAAATGATCAATTTCTATGATACTATGATATTTTTCCGGAGTAGAAGGCTTATCCAACGTTCCTATTATTTGTAGGAGAGTGGATTTTCCTGCTCCTGATTCTCCAACAATAGTAACGATTTCCCCCTTTTGAATATGAAGGGAAACCCCCTTTAATACTTCCAGGTTTCCAAAAGATTTATGTATATTTCTTATCAGTACCATAAAAATGTTTTACCAAAAATACTAAAAATTAATGCAACCCGATCTAAAAATTCTCAAATATAAGTGATAAGGCATATAGCAGGTAACAAGAGTTTAACTAGTATTTTATCGGTAAGGGATATAAATATAAACTGGCATAAAATAAAAATCCGGAAACTTCCGGATTTTTATTTTATAATTTATTTTTTATCAACCTGAACCCTCCATCCAAATGGATCTTCCAGCTGATTGGTTTGTATGCCTACCAATTGTTTCTTAAGAAATACAGCATAGCTATCTTCATCACTAAGTTGAGGTAATTCCAATATTGAATCATTATACCCCAGATGAGAATATCGGTTGACAACTACAGCCGTTCCACAACCGAAAATTTCTTTTAATTTTCCTTCTTTGTGAGAATTGACAACAAGATCCACAGAGATTCGTTCCTCTTTTACTTCAATTTGATGATGTCTCGCCAAATCGATTAGGCTGCTACGGGTAACCCCGTTTAAAATAGTATTGGATGTAGGAGGAGTAAAAAGCGTATCTTCAATTCTAACCATAACATTCATAGTACCCGATTCCTCAAAGTACTTATGCTCCTGGCTGTCAGTCCATATGACCTGATCGAATCCCTGCTCGTTGGCAAGCTGGGTAGGGTAAAAAGAAGAACCGTAGTTGCCGGCACATTTGGTAAAACCTACACCTCCATCCACAGCACGTGTGTAGTGATTCTCAATTTTTATTTTTAAAGGTTTGTCATAATAACTGTTTGCCGGGCAAGTCATAATTGCAAAAGTATATTTATTAGATATTCTTGCAGAAAACATTTCTTCAGAAGCAAACATAGTAGGCCTTATATACAATGAATTTCCTTCTTTACTAGGTACCCAGTCCCTGTCCAAATCAATAAGTGTATAGAGCCCGTCCAGAAACGCCTCCTTGGTTATGGAAGGCATGGCCAATCGTTCGGCTGATTTGTTGAAACGTTCAAAATTCCTTTCCGGTCTGAATAAGAAAACATCATTATTTTTATCTTTATAGGCTTTCATTCCTTCAAAAATTGCCTGTCCGTAATGAATAGCCATTAATGCCGGAGAATAATTCATTCCTCCGTAAGGCAAAATATAAGGATCTGCCCATTTGCCATTTTCATATTCACAAATTAACATGTGATCAGAGATATTTTCTCCAAATGGAGAATTATTAGGATCTACTTGGTCTAATTTAGAATGTTGGGTTTTATTTATTTTCATTAGTGATTGTTACTTGATGTTTCTATTCCAAAAATACTAAATATTTCAGCTTGATGATCAAAAAAGTATCGTAATTTTGAAGAATACAAATCAAATAATGCTGGAAAGAATTATCATAACTACCACAGAGGGAAGTAAAACGCTGCATATTCCGGAATGGAATGAGTGTTACCACTCTCAGCATGGAATCCTTCAGGAAGCATCCCATGTTTTTTTAGATCAAGGATTTGACCAGATAGATTCAGATGTATTTTCAATATTGGAAATGGGTTTTGGAACAGGGTTAAACGCATTTTTAACTTGTTATAAAGCTCAGGAAGAAAATAAAAAAATCACCTATTTTACTCTGGAAAAATATCCGGTAGAAGAAAAAGAATTGCGTGAACTTGAATATTGGAAACTTATAAACAAGGGGAACGCTGAAGAAACATATTTTAATTTGCATCAGGCTCCGTGGGGTGAATTAACTGAAATTAATGAAAATTTTAGCATAATGAGGTATAATTCAGACTTTTTTGAATTGATAAATTTACCGGTTTCTTCTATTGATTTGGTTTACTATGATGCATTTGGAGCGAGGGTGCAGCCTGAATTATGGGAAAATGAAATTTTTTCACAACTGTACGGGACCATGTCAGAAGGAGCATTACTTACTACCTACTCCAGCAAGGGAAGTGCCCGCAGGGCAATGCAACATGCCGGATTTAAAGTTGAGAAAAAAGAAGGACCTAAAGGAAAAAGAGAAATGGTAAACGCATGGAAAATTTAAAAAGGATAAATGTAAGGGTCTATGCCCTTTTGATAGAATCGGAAAAGCTTATGTTTCTTAAGGAAATGTATGCAGGTAAAAAAGTTTTAAAATTACCCGGGGGAGGACTGGAATTGGGAGAAGGAACCCGCCAGACACTTAAAAGGGAGTTCATGGAAGAACTTAATTTAGACGTAGAGGTCAAAGAACATTTTTATACACAGGATTTTTTTATAGAATCTGAATTAACTCCGGATGCTCAGATATTACTCATATACTATAAAGTACAATGTCATGATTTATCTGCTTTGCAAATTATGGACAAAGATATAGAGCAGGTTGAATGGATTGCCTTGAAAGATTTGAATCCAGAAATGGCAACCCTACCCGTAGATAAGCGGGTGATTAAAATGTTGCTCAATGATTCACAAGGTAAGAAATGAAAAAACATATAATCAAGACGAGTATATAAAAAGGGCTGAATACTATTCAGCCCCTTACTTATTTGATAAATTAATGTATTAAATTATGAGAAAATCTAAGTATTATATTAACTCCTTAGTATTGACAACAAGGAGGTAATTTCGTATAATCAGATTTTTTTGCTTTATACTTATCACTGCTATAACCCGATTTTGCTATATTTTTTAAAATAGCATCCACCGAGGTTTTTTTGTCGTCGTATGTAATAACGGCAATCTTATTGTCCTTATTCCATTCAACTTTGGAAACGCCCTCAGCCGAACCCGATTTTTCAATGGTCTCCTTACACATCTCGCAATTTCCGTATATTTTTATTTTTTCAACTTTAGGGTTTTTAATTTGAGCGTTAAGGCTTATAGCTGTAAAAAATAATATAAAAAATGCTATTGAATTAATAAATTTCATAATTTTAATTTACTAATTAAATAGCATTTTTCATACCAAACTGTTCCAAAAGAACAGTTATTTAACATTTTTTTAAACTACTGTGCAATCTCTAATGACATAGTTTTGCCGTTAAAACTCAATTCATTGAATTTTTTCAGTAACTGATTGGCAAAATTAGAATCAACTTCAAAAAAAGTAAATTTATCTCTGATATCTATATCTCCGATATCTGCACGAGCACCTTTTGTATTTTTATTGATAAGATCAATAACCGTTACCTTATTCAAATTGTCTCTTTTACCCAGATTAAAGAAAAAACGGGTAAAGTTGGCATTTTGTTTACGGCTTCGGCTTCTGGTATCTTTACTGTCTTTACGTCCGTCTTTACGTCCCTTTCTGTCACGATCGCGATCTCTGTCTCTCCTTCCGCCCCGGGAGCTGTCCTTATCGGAAAATCGTTCGTTTTTCTCGATAGGAGCAATATCCTTTTCATTTTTATAAAATTCCCAGGTAGATTTTAGTTCTAGGAACATAACTCTTTTATAAAGTTCTTCCTTGGAAATAAGGGATAAATCTGGAGTTTCTGATATTTCAAATTCTTCAGTATTAAAATCATGAGCAAGAAGTTTATTAGAAAGGAAAATCTCTTTGGCATGAAGAATTTCTTCCTTGGTAGGAATCTTCATTTCTTCAACCTTAATAGCAGTTTCCTTTTTAATACGGTTAAATTTAACCATTTCGCTAGGACGTATGATAGCTATGGATTCACCATCTTTTCCTGCACGTCCTGTTCTTCCGCTTCTGTGTACGAAAATTTCAGGATCATCAGGTAAAGAAAAGTGAATAACGTGGGTTAAATTGTTTACGTCAAGTCCCCGGGCAGCAACATCTGTCGCAACCAATATTTGCAGATTTTTTAATCTGAATTTTTTCATTACGGTATCTCTTTGAGCCTGAGATAGATCTCCGTGAAGAGCATCTGCTGAATATCCCTGATGCATCAGGAAGTCGGCTACGTTTTGAGTTTCCATACGTGTACGGCAGAAAACAATCGAATAAATATCCGGGTTGGCATCCAACAGTCTGCGCAATCCATTGTTTTTCTGACGATCTCTAACAACAACAAATTTGTGTGTTATATTTTTCTTTACTTCATTAATACCGCCCGCTGATATTTTTTGAGCGCCTTTCATATAATTTTTTGCAATTGCTTCCACCTGTTTGGACATAGTTGCAGAAAATAATAACGTCTGACGTTCTTTAGGAGTTTCTTTAAGAATAGTTTCCAATTCGGTTTTAAAACCCATAGATAGCATTTCATCAGCCTCATCAAGGATTAACCATTGAATTTGATTTAATTTTAGAACACCTCTTTTAATCATGTCATTTACCCTTCCAGGAGTACCGATTACAAGTTGAGGATTATTTTTTAGTCCTTTAATCTGATCTGAAATACTGGAACCGCCATATACAGCCAATGAGCGGATATTTGATAAATATTTGGAATAGCTGGCAACATCTTTAGAAATTTGTAAACATAACTCCCGTGTAGGACAAAGAACAAGTGCCTGCACTTGTTTTTGATGCCCGTCAATCATTTCAAGAATTGGTAAAGAAAAAGCAGCTGTTTTTCCTGTCCCTGTCTGGGCTAACGCAATTAAATCCTCTTCTTTGGACAATAAAAACGGAATAGTTTGTTTTTGGATTTCGGTAGGTTGAGTATAACCTAATTCTGTGATGGCCTTTAATATATCTTCTGAAAGACCATACTGTTCGAATAAATTCATTAATAATTTTTAAAATCTATGCAAAGATAGGATTTGTTTGTGAATTAACAACTGTATTATGAGATAT
Organism: Apibacter sp. HY039; assembly: GCF_004023655.1. Taxonomy (NCBI): domain Bacteria; kingdom Pseudomonadati; phylum Bacteroidota; class Flavobacteriia; order Flavobacteriales; family Weeksellaceae; genus Apibacter; species Apibacter sp. HY039. The sequence goes on along the minus strand of NZ_SAYM01000009.1, from coordinate 81,444 downwards.
TTATGATAATGAAATCCAAAGACTATGTAACTAACTATATTTGATGATTTCCTCCAGTTTTTCGCGGTCAATTACATGTATCTCTTTACCTTTGGTAGAGATTAGATTTTCGGATACAAATTTTTTCAAAGTGTGTATCACACTTTCTCTTGAATAACCGATAACTTCTGCTATTTCAGTACGTGAAAGATCAATGTTTCTATATTCCGTATTGCAGAATTTCATTAAAAACATGGCAACGGCGCCTTCAATATTTTTAAATCCCAGGTTAATCATCCATTCCATAGTCTTCAGCATATTGCTTTCGCTCATTTGCGTAAGTTTTACATAAAAATCAGGATTTCGTAGGCAGATATCATTCAAAAAAGTTTTGGGAATAATCATTAATTTAGTTTTGGTAAGAGTGTGGACACTATAAGGATAATGTGTTTTAACCATATAATCTTTACCAATCATCTCTCCTTTATGTGGGATAAAGACAATTCTTTTTTTCTCATTTGTCTGAAATGTTAATTTGCAATAACCTTCCAGTATAATATAAATATTAACAGCAAAACTGCCTTGCTTAAAAACAGCTTCGCGACAATCAAAGTCCACCACGCTGCAATTTTCAATGAAACAGATTTGCTCTTGTTCAGTTAATATATCATAAAAAGGAATACACGAGAAATGATGCTTCATGTGATAGGGTGTGAAAAGTGAAATTTTTCACTCGCAAAGGTAAGTATATTGTTTTTATTTTACAAATAACTCCACTGCTTACTATAGGGAGACTTAGAAATAACTAGTATAAATTTGTACGTATAGGTTAATCAATTTAATTATTATAGTATATATTGAAAAAGTAATATACTGGAAAACAAACAAACCGGATAAGAAAAATTAAAACTAGTAATTACTTCGTTAATTTGCTAAGAAATAAATAATGATTCTGAAGTTGCTTATAGCAAAAACAGAGTGATAATAGATAAAAAAAACAATGTAATGGGCGATATTATTAATCAACTTTATCAGTATATACAAGAGCTAATACAACTTTACGGAAATGAATTGAAAATACTTTGTGAATTTGCCGTAGTGTTAACTGCAATATTTATCGGAGCTAAGAAAGGAGGATTAGGACTAGGTATCTTCGGAGGTTTGGGACTGGCTGTGTTAGTATTCGTATTTAAACTTCAGCCTAAATCGCCGCCTATAGATGTTATGTTAATGATTGTTGCTGTTATAACTGCAGCAAGCACTTTACAAGCCTCAGGAGGAATAGATTACATGGTCAGGATAGCGGAAAAAATGCTTAGAGCTTATCCACCGGCCGTTACCATTGTGGCTCCTTTGGTTTCCTATATATTCACCTTTTTAGCAGGAACCGGACATATTGCTTATGCTCTGTTACCTATTATATCAGAAGTAGCAACTGAAGCTAAAGTCCGCCCGGAAAGACCCTTGAGTATTTCTGTAATTGCTTCACAACAGGCTATTACTGCTAGTCCTATATCCGCTGCTACAGCCGCTTTATTAAGTGTTATAATGATCAAAAATCCAGAAATCGGACTTGCTCATATTCTGGCTATTGCTATTCCTTCAACATTGATAGGTGTGCTTGTAGCTGCCATCGTTCAAATGTTTATAGGTGTAGATCTGGAAAAAGATCCGGTATACTTAAAACGGGTAGAAGAAGGATTAATGGAAATTAAAAAGACACACAAAGTGGAAACAGGCGGAACTTCAACAGGGGCTAAATTGTCTGTAATTATATTTCTCTTAAGTGTTGCATCAATAGTAATGTTTGGTTCTGTGCAAAGTTTAAGGCCATCATGGAACGGGACGCCTATGGAAATGCCTCATGTTATAGAAATTATTATGCTGGCGGCAGCTGGAATCATTATCATATGTACTCGTACAAACGTTGGGAAAATAGCCTCAGGAACTGTTTTTACAGCTGGTATGCAGGCTGTTATTGCAATATTTGGAATTGCCTGGATGGGAGATACATTTTTTGGAGGAAATCTGGAATTTTTCAAAGGTCTTCTGACGGACATGGTGACTGATTACCCCTGGACGTTTGCTGTGGCTTTATTTTTAATGTCTATCATGTTGTTTAGTCAGGCGGCGACCGTTCGGGCTTTAATGCCGCTGGGTGTGTCGCTGGGCATCCCTGCTAATAGTCTGATAGCCATGTTTCCTGCGGTAAACGGCTACTTTTTTATTCCTAATTATCCAACCATTGTTGCTGCCATAAATTTTGACCGTACAGGAACTACCCGGATTGGTAAATATATTGTTAATCATTCCTTTCAAATCCCGGGATTTATTGCAACTATTGTTGCAGTGTCCATAGGATTTGCTCTTGCCTACTTAATTTTTTAACATAACTAAAATATAATCTTAAATATAACGACATGTACAGAACAGAAAATGATTTAATCGGAGATCTACAGGTTCCAGAAGAAGCTTACTACGGAGTTCAGACACAGAGAGCGGTAAACAATTTTCATATAACCGGCATCAAATTATCACAATATCCCGAATTAATCAAAGCGTTAGCTTATGTAAAATGGGCGGCAGCAGAAACAAATTATGAACTGGATATTTTGGATGAAAATATCAAAGATGCAATAATTGAGGCTTGTAAGCGCGTAATTCAGGGGAACTATGATCAGGAATTTCCCAGTGATGTAATTCAGGGAGGAGCAGGAACATCAACCAATATGAATATTAACGAAGTAGTTGCCAATATTGCGTTAGAGATTATGGGACACAAAAAAGGTGAATATCAGTTTTGTTCTCCGCATGATCATGTAAACCTTTCTCAGTCAACTAATGATGCTTATCCTACTTCTATAAAGTTAGCGGCTATTAATTCCAATAAGATACTGATAGATCATTTGAATCAGTTGATTGTTTCTTTCAGGAAAAAAGGAGAAAGTTTTATGCAAGTGCTAAAAATGGGTAGGACGCAGCTACAAGATGCTGTACCTATGACTTTAGGACAGGAATTTGAAGCATTTGCTGAAACATTAAGCGAAGATGTAGACAGATTAACGCAGAACTCAAATTTATTTCTTGAAATAAATATGGGGGCTACTGCTATTGGTACCGGTTTAAATGCTATTCCCGGATATGCCAAACTTTGTGCAGAAAATCTGGCTAAAATTACGGGACATCCATTTGTTTCTGCAAAAAACCTTGTGGAGGCAACTCCGGATACCGGTTCCTACGTAATCTACTCTTCAGCATTAAAAAGAGTTGCTATTAAGCTGTCTAAAATCTGTAACGATTTAAGATTACTTTCATCCGGACCCCGTTGTGGTTTGAATGAAATAAATTTACCTGCTATGCAACCGGGTTCTTCCATTATGCCAGGAAAAGTAAACCCCGTGATACCGGAAGCGATGAATCAAACCTGTTTTAAAATTATCGGCAATGATTTAACCGTAACCATGGCTGCTGAAGCAGGTCAATTACAGTTAAACGTGATGGAGCCGGTTATCGCTTATAGCCTAATGGAATCTGTACACATATTGATAAACGCGCTGGACTGTTTACGTACGAATTGTGTGGATGGAATTACTGCTAATGAACAGCACTGTAAAGACATGGTTTTAAATAGTATCGGAATTGTAACTGCTTTAAACCCTTACATAGGATATAAAAACAGTACTAAAATAGCAAAAGAAGCTTTAGAAAAACATAAAAGTGTTTATGATCTGGTGTTAGAATACAATCTTCTGTCCAAAGACAAACTGGATGAAATTCTCAACCCGGAAAATATGCTCGGTCCTCATAAATTCAATAATTAAAATACATTAATTTATTTATATCCATTGTAAAATAAAATACTTTTTTACAATGGATATTTTCGTAGTGAAAAGAATAAAATAATAGTAATAACTAAAAATTTATTTGTTTTTAATTAATAATACATAAATTTGTGCCTTTTAAACAGAGGAAATAATCTGTTAAGTACTAACAGAAAAAACTCGCAAGGTGAATTATATAAAAAGTAAATAGTGATAGATTAAAATAAAATGATGTACTTTTGTTTTTATTTAGATTATTGTTGAGCAGGTTTACTGGATTAAAAAGGATATTTTGCTGACTGATTTTAAAAATGATTGTGCTTATTATTTTAATTACGTTGATTGGATGAATTAAAATTTTTGTAATGGAGACTCAGAAAATGAACGAGAGTGATAATCACGGGTTTTTTTAACAGTTAATTATAAAAAGTAAATATTAAACAATAATTTAAACAGCAGGACTATGAACACAAAAAAAATCAAAAGCATTTTAAGCCTCTGTATGCTCATTGTTTTTATAACAATAGGAGCACAGGTAAAACCTACTATTTATGTATTAGCTACTGGTGGTACTATTGCCGGAACAGGTAAATCGTCCACAACATCTGCATATAAGGCCGGAAGTATATCTGTTGAGCAGCTTTTAGATGCAGTACCGGATTTAGCAACTGTCGCAAATATTAAAAGTGAACAAATAGCTAATATAGGAAGTCAGGATATGAACTTTCAGGTTTGGTTAAAATTAGTTAAAAGGATCAATGAATTGTCAAAAGATCCTAACATTAATGGGTTTGTAATTACTCACGGTACAGATACCCAGGACGAAACAGCCTATTTTCTTAATCTTACAGCAAAAACCAGCAAACCTATAGTCTTGGTAGGTGCTATGCGTCCATCAACAGCTTTAAGTGCGGATGGACCAAGGAATTTGTTCAATGCCGTTGCTTGTGCAGCTTCACCTGAATCTATTGCAAAAGGTGTAATGGTTGTAATGGATGATAAAATTATAGGGGCTGATGATATCTCAAAGACGAATACGTTAAGTGTCGGAAGCTTTGATAACCCCAATTTTGGACCTTTAGGGATTATGTATAATGGAAAACCTATTTATACAAGAACCTCTAAGAAAAAAAATACTATCGATGCCGAGTTTGATGTAACTAAATTAGACAAGTTACCAAGAGTTGATATTATTCTGGGATATGTAAACACCGATAAAGTATTTGTTGATGCAGCGCTAAATGCTGGAGCCAAAGGCTTAGTATATGCAGGAGTAGGAAATGGAAATATGTCCGGAGAAGTTTTAAATGCCTTATCACAATCTGTAAAAAAAGGAATTCCTGTTGTCAGATCTTCAAGATTACCGGCAGGTCCAACCTGTCAGTGGGATGAAATTGACGACGATGCTCATAATTTCTCTGCTTCTTGGTATCTTACGCCTCAAAGATCCAGAATTCTGCTAATGCTTGCATTAACAAAAACAACAGATTATAGAGAAATTCAAAGAATGTTTACAGAATATTAAAAAAATTTAATCATTATATTAATTATAAACAATTTACTATGAAGAAAATTTTATCATTATTAATAACTGTTTCCTGTATTTCCGGTTTGTTAGCTCAGCAGCCCGATTCAGTTCGTGTTGCCGATACAAACAGCGAATCCGGTTTAAAAACTGTGGTTGACTATTTATTGAAAAATAAAGAGTTATTGGAAATAAGATTGGATACCCGTTTCGATTATCAGGCAAAATTTAATGAACATGAAACACAGGAAAGTGGTTTCAGAGGGCAAACCCTTAAAATTTGGTTCACCGGAGAAATTGCTCCCGGAGTAAGATACCGTGTAAGACACAGATTGAACAAACCGCAAAATCCGTTGGAAAGAGATAATTTATCAGGAGCAACAGATTTAGCTTACATAGAACTGGATGCAGGTAAAAACTGGACATTTAGAATCGGTAAACAAGTGGTTCAGTTTGGTACATTCGAATTTGATTATCTACCTTCTGATGTTTATTTAACAACTACGTGTTATGATGATTTAGATGCTTTTAAAACCGGTTTAAATGTAGCTTATAAAACGGGGAAACAAGTATTTAATTTGCAGGTTGTTAACTCTGACGCGCCTCAGTTTTCAACTGAAAAATATAAGAATAAATCTTTAGCCGGATTATTTGTATGGGAAGGAAACTTATTTAATGATTTAATTAAAACTCGTTTTGGATACGGTGCATTTCAACACGATTCAAGTAAATACTACAGCTGGCTTACCTTGGGTACTAAAGTTACTGTAAATAAATTTATGGCTGAAATGGATTGGTACATGGGAGATAGAAATATGAATTTTAGCTCTGTAGTGCCTACTGTTGAAGGATATAGACCAGTTAGAGATCAGTCTGCTTCTTTAAACTTACGATATGATTTTGGTAAAATTAAATCCTTAGTGAAAGGAACATGGAATAAAAGAAGAGATCAACTTACTTCCAGTAACTATATGACTGGTGGAGTACAGGCGGGAATAGAATATTATCCGTTTACAAACCCATTATTAAAAGATTTAAGATTCCATGCAGTTTATGCTTATACCAGAACAAATTACAATGGTGATTTTAAAGCTATGGAGGGTATTAATCAAAATATGATTATCGTGGGTACTCGATGGATGTTTAAAATAATGTAATAAAAATAGAAATTGATATATTCAGGCTATGCAGTTTTTAGTGCGTAGCCTTTTTTATTTTAACCAGTCAGAATAATTATAAAGTTCTGTAGATAATCAAATTTAATTTTAAAGTAATACATATTTTAATTTTATCTTTGTAAAGCAGAGTAAACTAAAAATTAAACTAAATAAAATTTATGAAAGTATTGATTATTGGAAACGGGGGTAGAGAACATGCCATCGGTTGGAAAATAAGACAAGATAACCCGGAAGTAGAACTTTATTTTAATAACGGAAACGGAGGAACTGCTCAGATTGGTACAAATTTGTCTTTAAAAACAGTTGAAGATTTAGCTGATTTTGCTGAAAAGGAACAAATTGATTTAACTTTCGTAGGGCCTGAAGATTGGTTGATGAAAGGTGTTGTAGATACATTTCAGGAGAGGAAACTTTCTGTTTTCGGACCTAATAAAAAAGCGGCATTACTAGAAGGTAGTAAAGAGTTTGCAAAAAACTTTATGCTTAAATACGGCGTTAAAACCGCTAAATATAAAACGTTTAATAATTATACAGAAGCCAATGAATATGCCAAAAATCAAACCTATCCGTTAGTTGTTAAAGCAGATGGTTTAGCAGCCGGAAAAGGAGTGGTTATATGTTATGATAAGTTTGAAGCAGAAAAAGCTTTAGATGAAATGCTTAACAATAAAATTTTTGGAGAAGCAGGAAATCATGTAGTCATTGAAGAATTTTTAGAAGGATTTGAAACTTCAATTTTGTCTGTTTTCAATGGTAAAGATATTTATCCATTCATATCAGCAAAAGATCATAAAAAGATAGGTGAAGGTGAGACAGGTCTAAACACGGGAGGTATGGGAGTTGTAGCGCCAAATCCATATTTTACAGAAGAACTTGAAGAGGCTTTCCGTAAAGATATTTTAGAACCTACGCTTAAAGGATTGTTGGCTGAAAATCTTACTTTCGCCGGTATTATATTTTTCGGATTAATGATAACCAATACGGGAGTTTATTTATTGGAATATAACATGCGAATGGGAGATCCAGAAACGCAGGCTACTCTTCCATTGATGCAAAACAATTTTTTAGATGTTTTACATAATGCCCTTACAGGAAATGAAATCACTTTAAACTGGAAAAATCAGCATACGGTGTGCGTAGTTTTAGCATCAGGAGGATATCCGTTGAATTACGAGACCGATTTCCCTATTAAAGGCCTTGATCAGGTAACTTGTCCCTATTTTGTAGCTGGAGCTTATTTAAAAGATGAGCAGCTATATACTTCGGGAGGAAGGGTGCTTAATATTGTCGGTATAGGTGATACCCAGGAAAAAGCCCGGGAACAGGCATATGATAATATTACTAAAATCCACTTTGATTATAATTATTGTAGAAAAGATATTGGAGAATTATAAATATAAAAAAACCGAGCAGTAAGCTCGGTTTTTTTATTAAATATATTATTCTGGGGAGTTATATATAATTTCATCGAAAAATTCAACCTCACCTGTTTTTACATTATAAAAACCACCGGTAATACCTATTTTACCCTGATCTACCAATTCTTTTAGTATTGAGCTTTTCTCTAATATTTCATCAATACTGTGAATAACGTTTTCATGCGCAACTTTGTTAACATAGTCTTCATGTTCTTTATCATCATCCGGATTATCAATTCCTACTTTTTCCATAGCCGGATGAATTTTGTGTAACAAGCCGGTTAAGTGTCCCAATTCATAATGTTTACAGGCTCCGTTGATAGCACCGCAGTGTGAATGCCCCAAAACCAGAATAAGCTTGGAACCTACAACCTTACATGCATATTCCAATGAACCCAGAACGTCTGTATTAACAACATTTCCTGCATTTCTGATACTGAAAATATCTCCAATTCCCTGGTCAAATATGTGTTCAGTAGAAGTACGGCTATCCATACAGCTTACTATAACTGCAAACGGGTGCTGTTCCTCATTGGTTTCTTCTACCTGCTGCATTAAATTACGGTTAACTTTAAGATTGTTGACAAAACGGTAGTTGCCGTCTTTTAAATATTGTAATGCTTGATGAGGATCTATAGAGATTAAATTTTCTTTTGTATGTGCTTTCATATATTTATTGTTTTATAAAGGTAGTTTAAATTTATATTATTTGATTGTATCTAAATTGTCTATATTTTTATTTTCGAGTTTTACTGAACGGGTGTTGGCAACACTTAAGTTTACACCATCACCATTGTTAGGAATTTCGTAAACATCTTTAAAGTTAATAAGTTTTAAATTAATGTTTTTACGAGGTGCAGTTTCTGCCTTAAATTCACGTATCAATTCTAAAACGTCAAAATCTATATAAACTGTTTTTTCAGCATCAATAATTATGTTGGAATTATTTTTAATCCGGGATAAAGTTTTAATTATGGTTGATTTTTTTAAAAACGATATTTCCTCTGATAAGATAAGGTGAATATATTTTTGGTTATCTACATGAGTTATATACATAGTATAACACGATTTCATGTTTCCTCTTAAAATAAAATAGACAGCTACCAGCATTCCTATTCCAACACCTTTAAGCAAATCTGTAAGTAAAATAGCCAATACAGTGATTACAAAAGGAATCCACTGGTGTTTACTTAAGCTGAAAACGTGTTTGAATAAGGCAGGATTACATAATTTGTAACCGGTAACAACTAAAATCGCAGCCAGTGAAGCCAAAGGAATCATATTTAAAAATTTAGCTATAAATAATACTCCTAATAAAAGAATAATTCCATGTACAATAGTGGTCGTTTTCGTTCGTCCACCGGCATCCAAACCTGCTTTTGATCTGACAATTACTGAAGTGATTGGAAGCCCCCCGATTAATCCGCTTAATGAATTACCGATTCCCTGAGCAAAAAGCTCTCTGTTAGTAGGAGTCACCCGTCTTAATGGATCAATTTTATCTGTAGCTTCTATAGTTAATAAAGTTTCAATGGATGCAACCATACCTATTGTCAATGCCAGTACCCAGATTTTAGGATTTGCTATTAAACCAAAATTAGGAAATAAAAATAATTGGGTAAAAGAATTAAAACTTTCTACAACCGGAAGCTGAACTAGTTCGCTTCCTTCAAAAGAAGTATTGGTTTTCTGGAATATGAAATAACTTACAAGACCTACAATTACAGCTATTAAAGCTCCGGGAATTGTTTTTAAAATTTTAGGTTTATATTTATCCCAAAGTACCATACAGACTAAAGCCACAATTCCTGTACCTAAAGCTATTTCGTTAACATGTTCAGAGACATCTGAAAGAATCCTCTGGTAAAACTGGAATCCTGTTTCTTCATCGGATAAAGCTTCAGGAAAACCCAGAAGAGTCGGAATGTTTTTCAATATGATGGTTATTCCGATTGCCGCAAGCATTCCTTCTATTACACTGGAAGGAAAATAATAGGCAATACCTCCTGCTTTTAATAAAGAAAGCCCAATCTGGAATAACCCGGCCAAAAATACGGCTAACAATACTCCGTTAATACCAATATCAGTAATCCCTGTAGCTACAATGGTTATTAATCCGGCAGCAGGGCCGCTGACACTTAATTGAGAACGGCTGATACAACCAATTACAATTCCTCCCAGTATACCTGAAATCATACCGGCAAATGGTGGCATTCCTGAAGAAAGAGCTATACCTAAGCAAAGAGGAATGGCTACCAGTGATACAACTACTCCTGCTATTATATCATTTTTTAAATTAGATTTAGAAGACATTTTTTATGTATTTCATTAATAATTATTTTTCTTAAAAACAGGTCACAAGGCGATGCATCCTATTAATTATTAATAAGATAAAAAAGTGTACATAATAGATAGTTTTAAGAAAAATAATTAAAATTGGGAGGAGGGGATGGTATTTCCCGGTAAATTTGATATTTACTTAATTGAAGAAAAAGATTATGAGATTCAGACAAATTAAAGCTCAGACGCTCTGAACGTATCTGGCTATGGTAAGAAATTTTCTTCTGATCGTCATGCTCCTCTTCATTTAAAGGATTATTAGATGAGTTTTTCTTACTTACCGGCGTATCTTTTTTTGAAGCTTGTTTATCACTTGTTTTTTCGCAATATGATAACATATCTGTTTTAACAAACATAATTGCATTTATACTATTGCCTATATTAAAGGTAAGTACAAAAGCCAGTATTAAAGTAACGATATGTTTACTACTAAATTTCAGTTTTAAATATTTTTAGAAAACAGGAAAATATATTACGGCAAAAATTAGACCATATCTTAAGCGTAACTATTTTTTAAGTTGTTTTCGTATTAACAGGTATACAAATATATATATTAATAGTTATTTGAGAAACCAAATGCTATAAAAAATATTTATTGTAACTGAAATTTAGTAACTGAAAAAAGAATTTATGTATTTTTTTTATTTAGGAGAATTATAAATGATTTCATCAAAAAATTCAACTTTTCCTGTTTTTACATCATAAAAACCGCCGGTAATTCCTATTTTGCCCTGATCTACAAGATCTTTAAGTATAGGGCTTCTACGTAAAATTTCATCAATACTATGAATTACATTTTCATGTCCTACTTTATTAATGTAGTCATCATGGTGATTATCATTGTCCAAAATGTTTTTATCTACTTTATTCATTGCCGGATGAATTTTATGTAACAAACCGGTTAGGTGCCCCAATTCATAATGTTTACATGCTCCTTTTATAGCTCCGCAATGCGAATGCCCTAAGACTAAAATCAGTTTCGAACCAACAACTTTACAAGCATATTCCAACGAACCTAAAACATCATTATTTATCACATTTCCGGCATTTCTGATACTGAAAATATCTCCGATTCCCTGGTCGAAAATATGTTCAACGGAAGTTCTGCTATCCATGCAGCTTACGGTTACAGCAAAAGGGTTTTGACCAGCTTGTGTTTCTTCTACCTGCTGAATCAGATTTCTGTTTACTTTATAATTATTTACGAAACGAAAATTACCGTCTTTTAAATATTGCAAAGCCTGATGAGGAGTTATGTCATCTAAATTTACACGACTGATAAAACTCTTTGGTGAATTATTAGTAGTAAATTGAGAATTATCAGACAGTATTTGTATTTCTGAATGAGTGTTATTTAAGTAATTAATTTTATAGTCTACTGAGGCTGTTGTGACAGAATCTATTGGATGGATATTCTTTTTTAAAAGGCTTGTTAAATTTATAGTTCTATTTTTAGCATAAGATACAGCACTTGCAGATATCATGATTCCAGTAAGGGTAACTAAAAGAATTGAACTTAGTTTTTTTAAATTTAATTTGTGTTTTTTCATAAGCTTGTTTTTAAATGAACCTAGTAGTTTAATTAAATATTTAGATAAATTATTATTAATTAACTATGTAATTGGTTATAAAGATATGAAAAAAAAAGAATAATACTAAGTTTTTTACAAAAAAATAAATATTAAATTTTATTTTTTATTCAAGTGATTGCTGAGAAAGTTTAAAAAATTTTATTTCGTATAATCTTTCCGGTTTTAGTTCTTTCAAATTGATTAACGTAAATAATTTCTTTAGGCTTTTCATATTTAGAATCAAAAGTAAACTGAGATACTATTTCTTTAAGTTCCGGAATAACATCACCCTCAACAATTAAAATTACTTTTTTACCTAATACTGCATCTTCTCGGGACGAAATTATAAATTCTCGATTAATTATTGATTTCAATTGTTTTTCAACCTTTTCAGGAAATATTTTTATTCCTCCTGAATTTATAATATTATCAATTCTTCCTTGCCATTCGAATTCCCGATCAGAAACAAGTGAAACTAAATCATTGGTAATAATTTCTTCGGATAGAAAAGAGGGTTGAATACATAAACAGCCTCGTCTGTCCACGCGGATTTTTGTGTTAGGGAGAAGTTGGAAAGAAGTGCAGGGGGAGTTACCCGAAACCTTTTTCAATGCAATATGAGAAATAGTTTCAGTCATTCCAAAAGATTCATAAACATCTGTATTTAAGAACTTAAGTTTAGATAATAACGAAGAAGGAATTTGAGCTCCACCCACGATCAATTTATCTATATTTTCAATTTTTTCTAAAGATTTCTCTACCTGCATAGGAGTCATGGCCGAAAAAGTAAACTTTTTATCAGTATTTTTCAAGGGATATGAACTCGGCTCAATACAATATAATTTTAAATTCCAGACTATAGAACGAACCAGCATCATTTTACCGGCAATATATAAGGAGGGCATACATAGAAGCGCAGTATCCCCGGAAGATAAATTCAAATATTTCCCGGTAAGTGATGCACTCTCTGTCATAGCCGATTTAGTCAATACTATATCTTTAGGTATTCCTGTAGAACCGGATGTTTGAGTTACTATTGTCTCTGAGTTATTGTACCAGTCTTTTAAAAAAGAAATGATGTTTTTTTGCCATTCTTTTTCCTGAGGCAATTCAAGGATATTTATTGGTTTTGAAAAATCTAATAAAAACATGTCACAATGCAATTTTGAATTTTTTATTTCAGTTATTTAAATATGTAAATATTTATTCTAAATTTATTTTATTAATTTACAATTTAATTATTTAAAGTTAAAAGTTTTTTGTTAAAAAAATATAAATAAGAGCTTTATTGTTTTTGTGATAATTTTTTTTAGAATTAGTAAGGGAGCATTGATTCGAAAAAGTAAATATCAGGGATTATAAAATAATTTTTCTCCCCTAACTTCAAGATTTGAAGTAAAATTATTGGTAAACAATCCACCTGTGCCCAGCCCTTGAGGCATATTGGTATTTAAAACAGCAGTCCACTGCGCAATAGCGTTCAGACCGATGTTAGATTCTAATGCAGAGGTTATCCACCATCCGGAATTGTTTTCCTTTGCAATGTCAATCCATTCTTGAGAACCTTGCCATCCGCCTATGAGAGACGGTTTTAAAATAATATATTGAGGCTGGATTTGTTGAATAAGCTGTATTTTCTCTTTGCTATGGAATTTGCCAATAAGCTCTTCATCAAGAGCTATAGGCACAGGAGTATTTTTACATAAATCAGCCATCTTTTCAATTTGTCCGGCGCGTATCGGTTGTTCTATAGAGTGAATATTTAATTTAGCTAACTGTTCCAAAACTATTTTAGCTTCTTCGTGAGTAAAGCCTCCATTTGCATCAACTCGTAATTCTAATTGACTGGATGAGAATTCATTTCGAAGACTCTTAAGTATTTCATGTTCTCCGTTCCAGTCAACCCCGATTTTAAGCTTGATACAATGAAAATTAGTATTTAATTTTTCACGGATTTGATTTTTCATAAATTCCAGACTACCCATCCATATTAATCCGTTAATAGGAATACCGTGAGTACCTTTAGTAAAATCAGAAGTGAAGTATAAGTTTGCTTTTTTATTCTCCAGCTGGCAAAAAACCTGTTCAATTCCAAATTGTATAGATGGGAATTCAAGACATGATTCAATCAAGAAATCTTTACCAAGCTCTATATTTTCACATACCCAGCGAAGTTTGTTTTCATATTCGTATTCATTGTCTGCACTTAAGCCTTTGAAAAAGCCACACTCACCTATATACTCAAAGTCAGGACTTTTAATTTTTAAAAAATAAGTAAGTTTGGTTTTTAAAGTACCCCTGGATGTGCCAGCAGGATTTTTAAATACTAATTCATAATAGTTGAAACTTGCTTTCATCATACAAAAATAAACACTCTGGAATAAAAGTACACAGGTATTAACACTAAATTAAGATATCTTTGTCTAAATTTGATAAAAGCAAAGGTTGATAGATTTGCTTAGTTTTGTATTTAGGATTAAATATTAAATATAATTTTCAATACTATTATTTTCCTAATTTAAACTCAAGAATAAATAAAATAGAAGATTGGAAACGATTCACAAAGCATTAGATTCACTGAATAAAAACAAAAAATATTTGCTTGCTGTAAGTGGGGGAGCAGATAGTATGGTTTTGTTAGATTTATTTGTCAGTTCTGATTTGAATTATAGCGTGGTTCATTGTAATTTCCAGCTTAGAGGTGAAGATTCCCTTGAAGATGAAAATCTTGTGAGAAATTATTGCGATCAAAAAGGAATAGAATTATTTGTTCGTCGCTTTGATACTTTGTCCGAAAAGAAAAACAGGGAATCAGTCGAAATGATAGCTAGAAAACTTCGATACGATTACTTTTTTGAATTATGTAAGAATCACTCCTTTGATTATATAGTAACAGCTCATCATTTAAATGATCAGGCAGAAACATTTTTCATTAATTTATTAAGAGGATCCGGTTTGAAAGGGTTAAGCGGTATGAGTTATTTGGCGGGGAGAGTTCTCAGACCCTTACTAAACTATACGCAGGTAGAAATAATATCGTATGCCTTGAATAAAAAAATTTTGTGGAGAGAGGATCATACAAATCAAGAATTAGATTATTTACGAAATAAAATCAGACACATTATTATTCCTGAATTACAAAATATGAATCAGGCATTTTTGCCGCAAATTAAAAAAAGTATGCAGATTATTGATTCTTCCCATCAATTTATTATAAAAAAATCCAGGGAATTGGCAGAGGAAGCTTTAATTAATAATAATAACGGAATCAAACTATTTGACAGGGAACAATTTAAAAAGTCAGACTTTATTTTGGTTTATCTTATTTTTTCAGAATTTGGATTTACAGATGAAAATGATGTAAACAATATTTTAAAAGCTTCTACAGGAAGTACTTTTCAATCAAAGACTCATAAAATATGGATTGACAGGAAACATTTAATCATAGAGCCTATTATTATTGATCAGCCTAAGGTTTTTGAAGTTATTGATAAAATTCCATTACAAGATTCATTTCCTTTACCTTTAAAGTTGTCATTAGAAGTATCACCAGATAATGGTATGTATAATGAAATGATAGATTGGGAGAAAGTTAAATTACCTATATATATCCGTAATTGGCAAGAAGGTGATTACTTTTACCCTATAAATGGAAATGGAAAAAAAAAAATAAGCAAATATCTTAAAGATCTGAAAATTTCAGTTTTTAATAAAACTAAAGTATTGGTTTTATGTAATGCTGATGGTAAAATTATATGGCTTATTAATTACAGGCTCGATGATAGGTTTAAAGTTACTACGACAACAACAAAATATTTAGGCATGAGCTTTGTTTCAAATGAAGGTGTCTAAAATTGAGTTGGAAAAACGTATTTAATTAATTTAATTTTTAAACATGAAAATATTCCGATATATTCTGTTACTTATTGCTTTCTTTTTTATTGCATTTAGTTATGCCCAGACAAAAATATATAAAGGAGATTCTTCTTCAGATAAAGATTTACTTTTTACAATTATGAATGGAAAAATCTTTGCCGGAAGTTTAAAAGGTATAATTATATGCAATATAAAAGAGGATAAAATATATTATAAAAATTATGGCACCGACAGAGATATTTTATTTACTATCAGGAATGATTACAGAGTGTACAAAAAGAAATCCATTTATAGAAAAGACCTGGTTATACTAATAGAAAGAAACAGAATATACGATACTGATAACAGCCTTTTGGCATCTAAAGAGGGAAATAAAATATATGACGGAAATTCAAGATTAGCAAGCCATATATTATTTACTGTTGAAGGTAGTTTAAATTCGAATGAGCTGGCAGCAGTTATTCTTATCAGTTTATCAGCTGTTAAAAAATAGACTTTTATTTTTTTAAACAGAGACTTTAATTGACAACAATAAATAATTCAAAAACAAATAGTAAATTTGTTTTATTATAACTAAAAAATAAATAAATGCTTGCTAGAATAAGGGCAAAAATACGCAAACTACTCAATTTTCTTACCTATGATATCTGGCGGATTACCGAGAATGATAGTACTGTAAGGAAAATAGGTCTGTTTAATGTAATTAAAGCATTTTTGTTAACATTTAGAAATATAAACGGCTCACAGCTCAATACAAGAGCAGGAGCGCTTACATACAGCTCTTTATTATCCATTATTCCCTTATTAGCTGTACTATTCGCTATTGCCAGAGGATTTGGATTTCAGAATATTGTTAAAAGTCAGCTATTTCAATATTTTGCAGGTCAGGAAGAAGTATTGGCTAAAGCTATGCAATTTATTGATAAATCAATTGAATATGCTCAGGGTGGAATATTTTTAGGTATTGGTGTAGTTGTCCTTCTTTATACCGTTATTATGCTTCTATCCAGCATTGAAGATAATTTTAATACCATATGGAGAATAAAAAAAGGACGTACTATTTTTAGACAATTCACTGATTATCTGGCATTAATTATAATATTTCCAGTTTTCCTTATATGTAATGCAGGTTTGTCTATTTTATTATCATCAACTATAGATATAAACATTATAGGCTCAGTAGTTAGTACAATTATTAAAATTGCACCTTACGTAATTACCATTATTTTATTTACATTGCTTTACCTGTACATGCCTAATACAAAAGTCCGGTTTAGTGCAGCTTTGCTTGCCGGTACTTTCAGCGGAACCTGTTTTCAGGTATTTCAGATGCTATATATTTCCGGTCAGATTTGGATCTCAAAATATAATGCCATTTATGGCAGTTTTGCAGCACTACCTTTACTATTATTGTGGCTTCAGCTTAGTTGGTTTATATGTCTATTTGGTGTTCAGTTATCCTTTGCATATCAAAATGTTAACAAGTTTAGTTTTGAAAAAGAAATAACAAATATAAGTCGTCGTTATAAAGATTTTGTGCTATTACTTATAGCTACTCTTATTGTTAAACGTTTTGAAAAAGGTGAAAAACCTTATACAGCTGATGAGCTGTCGGAAAAGTATAAAATTCCGACACAATTAACCAGTGATTCCTTGTTTTATTTACTACAAGTTGGTATCATTATAGAAACTCCGACAGATGATTCACTAGTTTTAGCTTACATCCCTTCCATAGACATCAATAAAATTACGATTGGTTATTTTTTTACAAAGATAGATAGGTATGGCTCGGAAAATTTTAAGCTGGACATTCACGGAGAATTGAGGAGTTTGTGGGATAAAACTGTGGAAGTCAAAAAAATGATTAAAGAAAAAGAAGGTAATATATTATTAAAAGATATTTAATGTAATTTTAATTTAATAATTAATAAGCTTTAAAGGGGTAGTTTTTTTACCGTATATGGAATTTCAAAAAAATCTATGTCCATCATCCAGCTTACCAATTCCTTTTCAGATTTCATATTTAATTTTTTCCTGATTCGGAATTTTCTGCCTTCTACTGCACGAACAGATAAAGAGGCATACTGGGCAATTTCCTTAGTCGAAAAATTTAATTTAATATACGCACAAAGTTCAAGTTCAGATAATGTCAGATTAGGAGCACTGTCTAAAAGTATGTGACAAAATGAAGGATAAACCTTTGTAAATATTGAAAAAAATGAAGGATCCTTAGTAACTGCCAGCTGCGTTAACTCTTGATCTCTGAATGTATTATTTTTTTCATCACTTCGTAGAAAGGCTATTTGTTGTTTTTGTTTTTGAAGAATAAATTCATTTTCAATAGAAATGCTGTATAATTTATAAATAGCGATATTTTTTTTAATTATAAATATTAAATCTGCAATAGCTATCATAAAACTTATAGAAAGCGAAACAAGAAAAGTATTTCGTTTTACTTCAAGTGTTAGTGAATGATTGGTAAATAGCGAATAATTAGTTACAATATTAATCGGTATGAAAATGACAATTACAATAATAATTCCGAATATCAATATCTTATCTTTTTCAAAATCGAATATGAAGGGGATAGCCAGTAATAGTGAGAAATAATAAAAAGTAATTCCTGATTCCGTACCTGAATATGATTCATAAAAAAAAATAATGGTTGCCAGAATGATAAATACTATACCTACTAAAAACTTTATACGACGAAGTTGAGGGTAAAAAAAAGTTAATAAAAGAAACAATGAAAGAGTTAATAGTATATCACCTGAATGTATATCCTTTATGTAAAAAAAATTATGTAAAGAATGAAAGAAAAATACAAAGAACACTATAATAGTAAACTGATTGAGTAATTTAACGGACCATTTACTCAAAGGATCTGTTTCTAAATCAACACCAATATTGGAAACGAATTTCCATAAATCTTTTATCATTTAAGATATTTTATTAATATTTTACAAATATAATACTTAATAAAATAACAGTATTTTAATTGATTAGCTGTCTTTTTACAATCAAAAATTAATTTTGAGATATCTGATAATTTTTATATACGGATTTAAAGATTATGTTTAAATTTTTATTTGTATATGTATAATTTATGATTATGAAGTTATAAGAATATTTCTAAAAAGCTGAGTTGGTAATAACTAAAAAATAGTAATTTTGAATCGAATATTTGTAATGAACAGAACCTGATATGAAGAAACTATTTTGGCTATTGGTGCTTATTACAGCATTTGCACACTCGCAAATAAAAACTCCTGTAAAATGGAAGGCAGAAATAATACCTGTAAAGGATAATCTATACGAAGCTATATTTACAGCAACTCTTGAACCGGGCTGGCATGTTTATTCAAAAGAAACCAAGGTTGAAAATGCTATTCCGACTGCACTAACCTACCCAAAAAGTAATAATATAAAGCTGATAGGTTCAACTAAAGAAGTAGGAAAAAAAATTGAAGAATATTCAGAGGTTTTTGAAGGTACCTTAGTATACTATTCTAATAAAGTAGAATATCATCAGAAATTCGAGGTTCTCGGAGATAAGCCGGTTCATTTTGAAGCAGATGTAGAATTTCAGATATGTAATGATAAAGTTTGTTTAGCACCCGATGGAGAGTCCTTCTCATTAGAAGTTTCTCCTCAAAAAAGAAATACCGAAGAGCAAAAAGAAGAAAATAATGAGAACCCTGCTTTGGAATTATCTGAGAAAAAGTTAACAAAAGATTCCTTACTTACCTCAAATAACGGTTCAAAGTTAGAAAAAGAAAATACTATTATATCTGAAAATCAAATACTAATACCCAGTTTAGATAGAAAAAATCCAATAAATAAAGAATGTGGAGAAAAAATAATTCAGGATGAAAGCAATGGATGGATCTTTATTTTTGGATTTATCGGAGGACTTATTGCTCTATTGACTCCTTGTGTATATCCAATGATTCCACTTACCATTTCTTATTTTACCAAACAAGCGAAAAGTAAAAATCAGGGAAGAAAAGATGCTTTGCTTTATGCTTTCTTTATTCTTTTAATCTTCTTGCTTTTCACACTTCCGTTTCACTTAATAAGTGGTATAAATCCGGACATTTTTAACCAGATATCTACCAATGTATGGCTAAATTTAATATTCTTTATCATATTTATAATCTTTGCCTTTAGTTTTTTTGGGTACTACGATATTACACTCCCTAGCTGGATGGCTAATAAATCTGATAAAGCATCAGAGTCTGGAGGATTTATCGGTTTGTTTTTCATGGCTTTAACCCTGGTTATAGTTTCCTTTTCCTGTACAGGACCGGTATTAGGAAGTATTTTGGCAAATGCTATACAAAATCCGACTCAGTTAACGTTGGCTTTTGGAGGTTGTGGGTTGGCATGGGCAATGGTTTTTGGAGGATTTGCTTTATTTCCTCAGTTTTTGCATAATATGCCAAAATCCGGAGGATGGATGAACACTATCAAAGTTGTCTTAGGATTTATGGAGCTGGCATTGGCATTAAAATTTCTTTCTAAAGCGGATTTAGTAGCCAAAACATTTCTTCTGAAAAGAGAAATTTTTATAGCCCTATGGATCATTATAGCAATTGCAATTGTATTATATTTATTAGGAGTGATACGTTTTCCTCACGACAGTAAAAAAATAAAAATAGGAACAGGGCGTAAAATTTTTGCTCTTATTTTTGCTGTTGTAGCCCTATACATGATACCCGGTGTTTTTCCTTCAGAAAAGCCTAATTTAAAATTATTAAGCGGTATTACACCTCCTTTGAACGTTAGTATTTATAAAAACAAACAAGATAAAGGAGTCTTGGGTTTACGAATTATTCATGATTATTACGAAGCAATTGAAATTGCCAAAAAAGAAAATAAACCCGTATTAATAGACTTTACAGGTTATGGCTGTGAAAATTGTCGTAAAATGGAAGAATTCGTTTGGAGCGAGCCGGATGTATGGCAACTATTGAATGATAAAGTAGTTATCGCTTCCTTATATGTTGATGATTCCGAATATTTACCTGAAAATGAACAACAAACAATACAGCTTAAAGAGGGTAGGAAAAGAAAAATACGAACCATAGGGAATAAATGGTCTACATTTCAGCGAGAAAATTTCAGCTCTAATTCTCAGCCTTTTTATGTGTTGGTAACACCGGATAGCAAAATACTGAATGAGCCGGTAGCAGGTTATATGGATAAAGAAGACTTTAAACAATTCCTCAATTGTGGTATAAATACCTATAAAGAGTTAAAAAAGCCATAAACCGACAAGAATCATATAGCTTAAATTTTTTGGTCAGTTTAGATTTTGTAATTTTAAATTAAAAAACAAATATGAAAAAGAAACTGGTTGTTTTAACCGGAGCGGGTATTAGTGCGGAAAGTGGTTTAAGTACATTTAGAGATTCCGGAGGTCTATGGGAAAAATATGATATATCAGAAGTAGCCTCTATAAAAGGATGGTTTAAAAATCCTAAACTTGTATTAGATTTCTATAATATGAGAAGATCCGAACTTAAAGATCATCAACCCAATCAGGCACATTATCTGTTAAAAGAACTGGAATCTGAATATAATGTTTATATCATTACTCAAAATGTAGACAATTTTCATGAACGAGCTGGTTCCACTAACATACTTCATCTTCACGGCGAACTTAATAAGGTAAGAAGTGAAACCAATGAATCGCTGGTATATGAAACGCTCGAAGAAATTCAATTAGGCCAGTTGGCAGAAGATGGCGGACAGCTTCGTCCGGATATAGTTTGGTTTGGCGAAGCCGTACCTAAAATGGAAGAAGCAATACAAATTGCTCAAACGGCAGATATTTTTATGGTTATAGGCACGTCACTTCAGGTATATCCTGCTGCATCCTTATTAGATTACGTTCCTGCTTCAGCCCCCGTATATGTAATTGATCCGAACTCGTTCGACTCACCTTTAGGTAGAGAAGTTACATTTATTCAGGAGCCTGCCACCAAAGGATTGCAGTCGGTGAAAAGTCTCATGGTTTAAAAAAATTAAACGGTTTTAAATACCAAAACTATAGAATAATATAAATTTTTTATCTTACATGTGTTTAAGAACAAGTAAATAAGCAATTGTATTACAAATTAAAATCAATTTTATCGTTAAAGATTCTTTTTTGATTAATTATTATCGTTACATTTGTTTATAAACCTATGAATTGCAATACATATATGAAAAAGTTCATTTATTCTATAGTCGCTTTAGTTTTATCTACAGTTACATTTGCTGAAAATGTAAAAGATCAGGCTTTAAAAGCAGTAGAAAACCCTGAAATATCTATTAAATCAGCTAAAATTCCTATGTATGTGCAAACTCTTGTAGGAGAGCATTTAGGTGGAGTGGTTAATTTGAAACGTATATCAAAAGGAGCTTCTATTTTAAAATTGTCAACATTTAATGGTCTTAATGTAGAAATAGCACATAAAAACAACACTATAAAAAAAATTAAATCATCCAAAGAATCAGTACCTGTTCAATTACTAACCTATTTTCCCGGAGAAGTCAGTAATTTAATAACTTCACAATTCACCGGTTGGGAACTAACTGAAATTGCATCAAGTCAGAACGGATACGAAGCAGAATTAAAGAAATTAAAACAAAAAATTCATCTGAAGTTCGATTCCTCAGGTTTCTGTCATTATACGCAGTACAGATAATATATAAGCAGAGATATTGTTATATCAGAAATCTAAGTCACATTATTTTTTAGTAGTTAATTTCTAATATTTTCATAAATAATTGGTTAAATCAGATGTTATAAAAAAGTTTACTTTTCTGTTGTTTTTATTTTTACTAACAGAGCAGTTTGTCTTTGCAAAAAATTTACAGGAAATTCAGGTACCGGTTTCTAAAATCGGTTCAGATTCCTTAATTAGAATCAACGGGCAACTTTTAGATAAAGAAACTGTGCTTCCGGTACATAATACAGCGAATATCCGTGTATATAATTATTCAGGAGATTTTATTAAAGAAACCAATACGGATAGTACAGGATTATTTAGTTTTAATTTAAAAAAAGGAGATTATTTAATTAAAGTTAAGTTAGACAATTACAGAGAATTTAATGGGAAATTGAAAGTAATTAAATTCAATGCAAATAACTTATTTATAGCTTATCTCACCTCAAACAAAAGTCAAAAAGAAGAAAACTATGACTCAGAAAACGATTCGTCAGTTCTCATAGGAAACATTATAATAACAGCAAAAAAATCTAAGATTATAATGAAAGGAGATACCATTCAGTATGACGCATCTCAATATAAAGTAAGGAAAGGCTCTCTTCTTCAGGAACTTTTAAGAAAAGTGCCGGGGCTCACCATAGATAAAAACGGTAATATTAAAGCTAACGGCAAACCGGTACATAAGATATTAATTGATGGAAGACAGTTTTTTGATAATGACATCCATTTAGCGTTGACCAATTTACCTTCTGATATGGTGAAAAGTATAGAGCTTTATAAAGAATCTTCAGACTTATCTAAAATAACAGGAATAAAAGAAGGTGACGGAAATCAGGTTCTTAACCTTAATGTGAAAGAAGAGTATAAGAACAGTCTTTTTGGAAATGTTTCAGCAGGATATGGAAGTAATAAGCGGTATAATTATAAAACTCTGCTTAACTATTTAGGAAAAACCACACAAATTTCTTTGTTAG
This sequence comes from Apibacter sp. HY039, assembly GCF_004023655.1. NCBI lineage: Bacteria > Pseudomonadati > Bacteroidota > Flavobacteriia > Flavobacteriales > Weeksellaceae > Apibacter > Apibacter sp. HY039. Next base: position 58,043 of record NZ_SAYM01000009.1, on the reverse strand, counting down.
GCGATGCAAATAATACCAATGGAAGTTTAGATGATATTGAGTCTTACTCTGATAATGGAGAAGGAATTATTTCCGAACGGACTATAGGATTAAATGGGACTTATGAAAATAAAAATAAATTAAAAGTTGAAAGCAATCTTCTTTATAATGAAGAAATAAACCGGTTGACCAGTACCGAAAATACCCGGTATTTCTTATCAGACGAAGAAAGAACTTCGCATAACCTCTCCCTGGATAAACAAGAGCAAAAAAATACTTCTTTTGGAATTAATCTTAGTTCGGAATCAAAATCAAATTTAACATTGTTTATGCGGTTATCCGGAAATCATCAGGAAAAAAAAGCAAAGACTTTGTTTGAAAGTCAGACTTTCTCAAATTTAAATAACACTACCCGAGAAAATTCGGAATCTAAAATATCAGGAATAGCCAATGAACTTAGAGGTTCTCTTACACTTGGGTGGAAGCTTAACGAAAAAGGCAGGACTTTAAGTCTTTCATTAGACGGTGATTATAATCACGAAAAAGAAGATGGAAATCAAAAATCACAAACTTTTTATGATGCTGATAGCTCAGAAGTAGAAATGGATCAACAGCTTGTTTCCAAAAATCAGACATCAGGATATAATGCAACAATCTCTTATACAGAACCTATCGGAAAAAAAAGTATCTTTATGGCTTCCTATGCTTTTCAAAGAATGGATGTAGAAAGAAATTATAAGGCATTAAACAAAAATGATGAAGGAATATATGCCAGACTTGATTCTGTTTATACAAGAGAATCAGAATCCTATTTCAACAAACAAAACATTCAGCTTAATTTTCAGACAGTATATGATAAATTTGAATATGCTCTTGGAGTTAATGCAGAACCTACAGAATCTGGAAAAAAAATACACATAGGTAGCTATACGATTCAGAAAATGAATCAGAAAATAATTAACTATTCCACCTTTGGAAGATTCCAATATAATCCTAAAAAAAACAAAGTTTTTAAATTCAACTATTTCGGCAATGTTACCCAGCCCGGATTTGAACAGATAACTAAAGATACCACAACTATTAGTCCAACAAACAAAAATTATGGAAATCCCGATCTCAAAGCTACATCATCCAATAATTTTGATTTTGTATATCAAAAAACAAATCTAAATTCCGGAAGATTTTTCTCTATTATCGGGAATCTGAACTATATTTCCAATCAGATAGTAAGTTATACTTTTATAGACAAATTAGGTAATACAGCGAGTACATACAAAAATGTGAATGGTAATTGGGGAGGAAACCTGAATGGTAGCTATAATTTCCCTATAAAACAAACGGACCTTACACTTGAATTCAGCTTGGGAAGTTCCTATCAGAGACAATTGGCATTTATGAATGACCAAAAAAGTATTACAGATGACTATAGTGTTAATTCATCTATATCCATAGATTATAATCCTGGAGACTTATTATTAAATCTTACCGGGTTTTATCAAAATAAAAGAACAGAAAATAATCTATCGTCAGTTTCAAACCTTAAAATTACTTCCTGGGGAATTACCAATCTCGTACAATGGGATCTTCCATTTGACATACAGTTTCAAAACTATATTAGCTATCTTTACGACCATGGATATTCATCCAATGTTCAAAAAGAAAAAATACTTTGGAATATGGCTATTTCAAAATCATTTTTAAAAGGAGGAAAAGGTGAATTAAGACTACAGCTTTACGATATTCTGAATAAAAGAAACAATATTATGCGCGTGATTAACGGAAATCAGGTTTCAGATATACAGAGTCAGGTTTTAAAACGCTATTTTTTACTAAGTTTTATTTACAGGCTCGGTATCTCAGGCTAATAATCCCATATATTTAATAGCAATCATACAACTGGCTATATTTTTTTGTCTTTGCTTTTAGATCCTATAAATTGTAAAGAATTGATGACTATTTCTGCAGTCGCTTTATTAGTAGCTAAAGGAACATTATGCAAATCACATAACCGAAGCAGCATATTGACATCAGGTTCATGAGGATGTTTACCCAGCGGATCTCTGAAAAAGATCACTAAATCGGTTAGACCGTCCACTACACGGGCGGCAATTTGTGCATCTCCCCCTAAAGGTCCGGACTTAAACTTTTTAACTTCTAGTCCCGCTTCTTCAACAAAAGAACCCGTGGTACCTGTTGCAATTAAATTAACATTATGCTGTTTTAAAACCTTTAAGTGAGACATTAAAAAAGCCACCATATCAGCTTTTCGTCCATCGTGGGCTATTATCGCTATTTCCATTAACGTTTAATATTATTATCTATTCAAAGATAACTAAAAACCTTGTATTCATCTATCAAAAATAAGTAATTAATCACTTTTATAGATAAATACTAATGCGTTTCGTAACTTATTTTTTATCTTTGAACAAGTAATAGAAATATTAGTATAATGAATATTATCCTGTTTGATGGAAATGAATATTCTGATTTACTACCTCTGACCTTTACCCGTCCGGTGGCAGAACTCAGAATGGGAATCTTAACCTTTACAGAACGATGGAAAAAAATACTTCAGACTGAAAAAGTTTCCTTTTTGACCCGAAAATATCTATCCGCAAAATATCCGGTTTGTATAGAAGATAACAATTGGTTTATAAATCCGGCTTACTTTCCAAATTTGGAGCTTATACTTTCAATAAAAAATCTGCAAAAAGGAGAATCACTTTTCTCTGAAGGTGAATTGATTGCATCAAATCTTTCCTATGAAGACTTTATATCCAGAAATTTTGGCAGGAAAGTTGAGATAAGCCCCGGGAGTTTTCATATACAATATCCCTGGGATTTGTTTAGTTATAACAGGCAGGCAATATCCTATGATTTTTCACTGATTACTCAGGGAAGAAATTCCCTTCAGTTATCCGATACTGTTAAAATTATTGGAGATCCTTCACGGATTTTTGTTGAAGAAGGAGTGCTCGCAGAGCATGTAATTTTAAACACCCGAGAAGGCGAGATTTACTTAGGTAAAAATGCTGAAATTATGGAAGGTTCCATGATTAGAGGTTCTCTGGTTATGTGTGAAGGAGCTAAAATTCATATGGGCTCTAAAGTGTATGGTGGGACAACTATAGGACCTTATTCCAAAATTGGAGGAGAGGTAAACAATGTTGTTATTACTGGGTACTCCAACAAAGGGCATGAAGGTTTTTTGGGTAATTCCGTATTGGGTGAATGGTGCAATCTTGGGGCAGATACCAATTCTTCCAATATGAAAAATAATTATGCGGAAGTAAAATGCTGGAATTACACGAAACAGGGATTTATTAAAACTGGATTGCAGTTTGCTGGGCTAATTATGGGAGATCATTCCAAAGCGGCTATAAGCACACAGTTTAATACCGGTACCGTAGTAGGTGTTTCTGCCAATATATTTGTTGCAGGTTTTCCTCCGCATCTTATTAAATCTTTTTCATGGGGTGGAAAATCGGAAAGTCCCTTGTTTCAGATAAACAAAGCTTTCGAAGTTGCTGAGCGAGCTATGATGAGGAGAGGAGCGGAGTTAACAGAAACAGATAAGCAAATTTTAACCTATATATATGAGGAACTTATTTAATTTTATACTAAATGTTTAAAATTATTTCGAAAAAATTTAAGAACAGGGCATTTATGTCAAATTTCATACAGTTAAATTTTTTGTAACAAAAAAAAATCATAAATTTGCCCCTTAAAATTAATTATAAAAATTAATAAAAGAATTGAATAGAATGGCTGGAACTTACAATAATGTTCTTGAGTTAATTAACAATACGCCGTTAGTTCGCTTGAATAAAGTAACAGAAGGGATGAAGGGTGAGTTTTTTGCAAAACTCGAATGCTATAATCCCGGACATTCAACTAAAGACAGAATTGCACTTCATATTATTGAGAATGCTGAAAAACAAGGACTGTTACAACCCGGAGCCACAATTGTGGAAACCACTTCCGGTAATACAGGCTTTTCAATTGCCATGGTTAGCATTGTCAAAGGATATAAATGTATTTTAGCCGTTAGTGATAAGACCAAACCTGAAAAGATTTCTTTTTTAAAAGCAATGGGTGCCAAAGTGTATCTTTGCCCTGCGAATGTACCTGCCGATGATCCCAGATCATATTATGAGGTTGCCAAACGCATTGCAGCAGAAACACCGAATTCCATTTATATTAATCAGTACTTTAATAAAGAAAATACAGAATCACATTATTTAACTACCGGACCCGAAATTTGGGATCAGACTCAGGGAAGAATTACTCACCTGATAGGATGTACCGGAACAGGAGGAACGCTTAGCGGTGCCGCTCAGTTTTTAAAAGAAAAAAATCCTGATATTAAAATTATCGGCGTAGATGCCGTAGGCTCAGTGCTGAAAAAATATTTTGAAACAGGAGAGCTGGATCCTAATGAAATTCGACCGTATCAGATAGAAGGTTTAGGTAAAAACCTGATTCCCGAAGCATTAGATTTTTCCGTTATCGATGAATATGTGAAAGTTTCTGACGAACCTAGTGCTTACGCTACCCGTGAGCTTGCTCTTAAAGAAGCTATGATGGTCGGTTATACCAGTGGAGCCAGCTTAACAGCAGCCCGTCAGATTGCCGATAGTTTCGATGAAAACTCCGTAGTAGTATTAATATTTCCTGACCATGGATCCCGTTATATGACTAAAGTTTTTAGTGATGACTGGATGAAGGCCCAGGGATTCGTAACTAGCCGTTTAAACGGTCTGGAATCTCACGCTACGGTAGAAAAAGTATAACAAATACATTTTAATCAATGGATATTTTTGATAGAATAAAAAACCATCCGGGACCGCTGGAAAAATATGCGGAATATGCGGAAGGAGAATATATTTTCCCAGTTTTAGAAGGCGAAATTAGCCCAAGAATGAAATTCAAAGGGAAAGAAATGATCGTTTGGAGCATCAATGACTATCTAGGATTGGCTAACCATCCTGAAGTTAGAAAAACAGATGCCGAAGGAGCTAAAGATTACGGTATGGCTTATCCTATGGGAGCACGGGCTATGTCGGGACAAACTCCTCAGCATGCCGAACTAGAAAGACAATTAGCAGAGTTTGTTAATAAAGAAGCCGCTTATTTGTTGAATTTCGGATATCAGGGAATGCTTTCCATTATTGATACCATGGTTTCTAAAAATGATGTGATTGTGTATGATGTTGATAGCCATGCCTGTATAGTAGACGGAGTACGTCTTCATTTCGGTAAAAGATTTACCTATCAGCATAACGATATTGCAAGCCTTGAAAAAAACCTTCAAAGAGCAGAAAAAAATGCTTCCGAAAGTGGAGGAGGTGTTTTGGTTATTACCGAAGGAGTCTTTGGTATGCGTGGAGAACAAGGGAAATTAAAAGAAATCATTGAACTTAAAAAGAAATATAATTTCCGTTTATTAGTTGATGATGCCCATGGATTCGGAACCTTAGGTAAAACAGGTGCCGGTGCAGGAGAAGAGCAAGATTGTCAGGACGGTATTGATATATACTTTTCTACCTTTGCGAAGTCTATGGCCGGAATCGGAGCTTTTGTAGCAGGTGATAAAGAAATCATTAAATATCTTAAATATAACCTTCGTTCACAAATTTTTGCTAAATCATTACCTATGCCTATGGTATTAGGAGCTTTAAAAAGACTGGAATTATTAAAAAATAAACCAGAGCTTAAAGCAAAATTATGGCACAATGTAAATAAACTGCAATCCGGATTAAAAGAAAGAGGATTCAATATAGGAAATACGAATACTTGTGTAACACCGGTATATTTACAGGGAGATCCTATGGAGGCCACCTTCCTTATTAAAGATTTACGAGAATTTTATGGGATTTTTACCAGTGTAGTAGTATACCCTGTAATTCCTAAAGGAATGATTTTATTACGTTTAATTCCTACAGCCTCTCATTCAGATCAGGATATTGACGAAACTTTAGCTGCTTTTGAAGCGGTGAGAGATAAATTAGTTGACGGAACATATAAAAAACTATCTGAACATATACAGATAGATTAATTATAGAAAAAATATATAAAGAAAAAGCTCCTGATATTCAGGAGCTTTTTCTTTATACATTTTAGAGGATTAAAATCAGACAGTTACCCTATTTAATAAGAGCACTGAATAAAAATTAATGAAAACTTATTCCCGTTGATGTGAATCTATGAAAATGGTCACCGGACCGTCATTTAGTAAATGTACTTTCATATCTGCTCCAAAAACGCCACATTCTACGGACTGGTTTAGGATTTCTTCTAATTTTGCTTTAAATTGTTCATACATAGAATTAGCAAAATCAGGACCTGAAGCACGTATGTAACTGGGACGGTTGCCTTTTTTAGTGGAAGCAAACAGGGTGAATTGACTGATAAGCAAAAGTTGTCCCTTTACGTCCTGAACAGACAGATTCATGACTCCATACTCATCATTAAAAATTCTCAGATTACTGATTTTCTGCGTCAACCAGATTATATCTTCCTGCGTATCAGAATCTTCAATGCCTAACAGAATTAGTAAACCTTGCTCAATACAGCCTTTTATTTCATTATCAACTTTTACTGATGCTTCGCTTACGCGTTGTATTATAACTCTCATAGTTTGAAAATCTTCTCCGGAAAACAGAAAATAATAGAATGTATTCGTGTTCCGGAGAAAATATATGTGTTTTCAAATTAAACAAAAGGCATTTTAACCGTTTGTGCTTTTAATTTTTTATCTCTGATTCCTATAAAAATTTCCGAACCTGCACGGGCATATTCCGGTTTTACGTACGCAATACCGATACCGGATTTTTTTATAGGTGACATCGTTCCGGAAGTAACCTCGCCTATACAAGAACCTTCACTGTTAAATACCTGATAACCATGTCTGGGAATACCTCGATCTAACAACTCAAAACCAACTAGCTTTCTGGAAACTCCGTTATTCTTCTGATTAAGAATTTTTTCTTTTCCTAGAAAATCTCCTTTTCCGGTTTTGGTAATCCATCCCAGGCCTGCTTCAATCGGGGTGGTGTCATCGGAAAGTTCATTGCCGTATAGGCAAAATCCTTTTTCAAGTCTGAGAGTGTCACGGGAGGCCAGTCCACAAGGAATTAAACCTTCATCTTTACCAGCTTCCAAAAGTTTTTCCCATAAGTGTACCGCTTGGGAATTGGGAACATAAAGCTCAAATCCTCCGGCTCCGGTATATCCGGTGTTGGATATGCATACCTCATCAATGCCGGCCACCGTTCCGCGGGTAAAATGATAATAGCTGATATCTGCCAGGCGTACACGGGTTAGTTTCTGTAAAATTTGCTGAGCTTTAGGACCTTGTAAAGCCAATAAGCTTATATCATCGCTTAGATTCTGCATTTCGGCCTCATCTGTATTATTTTGTGAAATCCAATTCCAGTCTTTCTCAATATTAGAGGCATTCACCACTAAAAAATAGTCATGATCTTTTATTTTATAGACAAGAAGATCATCAACCACTCCTCCATTTTCATTTAAAAGTGTTGAATATTGAATACCACCGTCAATAAGCTGTGAAACATCATTGGACGTGATTTTTTGCAACAAGGGTAAAGCATTTTCTCCTTTGATAGAGAATTCTCCCATGTGAGATACATCAAATAGTCCTGCTTTCTCCCGGACAGCAAAATGCTCAAGAGTAATTCCCGAGTACTGAACCGGCATTTCAAATCCGGCAAAATCAACCATTTTTGCGCCTAGATTAACATGGTTTTGGTTTAATACGGTTTTTTTCATTATAGGTGGGTTTATAGTTCGTTCAATAATTGGGTAATTTCTCTCAGGTTCGGGGCAATAATAATATCCACTCTTCGGTTCATGGCTTTACCTGTAGAGGTTGAATTGTCTGCAATAGGAAGATATTCACCTCTTCCTGAGGCGGTCATTTGGGTGGGAGGAACCCCTTCGGACTGTAGTATTTTAGTTATAGAAGTAGCCCTCATAACGGAAAGATCCCAGTTATCTTTTATATTTCCATTACCGGCATAACGATCTGAATCCGTATGCCCCTGAATAATAATATTTAAATCCGGATCTGAGGAAAGTACAGAGGATATTTCCTGTAAAGCACGTACACCTTCAGATTCAACGTTCCAGCTGGCGGAAGGAAATAAAAGTTTATTATCCATAGAAACATAAATATAACCTTCTTTTTCTTCCACGGTTATTCCTTTTCCTTCGTATCTTTTTAATGCATTCTGGAGTTTGTTTTTTAAAGTAGATACTCCTTCTTTTTGTTGAGAGATTAAGCCTTCGAGTTCATTGATCCTTCGTATTTTTTCCTGAAGCTGTCCCTGGGTTTGTTCCAGTTCTCCTTGTATTTTTTTTCTCTCTTGTAAAGCTTCCTGGGAGAGCTTCTCATTTTTTAATTTCAGGTTTTCCAGATCTTTGATTTTCGAGTCATATTCTCCTTGAAGCTGATTATATTCTGCATCCAGTTCCGCCTTTTTGCGAGTCAACGCATTTTGCTGTTCCTGAAGAGATTTAAATTGATCTCCCAGGTTTTTTAATGCAATTTCTTTTTCCTCAATCGTAAGCTGGTTTTTTGTTTCGCCCTGTAGGGCGGCATAATATTTTTGTTCCAGTTCTTTATATTTGGATTGAGGTACGCAAGAGGCGGATATAAGAGCTAAGGTAAGTAGTATTCCTGTTCTTTTCATATATGTATTAGTCTATTTTTTGTAAATCAAAGTCAATCCCGACCGGAGCATGATCCGAATGTACGGCCTGGGTAAGTATGTAAGCTCGTTTTAAGGATGATTTTAATGGCTCGGTAACCAGATTATAATCTATTCTCCAGCCTTTGTTATTTTGCCTGGCTGTCTTAACCCGGTAGGTCCACCAGGAATACTGGAAGGGTTCCTGATTAAAAACCCGTAAGCAATCCGTAAGTTTACATGTACTGAAAAAACGGTCGAGCCATTCGCGTTCCTCAGGTAGAAATCCGGATACTTTAGCATTACGTACCGGATCATTTATATCAATAGCGTGGTGACAGATATTAAAATCACCATTTATAATGAGATTTGAAAATTCTTTTTCAACTTTTTGTATATACGTAAGCAAATACTCACAAAAGTCCATTTTAAATCCTAAGCGCCCCATGTTGGTGGCCGAGGGAACGTAAACGCTAAGTACGGAAAATTCTTTAAAATTAGCTTGAATAACTCTGCCTTCGGAATCAAATTCCTGCTGGTCACATCCATATTTTACTGACAGGGGTTTTTCTTTAGATAGAATAGCAACCCCGCTGTATCCTTTTTTTTCGGCAGGAAACCAATAGCAATAATATCCTAAATCTTTAAAAACTGTAGTGTCAAACTGTTCCGGGGTTGCTTTTACTTCCTGCAGGCAAAGAATATCTGGATTAGCAGATTTCAGCCATCCTAAAAAATCTTTATTTATGGCTGCACGCAAGCCGTTTACATTATAACTCAATAATTTCATATAGCAAAAATAGTTTTTTTTATTCTTGTATCAGATAAAGTGATATGAATAATAAATAGTTTTTGTAGGTATAAAAACTAATTTTTTAATTATCAATGCATAACACAAATAACGCTCCATGAAAATTAAAGAATTTGCTGGAACTTAAAATCATATCCGTTTTTGGGTAAAAAATTTTTAATACTATTGCAAATAATAGTTAAAACTTAAAATAAATGTTACAGGATAAATTAACTCAATTATGGGTAAGATGCACAGGTAAAAAAATAGATCCGGATAAACACAGTTGGATAATAGGACCTTTGGGAGAGGAGAATGTTATTAGTGATCAGTATTTGAAAAGAATGGCAGAACAGGATCAACTTAAAGTTATAGTCAATGAAAAGAATTCAGGATTGCTTGATGATTGGGATCGTTTTGATTTATCTTTAGATGAAAAGAAAAAATTAAATCTGAAGGTAAAGAAATTCTATGAAAATACATCAGAGTATGATTTTGAAGTCTGGAGTGAATGGAAAGGTGTTTTCAAGCCGTTGGGATATTTGTTAACCGTTATATTCAGTAAAAGGTTACAACAGCTTAATATTCCTGTAAGTTCTTTAGTAATGTCTAAAGGTTTGAAAAGTGAAATTATAAAACTTAAAAAAGGCGAACATACTGTTTGGACTATTTGGTATAGAAAAATAAAAAGTACGGGAGATGTTATATATTCGGGTATTTATACGACCACATGGATGCCTCACTTTCAAAGAAATTTGCTTAAGGTTGTTTTTCCGTTACCTAATGGAAATGCTTCGGTTATTATGACGAAGAAAATTCTTGAAGACGGTTCACTACTTTTAAGTAGTGATGGTAAAAAATTTGGAGAAAACGGTTTTTATTTCTACGTTACTGATAATAAAGGTAATCATTGGGCTAAGTTTGTTAAAGCCCTCCATGAATGGATTAGAGTCTATGTTGATGAAGAAGATATTCTCCGCACGGATCATAATTTTAAATTTTTTGGCATAAATTTTTTAAATCTTCATTATAAAATATATAAAAAAAATACCCATAAAACAGTCTGATTATCGCAGTTCTTCCAGTAGTTGAATGATAGGCGTAAAGGAGATATCCTTTATTACTTCAAAAAAATCAATAGGCGATTCATGAGGTAAAAAATCTGAAATAACCCGTATAATTAAATCCTGAGGTCTTTTCAGGTACATAAAAGTATAATCTTCCATGTTAATTAATGTTCCTACCGGAATATCCGTAGTTGTTATAAACCTGTCGGAAGTAAGAGAAGAAAGGCAGGGAAGATGGGTTTTTGAGGTAGTAAGCCTCAGTTTACCGTTTTCAAAAAGTCCTCCCTGAAAACCATATAAAGAAGAAGCGGTAACTTCAACCGGCATTCCTTTTTTTAGTTCTTCGGGCATGGTATTTTCATTTCCTGTTACAGCGGTAAAACCTACGAGTATGTCCAGGTCAGAATCCGGTTTGCTCATCATCGCTTTTGCTATTTTTTCTCTTCCAATACCGGTTTTCGTACAATGATAAGTATGAAACAATGTAGGGAATTCTCGAAATGCTTCCTCTATTTTATTTTGTTCTTCCAACATTGGAGTAAACAGGTTTATTTTCATAGCTTATGAGGGGTTTAAAAAGTTAAAGTAATTTCTTAATAGGGTAGAATTATCACAGTGTTTGGTATTTATTTCAAGTAATTTCGGACTTGAGGATTTTTCAAAAAAGGTAGCAAGATAGCTGCTAAGTTCATCTGAGCTGCTAACTTCTTTGTATTCCAGTTGATATTCTTCGGCCAGAAGTTTAGCCGTACGATGGTGTCGGGTAACAAAATATTCATCTAAAGCATCCGTAGAATCCGGTCCCGGAATTATTTTAAAAATATCACCTCCACCGTTATTTAAAAGAATGATCCTGAAGTTTGAAGGTAAATATTTGTTCCATAAAGCATTAGAATCGTAAAAGAAACCAACATCTCCGGTAATCAGTACGGTAGGATTACTGTCAGCAACTGCAAAGCCTACAGCAGTAGAAGTGGAACCATCAATACCGCTGGCTCCCCGGTTACAAAAAATTTTATTTTGTTTATTAAAATTAAATAGTTGTGTATAACGAATCATTGAGCTGTTAGACACCTGTAGATTATAGTAATCGGGCAAATATTTATTAATCGTGTGTATAGCCTGTAAATCTGAATAAGTAAGATTTTCTATAAATAGTTGGTGTTTTCTTTCTTTTATTCTTTTTATCTCTTTCCATTTGCTGGAATAATCGGAAGTCTTTTGCGGAACTTGGATAAGTTCCGTTAAAAAGGAAATGGGCTGATCTTCAATTTTTTCTGTTAAAGAAAAGTAGGTGTCCGGATGCCAGAAAGAATCCAGATGCCAGTGTGCTTTAAGCTTGGAATTTCGTAAGAAAACCTTTATTTTTTTAGAAACAACATTTTGTCCTATGGTGAGAAGTAAATCGGGTTTATACTCATCCATTTTTTCTTCTCCAAAGGGGAAAACGTATCTGTCTATATTAGGGTAAAATTCCGGAGAATTCAGATTAGAAGTTATTTCCGTGAGTATAACCGTATCCTGGCGCTTTGCAAGTTCTTCCAAAAGTTTACTGAAGTAAGGATCCGGTGGCTGCATACCAACCAATACCATTTTTTTATCGTATTGATTCCATTGGGACAAAAGGGGATGCCAGGTTTCTGAATTAAATTTTTTTTCAGGCTGCGCCAACTGTTCAATGGTGATACCTAAACTATCGGTCTGTTCGTATAAAGGTTCTGAGAATGGAAAATTGATATGGACTGGTCCTGATTGTAAAATAGCTGTCTGAACCGCTTTTTTTATAGTTAAGAAATTGTCAGTTACATCCTGATCTTCTTCGGATTCAGAAATTTGAAAAGAACCATAAATATGATTTTTATAAATATCTTTTTGTCGTATGGTCTGTCCGTCAAAAATATCCACAAAATTTTCGGGTCTGTCTGCAGTAATAACCAACAAAGGTACATTTTGATAAAATGCTTCGATAATAGCCGGATAATAATTGGCAGAGGCTGTGCCGCTGGTACAGCAAATGGCCACAGGTTTTCTTTTCGACTGGGCCATACCCAAAGCAAAAAAAGCCGCCGAACGCTCATCTGTTATACTGTAGCATTTATATTCGGAATGCTGCGAAAAATGAATGGTTAGAGGTGCATTTCGTGAACCCGGAGAAATTACCATATCAGTAATTCCATATCGATAAAGCATTTCTCCTAAAATCTGAACGGCTAATTTTTTGCTATACATGCTTTCAAATAAGAAAGAGATTAAACTATTTGTTAATCTCTTTGTATTTTATATTTTGTTAGGTAATTTTTTAATAAGTAAGCATTCCTCCATTGACATTGAGAACGTGTCCGGTAACATATCCGGATAAATCACTGGCTAGATAAAGACAAGCATTGGCAATGTCTTCGGGCGTACCTCCTCTTTTAAGGGGAATGTTATTTCTCCATTCCTGAACTGTCTTTTCATCAAGCACCTCTGTCATTTCTGTTTCAATAAATCCGGGAGCAACCACATTGCAACGTATATTTCTGGAACCTAATTCTAAAGCAATAGATTTTGAAAAACCAATAATTCCTGCTTTACTTGCTGCATAGTTGGACTGGCCTGCATTCCCTTTAACACCTACTACTGAACTCATATTAATGATTGAACCTGATTTTTGTTTCATCATGGGTTTAGTTGCAGCCTTAGTCAGGTTAAATACAGAATTAAGATTTACCCGAATAACTTCTTCCCAGTCTTCTTTTGTCATTCGAAGTATAAGGTTATCTTTAGTTATTCCGGCATTATTTACAACAATATCTAAAGTTCCAAAGTCAGTCAAAACCTGCTCTACCAAATTTTGTGCTGCATCATAATCAGATGCATCGGATTGATATCCTTTAATTTTTACCAGTGAAGAAATCTCTTTTTCCAGTTCCTCTGCTTTAGAGGCTGATGATGCATATGTAAAAGCTATATTGGCCCCTTGTTGAGCAAATATTTGTGCAATACCTTTACCTATACCTCGGGTAGCGCCTGTTATAATCGCTGTTTTTCCTTCAAGTAATTTCATGTTACTAATATTTATTTCGTGTCAAATATACAGTTTTTGTAAAAAACGGACACAAGGATTATTCAATTTTAAGCTTTATTTATTAGCTAAATTAGTTGTAATGTATTAATTTGAAATACTTTTTAATATTTTTTTTATAATTAAAATATTAATATACTTAAATTTTATTAAGTTAATTTTTTGTGTCAAAAGTTGAGTTTTAAATTTTTAAAACGGAGAAGTGTAACAGAGATTCTTATATTTGATTGTTATGTAGTTTTCTACGTATAAATTCTGAAATATATTGAGCAGTGTCATTTATTCCCAACACTGAAGAATTGATACAGAGATGATAAGAACCGGCTCTTCCCCAGCCACGATTACTGTAAAAATTATAAAATTCTTTTCTTTTTTTATCCACCTTGTTGTTTAAAAGTTCTGCTTCTTTTTCGTCAATATTTTTCCTTAAAGCAGTTCTTTTTATTCGATCTTCTTTATCCGCTGTGATAAAAATATCAATTCGTTGTTTATTTTCTCTTAATATATAGTCTGAACAACGCCCGACGAAAACACAAGATCTTTTTTCAGATAAGCGTTTAATAATATCACTTTGTATTTCAAACAATGTTTCGCCGCATAGATAATTTTTTGAGTATTGTAAGTTGAAAAAGTTATCAAAAAAGCTTAAACTTGCTTTTTCATCAGCTTTTTCAAAAAATTCTTTGCTTAACCCGCTTTCTTTGGAAGCAAGATATATAAGCTCTTTATCATAATAGGATATGCTTAATTCTTCGGCAATTTTTTTTCCTATTTCTCGTCCTCCGCTTCCTAACTGACGACCAATGGTTATAATATATTTTTCGTTCATGTTATCTGTTTTCATGAGGGGAGTTTTTTGAATTGTTTAAATTGTAAATAAAGTAATACAGCAGCCATCAGGGTTGCAACAAAATCGGCAATAGGTAAACTGTACCATATTCCGGATATTCCCATAAAACGGGGAAGTATTAACAGGCAAGGGATTAAAAATATGACTTGTCGGGTTAAAGATAAGAAAATGGCTTTGTTAGCCATCCCAATACTTTGGAAAAAAGTAGATACTACAACCTGAAATCCTACCAAAGGGTAACAAAGAAAAACAATACGCAATCCTACGGACGCAATATCTATAAGTTCCTGATCTGTCGTAAATATTGAAGCTACCCAGTGTGGAGCCAACTGTACAAAAATGAATCCCAGAGTCATAATAAGCGTTGCCCAAAGAATGGTTTTTTTAAGTACTGCAGTAACTCTTGAATAGGATCGAGCACCATAATTATAACCCGCAATAGGCTGCATTCCCTGATTTAGTCCCAAAACTACCATTACAAATAAAAAGGCTATTCGATTAACTATCCCATAAGCACCTACAGCTAAGTCACCGCCATATTTTAAAAGACCCTGATTAATAATTATTACAATAATACAGGAGGCTGCATTCATCAAAAACGGAGACATTCCGATTGCTAATGAATCTTTAACGATTCTCGATTTTAATTTAAAAATTCCTTTCTGCAGATGTATAAAATTGCTTTTATCACTAAATAAATAAATTTGCCAGATTAATACTATTATTTGTGATGTGATAGTCGCAATAGCACTTCCGCGTATACCCCATTGGAAGCCAAATATAAAAAGCGGGTTAAGTACAAGGTTAATTAGAACTGTAAATATGGTAGCATACATGGAATGCTTAGGTTTTCCCGATGAACGAAGCATGGAGTTAAGTCCTAAATACATGTGTGTTATAACATTTCCCATTAAAATGATTACCATGAAATCGTGTGCATAAGGAAGTGTTTTATCACTGGCTCCGAAAAAAAAGAGTATTGAATCCAGAAAAGGGAGTGTTAATAAGGAAAATGAAATCCCAATAATCAAATTCATAATAAACACGTTACCCAGAATGGTATTTGCAGTTGTATAATCCTTTTGTCCCAATCTGACGGATAAAAGAGTTGAAGCTCCTACGCCCACAAGTGAACCGAATGCTGCTGCAAGATTCATTAAGGGAAAAGTAATTGCAAGTCCGGATATAGCAAGTGCACCCACTCCATGACCAATAAATATGCTATCAGTAATATTGTATAAAGAAGAGGCTATCATGGCAATAATTGCCGGAATTGCATATTTTTTAAGAAGTTTACCTATATCTTCTGTACCAAGTTCGAGGGGTGTTCCCTTAGAATTACTATCCATTGTCAGGGTATTTCTTTAAACAAAGTTAATAAAATCAGTATACTCTTTTAAATAAATAAAAAAAACAGCTATTTATTTTCTAAATAGCTGTAAATATTAATATCTAAAATGATAAATTCTAAACTTATCTATTATGATCTGTCTTTTAAACGCTGGTTAATTTCATCTGCTGTATCGGAAACTCTATCTTTTACATAATCAGCTTCATTTTTTCCGGAATCAAGAATATTTTTGAAGTTTTTTTTCGCTTTTGAAGCATATTTGTCAAAATCATTGTTCAAATCATCCCAACATCCTTCTTCCTGAACTTTTCTTATTAAATAACCTATTCCAACTCCTAAAGCGGCACCTAAGATTAATTTTTTCATAACTTTTTATTTTTAAATTTAGTATACTTTGATTTTATTACAATTATTTACGCTTTAGCATAGATACTATCCATAAAAGAACTACAGCTCCTAAAACAGACATTACTAAAATGCCGAATTTTCCATCAGATTGTATTCCTAATAAACTGTATATCCATCCTCCCAGCATACTACCAACTAAACCTACCAGTAAGTTTACTAAGAATCCAAAGCCACGTCCTTTCATGATCCATCCGGCTAAAGCCCCGGCTATAACTCCAATAATTACAGACCATATAAATCCAAGTCCTTCCATAAATTTTTAAGTTTTTTAATAATTAATTATAGTAAAATGCTTTTACTTATCTTTAAGTATTGCAATAAATATGCCATGACTTAAAAATAAGATAAAACTGATGAGTGCGAGATAAATATCAACCCAAAGTTTTCAATGTTAATAAACCTTATGTATCATTAATTTTTTTGATCCTGCAACTGAAGATGGTTTATAAAATTATTTTACACTTAATTTCTTAAAAACAAGAAATAATAAAATGATTAAAAATACTATATTGAGGTTAGTTTTTTTTTATGTACTATTTATACGATTAACTTATAGTTTTTGATATATCATTATAAAAAAAATATACTATTTGGTAATTATATTTTAACGGCAAAATTTAGGTTGTAAGAGGATAACCATTAATGCTCAATAATGATATACAAAAGTTGCTATACTTGATATTATTTATCTAGTATAAGTTTTTAATATTATTTAAAACAACAAATGCTCGTTTAACTAATTTTTTTAGCCAGTTTGCCCACAGTCATTCCTTGTACCAGAATTGAGAACACAACCACAACATAGGTAGCAGCAATAATAATTTCTTTATAATCACTATCGGGAACAGAAAGAGCTAATGCAATGGAAACACCTCCTCTAAGGCCTCCCCATACCAACATAGCTATTGTGCCTTTGGTAAATTTTTCTTTAAAAGGAATAATTATAGTTGGAATTTTAATAGAAACATAACGAGCTATCAAGACCACTAAAATACATATGATACCTAATACCCAGTAATTTTTTAAATCTTCAATTAATAAAATTTCAAATCCCATAAACAGGAATAAAACAGCATTCATAATTTCATCCAACAATTCCCAGAAGGTACCCACATTGCTTTTTTTGGTTGAACCTAATTTTCTTTTAGACTCACCTATAATAAGACCTGCAGCAACCATGGCTAAAGGAGCGGAGGTATGCAATGACTGAGCAACCAGGTAGCCGCCCATAACAACAGCTAGTGTAATTAATACAGAAACTTTATAATCATG
Source organism: Apibacter sp. HY039 (assembly GCF_004023655.1). Taxonomy (NCBI): domain Bacteria; kingdom Pseudomonadati; phylum Bacteroidota; class Flavobacteriia; order Flavobacteriales; family Weeksellaceae; genus Apibacter; species Apibacter sp. HY039. The sequence continues at coordinate 40,548 of NZ_SAYM01000009.1, read as the reverse complement.
CGCAGTTTTTATAGCATAAGCAGCTATAAAGCCCAGAGCAATTCCTAATACAAATCCACCAATAGCTTCCCTCATAAATAATTCGAAAATATGCGAGAAAGAAAGATCCATGTGTCCGGTTGCAACTACAACAGGATTTTCGGCCAATCGAGCTAATATAGTGAATAATACTACTGCAACACCATCATTAAGAAGAGATTCTCCAGCAATTTTAGTTTCCAGTGTTTTAGGTGTATTGGCCTGTTTTAAAATACTTAGAACAGCAATAGGATCAGTAGGAGATATTAAAGCTCCGAATAATAAGCAATAAATTAAAGGAATTTCAAAATGTATATTGATAACAGGTAATAAATAATTTACGATGTAGTAAAGACCGAAACCGACAACAATGGTTGAAATGATGACACCTAGGGTAGCATATATCATTACAGGTACCCTTTGTTCTTTAAGATCGGCCATATTTATATGAATAGCCCCTGCAAATAAAAGAAAATTTAGCATGGCTCCCATAAGTATTTCTGTAAAATCAAATTCTTTAATTAATGAAGCAAAGTCATTAAGTGGTTTAGATGTTAAATGTCCTAAAAGAACCAGTACTATAGACATTACTAGTGCAATAACCATGATACCGATCGTTGAAGGGAATTTTAAAAACCGAACATTGATATAAGAAAAGATTGATGCTAAAACAATAAGGATTGAAAATGAATAATATAATTCCATATGATCTAGGTGAGATTTTTGTTGTTTTTTGCAAAAATAGTAAAATAAAATGTTTTTTCTGATACCAGAACATCTTTATAAACGAATTTTTCTGTTTAATCTAAAATAAAGAACACTTTTTACTAAAAAAGATAAGCATTTATAAAAAAATGCTTATCTGCTATGATGGAAATATATATTAATACTCGCTTGCTTTATTTAAATAGGACAAATCATCGGTTGAGAGATTCAGTTCAACAGATTTTAATATATCTAATTGACCTAATTGAGAAGCACTTGCTATAGGAGCTGTGATAGTTGGATGCTGTATAAGCCAGGCTAAAGCAACCTGTGCAGAGGTAGCAGTATTTTTTGCCGCAACTTCTTCTAAAGCTTTAACTATTTTTAAGCCTCTGTCATTTATATATTTTTTTATAAAATCAGAGCCTCTTTTACTTTTTTCAGCATCTGCCTTTGATTTGTACTTTCCGGTTAAAAAACCGCTGGCAAGAGAAAAATATGACATAACTCCTAAACCATATTTCTCAACTATAGGTTCATAATTTTTTTCATAATTTTTTCTGTCGTATAAATTAAATTCAGGTTGAAGCACTGTATAAGAAGGTAAATTATTTTGTTTGCTAATTTGCATAGATGCTTCAATCCTTTCCGGAGACATATTGGAAGTTCCAATAAAACGTACTTTTCCCTGTTCAATGAGTTTTTGATAAGTTTCTAGAACTTCTTCTATCTCAACACTGGTATCGTCATAATGAGTGAAATAAAGATCAATGTAATCCGTTTGAAGCCTTTTTAAAGATTCTTCCACTTCAGCCAGAATATATTCTTTTTTTAAACCTTTATGAGTAGCATTAATTTCTGCTCCTACTTTGGTAGATATAATCAGTTGATCTCTATTCTTTTTTTGATGTATCCATTTTCCCAAAATGGTTTCAGATTCCCCTCCTTTGTTTCCTGGAGCCCAGGCTGAATATACATCTGCCGTATCAATAAAATTGAAACCTAGTTCTGTATACTGTTCAAGTAATTCGAATGAAGTATTTTCGTCAGCTGTCCATCCAAAAACATTTCCTCCAAATGCAAACGGATAAACTTCAAGATCAGAGCCTCCTAATTTTCTTTTTTTTAAATTCATAGGTATAATGGATTTGATTTTAACATTTTCATAATCAGGTTCCAAAATTGTACCATTGTTTTATTTTTTAAAAAGAATTATTAGAATATTTTATTGAGCTATAATTTTAAAATAAAGCATTTCAAAAGCTTTTGCTGTTATTCTTTTTATCATTTCGTGTCGTGTCAGGTTCGGGTATGAATATCGGTTAACTATAATTTCGCCCTGAAAATATAATCCAATATAGGCTAAGCCTATGGGGTTGTTGTATTTGTCCGTATCAGGTCCGGCAACACCAGTAGTAGAAATTGCTACATCGCTTTTGAATATTTGTGATGTTTGTAATGCCATTTCTTTAGCCACTTCTTCACTTACAACGGTATGTTGTTCAATTATCTTTGCAGGTATATTTAATAAATTCTCCTTTGTTTCGGTCTGATAACTGATGATTCCTCCTTTAAAATACTTAGAACTTCCGGGAACTGAAGTAATTGTTTCAGATATCATACCACCTGTTATACTCTCAGATACTGATAGGTTTAGATTATTTTTGATTAGATAAGAGATAATTACCTGTTGAATGTCTTCTTTTTGGGAAAGTAAAAGTTTATTTCCCAGAATAGCTGGTAGTTTGTTTATTTCATTCGTTAGTTGTTTCTCAATAATTTCCCGATTTTTTCCCTGTGATGTTAAACGCAGTTCTATCCGAGATTCTCCGGGTAAGTATGAAAGAGACATTAAATCAGGTAAGTTGTCTTCCCATTTTGATAAAGTAATAGCAAGCTCACTTTCAGGAAAATTGATCACATTTACAGCCCGATGAAGTATATAGTCCAGTTTATATTCATTTTTTATTTTAGGAATAATAAACTCTTTTACCATGGCACGAGTTTCATAAGGAACTCCGGGTAAGTTAACTAAAACTTTATTATTTTTTGTTGTCCAAAGTACGGGAGCTGTACCATACCTGTTTACAATTACTTGCGACTGAGAAGGTACAAGTGCTTGGTTTTTTGTTAAATCATTCATAATTCGTCCGTTGCGACAATAAATTTCTTTTATGAAATCTAAAGAAGGCTGGTGCATCACTAAAGTGTCGTTGAAAAAATCTGAAATGGCTTGTTTTGTTTTATCATCTTTGGTAGGTCCAAGTCCTCCGGTAGTAAAAATGAAATCTGCATCAGTTTCGAAAGCTTTAGTTAACTCTTCAGTTATTACTTCATTGTTATCAGATATAATATTAATTTTAAGTACTGATATACCTATTAGATCAAGTTCGTACGTTAAAAATTGAGAATTAGTGTCGAGCGTGCGACCGGATAAAAGTTCATCTCCGATAGCTATAATATATGCTTTCATTTGTATTATGTTAATTCTTCAAAGTTATATAATTATTATGATTGTAAATTACAATAATTTGGAATCGTGAGTTAAAAATGTTATCTTGCAAGAACTGTTAATTCTATTGATTTTTATATAGATAGAAAGCCGGAATCAAATTAAATAAATAACTGAATTTTAAGATACTTAATGGAGCATCATTTACCTAAACTTATTATCGATTTAGCGCTTATTCTAGGAGCGGGAGCCATAACCACACTAATTTTTAAAAAAATCAAACAGCCTTTGGTATTAGGTTATATCATTGCTGGGTTTCTTGTCGGACCACATTTTTCCTTTGTACCTAATGTAGCGGATAAAGAAAGTGTAAAGATTTGGGCAGACATAGGAGTTATATTTTTATTATTCAGCCTTGGTTTGGAATTTAGTTTTAAAAAATTGATTAATGTAGGGGGAGCTGCATCCATTACTGCAATTGTGGAAATAGTAGCCATAATGGTATTAGGGTATTTTGTTGGTCAATGGATGGGATGGGATATGATGAATAGTATCTTTTTAGGTGGATTACTAGCAAGTTCTTCAACCACTATTATTCTCAGAGCTTTTGATGAATTGGGGGTAAAAAGGAAAAATTATGCTCGTGTCGTATTTGGAATTCTTATTGTTGAAGATATTGTAGTCATTCTTTTAATGGTACTGCTTTCCACTATGGCTGTAAGTCGTCAGTTTGATGGAATTGAAATGTTGATGCAGTTTTTAAAACTTATTTTCTTTCTTGCATTGTGGTTTATTTTTGGTATATTCTTAATACCTACTTTATTACGTAGAGTAAAGAAGATTTTAGATGAAGAAACACTTTTGATTTTATCAATAGGACTTTGCTTGGGGATGGTAGTTCTAGCTACGGAGATTGGTTTTTCTGCTGAATTAGGTGCTTTTGTTATGGGTTCGATTCTGGCTGAAACTACTTCTGCTGAAAAAATCGAACATTCGCTCAAACCGGTTAAAGATTTGTTTGGGGCTGTCTTTTTTGTATCTATCGGAATGATGATTGAGCCAGCTTCAATGTATGAATATCGTTGGGAAATATTTATTGTAACACTATTGACGATTTTCGGTAAACTGATATTTACTTCTTTAGGTGCTATTTTATCTGGACAACCATTAAAACAATCTGTTCAGGTCGGAATGAGTATGGCTCAGATTGGTGAGTTTGCTTTTATAGTGGCTTCTTTGGGTATGAGTCTCAAAGTTACCGGGGATTTTCTGTTTCCTATAGCTGTAGGTGTTTCTGCTATCACGACGTTCACTACCCCTTATATGATTAAATATTCTGATTCTTTTTATCAGCTCATTGATAGGTTTATGCCACAGAAAATGTTGAAAGTAATAGACCGGTATTCTACAGGTTCTCAGGATATTCAAAAAGAGAACAAATGGAAAACTTTAACTAAAGCATATTTATCGTTGATTCTTACTAATGGAATTGTAAGTATAGGCATTTTGTTCTTTATTGTTTACTTAAGAGTTTACTTTATATTGCCCTTTGCTCAAAGTAGAGGATGGAACTCTGATTTGATTGATATAGGTTCTTTTATTTTGACAATTGTAGTGAGTGGACCATTTCTTTGGGCTATTTTAGTTAAGAAGCCTGCAAATGAGATATTTAGTTCAATATGGACCGAAAATCGTTTTGCCAGAGGACCATTGTTGGTGTTAGAGTTGTCTAGATTTGTTGTCGTGGTTCTTTTAGTTGGTTTTATCCTTAATTTTTTCTTTTCAGGATTAATAACATCTATAATAGTCACTTTGTCAGTTATTATAGGTTTATATTTGTTATCCACTAAGTTTAATCTTTTTTATTCGCTTATCATAAAAAGATTTATGTTTAATTTAAACGAAAGAGATATCAGAGAACAGGAAAAAAAACAAAAGAAAAGCATTGTACAAAGAAATGAATTCTCCCTATGGGATACTCACCTGACTGATTTCGAAGTGATGCCTAATGCTGCCTATGCAGGTTCAAAATTGTCAGAATTAGCATGGCGGGAAAAATATGGTATTAATCTGGCTTATATTAAGAGAGGAGATGTAATGATTTCAATTCCTACGGAAGAAGATAAGGTTTTCCCTTTTGATAAATTGGGTATTATTGGTACTGATGAACAATTGAAGAACTTTGAGCAACAAATATTACAAGAAACGATACCAGTGCAAGATAACTCCTTTAAACAAGAAGAAGTGACTCTTACCAAATTTACAGTGTCGGAAGAATCTTTTCTTCAAGATAAAACGGTAAAGTATTTAAGAAGTTTAACAAATGGTTTAGTAGTAGGAATAGAAAGGGATGATAGCAAGATTGTTAATCCTACATCAATGAGCACATTTAAGGCTGATGATGTTGTATGGATTGTTGGAAATAAAAAAGCTATTACTCAATTAATTGAAAGTCTTGAAACAAAAAGTATATGATAAATACAGTTATTTTTGACATGGATGGTGTTATAGTTGATACCGAGCCTCTTCATGAAATGGCTTTTTTTAAGCATTTTGAAGAATTAGGAATTCCAGTGACAAAAACAGAATATGATACATACAGAGGATTATCAACCCGTAATGTATATGAAAAATTAAAAGAAAATCATTCATTACAAAAAAGCCCTCAGGAACTTACTTCCCGAAAAAGAGAGATTTTTACCTCATTGTTTTCAGAAAATAATGAATTAGATCTATTACCAGGGGTGAAAAATTTAATTGAAAGTTTACATACATCGGGTTTTCAGCTAATTTTAGCAACCTCTTCTGCACGGATTACTCAAACAATGATTTTCGAAAGATTTAATCTGTTTCCTTATTTCAGTCATATTGTAAATGGGGAAGATTTTCCACAATCAAAACCTAACCCAGAAATATTTTTAAAAGCTGTAGAGCTTTCCGGGCAGCCTAAAGAAAATTGTATTATTATTGAAGATTCTATTAATGGTGTAAAAGCGGCTCATGCCGCAAATATTTTTTGTATTGGTTATAAAGCTGGAGAATTCACCAATCAGGATTTGTCGTTAGCAGATACTATAATTAATGACTTTTCTCAATTATCGCCGGAAGTTATCAAACAATTAGTCTAAAGAAAATAAACTTTTGTAATTTTGATTAAATTTTTTAAATGTGAAAACGTCGTTTGAAATTCTGAAAATTTACCGAGAAGCAACAGTTGATGTGATAGATAATTTAAGCATGGAGCAGTTGCAAAATATACCGCATGGTTTCCATAATAGTATTTTTTGGAATGTAGCGCATACTCTGGTAGTACAGCAGACACTACATTATAAATTATCAGGTTTAGAACCACTGATATCCAATGATTGGATTGAAAATTACAAAAAAGGTACTCAGCCAAAATTTGTGGTAACAGAAGATCAGGTTGAATACGTCAAAAGAAAACTTATATCCACTGTAGAACAATTAGAATCAGATTACAGAGAAAATCAGTTTGAACATTTTGCAGAATATGAAACGGCTATGGGAATGACCTTGTTCACTATTGAAGACGCATTGGATTATAATAATGCCCACGAGGCTTTGCATTTAGGAATAATTAAAACAATGAAAATTATTGCATAATCATACTTTCAGAGATATAAAAGAGCTTTAGATTTAAAGCTCTTTTTTTGTTGTAGCTGACTAAATTTATTATGGTAAATTAATGTTTTTATACCAGATGTAGGGGTATTTATCATAAAATCAATAATATATGAAAGTGTTTATTGTTGAAAAAATATGCTATAAAACCCTTTTGTTTCAAGTAAATTGATATTAAAATATTATATTGTTTATAAAACTCATAGATATGAAGTGTAATATATGAAATCTATCTAAATAAAATCTTTTTTATTAAAAAGAATCGTAATGTTCTTTATTTTATGATATTTCATTCAAAAATAACCTTTAAAGTTTGCGTTTTTTTTATAAAAAGAATGCTCCTTATTGGTTAAGTAAAAAAAAAACGTAAATTAGCAAAAAAAATAAAACTTTCTTATTAATATATACTATGAATTATAACAGAAAGAGATCTTTGAGCAAATTTTTTTCCAAGCTTGATATTCGGGTTCTTTTAGTCTTTATAATATTGATACTCATGGCTTTCTTTTTCTTTTTCTTTCAATACTATAGACATATCGATTGCAGACAAGTTTACTTCACAATAGAGGCTGAAAGAAAGCAGGTAGGTGAAATTATTGGATTTAAAGATCAAACTCCTAATGCAAGAAGCTGGAAATGGGATTTTGGTGATAAAACGGAGAAAAGATTTGAAAAAGATCCATTGCATAAATATGAAAAGCCAGGTGTATATACGATAACTCTAGAAGTTAACGGGAGTTGCGTTTTTCAAAGAATTTTAGAAATCAGAGATTTAGGTAGGTTGGTAGATTCTACAAAAATACCTAAAATTATAGCTCCTACAGTAGTTGAAGTTGGTCAGAACATTGAGTTTTATTACAAATACAGAGGGGAAGCTTTTTCCTGGGAATGGAGTTTTGGAGAAACAGGCCAATTGGATAATACATCAGAATTTCCGGTATATAGTTATAGCACTCCTGGAATAAAAAGAGTTACTTTTGTTATCAATGGAGATGTAACTCATATATCAAGTAAAGATATATTTGTAAAACCAAGAAAACTCATAAATACTAAAATTAAAGACACTGCTTATACAGTAGAAAAAGCAGCAGAACTTTTTACACTACCTAAGGGGACACCGCAAAAAGATCCTATGGAAGAATTCATGAGATATATACCAGGAGTACCACTGGAAACGCCTGTACAGAAGAAAATTAGAGAGATTGAAGAAAATAAAGCTCCCGATATATCTGAAAATCAGTTTCAATTACTTTTACTTGATGTGGCTAAACAAAGTAAAACCAAAGAGGATTTTTCTAAATATACCTGTGGTAATTATGAATTTCCGGTAATTAAAAACAATAAAAACATAATGCGTTTTTCTGAATTCTGTGAGAACATTCAAAATAAGAAAATCAAAATAGAATCGTTAAGACTTACCAGAAATAATAAAAACTGTATTGAAGGGTTTACAATTAAATACAAAGTAAAAAAAGGATTTATCTGGATTTATGACTAATTAAAATAATAACTAATTATCTATATTAATATATTATGCAGAAAGAAGCTGTATTTCATGAGGAGTTGTACCTGGCTTTGGAAATAGCAAAAAAATATGCCATCGAAAATAAAAATGTTGAATATGGAGCGGCACATTTGTTAAAAGCAATTCTACATAGAGATTTATCTTTATTGAAAGAATTGGAAGCTATGAAAAAAGATGTTTTTTTCATTGAAGAATGGGCAGAAGTCAGAATTGACGATGCTCCAAAGGCTGGAAGAGCTACTCAACCCGAACCAGATGAAAGTATTGATAAAGTTACTGCCGAAGCAGATGAAATAAGAGATATTTTAGGCAGGGAAGAAGTTGATTTATACTGTGTAATTGTTGCATTGGCAACTCCAGGAGTAGGATTTAGCTTCGATCAAATGAAAAGTTTTCCTGTGGTTAGAGATGAGCTGTTAACAGAAGTAGAAACAGCTTTACCTTCTGAAAATGATTCAGATAAAGATGGTAAACCTCCCGTATCTGTTAAATATTTATACAAATATTGTAAAGATAAATTAGTACAGGCTCGTAAAAATCCTAAAAATATAGTAGCTAGAGAACAGGAAATTAAAGAAATTGTTGAAATCATTTGTCGGTTTTCCAAACCTAATGTGCTCTTACAGGGGTACCCGGGAGTAGGAAAATCAGTATTAATAGACGGATTTGTAAATTTAATAGTCAAAAAACAAGTGCCAGACAAAATTCAGAAAACGAGAGTTTATGAATTAGATTTAGGAACTTTGATTGCCGGGGCTTCCTACAAAGGAGAAATTGAAGATAGGTTAAAAAAGATACTTCAGGAATTAAAAACATATCCCCAGGCAATTCTGGTGATTGACGGCATACATGTTCTCCTTGATAAAAATAGTGATAATGCAGGAATATCAAGTATTCTAAAAAGTGAACTTTCCGGAAACGGAGGATTAACGCTTATAGTAACTACTACAGTTGACGAATATACCAAAAAAATTGAAAAAGACGAAGGTCTTTCAGGCATGTTTGAAGTGCTGAAAGTTGAAGAGCCAGATGAAGAACAAGCATTTAGAATAATAAAATCAGCGTTGGTATCCTATCTTGCCCATCACGAAATTAAAGTAACAGATGACTCAATTACAGAATCTATACGTCTGGCTAAAAGATATCTAAAAGAAAAAAGTTTGCCTGAATCAGCATTAAATTTATTAGACAGAACTATGTCTGTAATTAAAACTGCTGGAGTATCATTTCTTAAAGAAAAAGAAGGTTTAGAATCAAAATTGGACCACATAAAAGAAAAAGAAGGAGATCATAAACAAGATTTAAAATGGTATTACGAAGATTTAAAAAGGAAATCTCAATACTTATTAATTCAGGAAAAAGAGAGTCAGGTAGAAATTGAAAATCTTTCACAGGAAGATTTATTCATGTACCTTAAAAGTACTTTAGAAAAATTGAACGAAGCAGCTCTTTCAAAAAAAGAACATATAGAACCTATTGATTTAGCAGCAGTTGTTGCTCAAAAAACAGGAATACCTTTAGGTAAGTTACATTCAGAAGAGAAAGATAAGCTTCAGAATATGGAAGAGATACTGAAGAAAAGAGTGGTTGGTCAGGATTATGCAATCCAGGTAATTACCGAGGCAGTATTAGAATCCAGATCGGGTTTAAGTAAAGCCGGTCAACCTATAGGATCATTCTTCTTTTTAGGTCCAACAGGAACTGGGAAAACAGAATTAGCCAAATCACTGGCAGACTTCCTTTTTCAGGATGAACATGCAATCATCAGATTTGATATGTCTGAATTTAAAGAAGAACATTCCGCAGCATTATTATATGGAGCTCCTCCGGGCTATGTAGGATATGAAGAAGGAGGATTGCTTGTAAATAAAATCAGGCAGAAACCCTATTCTATAGTTTTATTCGATGAGATAGAGAAAGCCCATTCTTCTGTTTTTGATGTTTTTCTTCAAATTATGGACGAGGGTAAATTGCATGATAGATTAGGAAAAGAAGGAGATTTCTCCAATGCTTTAGTATTATTTACGTCAAATATAGGGTCTCAGTTTATTGTTAAATCAGTAAATGAGGGGAATGGTTTACCCACTTCCAACCAATTACTTGAAATTATGTCCAATAACTTCAGACCAGAATTTTTAGGACGTTTAACAGAGATAGTTCCTTTTGGACCTATAAGTAAAGATAATGCAATGGGAATTTTTGAAATTCATTTGAAAAAAGAACTATTAGATTTAGTTAAAGGGATAAATATAAACTTAGCCATATCCGAATCTGCAAAATCATTCTTAGTGGATAATGGTTTTAATGCAACATACGGAGCCAGACCTTTAAAGGGAATAATACGTTCCGAATTAAGGAGGCCTATGGCTAAAAAAATTATATCCAATGAAATAAAAGAAGGAGATACGGTACAAGTAGATTTAGATGATAATAATTTAAAATGGATCATCAATTAAAAAATATATTAATTTAAAATAGAAAATTCTATGTTATCAAATTTTGGAATTGGAGGAAATGAAGTGCCTCTAGACGCAAATGAGGCAATCCTGGAGATTGCACAGAACCGAACTTTAATAGCCCAGAAGTTGACAGGTCAGACTCCGGTAAGACCTGAAATTGTAGAAGGGTTATCTACCATTGAACAAGTGTTTGAACATTTTAAACCTGAAGTTAAAGTTAATTTTGAAGATGCTGATGGGGCTACCAAATTTGAAGAGTTAAAATTTAAAAACTTAGGAGATTTTGGAATAAAAGGTATCACTGCTCAAAGTAAATTTTTAACAGATTTACAAGTTGAAAAAGAACAGTATCAGAAAATAATCAAACAGTTAAAAACTAATAAAATTTTAAAAGCAGCACTTGAAGATCCTGATGCTAAAGGCGCTTTAATGGAAACAATTGAAGGATTAATTAACGAATTAAATCAAAAATAATTATGGCTAAAGAAGAAGTAAAAGCACAAATCCAGACCAGAGATGTTGCAGTAGCTGAACCCAATAAAAAAGTTAGTATTCAGAAAGGTCTTGATAAACTAGCAAAATTTGGTGGTTTTGATTTATTAGAAGCATCTATTGAAAACGTTCAGAATATGAATCCTGATCGTAAAGCAAGACGTCAGATTTTTTTAGGCGACGCTAACAAACAATCTGAAAGAGATGCTCTTAAAAAAACGTTAGAATTATGGTTAAATGTGTTGAAAAACAACAATAACCTTACGGATATGGTTGCCCAAAGTGAAGATAAAAGTAAAGTTGCAGAAAAAACTTTATTGAAAAATCTTGCTACGGCAGTAAAAGAAACTGAAGAATTAGAAAAAGCTTACAGAACTATAGCTTTATTCTATAAAAATACAGAACAAGACAAAGTAAAAAACATTTCAATCGTAAATGCTGAGCTAGATCAATTGACTGATTTGGATAATACCAGGTTTATTGATTCAATTCATGGAGAATTAGTAGATAACTATGATAGATTAGATTTAAAAAATAACTACGGACTTTTAGTAATTCCGGGATATTTAGGTACTAATAAAGTAGTTGAAAAATGGGCGAAGATAGCTCATGAGAACAAAGTAATGTTAGTTACAGACTTTGCACACTTAGATGAGCCGGACGATGTTATGGAGATGTTTGATGAAGCATATCTTACTGGAGGTGAAATTTATCGCTCCAATGTACTAATGACATGTAACTGGTTAGTAGGTAGAGGTAAATTTGATATCATTGAAGAAACAGATGATTTATATGTACCACCATCCGCAGCATTAGCAGGTAAAATATATAAAACATTAATGTCTCAGGTTACTGCGGGTAAAAAATTTGGGGGTATTAATGAAGTAGACGGAGTTAAATTTGACTTATTAAAAAGTGAAATAGCAAGTTTGGAGAACTTAGGTTTAATTCCTATGGTTAATGAATATGGCAAAGTTATGGCTTTCTCTGGAAAAACACTTTTCAACGGAGATAATTTAGGACTTCAAACTTATTCAGTAGTTCGTGTATTCGATTACGTAACTAAAGTATTGATGGATTTCTTAAACAGAAGAGCTTTCGAAAACTTTACAGCTAAAACACGTCAGGAAATCATGAAACAAATTGTAAGTTTCCTTGATGGAATTACAGGTCCGGATAAATTAATTGAAAATTTTGAAGTTAGAAGATTCGAACAAGATCCGGTTCAAAAAGATAGAATATATTTAGATATTCATATGAAACCATACTTCCCGGCTAAAAACTTCCTTATTAAAATGGATGGGCATAAAGGAGATGATGGAAATGAATGGGAGACTGAATACGAACAAAAGTAATTAAAAATTTAATAAAGGAAAGGAGGGTTTTCTCCTTTCCTTATCAAAAATTGAGTTATGAGGCATAAAAACATACTCTTTATATTATTTATATTTCTAAGTTTTAGCTATGTCTTTGGTCAGTCTGTTTCCAAAAAAGAGAATGAATCAAATGTGAAAAAAATTTCTCAGGATACTTTAATAACTAAAGTAGTAGATTGTAACGCTTTATTTACCCTAAATAACAGAAAAGTAGATTTTTTAAGAAAAAAGCCTTACGTTTATACAGAACCATATTATAAAATGGATTACAAAAGCAAGAAAAACTTTGCAGTTTTTCAGGTGGGAAAAAGAAAAGGTACAACACCATTTTTGTATATAAAAATTTTCACATTTAATACCTGTATAAAAAAAGATGAAGTGGTTGAGCTAATCATGGATAATGGATTTAGATATAGATTGAAAAATGATTTTTCACCCAATTGTGATGGTTTTATTATAAGTACACTTAAAAATAAAATCATAAAAAAATTAGAACAAGGAAATATAACAAGTATCAAAATTTTTACATTTGAAAAAGACTATGAGTTTCATATGAATGATGAAGACTCAGAACGCTTTAGAGATGAATTACAATGTTTAAAATATAACAAATTTAAGTTCAATTAAAATGCCCTTGCCTCAATTAGGTTTATCCTTATCAATTACAGATAGTGCCGGTTCTCCCATGTATGCAGGAAATGGTGAACGCGAAAAAATGTCTGAATTTGATTCAGCATTGACAAATCATACAATTACTATAACTATAACCGATGATAAAGTCAATGAAGTCGAATTGGATATACATAATGATCAATTTGACAAAATTAAACTGCCTACGTATAAAATGATGGTAACTGATGACAAAACAGAAGAAAGAACATTTTATGAGGTAACAAGAGACTCCTTTTTAATGAAAGAATTGAAAAGCAAAGAAGTAGGAGGATTTACATTTTTTGGAATAAATATGTTTAAAAAAACAGTTTATAGCCTTCCTGTTGTTACTTTTGAGCCTTTAAAATCAACAATGGAGATTTTTGAAGTTTCCAAATACAGGACTAAAAGAGAAAACTATTTATTATATACATTAAGAAGAAATTCAGATGCAGCAGTTTTGGTATCAGGAAATCTGCCTAAAGAAACTATTGAAAATATCAATACTGAACATTTTTTTTATGTAGTAGATCACAATGAAGGACAAAAATTTATAGGAGATATTTCCTATAGAGAAAAATTTATAAAAACTATACCAAAAGTAGAAATACACTTGATTAAAAGATCAGAAAAAATAAAAGAGTACGAGTTGGATAAAAAAGGTAAAGTCAATAAAATCATATACTTATAATAACCAAAAATAGAAGTATGTACGGGATATATTATAATACGCCAATTAATTTTAAAGACATTATTGAAAAAAAAGATATAGAAAAAACTAATCTTGAAAGTTCAATAGCAAGATACATTAACCTGCTGGTCACCTCTTCTTTCGGAGAATGTAAATTTGATGAAACGTATGGCTGTAAAATATGGGAAATGGATTTTGATTTATTATCTGATTCAAATACATTACGAGATAGAATTAAAAAAGATATAAAAGAAACTATTAAAATGCATGAAAGCAGATTGGAGTTATCCGAAGTTGAAATTTCAGTAGGAATAGACCAATCTTTAAATCATAATAATGCATTACGAATGAAAAAGAAGATATCAATGAAAATATTGGGAGCTGTAAAAAAAACCAATCGTCCGTTTAGATTTCATGGACATTTTTTTGTAGGACCATTATCTTATATTTAATACTATGGATACACAAGAAAGAATAAAAGATAGAATACTCAGAAGAGCTGCCCAGACATGGGGGTATACAGACAGTGAACTGGAAACTTCTTTCGATCCTATTGTAGCTTTATTACTTGAAGCTTGTTCTTCAGAACTTGAAAAGATTTCATCAGAGCTGAACAACTCAAGATCAAGAATAATTGAAAGGCTTTTGGAAATAATGTCTCCCGAAAATAATTCAGGAATTATTCCCGCACGATCAATTATGCATCTCAAACCCGTAGAAAATAACTTTACCATATCACTGGAACATCAGTTTGTTTGCAAAAAAACAATACAAAATATATACGATCCACTTAGGCCAACCATTAAAGATATATTTTTTGGAACAACTTTACCCTTTACACTAACCGAGGTTTCTTTGGAATATATGGCTTTTGGAAATACTTTTTACTCATTAAAAAGAGTAATTCACAAAGACCAGTTATCAAAAAGCAATCAGTTTTTAAAACCAGGTACATTATGGTTAGGACTTAAGTGCCCTCAGGAAATTGAGAGTATAAATAAACTAATGTTTTTTACAGATATCAGAAACGTATCACAGAGAGACATATTTTATAATTATTTAAAACAAGCTAAATTTTTTATAAAAGACAAAGAAATATCATTTAAAGAAGGATATAATGTTGAAAATTATTCAATTGATATAGATGCTATAGTTAATAAAAACTATAACAAAATCAATCAGTTGTATACAGATGTTAATAACTTTTATGCTGATAAGTTTTTTCATTTTACAGAAGATATTCTTATTGATGAGAATAGTTTTAGCATACCGGAAGAATTATTTGAAGCATTTGGTTCAGATAATTCTAAAATAAATGAATTAACTGATGTGTTGTGGATTAAAGTACAATTTCCTGAAGTTGTTATCAATGATATACTGGAAAATGTCATGTTTTATATAAACTCTATTCCTGTTATAAACAAGCAGATTTTAAGTCAGACTCAGTCGATAGATTCTTTTATCAATTATATTCCTTTAACCACAGACGATATATTTCTTGATTTAGGTAGTATATCAGATTCCAGAGGATACCATTATCACATAAAAGAATTCTCAGAAGGAAATCTTGATATCGGAGATGCTACCCTGAGACACACAGGGGTTGTTAGATTTGATGAAAGAAATGCTTCAGAGCTAATACAATATCTCATTGAACTGCTTAAAGACGAAAGTGCGTCATTTACGGTAATTGGGGGAGATTTTATTAAAGGGACTATAAGGGAAATTAATCAACTAATTGCAACATTAGAACAGCATATAAAAGAGAGGAAATTTACAAAATCCAGTTTCCCATACGTTATAATAAGACCCAAAGCGGCTGCTACAAAAAGTGATAATGATATGTTCACAGTATCTTATTGGGTAACCAGTGGAGAAGATGCAAATGATTTAAAAGTAGGAACGCGATTAGATGGAGTTAATACCAGTGATTTTTCTCAAAATTCAATTATGCTAATAAATACTTCCGTAGGAGGAAAGTCTAGATTAAATACAAGAGAAAAAATTACTTCATATAGAGAAGCTTTACTAACCAGAGGAAGAGTAGTTACATTTGCTGATATTAAGACTTTTTGTCTCAATCATTTTAAATTTACAATTTCTGGAATTGAAATTAGAAAAGGAACCAAAATAGACTCTTCAACTAACAAAGGATTTGTTAGAACAATAGACATTATTTTAGAAAAAAATGTAAATGCCGAATATCAGGTTTCAGATTTTGAATGGCAGTATTTATGCGATAATTTATTGCATAAGTTGGATCATGTTTCATCGAATGTTTATCCTTATAGATTAATCGTAAAATGAAAAAAAATATCGTAGCAGCACTCATAATAATGCTTTTTCTAGTATTAGCGTGTAAAAGTAAATATTATAGGGAAGTTCCTTACAAATTAGTCTATAGTCAACAAGAAATTGATAATAAATTTCATATTAAAACCCGTACATTACCCATCCTGGATACTTTGGATGTAGATGAAGACACGTTGACAGACAGAGAAATATATCTTAAAGAAAAATATGCCATTGTATTAGGAATAAAGCCAAAAGAATTGAAAAACTATAAATTTTATGATTTTATAGATCAATGGATAGGTACTCCATATGCAAAAGTAGGGTTTACCGCAGACAGTTTGAATATAGCAGCATTTATAAGTGCTTTATATCAATATACATATAAAAGAAAATTGCCTACTACACCCTTAGGTATTTTCAAATCTAATGAAATCAGCCTTTTCACAGGTAGAAAATTTTTAAAAGAAGGAGATTTACTTTTTTTTAGATATGCTAAAGATATGCCAGTGGGTGATATTGGTATCTATCTACGAAATAACAGGATATTATATAGTACTAAAAAAAATGGGCTGATGATAGGTGATTTTAATGAGAATTACTATCAATTAAGATATGTAAGTGCAGGTAGGCTTATTATAGATCAAGAGACCGAACCTAAGTAATTATAGAATATGAAAATTACTGAAATAAATACAAAGTTAGAGCAGATTAAGAATCGAATTAACTCTTTAAATTATGATTTAAAGGCCGAGGTAATTATTTCAGAAATAATGAATAAAATTGACCATGAAGATCAAACTTTTTTAGTTGATCACAAAGGACAGTTTAAAAGGCCATTTAGAAAAGATGTGCTAGATGCAGAATTAGTAGATTTTAATTACGATTCAACACAGTTTGTCAAAATAAACTTATCAAGAGACGGAATTTACGATACCCTTCCGGAAGGATTTTTTCATGCTCCAAGAGAAGACCGGTTGAAAAAAACGGTCGACGAAATGACCAAAGAGTATAAAGTTCATAAAAAAGAAGAAGAATATGCACGAAAATTTTTTCTTCCTTTCGAAAATGAATTTTTCCTTAAAACAATAGAAAGAGAAAACCTGGAAAAAGATATCCTTTTAGAATTAAATGGATCTCGCCCGCTAGATTTTTTCTATGAATTTTGGGGAATTGATAAAGATTTACCGGAGATTTTAGTTTCCAAACTAATACGTATTTTGCCCTATACACATCAGATAGTTGGAAATTTAGAATTAACAGTACACTGTTTAAGTTATCTGTTAGAAGAACAGGTTCATATAGCAGAACAAACCTATAAAGAGCAATCAAGTTCTGAACAGGAAATAAGTCTGGGAGATTGTAGATTAGGATTAAATATGATTTCAGGAAGTGCGTATATGGATTATTCATTATATCTCGAATTCAAGATAGGCCCACTAAAAAAATCATCTTTTCTTGAATATATACATCAGGGAAAATTAAAAAAATTTGTTGAACTATTTTATGAATACTTCCTGCCTATGGAAGTAGATGTAAAGACAACTATACTACTGGATGCAGAAGCTGAAGCATTTAGTTTAAAAGAAATATCAATTTTAGGTATAACAACAAGAATATGAGATTCAAAACCTTTTTTAAAGATTTAATAGATCCATCAATTATTGTCGGAATAGTAATTATTTTTGCAGTTACAATTATTCTCACTGTTTTTTTTAGCTCTAAAGTAGAAGGATTTAAGCAAAAATATAAAGGAAAATTTATTACATACATAATAATTGTATTACTTGTAACAGCACTTACCATTTTTATTGGTTCTTCAGAAGTTTTCAATAATCAGATATTCAGTATATTCATTTTTTACCAGATAGTCTTTTTCATATTAGGTATTATACATAGCTATGTATATAGAAACTACTTTGAAAAATTTGAAAAAGAATCTCCATGGATTGAAATGTTTTTCAGTCTTATTGTAACCATTTATATTTTGATTCCTTTTCTCTTAGTATATACTATAGTTAAAGGCAATACCTATGTTTACAGCATGATGTTTTCTTCCTTGGTATTTATGATACCTACAGTGATTTATTTAACTTTTGAGGCATCCATAGCAATTCCTCCCAAAATTTACAAAACTTGGCTGTTTCCCGAAGAACACGCATATCCTGATCCACCGGATAGTGAATATAGAGATATGCTGGTAGTTACCTTTGTGTTTCATAAAGAACCCGATTCGGAAGTAAGAACAGAATTTAGGGCTAAAGCTCCTATTCGTATGGATTTCGGTAGATTATTTTATCACTTTGTAAATGATTACAATTTACGTAATCCGGATGCCCCTATTAATTTAATGGATAAAAATGGAGAAAAGCAACATTGGGTATTTTATTTGAAAAACAAAAGTTTCGGATTTGCTAAATTTATCAGACCAGATTATCCGCTGTACATGAACTCTATAGAAGAAAACAGTGTTATAATCTGTCGTAGGACACCCCCGTTACTAAATTCTGAAGATGAACTGGATTATGATATGAAAGATAATAAGATTGAAGAAAATCCTAATATAGATGAAAAACAAAAAAAAGATAATTTTTAATTTAAGATAATAAGACTTTACCATGTTAGAAAAATTAAATTATTTTCCGGTTAATTGGATAGATGGGATGAAAATTAATAAATCTCATTTTATTGCAATGCAGGATAACTTTGTAGATATGGCCAGAGATGCCATTGGTAGCCACGTAACTCCAATAAGTTATGGCTTGTTACCTGTACAGAATACAATGGAGTCTATAAAAATATCCTTGGTAATAGACAATCACAAATTACTAAGAGTTAAAATAGAAGAATGTCATGCGGTTACTCCTAACGGAGCTAGAATAGAAATAACCCCGATGAATAATTCCATAGATATGCAGATGCCATATCCTGAAGCTGTATATAATCTGGATGAAGCGCAAAATGTTGTTTTGCTTGCTAATATTGTTGTAAATCCTTTTGAGAAAGTTCCCTTTGGAGAATTGGATCCGGAAGAAAATCCTCCAAGATATCCATATTTGGTACCAACATATAAGTTACATTTAGTACAGGAAGGGCAGCTTTCACAACAATCTTCATATGCAGGCTATCAGCTCACTGTCGGTAAAATAATAATAAATAAAGAAGAAACCAGTTTACAGCCGGGTTATATTCCTCCCTGCACTACGACCAATAGCCATAAAGAACTTATTGATATGCACACGGGAATTGATAAGTTTATGGGACAGCTTGAACTGTATGCAGTACAAATTGCGCAGAAAATTAACCGTAAGCATCAAACTAACGAATTAGCGGTTATGGTACTTAAATTATCCGATTTAATAATTACCTATCTAGGAAACGAAATTAATTCATTACGATGGTTTGGTTTATACACCAGTCCAGCCTTTATGTTTGACAAAATTGTTCGTTTAGGAAGGATTATGAAAAATTTTGTAGATGCCAAATCCGGAGCAGGTAAAGAAGAATTATTAAATTATTTGGCAGAATGGTGCGGTTTATCACAAGGAGACTTTGAAGTATTGTTTACAGATTTAGTAAACGTTGGGTATAATCATTCGCAAATTGATAAAACGATGAGTCAGGTGAGTATTTTCATGAGAACAATTGACCAACTGTTCTCTGCATTAAATAAACTTGACTTTATCGGAAGAAGAAATGATACCGGAATATTTGTAAAAGAGAGAATGGAAAACGATCCGATAGAAAAAACTAAAAGAAGCAGATTTTTTGATGATTAAAAAATAACATTATGGAAGTATTAAATAAAAAAGAAAGATTAATTTCATTTCTACTCTTTATTTCACTGTTTTTAATAACTGTAGTTATCATTGTAGTATCAGTATTTTTTAATTTTCATTTGCCTTGGAGGGAAAACGAAGAACTAAAAAAAGAAAATGCCTCTATGATTAACGAATTTAGATTTCAGTCCAAATTTGAAGAGCAGATGGAATTACTAAAAAAATATATTGATTCCATTGATATGCCTAATCAGGATACATATTACTATCAGCAGAAATCAGTCGATATGGTTATCAAAATGGAACAAAATATACCCAGTCAGGATAGTGTGAGAAGAGGGCTCTTGTATAAGAATTTTTTGCTTACCAGCCGCTCCCTTATTGATTCTAAAAAGACTATTAAAACCTATGGCAAAAGTAAAGCGGAAATTGATACTCTACTTGCTAAAGTTGAGGCATATAGAAAGCAAATTGAAATTATGAAAAGGGATTTGGATATATGCAGAATGCTAAATAGAAAAGATTAAATTTAACTTTTTTTTAACATTTTAAATGAGATAAGATAAAAGAAAAGGTTTATATTTGTATTATAAGTTTTAGTTAATTAGTTAAATTTTAAATTATAATATTAATCATTAAAATCATTTTATTATGTCATTTAAAGCTAAATTAGAAGTAGCAGGAAAAAAGTACAATGTACTAAATGTTAATTATTCCTTAGCTCAGGAAACAGATCCAACCGGGCGTCCATCTTCTCAGACTAGAGGAGGTAGAATTGAAGTAACAGTAGAATCAACCGGTGAGACTGATATTTTTGAATGGATGACCAACAGTTTCGAAAGAAAAGACGGAAAAGTAATCTTTGTAAAAAGAGATTCCGATGCAACTCTTAAAGAACTTAACTTTTCAGATGGTTATGTAGTAAAATACAGAGAAAATTTCGATGCAATTGGTTCTAACCCCCTAACAGAAACTTTCACCATTTCAGCTAAAGCTATCAAAATGGGAACAGGAGAACACGTTAACGAGTGGGTATAATAACCAAAATTCGTGGTTTTCAATTAAAAGAAAAAGCTCTATAGAGCAAAAAAGGGAGTTTTATATTACTCCCTTTTTTATTACAGATTATATGAAAATTCTTATTATTAATTAAAAAAAAACAAACATGTCATCTTTTTTAGCCAAATTAGAGATGGACGGAGAAGTCCACAATGTTTTACACTGCAAATATAGTTTTAATCAAGGTGTAGATAGTACAGGGAAGCCTCAGGCTACAATTCGTGGTGGACAGGTTCATTTGAAAATTGAAAGTTCAGGAAAGTCAACTTTTATAGATTGGATGTTATCTTCCGAAAAAACAAAGGATGCAACAATTATCTTTTATAGAAGAGATGCAATGAGTCGTTTACAGGAAGTTAAATTTGAAAAAGGATACTGTATAGAGTTTACTGAAGAATTTGATTCCATAAACGATGAGCCTATGTCTATAAGTATGTTAATCGTTGCTAAAAATTTAACAGTAACCAATGTTTCCTATGAAAATACATGGAAAATCTAAATTTTCTATCGTAGGTTATTTTCTTACTAAAATATTCTAATAAAAAAGTTCGGAAATTTCCGAACTTTTTTATTAGAATATTTTGATATAAAAGTTTAAGATTATTGAGATACAGTTTCTTCAGACAAAGCCACAGTTAATTGAGGAATAATTTGTTTTTTTCGGGAAACTACTCCTTTTAAAAAACCTTCATTTTCAGTTAAATGTATATTAAAAGCACGTTCAGCACTTAAATAAGAATCCCCTAATGCAATAATCCTAGAATCACTATCAAGCACATTTGTCGCTACAAATAAAAACAAATTATAATGATTTGAGGATATCTCTTCGTTTATAGCATTTATTATTTCTTCCTTTCTAGAGAAAATATCATTGAAATCTACAGTATTGACTTGAGCTACACGAATTTTTTTATCATTTACTTCAAAAGATTTTGCATCAAGTGAAATTAATTCAACAGCACTTTTACCAGATAAATTAGTTCCGGCTTTAAGAAGTTCCATACCGTAATCGTTTAAGTCGACACCAGCAATGGCAGCTAGTTCCTGAGCAGCTTTAATATCTTCATCTGTACAGGTAGGAGATTTGAAAAGCAAAGTGTCTGAAATAATACCTGAAAGCATCAATCCAGCTATATGTGGAGGAATTTCAATACCATGCTCTTTATATAGCTTTAAAATAATTGTTTGAGTACAGCCTACAGGTTCTGCTCTATAATAAAGAGGGTTTATAGTCTGGAAATTAGCTATTCTATGATGGTCAATTACAGCAAGAACTGTCAATTCCGAAATATCGGAAACAGCTTGTTGAAATTCATTATGATCTACAAGCATTACTTCTTTAGTCTCGTCCGAGGCACGACTTATAACTCTGGGAGCTTCAGTTTTAAAATAATTTAAGGCATATTGGGTTTCTTCATTAGGTTTACCCAAAGCCACAGCTTCGGTATTTTTTCCAAGTTTATTTTGTAAATATGATAAGGATATAGCCGAAGTAATTGAGTCTGTATCAGGATTCAAATGTCCTATAATTAGTATTTTACTCATGAGGGTTATTATTAAAAATTTATTTAACATAAGATAAAACAGATAACTATTTTATAATGAGGTTGCAAATATACGCTATTTACGATTTTTTTACAAAAGAAAAGAAAGTGCATTACTGAAACACTTATTTTTTAATTAATTAAAACTTTTCTATTTTTGCAATACATTATAAAGAACGAATATGTTTCAAAATTTACAGGATAAATTAGATAAGGCTTTACATAATATTAGCGGTAGAGGAAAAATAACTGAAATTAACGTTGCCGAAACGGTAAAAGAAATTCGGAGAGCTTTGGTTGATGCCGATGTTAGCTATAAAGTGGCAAAAGATCTTACCAAAAGAATCCAGGATAAGGCTATGGGAGAGAATGTGCTTACTTCATTAACTCCAGGTCAGTTGATGGTGAAGATTGTACATGACGAGCTGGCTGAATTGATGGGAGGAGAAAACGTAGGAATAAATCTCTCGGCAAATCCTTCAATAGTTTTGATAGCAGGTTTACAAGGATCTGGTAAAACTACATTCTCGGGGAAACTAGCTAACTATCTCAAGACAAAGAAACAGAAGAAAGTTCTTTTAGTAGCTTGTGATGTGTATCGTCCGGCTGCAATAGACCAGTTAAAAGTTTTAGGAAATCAAGTCGGAGTAGAAGTATTTTCTGAAATTGAAAACAAAAATCCTGTTGATATATCTTTACATGCAATAGATTATGCAAAGCAAAATAAGTTTTCTGCAATTATTATTGACACCGCTGGACGTTTAGCCATAGATGAAACTATGATGAATGAAATTAGAAACGTTCATCAGGCAGTTCAGCCTCAGGAGACACTTTTTGTAGTAGACTCTATGACAGGTCAGGATGCTGTTAATACAGCCAAGGCTTTTAATGAGGTTTTAGATTATGATGGAGTAGTATTGACCAAACTGGATGGAGATACCCGCGGTGGGGCTGCCCTAACTATTCGTACAGTTGTCGATAAGCCTATTAAATTTATATCTACCGGAGAAAAGATGGAAGCTTTAGATCTTTTCTATCCTGAACGTATGGCAGACCGTATATTAGGAATGGGAGACGTTGTTTCACTGGTAGAGAGAGCTCAGGAGCAGTTTGATGAAGAAGAAGCCAGAAAATTGCAGAAAAAGATTGCAAAAAATCAGTTTGGGTTTGATGATTTCTTAAGCCAAATCAAGCAGATTAAGAAAATGGGAAATATGAAAGATTTAATGGGAATGATTCCAGGGGTTGGTAAAGCAATGAAGGATGTAAATATAGACGATGACGCTTTTAAACATATTGAAGCACTTATATATTCAATGACTCCGGATGAAAGAAGAAATCCGGCAATTATTACAACATCAAGAAAAAATCGTATAGCTAAAGGTAGCGGACGTACCGTTCAAGATATAAATCAATTACTTAAACAGTTCGAGCAGATGAGCAAAATGATGAAAATGATGCAGTCGCCCCAAGGTAGAATGATGATGCAGGCAATGGCTAAACAAATGGGTAACGGAGGTAAACCATTTTAATTTAAAATATCAGAAAGCATTACTACATAAAAAAACACGGAAACCTCCGTGTTTTTTATTTACCTATATACAATAGCAATTCACCATCAGTGTAGGTGATAGTTACTGAATTTTTGTTAGCTTTATTTCTTGTACCAATTCTTTCAGAAAATGTTAATGATTCATTAGACAAAGGATATTCTAAGCCTTCAGTACAAATATTTGTTGCCGTGAAAAAAGGAATGAGAGATATTGTTTTTCCTTTAACACCACAAAGATTTACTCTTTTTTCAGAAAAGAAAAAATATGAAAAATCATCATAAAAAGTAATTTTCAATTTCTTTTTAAAGAATAGAGCAGTTGCCAAATTGCCAATAAAATGGTCACTTTCTCTACCAGTTGCACCGTAAACATCAACTTCTTTAATTCCACGCTTAATAAGAAGTTCTAAAGCCTTGTGGAAATCAGTTTTATTTTGATCAGGAGTTGGTATCACAGTTATAAGAGAAGGTACTTTCTTACGTTTAATACTATCTAAATCTCCCGAAATGAAATCAACTGTTAAATTGAATTTTTTCACATAACGGGTATAAGCACCATCGGTGCAACATATTAAAGAATAAGAGGATAAATCTTCGGGTATAGATTTAGGCTTTTTTCCGTTGATAAAAAGTAATGCTTTATTCATTGGGAGTCCATGGAGTTTCTTTATGTCCCGCCAGATGACCGAAATAACGGGCTAGGACAAATAAATAATCAGATAATCTGTTTAAATAAATATAGCACAAAGGGCGGAGCTCTTCCTGTTCATTTAGAGAAATAACAGATCGTTCAGACCTTCTGCAAATGGTTCGTGCAATATGCGATACTGAAGTAGCCTGACATCCGGTTGGAAGTATAAATTGCGTTAATGCAGGAAGTTCAGATTCCATCGCATCAATCCATTCCTCAAGAAAACTAATTTGCTTTTCACTAATTAAGCAGGCTAATCTGGGCTTTCCATTAGCCAAAATCATTTTTTTACTGGGAGTAGCCAATTCTGCTCCTAAATCAAATAAAGAATTTTGTATTACTTGCAACTGATCATCAAGTTCTTTTTGTTTAGTATAGCTTCTAATAAAACCTAAGTATGAGTTAAGCTCATCTACATCTCCATAGGCCTGAATTCGTATATCATTTTTCGGAACACGAGTACCACCATAAAGAGAAGTAATTCCTTTATCTCCGGTTTTTGTATATATTTTCATATAGTACTTAAATTATTTAAGCAAGTAAATTACAAAAAAAAGTGACTGGATACAGTCACTTTTTTCGTTTATTTTCCTAAAAAGTTACATCCTTTCATAAGTAGCTAAATAATCGGTTTTTGTTAAACCAGCATCAGGAAATAGTTTTTGATAGTTTTTTAAAACTGATGGACTAGTATCATTTATAAATAATTGATTACCATTAATTTTAAAAGTGATTATACTGTCATCTTCATCAATATCACCAGCATAAACAATTGAAAGTATGTTACCTTGAACTGTATAAGTAAAGTTTTCAACACTGTTTTCTCTTAGATCTTCCCCAACACCAGTACCATTAGAGTAAAATGTAATATATGTGTAACCAATATCAGGATCCATCTGATTGTTAATCAATTGCTTAGTTTCGTTACTTAGGTTATTTCCTTCAATGATAGCTTCACTTTTAAGAGCTTTCCAACTTCCAACTAAAGAATTTTGATTTGGAGTTATATCTTTATCGTCACTTGAACAATTAATAAATAATAAAGGCAATAACATTAATAATAGTTTTTTCATCATTTTAAATTTAAATTTATTTAGGCAAAAATAATAAAAAATGTTTAAAATTTAATATAAATAAATTTAAGGGGAATTTTTATTAATAATAAATGATAAAAATAGCTATTTGGATATTACTTTAAAGTATGCTATCTATAAATTCTTTGGCCCTGATTTCAGCCCACGAGAACTTAGAGTTATGCAATGGAAATCCCACATGTCCTCCATATTTAGGTTTTTCAAAGTAAATATTTGGATTTGAAATTTCATATCTATCCAAGTAATTCTCTTCGGTTAAAAAAGGATCATTTTCTGCATTAACAATTAAAGTAGGGGTTTTAATGTTGTTTAATACGAATAAAGGAGAAACTTTTAAATAATATTCTTCTTTATTTGCAAACCCATATATCGGAGCTGTAAAAAAAGAATCTAAATCGTCAAATGATTTAATAGATTTAGCCTGTTTAATATTGAAAATATCAGGATACTGACTATGTTTAAAAATTAATTTCTTTTTAAAATCAACCATAAAATTATGAAGATAAAAAAAATTGGAAGTTTTTTTAAATGCTTTTACATTTTGTAAAACGTTGAGAGGAGTAGAAAATGTAATACAAGATTTTACTTCTTGAGGAACATTAATTTTACCAGCATAATTTAAAGTTACAATCCCTCCCATAGAATAACCAATAAGATGAATTTTTTTAAATCCCGAATATATGGCTTGATTAACTACACACTTCAGATCATCAATCAGCCCCATGTGATACAACTTTGGAAGCCGATTTATTTCGCCTCCGCAGCTTCTTTGGTTCCAGGCTAAAACAGAATAACCAAATTTGTGAAAATAATCGGCACAACTATTTATATAAGTTCTTCTTGAATGACCTTCAAGACCATGAGAAATAATTACTATGCTATCCGTACTATCGTTTATCCACCAGTCAAGGAGTAAAAAATCTCCGTCAGGAAGTTCCAGCTTTTCTCTTGAATAAGGAGGAACCGGGTATTTTTTTATAGCACCGGGAATAATAGTGGATAAATGAGCATTTTTAAATATAAAGTTATTGGGAGGTTGATAACCCGATTTTTCTATAAAATGCATAGCGAATAAAATTAATTATTAAATTTAATAATTAATAAATAAATCTGCTAAAAAACTCTAAAAAATATTAGCAGAATTAAAGAGCATCTTTATAAGCTTTCAATGCTCTATCTCTAGCAAAAGAATGTTCAACCATAGGTTGAAGGTAAGAATCTTTATCAGAAAATTCAGGGATCCATTTTTTGATATACTGGTAATCCTTATCAAATTTTTCCATTTGAATTGTAGGATTGAAAACTCTGAAATATGGAACCGAATCACAACCTGAACCACTGGCCCATTGCCAGTTACCATTATTGCTGGCAAGTTCAAAATCCAATAATTTTGAAGCAAAATAAGCTTCACCCCATCTCCAGTCAATTAACAGATGCTTGCATAAAAAACTAGCGGTAATCATTCGTACTCTATTGTGCATAGTACCACTTTCATTGAGCTCCCGCATTCCCGCATCAACTATAGGATATCCTGTTTTCCCTTCTTTCCATCGGTCGAAATCATCCTCATTATATCTCCATTTAATATTGTCATATTTAGATTTAAAACTATGCTTTACAACTTTTGGGAAATGATAAAGTATGGAGATAAAAAATTCTCTCCATATAAGTTCATCTATAAGGCTTGTATCAAGTTTTTTGAATTTTAGAAAAATTTCACGGATTGAAACTGTGCCAAAACGCAGGTAAATACCTAGGTGAGTAGTGGCTGACATAGATGGATAATCTCTGTTTTTTTTATAATTAGTAATTATCGATGAAGATAAATTAAGTTCCGGAGGATTGATAGAGCTCAACTTAAATCCTAACTTATCGATATTTAATTGCTGAGTGTTATGATTAATACAGTTTTTTAACAAAGATTCACTGGAATATGTTTCAATTTTTTTTTCGGAAACTGTAGATTTCCATTGTTTTGAATAAGGAGTATAAATCGTATAAGGAGAACCATCTTTTTTAAAAACTTCATTTGGATTACAAATAACATGATCCTGAAATTTTTTAAATGAAATTTTTTTACTCTTTAAAAATTTTTCAATTTCTTTATCACGTTCAAGACCGTACGGTTCATAATCTTCGTTGCAATAGACAGATTCTATGGAATATGAATCACATAATTTTTTAAAACAATCTATAGGGCTGCCAGATAATAATGCTATAGAAGTGTTACATTTTTCAAGTTTTTTATTAAGAACAGTAAGTTGTTTATAAATAAAAGTGACCCTTGCATCATATTTGTCTGGTAATTGGTCTAAAATTTTAGAATCAAAAATAAAAATCGGAAGAGTTTTTCCTTTTTTTAAAGCTTCATACAAACCCAGATTATCCTCAAGCCGTAAATCCCTGCGAAACCAAAAAATATTAACTGTTTCCATTTTTATTAATTTGAGAAAAAAATTCACCTATTATAATTCCGGCAGACATAGCAACATTTAAACTTTCCGTTTTTTGAATATTCCCAAAACGTGGAATAGTAATAACATTTGTACATAATTGTTTTACCTGGTCCGAAATTCCGTTTCCTTCATTTCCCATTACCAACACAGCATCAGAAGCAAAAGAAGTCTCATAAAGATTATCTCCGTTCATATCTGTAGCATAAATTCTTAAATCCTCGTTTGAGGTAATAAAATTGACTAAATCCATATACACAATATTTACTCTTGTCAGAGATCCCATAGATGCTTGCACAACTTTCGGATTAAAAATATCTACAGTACCGGGACTGCAAACTATCTGTTCAATTCCAAACCAGTCAGCTAAGCGTATGATAGTTCCCATATTTCCAGGATCCTGAACTTCATCTAAAGCTAATTGCATGCCAACAATTTTATTTAAATTAAATATTGGTATTTCAAATAAAGCCAAAGCGTTGTGTGGAGTAGTTAAAAAACTTATTTTTTTAAGTTCATCTTGTGAAATTAACTCGTACTGAGACTCATTGAGAAATGAAATAGGTTCAGTGCTGTAAATATTTTTTAAAATAAAATCACTAAAGACAAATTCTTTAATGTTTTTTATACCTTCAACAACAAATAAGTTATATTTTTGCCTATACTTTTTTTTACTAAGTGATTGAATAAGTTTAATTTTGTTGGTAGACAGCATATGATAAAATTGAAACGCAATATAACATTAAAGATACTGATTTCCGCTCAAATCTTATTAATTTTTTCATGTAAAACAAATAAGGTTCCTGAGAAACAATACCTGTTTATAGGTAATAAATACAATTACTTAGATAAAAAAGGGATGCCCTATTTAGATGCGTATGGAATGCCTTTTTATGATGAGAAAGGAAAACCGGTGGTAAATGAATATAAATCTCCATTTTCCGATGAACTAGATAGTTACGTAAAGCAAAAGCCCAATAAAACTATACTTTTTTTTGTTCCTTTAGCCTTATGGATGTATGACCGTTCTGATCCGAAATTTGATTCGGTCTATTACGACTATTATAAAGTTAAACAAAAAGAAAGAAATCAGGCATTGCTGGATTCTCTCTATATTAAATACAATCTTAAAAGCTATGTGGGGCAGAATCGATGGTTTGACAGGTTTTTCTATAATAACGGAGAACCGCCTGTAATAGCTGATACTGCAATAGCAGCTTCTTCTGCTAAAAATCTTCAACAATATTTTAAAAACCGAGGCTGGAGA
Organism: Apibacter sp. HY039; assembly: GCF_004023655.1. Lineage (NCBI taxonomy): Bacteria > Pseudomonadati > Bacteroidota > Flavobacteriia > Flavobacteriales > Weeksellaceae > Apibacter > Apibacter sp. HY039. The sequence goes on along the minus strand of NZ_SAYM01000009.1, from coordinate 10,806 downwards.
AAATCTTCAGTAAAAGACACCTTGTTAGCATCTGGTAAAAAAGCCAAAGTACGTTACGATATAAAATTGGGGCGACCTATGATTATGGATACCATAATTTATGACGTAGCCCAGGAACTTCAGGATAATTTATATAACGGTTACCTGCAAAGACAGACAAAAATAAAAGTTAAGAAAAATTCAGTTGAAAGAACAAAAGAAGAACTGATAAATGCATTTTTCAGTAGAGGATCTTCAATAAAAAAAGGAGACAGACTCGATGCCTATGTTATTGAAAAAGAAATTTCGCGTATTGAAAATAGATTTCAAAATATGGGATATTTTCGATTCAACGATTTAAAGGATGAAGTTATTTACTACGTTGATACTGCGAAAAATATATATAATGTTCCGGTTCGGATGTCCATAAAAAAAAGTGCTATTGCTACAGATGTAAAAAAAGACAGCGCACAACTAAAATTTAAAAAATATAAATATAATCAGTTAAGAGTAACTCTGCAGAATTTAAATAAAGAAATGCAGTATCATATTGATTCTACCTATTACGTTACTGACCGAAAGATAGTCAAATGGGAAGATGGAAAAAAACGCAAAGGAATTATAAAGGATACAATAGCTTTCATAGTTAATGAAACAGGTGGAAGATACAAAAATCGCGTATTGGGAGATATGTTGGCTATTGAAAAAGGACAATATTATCGATTAAACTCCGAAATAGAAACCCGGAGAAATATTTATAAAGTTAACAACTTTAATATCCTGGGATTTAAAACAGCACCTGAATCCGGATCTGATTCAACTTTGGTGACAAATATTATTCTTACACCTATGGATAAATATTCATACGAAATCGGGTTTGAGGCATTTGGCTCCAGAGTGGTGAATTTCGGGATAACACCTAACGTAACTTTTACTGCAAAAAATCTTTTCAAAGGAGCAGAGAATTTAAGTGTCACACTAGGTGGTTCTGTAGGAAACATAGAATCTAAAAAAAATAATAGTAGTTTATTTAACGCTTCAGAAGTTTCAGCTCAGGCAAGTTTGTCATTTCCCAAATTGCTGGTTCCTTTTAACGGTAAAAAAATCATACCTAAAAGGTGGGGACCCTCCTCAGCAATTACCCTGGGATATAATGCACAATATAATATAGGGCTGGATAGAAGGAATTATAATGCAGGATTATCGTATAATTTTACTCCTACACGTACCACCGTTCATCAGGTAACATTATGGGGGTTGCAGTACACACAGTTTCTAAATCCGGGAAATTACTATAATATTTATACCGAAGATTGGAATACTATGAAAGAACTTTATTTCAAAGTATATCCTGAACTTGAAAGTGCTTTAAACGACAAGAAAATAACAGAAAAGCAGCTTCAGGAACAAGTTATTAACGACCGGGCCTTTAGAGATGAACTTATGCATGTTTCGCCTGAAAGTATGGATTCCTATGGATTATTGGAATCAAGAAGGTATAGATTTACACAAAATGTATTAATATCTTCTTTTAAATATAATTTTACTTACGATCAAAGATTAAGTTTTTTTCCTCCCAAAAACCCATTTTACATTAAAACCCAGATTGAATTAGCAGGAAATGCCTTATCTATATTTAATAAATCTTTAAAAGATTTTACCACATCAAATGATAAAGTGGTAAAAGAAATATTTGGTGTTCCCTACTCTCAATTTGTGAAAATTGATTTGGATATCAGGAAATATTGGAATTTATCATTGAAAAAATCATTCAATGTACGTTTTTTTACAGGTATAGGTATACCATACGGAAATTCTTTCGATATGCCTTTCGACAGAAGTTATTCTGTGGGAGGACCAAGTGATGTTAGGGCTTTTAAAGCGTTTGGATTTGGTCCGGGAACTTCTAAGTTTGGAAGTAAAGACGGATATGAATTAGTTGCGTTGGAAAACTTTAAACTACTTACTTCACTTGAATATCGTTTTCCGCTTCCAAGTAAAGGCTTTGAAGGAGCTTTATTCGTTGACGCTGGAAATGTATGGGGAATCCGAAAAAATTCCCTGAATAAATTTGAATTTGACAGTTTTTATAAAGAATTAGGTATCGGAGGGGGATGGGGAGTTCGTTGGAACATAAGTAATTTTATCATACGATTTGATTTTGCTTATAAATTTCACGATCCGCGAAGAGACGAAGGAGACCGCTGGTATTTCAAGCATATAAATGTATTAAAACCACAGATTAACTTTGCCATTGATTATCCTTTTTAAACCTTTTATTTAACTTTTCAGATTTAAATAAAAGACAAATTATGACTTTCTATAAAAATATACGATTAAGCAATTGGTTCGGATATGTTGTAGCATTAACCGTTTCTGTTTTTATCGTTATATTTTCAAACAGAAAAGTCAAGGAATTAAAAAGAGAAGAATCTGTTAAAATAGCGAATTATGCCAAAACCTTAGAGCTTTTAAATACAGAAAGCGGTATCCCATCTAATACACAGGTTTTCTTAGTACAGTTTATAGAGCAAAATACTACTATTCCGGTAATTTTAGTAGATGAAAAAGGAACCTATCTTGACTCAAAAAATGTTAAGAAAGAAGTTATAACTAATCCGGTAAGATTAAAAGACGAATTGGACAATATGCAGGAATTGTATAAACCGATTCCCATAGTGTTACCATTTGGAAAGCAATATGTTTATTACAAAAACTCATTATTACTTACACAGTTAGAATATTACCCGATTATATTAATAATTTTAATAGTATTATTTGTGTGGTTTACCTACTGGTATTTCAAAACCCTGAAAAAAACAGAACAAAGTCTTTTATGGGCCGGAATGGCTAAAGAAACAGCTCATCAGATAGGAACACCATTATCCTCAATTATAGGCTGGTTGGAAATATTAAAACTAGAAGATATAGATCAGCATCCCATTCAAAATATAGAAAGAGATGTCAATCGTCTACAAAATATTACAGATAGATTTTCAAAAATAGGATCAACACCATCATTAGAAGAAGCAGATATTATAGAAGTTTCCTATCAGGCCTTCCTATATTTAAAAAACAGAGTATCCAAGCACATCACTTTCAAATTTATATCTCCTGAACATCCTATATTTCTACAGCTCAATATATCCCTTTATAGTTGGGTTATAGAAAATTTAATAAAAAATGCTGTAGATGCTATGAAAAAAGAAGGGAATATTGTAATGGAAATACAGGAAAGCAAAAAACATGTCTATATTGATCTATCTGATGACGGTGCAGGAATACCTTTAAAAAATATTAAAACAATATTTAAACCAGGATTTACTACGAAAAAGCGTGGTTGGGGATTAGGTTTGTCTCTGGCAAGAAGAATTATAGCTGACTATCATTTTGGTAAAATATTTGTTTTAAAGACAGAGCTAAATAAAGGTACAACCTTTCGAATTATACTTAAAAAATAAATTTTGTAAAATTTAACAGATAGTACAATCTAAAACTTAGGTAATTTATTTATTTTTGACCCTATGATATTACGTGGTGAACATTTAATTAAGACTTACGGAAGCAAGAGAGTAGTAAAAGACGTATCTTTAAAAGTAGAGCAAGGAGAAATTGTCGGACTTTTAGGGCCTAATGGTGCAGGAAAAACAACAACTTTTTATATGATTGTAGGCCTGATAAAACCTACACAAGGACAGGTATTTATTGATAAAATAAACATTACACACGATGCAATGTATAAAAGAGCGCAGAAAGGAATAGGATATCTGGCTCAGGAAGCATCAATTTTTAGGAAACTTTCCGTAGAAGATAATATTTTAGGAGTGTTGGAAATGACAAAGCTTTCAAAAAAAGAAAGAAGGTTAAAAACAGATTCTTTAATAGAAGAATTTGGATTGGAACACGTAAGAAAAAATAGAGGAGATTTATTATCCGGAGGAGAAAGACGTCGTTGTGAAATAGCAAGATGTCTGGCAACCGACCCAAATTTTATATTGCTTGATGAGCCTTTTGCTGGAGTAGACCCTATAGCGGTAGAAGATATTCAGAAAGTAGTCCGATCGTTAGTCAATAAAAACATAGGTATTCTTATTACAGACCACAATGTACAGCAAACCTTAGCAATTACTAACAGAACCTATATTATGTTTGAAGGTAATATACTAAAAGAAGGATATCCTGAAGATTTAGCAAACGATCCAATGGTCCGTCAGGTATACCTTGGAGAGAATTTCAGGTTTGAAAAAATTTAAATCCTAAATAATAACCATGAAATATTTTATAACAATACTATCAATATTTTTCTCTATAAGTCTTGTGGCTCAGAAAATACCTGAGATATCAAAGACTGAATTTTCGAAAGAAGCATTGTCTGAACAAGTATTAGATGTAAATGATAATAAAATAACCTTAAATACAATACTTGAAAACTACAAAGGGAAAATTATAGTTATAAAATTTTGGGCAGGGTGGTGTAAAGACTGTCTGGTAGATATGCCTTTTTCAGATCAACTAAAAGAAAATAATCCTGAGGTGAGTTTTATATATCTGTCTTTAGATCGGAATAAAGAATTCTGGTTAAAAAGTATTGTCAAATACGGATTAGATAAAAAAGGGAATAATTACTGGTTTTATACAGGTTGGAAAAATACTTTTACAGAATATATAGAATTAAATTGGATACCCAGATATATGATTATAGCTCCTGATGGAAAAATAGCTAAATATTATTCAGTAACAGCTAAAGATCCTGAGATTCAGGAAATAATAGAAAATCTTAGAAACGAAACCCAAAAATAATTATTTTTTTTCTTCCATTTCGTCCAAAATGAGTTGATTGGCTTCTTGTAACTGAAAATACCAATCTTCACCAAATTTTCGGATTAATGGTTCTTTTAAAAACTCAAAAACTTTAACTTTTAATTCTTTTCCTAAAGTACAGGCATCTGAACATATATGCCATTCATCGTAATTCAAAGCAATATATTTTCTAAGTTTTTGAAGGCGGATAGGATATAAGTGGCAGGATATAGGTTTTTTATAGGAAACTTTACCTTCCTCATATGCCTTTTCAATTGCGCATTTAGCTATACCTGCATCATCAAATATTACGTAAGCACATTCTTTACCTTCAATTAAAGGAGTAACATAATCACCGTCAATATCAGTAACATATTTTCCCTGCAGCTCAATAGAACGTTTACCCTCATCTCTCAAATAAGGAGCTACCTGATCGTATATTTCTTCAAGTACAGGCAGTTCATCCTCATCAAGCGGAGCTCCTGAATCTCCTTCCACACAACAGATTCCTTTACATTTGTTTAAATTACATACAAATTGCTTTTGAAAAACATCCAGAGAAATGATAGTATCGTCTATTTGAATCATAAATTTTAAATAACACTGCAAAAGTAAGCTTATATTTTTATTCTTAAAAAGTTTGTTAAAATATAATATGAAAAATATCACTTTTGGCTAAATGTTTGTATAATGCCTAAACACTCAGTTATACCATACACATAAAAAACAGTAAAAAAATAAAAGGAATAAAATAAAAATATGAAAAAAAGAATTGTCCTTGTAGGAGGAGGTTTTGCTGGAATTAATATAATGACCCAGCTGGCCAATGATGATAACTATGAAATTATTCTGGTAGATAAGAACAACTATAATTTTTTCCCACCTCTCATATATCAGGTTAGCTCAAGCATATTAGATCCGGCCGCTATCAGTTATCCCTTCAGAAGATTTATCAGACATAAAAAAAATGTACATTTTCATTTAGGAGAACTAGTGGAAGTAAAGCCTCAGGAAAAAAAAGTAGTACTTTCCAATGGCGAAATAGATTATGATATATTAATATTTGCAACCGGAACCCAAAGTAATTATTTCGGAATGTCTAACATTGAAAAATATGCCATTCCGATGAAGACTCTCAACGATGCTCTTTTATTAAGGAATACACTTTTATTACGTATGGAGGAAGCATCTCTGGTTCAGGATCCGGTGGAACAGGAAAAATTATTATCCATAGTAATTACTGGAGGAGGACCGGCAGGAGTAGAAATTGCCGGGGTACTTTGTGAAATAGTAAATTATATTTCTCCGGTTGATTACAGAAATTTAAAATGTAAGGTAAATATATATCTGGTGGAGGGAGCTTCAACTCTTTTAGGAGCAATGAGTGAAAAATCTCATGAAGAATCTTACAAAGCATTAAAAAAATTGGGGGTAAAAGTATTATTGAATACGAGAGTTAAAGACTGTGATGAAGGAGCTATTTATTTTGATGGAGGTGAGAAAATAGAGACCAGAACTATAATATGGACAGCGGGAGTAACGTCAAGAATTTTTAAAGGATTGTCAGAAGACATTTTTGGTAAAGGGAGAAGAATGCAGGTTGACGAATTTAACGAAGTAAAAGGATATAAAGATATATATGCATTAGGAGATACTTGTATAATGACTACAGATTCAGAATTTCCTGAAGGTCATCCACAATTGGCGCAGGTAGCCATACAACAAGGGAAAAACCTGGCAAAAAATTTAAAAAGAAAAATTAAAAATCAAAAGCTAAGTCCATTTCACTATACTGATAGAGGTTCAATGGCTGTAATTGGTAGAAATAAAGCGGTTGCAGATTTGATACATCCAACTATGTTTCTTAAAGGCTTCATAGCCTGGGCAATATGGTCATCTATTCACCTTATATCTTTAGTTTCCGTAGGAAATAAATTGAATACATTTTATAGATGGATGACCATTTATTTTTCTAGAAACACATCATTAGGCATAGCCTACAAAATAGGAGATAAAAAGTAAATTTCAACTTATAAAAAAAACAGACCAATTTAATTTAATTGGTCTGTTTTTATTTTGTCTGTTTATTATGATGAGTGTCTTTATCAGCGGAAGAAGAAATTTGCGTAGCATCCATACTTACAGTTCCATGATAATTGGCTCCATTTTCAACCTGAAAACTTTTAACGTGCATATTTCCGATAATGCTTCCGGTTTCTTTAAGAGTTAGATTATCAGCAAAAACGTCTCCCTCTATTTTTCCGTAAATAATTAATTCTTTGGTTTTCACATCGCCTTTAACGTAACCCTTTTTACCTAAAATAACACCACCGGCGCTGGTTATTCCACCTAAAGCCTGCCCGTCGATTTTTATAAAAGCCTTGCAATTGATGGTTCCTTCAATTTTACAATCTTCCGCAATGACTGTAGTTATATTCTCAGAACCTAGACTCGGAGAGTCATTTTTTTTCTTATTAAACATATAGTAGTTGGTTAATTATTCTGTTATTTGTAAGTATTTTTTAGGATTTTCTTTTTCCTTATTATATAATATTTCATAATGTACGTGTGGACCTGTAGAGCGTCCGGTATTACCTAGTTTACCAATAATATCGCCTGCTTTTACTTTTTGCCCCAGCTTAACATTGATAGCTGACAAATGTCCGTAAAGAGTTTCATAACCATGAGAATGTTTAACCATGATACAATTGCCATATCCGCCTTTAACACTTGCATAAGTAACTGTTCCGTTAGCAGTAACCCGAATAGGATCACCAATTTTTCCAGCTAAATCCAGTCCGGGATGAAATTCTGACCCCTTGCCTGACATAGGATTTCCTCTAACACCAAAGTCGGAAGTTAATCTGCCTATATGAGGAAGGCCTACAGGTATAGATTGAATTTTATTCAATAAATCCTGAACTCTGTCTTTTCTTGATTCAATCAAATCGGGATTAAGATCTTCAATAGGATAATACTCACCTCCGACATTGTCAGTTCCTTCGGAAGTTCTGGAAGATGATAAAGTCTTTACTTCTCTTTCTTTTAAATATTTTTCAATTTTATCTAATGATTTTTCAGCTTCATCTAAATTATTCAGCATTTGGTTTAATTTTTTATTATCCAGTTTATTTTCCAAATCTGCAATTTTTCCATGAAGTTCTCTCTTCTGATAGTATCCGTATGCAATAAAGGTGGATAATCCGGTTAATAAAATACATACAGTAATTGATGAATAAAGAAGAACTTTTTTATACAAAGACATATTTTCAATATGTCTTTGATTAATACTGTATACTTTAGTTTCGTTAGAGTGCTTATCTGTTACTATTACCGTAGAATATTTTGTTTTACTCATGTTTTAAATGATTTTATTTTTTGATCATAAGGGTAACAAAGATACTCATTGCAAAATAATTGAATTAGATGAACCTGATTATTTAACAATATTTTAGCAGAACATTAAGAAATAAATTAAAGTTTAAATTGTTTAAAATCAGATTTTTATATATGTTAGAATAATAATTTATAAACATCTTCAACTTTTGAAACCAGCTCAATACGTATAGAATGGTTTTTAACATCAACCTTATTATATTTGGAAATAAAAATAACATCGTATCCCAGCTTTTCTGCTTCCGTAATTCTTTGTTCTATACGATTTACAGCTCTGATTTCACCGCTTAAACCTACTTCTCCAGCAAACAAACAATTATCAGGTAAAGAGATATCTTCATTAGAAGATAAAATAGCACAAATAACCCCTAGATCAATTGCCGGATCATCTACTCTGATCCCCCCCGTAATATTCAAAAATACATCTTTAGAACCTAAATGAAAACCAGCTCTTTTTTCCAAAACGGCAAGAAGCATATTAAGTCTCTTAACATCAAAACCAGTGGTAACTCTTTGGGGCGTACCATATACAGCAGTAGATACCAGTGCTTGTATCTCTATTAGCATTGGGCGTTGTCCCTCAAGTGTTGCAGCAATAGCATTTCCGGATAAATTTTCTTCTTTCTTTGAAATAAGAATCTCAGAAGGGTTTTTAACTTGGCGTAATCCCGATTGGAACATTTCATAAATTCCCAGCTCTGATGTGGAACCGTATCTGTTTTTATTAGCTCGTAGAAGACGGAATAGATAATTTCGGTCACCTTCAAATTGGAGAACTACATCCACCATGTGTTCTAATATTTTAGGTCCGGCAATAGTTCCGTCTTTAGTAATATGGCCTACAAAAAATATAGGGGTAGAGGTATCTTTAGCATATTTAATTAATTCCGATGCAGATTCCCTAATTTGAGAAATACTTCCCGGCGAAGATTCAATATAAGAAGAATGTATGGTTTGAATAGAATCAATAACAAGTAATTCAGGTTGAATTTCCTGAGCTTTATTTATAATTTTTTGAGTAGATGTTTCAGTTAATATATAGCAATCAGGGTTAGATATAGATAATCTATCAGCACGCATTTTAATTTGGTTAGAACTTTCTTCACCCGAAACATATAAAACCTTCTTGGGGATTTGAAGAGAAATCTGTAATAACAAGGTAGATTTTCCTATTCCAGGTTCTCCACCGATAAGAATAACACTACCTGGGACTATTCCTCCCCCAAGCAAATTATCCAGCTCAGTATCCTGTGAAAGAATTCTGTTTTCGTCTTGTGATTCAATTTCATGAATTTTTAAAACTCGCGATTTTGAGTCATTTTTAGAAAAAGTCAGATTATTTTTAGATTCTTTTTCTATAACTTCTTCAACAATAGTATTCCATTCACCGCAAGCTTTACATTGTCCCATCCATTGAGAATATTGCGCACCACAATTCTGACAAAAAAAGGTGGTTTTGGTTTTAGCCATAATATATATTGTATTTAAATAGATAATTTATATACAAAAGTAGTCTATTTTTTTAGTAAGATAATTTTAACAAAGAAAGATAATAATCACTTAAATTATTTTATTAGTTTTGTATAAATTCAAAAAATAATATGAGAAAAATAGTAGTAACACTAGGGATTGCAGTATTCACCATAATAGGTATGCAATCTTGTAAAGAAGGATCTAAAGAAACAAAAACAACTACCGAAGCTAAAGAGGAAGTTCAGGCTAGTGAAGATGCCGCTAATTATCAAATTAATACTGTAAATAGTAATATTAAATGGTTAGGACAATCTATAGCAACGAAACATCATGGAATAATAAACTTTAAAAGCGGAGAACTAACAGTTAAAGATGGTAAACTGGAAGCAGGAAGTTTTATTGCAGATATGAACACCATCAAATCTGAAGATGAAGCGGACGAAAGCATTGCTAAAAAATTAGATGAGCATTTAAAAGCAGAAGAAATATTTGATGTCGCTAAATATCCGGACTCTAAATTTACTATTACCTCAGTAAAACCTCTAGAAGGTGATTACAATACAGAGCTTGAAGGTAACTTGGAAATTAAAGGAACTTCTAAAAATGTAAAAGTAAAAGCTAACGTAACTATTGAAGGTAATAATATTATTGTAAAAACAGAGAAATTTACAATTAATAGACAAGATTTTAATATTACGTACAGTAATGGAAATCCACAGGATAAGTTGATCAAAGATTTGTTTGATATGGAAGTAGAGCTTCACGGAACCAAATAATAAAAAAAACAATAACCAATATTTACACCCTGATATGTTATATCAGGGTATTTTTATATAATTAGGTATATATATAAAGAGTATTTAAAAAATGCGATGAGAATACTAGAGTAAGATTTGGCAGTATATATAATGTATATAATAATAAAAAAGTTTTTAAAGAAATAACTTATACTAAGGATAGAAAGTAGAAACAAGAGCTGTCAAGTAAAGAAACAAAGACCAAAGAAAATAGTAGAGCAGGACATCCCAATTAAAAGGGGGGGGAGAATTAAGTATATCATAGAATAGATGATTAAAAATAGAGGAGGAGGATAAAGAAATAAAATCGTGTTAACATTGGGAAATAGAAGAAGTGAGAGAATTGGAAAAAAAAAGGTTA
>NZ_SAYM01000008.1:0-137509 GCF_004023655.1 Apibacter sp. HY039 | reverse complement strand
GAACATCCTGCCCGCCTATCTGGATCGTTGCATATACGATATGGGAGTTCTGCAGCTGGGAGGCTATGTCTCCTCCGTATTTGGCATAGTATTTACCGGCCTCTTCCCTGAGTTCTTTTTCCAGAACCTCGGGAGGAGTGACCGTAAAGTTATTTAAGGGTTTGAATAGTTCACTATCGGGTATATCGGAATATTTCTGGCTAAGGGTGGAAAGTCCCTGCTGTATTTCCGAAGCGGCGGATTGAGCTTGGGAATAAGCCTCTTGGGCTTGTTGGGTGGCTTCGGATAAAGGAGCGGTGGCTTCGGTAAGTTTCTGGTTTACCTTATCGGTGACTCCGCTGGCATCGGCTGCATTTTTGGCCAATTCGGATGCCTTAGGAGCCTGGAAGGAGTTTTTATCCATCTGACTCATAACTAGTAAATTTATTAAAGATTAATTAAAATTAAATCGTATTATGAGGTAAAGTTACTTTATTTTTTTAAAAAATTAATAGTAAATTACATTAATTTAAAATAAGTTTAATCATTAAAACCAAACAATTGATATAGTTAGTAAACAAAAAACCTCCGCTTTCTGCGGAGGTATCGTACTCAAGAGCAATCTTTCGACTAGAGGTTTTTCCAGTCTATTTTTCGCGAAAAATACATTAACAGAGCGAGAATTATAAATAATCCGCAGCTGCCTGCCAGTAAAGCCAGTTCGTCCAGCTGAATAATAATAAAAATATAGGTATAAACCAGTAGTAATACAACAAATACTATCCCGGTAATTCGTAAACTTTTTACAATTCCTTTGATAAACCAGCAAATGAGCAGGGTAGTCGCAAGGGAGGATACGATATAGGAAAGGTTGAAACCTAGATATTCGGATAATGAGAGTAACAATAAATAAAATATGCTTAATGCCAATCCTACAAGCACATACTGAACCGGATGAATTTTCAGTTTGTTAATAATCTCTATAAAAAAGAAGGTTATAAAGGTAAGTCCTATAAAAAGAACAGAATATTTAGCTACCCGATTGGTTTTTCCGTAATCGTTATTGGGCTGTATTATAGTAATTCCAAACTTATTTTTTCCATAATCCGAAAACTGGGTAGTTAAGGTTTCCATTCGTAAGGAAGAAACTTTCCAGTGTAAGTTTCGTAAATTTCCTGTTTCATTTTCACTAGGTGAAGCTTCTCCTGTAAATTTTAAATCTTTGAATGCCGTGGAAATATCTATTTGCATACTTTTGGAGACCGGAATAAAATTTAGCTCTCCTGCCCCATTAAATGTCATAGGCAGAGAAACAGTTACATTCTTTTCCGGATTCCAGTGAACCGGAATTTTAAGTTCTTCCATTTCCTGTGTTTGATAGTGTGGAGTTTCTTTGCTGGTGACTAATTCTTCAATTGAGAATCCTTCCCCGGCCTGAGCTGGAATGGTAGTATTATTTACCCTGAAATTTAAATCTCCTTCCCATCCTTTAGTATCACTAACGCCGAACACCATTTCTGCCTCATTCCAAAGATAATTGTTAGAATCTTTTTGTAAGCTGGCATAATCTGTAGACTCAAAATTTGCTTCAAGAGTCAGCTGTGCTTTATACATGACAATATCATAAAGCCCTCTGTGTTTAGGTAAAGGATTGAGCTTTCCTTTAACCTTTACCTCTTTGGGCGATAGATACCGATAATAAAGGGTAATCCGTCCCAGGGAATCATTTTTTTGATACGGCAACTTTAGATATGGGCCGCATAAAGTTTGATTGCCTCCAAATCTTCGGCTTTCATCTTTTACTATTTTTTCTTTACGCTCTTTTCGTTCCCCTATTAAATTGATAATAAAAGGGGTAGGCAGCAGCATGATAAAAATAAGCAGAACGACGACAGCTCCTTTAAGCATTACCGATTCTGTAATTTTTTTACGTATACTGTTTGAGTTTTCCGAATCCTTTTTTTTAACCGTATCTAACGGTTTTTGATGTTCCTGCAATTGATTTTCCTGATTTTCCATATTTACTATTTATTAAAAGTACTTTGAATCACAAAGTAAAAAATTAAAAAAATTTATTTTAACTGACGTATGATTTTTTCTAACGCTTCCAAATGTTTTTGAAATGCCTGAGATCCTTTTTTAGTAATACTGTAAGTAGTATTTGTTTTTCTTCCGATAAAGCCTTTTTTAACCAAAATATATTCATTATCTTCTAAATTTTTCAAGTGTGAAGCCAGATTTCCGTCTGTAAGCTGCAAAAGATCTTTTAAATCATTAAAAGACAAAAAATCATTGACAGATAATGCACTCATAATACCTACCCGAATCCGGTGATCAAAAATTTTGTTAAGATTATTAATATTGACTGACTCCATAAATGAAAAATGTAAGTTTATGATAAGCTCAATTATTTTCTATCGTATTTATTTCTCATAATAATTCCATATACTATATGCAAAACACCAAATCCAAAAATCCAAATAATCATATTATATCGTAAAAAGTAAAATGAAAGGATACCTAATAATATCTCAAAAAATGCTAGTTTTTTTACTTCATCTAACGTATCTCTAGCAATCATGAGCAAAGATATTCCATAAAAAACCAGCGTGGTAGGCGCAATAAATATAAGCATATTATACCGCATAAAAGCAAGACAAATGAAACCTCCGGTAACTAAAGGAATAGAAAAATTAATTGCCATTCGGCGAAAAACATGGTTAAGAAAGATTACTCCGTCTTTTCGTGCCTTTTTTACAGAAAAGAAAAAACCTCCGGCTAAAGCTACCACAAAGGTAATAATCTCCACCATTAATAATTTAAACCGTAATACTTCTTTTAATGAATAAAAACTTTCCGTTTGATATCCTACTCCATAATAGTGATAATTTAAAGGATTAATATCCGAATGATTAATCAGGTACATGGCAAACAATCCAGAAATAATTCCACAGCTTCCTACCCATATTCCACTCCAACCGCTTAAACTCAAAAAACGGGTGGATTTCTGCATGTAGGATTTAATTTCCTGAATACTTTCTAATGGGGATAATTTTTGGTTCATAATATAAAGCACTTTGAAAAACAAAGTTACAATTAATATTTAAATACACAACTTTTTCTGAAAAAATTTCAAAAAAAACCCCTCTTTCAGAATAAAAGAGGGGTTTCGTATTTATACTATTTCCTATTTATGTTTCTGATACAGTTCAGCTACTTTATCCCAGTTAACTACATTGAAAAAAGCTCCTATATAGTCTGGTCTTTTGTTCTGATAATTTAAGTAGTAAGCATGTTCCCATACGTCTAACCCCAGAATAGGATATCCTGAAACTCCTACATTGGGCATTAAAGGGTTATCCTGATTGGCTGTAGAACCTACAGATAATTTGCCGTCTTTTACCACTAACCAAGCCCATCCTGAACCAAATCTACCTGCTGCAGCCTTTGAAAATTCTTCTTTGAAAGCATCAAATGAACCAAAAGCAGTGTCAATAGCCTGAGCCAATTCTCCTTCCGGTTTTCCTTTTCCGTTAGGTGTAAGCCATTCCCAAAACAAACAATGGTTTAAATATCCACCTCCGTTATTTCTAACCGGTACTTTGTCAAACCCTTTAACAATAACTTCTTCGATCGGTAGATTTTCTAATTCAGTACCTGCGATAGCATTGTTTAAATTCGTGGTGTAAGTAGCATGGTGCTTGGTTAAATGGATTTCCATTGTCTTTGCATCAATGTTAGGCTCTAATGCATTATATTCATAAGGTAGTTTTGGTAATTCAAATGACATATTATTATGTTTTTATAGGTTAAACTTCATTGTTATAAACAAATCTAATTAAATTATACGATACATATTAAAGGTATATATTAGATTATTTGATAAGGGTATTTAAAAATTATATAGCTTAAATCAACTATCGTACCTCAATTGAATTTTTAACCAAAACTTTACCATGCTATATGATTCTATCAGAAGAGATTGATTTGCTCTCCGTCTCCGTCAAAATCATCTTCGGATATAGAATCATTTTCCTCAGGTTCTTCTTCTTCCGGAACTTCTTCTACGACTTTAATACTTTTGATTTTATCTTTTGAGAGCTGGTTTCCCTGAGCTTTTATACCTTTAACCGCGATAAAATCTTCAAGGTTTATTGTTTCGGGTTCTTTATCTTTACCAAAATTGATGTCCGCAATAAGTTTCCAGCCGGTACCCACCCATTCAATAAAAGATCTTGAATTTTCTGAGGTGTAAAATGTTTGAGGATTAAGCGTATCTTCCAGCAAAAATCTTTTGATGTAGTAAATTGACTTTTCGCCATCGTAATAGACACAACATATCGGTTTTTCAGGGTTCCATTTTTCAATCACCAGAAAATCGTCATCAAAATGATTCAGCAGGTCAAAAGTATTTAATTTGGCTATTCCCTGAGAATTAAGTGTTAAAACTTTATCAGTTCCTTTAAATGCTCCCAGATAGGTTCCTCTTCCCTCTACATTTAAACGATGAATAGATTCATCAAACCAGATTTTTCTTGGAGCTAAAGTAGAAACACCGGTTTCTTTAAGCTCTATTTTTTTTACATAATTTTTTGAAACGAGGTTGCCTCGTGAGGCTCTTCCTTTAATGGCGAGTTCAGAAAAATCTATATCAAACTTTAATTTTTTTAATCGCTGGCTAGGTTTTAAATAAATAGTTACTAACTCTGCTTCTCCATTAGGATTGGCAGAAAAATACTGTATTTCAGAACCTTTTTGATCCGAAGCCAGTGCATATTCTTTGTCCCGTGTTATGGAAGTTACCGGGAATCTTTTCATATACCAGGGCCCCAGTTTTCCTTCCCTGTATATCATATTGTAAATGGTTCTGTTGTCATTCTTCTTCCAAACCCCAACATGAATTATATTTTTTCCTACAAATGTTTTGGCATCAGCTTTCGTAACAACCATTGAACCGTCTTGTCTAAAGATAATGATATCATCTATGTCTGAACAATCAAACAGATATTCGTCCTTTTTTAATGAATATCCTATAAATCCTTCTTCTCTGTTGACATAAAATTTTATATTAGCAACAGCTACTTTGGCGGCATCAATCGTATCAAATGTCCTGATTTCCGTTTTACGCTCTTTGCCCTTACCGTACTTCTTTTTAATATTGGTAAAATAATCAATGGCGTATTGAATCAGATGGGCCAGATGATACCTGACCTCTTCTATGCGGCCTTCTAAAGCCTGAATGTTATCTTCTGCTTTTCCTAGGTCAAAACGGGTAATTCTTTTAATCCTTATTTCTGTCAACCGGGTGATATCTTCTTCGGTTACTTCCCTCAGCAAATGTCCGGTAAAAGGTTTTAATCCTTTATCAATGGTAGAAATGACTTCTTCCCAGGATGAAACTTCTTCTATTTTGTGGTAAATTCTGTTTTCAATAAATATCCTTTCTAAAGAAGCAAAGTGCCATTGTTCCTGTAATTCTCCCAATTCTATTTCCAATTCACTTTTTAAAAGAGCTACTGTATGGTTGGTATTTCTTCGTAAAATTTCGGAAACAGTTAAGAATTCAGGCCTGTCAACATCTATAACGCAGGCATTGGGAGAAATTGATACTTCACAGTCTGTAAAGGCATATAAGGCATCAATCATTTTATCAGGAGAAACATCATTGGTGATGTGAATGAGAATTTCTACTTCTGAAGCTGTATTGTCTTCAACTTTCTTTATTTTAATTTTGCCTTTATCATTGGCTTTTATAATACTATCTATTAACGAGCCTGTATTGGTTCCGTAAGGAATTTCGCTAATCTGTAAAACTCCTTTTTCCGGATTTGATATTTTCGCCCGGGCTCTGACTTTCCCTCCCCTTTCACCGTCATTATAATTGGAAATATCTATTAAGCCTCCGGTTTGAAAATCGGGATATAAAGTAAAAGTTTTTCCTTTTAAATGAGCGATGGATGCATCCACCAATTCTAAAAAATTATGGGGTAATATTTTGGTGGATAATCCAACTGCAATACCTTCTACTCCTTGTGAAAGTAAAAGAGGAAATTTTACGGGTAAGTTTTCCGGTTCTTTATTACGCCCGTCATAAGAGGACTGCCAAACCGTGGTTTTAGGGTTATAAACCACTTCAAGTGCAAATGGAGTCAGGCGGGATTCTATATAACGCGCTGCTGCTGCACCATCGCCAGTATATATATTTCCCCAGTTTCCCTGAGTATCAATGAGTAATTCTTTCTGCCCAAGCTGTACTATAGCATCTGTAATAGACGCATCTCCGTGCGGGTGGTATTTCATTGTATTCCCCACGACATTAGCTACTTTGTTGTAACGACCGTCTTCAAGCTCTTTCATGGAGTGCAAAATTCTTCTCTGAACCGGTTTTAAACCATCATAGATAGAGGGAATTGCCCGCTCCAAGATAACATATGATGCGTAATCCAGAAACCAATTCTGATACATACCCGATATTTTCTTTAAGCTTTCTGTGCCTCCCTGTATGGTAGATTCCGCTTTTTCGTTATTTTGTTCTTCCATTTATATATTGAAACTACTCTTTAATTTTAAAGGTTATACGTTTAATGCATCTTGATATTGTGAATTTTCTTTCATTACTTTATCTAAAGATATTTTAAGATTTTTCACCTCTTTTGATGAAAGATAAGAAATGTCAAAAGAAATTTTAGTCATTCCTGATGATACTCTTTTACTAGTAATGTATATTTCAAGCTTTCGTTTGAATAAAAATTTATTAACCACTTTATAGTTGACTAATTTTCTTTTAGGAAAATCAGATTGCGTTTCTTTTACAAGAAAAGAAAAGGGTAAGGCTTTCTGATTTTGAAGAATTAATGTTTCTCCTCCACTATCGTATCTGAAGAAAGAGCACCCCAAATAAGATAAATAAATTAATAATATAAAGCTTACGAAGCAAATAATCTCATCGTTTTTTTCCATGACTTGAATATCCATGTATGAGAAAAAAAAGCTAGTAAAAAAAATAATTAATAAAATAATGTTTACAATAGTAATTTTACTTTTAGTTTGTTTTGTTTGTAATTTCATAGCATAAAGAAATTGATGTCGATCTTTTTTGCTTTATAGTGTATTTGTTCTTAGTAAATGTTGTTTTAAATAGCTTCAACTACCAGATTATTAATGATAAATTCTTGTCTGGTTTGTGTATTTTTACCCATATAAAAATCCAGTAATTCATCTATGGATGTATCTTTGGTAAGCATAACAGGTTCTAGTCTCATGTCTTTACCTATGAAGTTTTTAAATTCATCGGGAGATATTTCACCCAATCCTTTAAATCTGGTTATTTCAGGATTTTTCCCTAGTTCGTTTAATGCTTTCATTCGTTCTTCATCACTGTAACAATAACGGGTTTCTTTTTTATTTCTGACCCTGAATAACGGGGTCTGTAATATATATAAATGACCGTTTTTAATTAAATCCGGAAAGAATTGTAAAAAGAAAGTAATCATTAATAATCGAATGTGCATTCCGTCTACATCAGCATCTGTAGCAATAACAACATTGTTGTATCTTAGATCTTCCAGACTTATTTCTATATTTAATGCTGCCTGAAGCAAATTAAATTCTTCGTTTTCATATACAATTTTCTTGGTAAGTCCGTAACAATTCAAGGGTTTACCTCTTAAACTAAAAACTGCCTGAGTTTCAACATCTCTACTTTTTGTAATAGAACCTGAAGCGGAGTCGCCCTCTGTGATGAAAATAGTTGATTCCTGCTTTCTGAGTGACTTTTGATCGTTATAATGCTGGCGACAATCCCTCAGCTTTTTATTATGTAAACTTACTTTTTTAGCTCGTTCACGGGCTAACTTCTGAATTCCTGAAAGTTCCTTTCTTTCTTTTTCTGAAATTATTATCTTTCTCTGTAGAGCATCTGCTACTTCCTGATTTTTATGTAAAAAATTGTCCAGATGTTTTTTAAGGAAATCATTCATAAAGGTTCGGATCGTAGTTAATCCGGGTCCCATTTCATTACTTCCCAATTTAGTTTTGGTCTGTGATTCAAAAACAGGTTCAATAACTTTAATGGAAATAGCTGCAATTATAGATTTTCTTATATCTGAAGCATCATAATTTTTATTAAAAAATTCACGTATAGTCTTTACGTATGCTTCTTTAAAGGCGGCAAGATGCGTTCCACCCTGAGTTGTATGCTGACCATTTACGAAGGAAAAATACACTTCGGATTGAGATCGTTCACTATGCGATAATGCAATTTCAATATCTTCATCTTTGATATGAATTATAGGGTAGACAACATCTCCTTCTATATTTTCCTGAAGTAAATCCTGAAGACCGTTTTCTGAATAAAACTCTTCTCCGTTAAAATATATTTTTAGTCCGGGGTTTAGATATACATAGTTTTTCAACATTTTATCTATGTACTCCCTTCTGAATTTAAAATTGTTAAAAATAGAGGCATCCGGTTCAAAAGAAATTTCTGTACCTCTGCGTTCTTTAGTATCCGATTCCGGACTTTCTTCAGTTAATATACCCTTAGAAAATTCAGCCACTCTTGTTACTCCGTCTCTAACAGATTTTACTCTAAAAAACGAGGCTAAAGCATTTACTGCCTTGGTACCTACTCCATTTAATCCCACGGATTTTTTAAATGCTCTGGAATCATATTTCCCTCCGGTGTTCATTTTAGATACAGCATCCACCATCTTTCCTAGAGGAATTCCCCTACCATAATCTCTTACTTTCACCCGGGTGTCTTCCAGAGAAATATCTATTCTCTTACCTTCTCCCATAACGTATTCGTCAATGGAATTATCAATAATTTCTTTAAGCAAAATATAGATACCATCATCAGGAGAAGAACCATCCCCTAATTTTCCGATATACATCCCCGGACGGATACGTATATGTTCCTGCCAGTCAAGGGTTTTAATATTTTCTTCTGTATATTGTTGAGATGTTGAAGCCATGTATTATCCTGTGCTACAAAATTACAATATTTTATTGGTTTTTTCAAGTAGGGAATCAAACAAAAAATAAACAAAATGTTTATATAAAAAACCCCTATTTTTATTTTATTTATTCAATTTCACGAAGTTCTTTTAGATTATTTTGTAATTTTCTTAAAAATATTCCATATATGACAGCATAATAGATGAACATGATTATAAAAATTATGATGCAGATTATGATAAACCAAAACGTGTATTCGGGTGAGTTAACAGGCGAATGTATGGTTTGCGTTTCTATATTATCATTCTGAATTACTCCAAAAGTTCTTTTGAGACTATATACAAAATCATAAAATCCGGTAAGAAATAAAGTAAACATTCCTAGTATAATATTAATAACTATAAATCCGGTAACATATCTTCTAAATCTTAAAATACTGTTTATTAATTCTTTAACTGAATTTAAAATATTGATTTGTCTATATGTTTTAACAAAAAAGTAAATGAAAAGAAGAGATATGAGTATATCAAATAATAATAGTTGGCGACTGATCTGTAAATTTCTGGAATAAATTTCCTTAGCTTCCATATCAAGGCTGCCTATCAAATATGTATTATCAATACAGGTAAATATAAGAGATATCATCAGTAGTATAAACTCAATACTACTGATAATAATAATGGATTTCATGTTATTACCTGACTTTTTATTAATCATTTGAAGCAATTGTTCCTTCGAGTAATGATTATCTGAAGCTGGTTGTTCTTTCCAGAATTTTTTTAAATTATCAATATCAATTTCTTTACTCATCTGCACTCATTATTTCTTTTAATTTGTTTTTTGCC
The DNA here is from genome assembly GCF_004023655.1 of Apibacter sp. HY039. Taxonomy (NCBI): domain Bacteria; kingdom Pseudomonadati; phylum Bacteroidota; class Flavobacteriia; order Flavobacteriales; family Weeksellaceae; genus Apibacter; species Apibacter sp. HY039. The sequence goes on along the minus strand of NZ_SAYM01000008.1, from coordinate 127,727 downwards.
CTGTTCATCTTTACTCTCGCGTTTACTTCAGAAATACCTAACGTTTCTGAGATATCTTTGTATGGCAAATCTTCAAGATAAAGAAGCACTAATGCTCTCTCTATATCCGAAAGATGTTTAATTGCTTCATATAGCAAGCCTATTTGTTCTTGTTTATCCGAATATTCCGTGTCTTCAGATAATTTATAGAGAGAATTATCAATTTCCTGAGTATCTACACTGCGAGTTGATTTTCTAAAGAGAGTGATAGCCGTGTTTAGGGATACTCTGTACATCCAGGTAGTAAATTTGGAATTACCTTTAAAGCTTTTATAAGATTTCCATAATTGAAGTAAAATTTCCTGAAATAAATCCTGAGAATCTTCATTATTTGTGGTATATATTCTACATACCTTATGAATGATTCCCTGGTTTTTTTCAATAAGTTCAGAAAATTCAAGTTCAGTTTTATGCACTATTTTTATAAAATTAGATGACTAAAGTAAATATATTAAACTATAAAGAAGCAAATATAGGATGATCTTTGCTAATAATCAATTACTTTTCCGGGATTCATAATATTTTTAGGGTCCAGGGCTTCTTTAATTTTTTTTTGGATATCCAGATTGGATTTTGAAAAAACAATGGGTAGAAATGATTGCTGTATTAATCCGATTCCATGCTCTCCGGATATGGTTCCTCCCAGAGAATATATATACTGAAAAAGTTTAGTAAGCATATCGTTAATCAATGGATTTTGATAAGAATTCTTAAATTCGGGATGATTAAAACGTATATGCAAATTTCCATCACCGGCATGCCCATAACAAACAACCTGAGTGTTATACTCTTTAGCCAATTCTCGAACAAATTTAATTAATTTAGGCATTTCAGAACGTGGAACTACGGTATCTTCTTCTATTGTAAATCCATTTAGTTTTACTATTTCTGCAGCTTTGCGCCTCATCTCCCATAATCTGTTTTTATCAGTTTCATTATCGGCAAAATAAATTTCTTCTGTAGAATACTGTTCAATAGCTGTGATTGTCTTCTCTATCAATGGCATTAGTTCTTCCTGAGTAGTCCCATCATAACAGATTAATAAATGTGCTTCTACGTTGTTTTGTAAAGGGATGGAGTTGTCTTTCAGAAATATTTTCACCTGCTCTAGTGCATTTCTTTCCATCAATTCTATAGAACAGGGTTGTAAACCTGCTTTAAAAACATCTGCAACTGCTTTAGCACAATCATCCAATGAATGAAAAGGTATTAACAAGGTAATATCAGTTTTAGGTTTAGATAATATTTTAACCACCGCTTTTGTTACTATACCTAAAGTCCCTTCACTACCTATGAATAGTTGAGTCAGATTGTAACCGGTAGAATTTTTTAAAGTATTTGCTCCCGTCCATATAATTTCGCCATTAGGCAAGACCACTTCAAGATTTAAAACTGATGCTGAAGTTACTCCGTACTTTACAGCTTTTAATCCCCCTGCATTGGTAGCAATATTTCCTCCGATAAAAGAACTTCCCCAACTGGAGGGATCCGGACCGTAAAATAATCCGTAAGGTTCCAATGCTTTCTGTAAATCCAGATTTATTACTCCTGCTTCTACTGTTGCCTGAAAATTTAATGTATCTATAGAAATAATATTGTTTAACCTTTCTAAGGATAGTATTACGGCTTTATTGATGGGTAATGCTCCTCCCATTTGACCGGTTCCTGCCGATCTGGGCACAATGGAAAGGTTATGATGATTACAATATTGAACAATTTTTGATATTTCTTGTGAACTAGCCGGTTTTAAGACTACTGAGGGTAAATATTTGAGATTTTCCGTATGATCATAGGAGTAATTTTCTAATGTATCGGTATCTTCATAACAAAACTGCTCTCCTATAATTTGTTTAAAATATTTAATATGTTCTGATATCATTGTCTGTAATTCAGTAGTTATTTGCTGTCTAATTTGTTAACTTACAATTTACTTGTAAACTATTATTTGGGGCAAATGTAAATATTAATATCAAATGTATAGAATTATTATCTTTGTTGCTATGTTTTCTAAGAAGTTTATATTGCTATTAAGTGCATTAGGTCTTTTATGCCTTTTTCTTTTTTTTGCTAATCTGTTGAGCGGTTTTGAAAATATAAAATTTTATGATTTATTTTATACTTCTGAAGAAACGAAAAAATTAATCGTTACTTATCGTTTATATAAAACTTTAGCGGTATTTTTTGCTGGAATTTCACTTCCTGTCAGCGGATTTTTATTACAAGAGTTTTTTAAAAATCCCCTAGCAGAACCCTCTATATTGGGTATATCTTCCGGCTCGGCTTTATCAGTAGCATTCATTATTTTTTCAGGAGTACCTGCCCTGTTATTTAATTTTGAGTGGCTCAGTGGCTGGATACTAATTTTAAGTTCTCTCGTAGGTTCTGTTTCTGTGTCTCTACTTTTACTATTTATTGCGAAAAATATGAGGGATACTTCTACTTTTATAATTGTTGGTTTTCTCATTTCTGCTTTTTGCGGATCTGTAATTGGAGCATTACAATTTTATTCCGAATCGGAAGCGTTAAAACAATATGTTGTATGGTCTTTCGGATCGTTTGAAGGATTAAGCAAAGTACAAATTATCGTTTACGGTTTTTGTACCTGTTTGGGTCTGCTACCTGCTTTTTTATCAATAAAAAATTTAACCGGTTTTCTATTAGGGAACAACTATGCTCGTATACTAGGTATAAATATGACTATTTTAAAGTTATTAATTATTACTTCAATCTGTCTTTTAACCGGTAGTACTACTGCCATGCTGGGACCTATTGTATTTATAGGCATTATAATTCCTCATTTTTGCAGACTGTTATGGAATCCGGCAGCTTTATGGGAACAAATGATACTAAACATTTTGTGCGGAACGGGATTTATGCTGCTAATCAGTTTAATTATCGTTCAAACACAATTACCCGTTAATATATTGTCCTCATTAATTGGAATTCCTACTATACTGTTTATGATTGTTAAAAATAAATTCAAAACTTATTCATTTTAGTATGAACACTCCTGCAATACTGGAAATAAATAATTTATCCATAGGTTATAAAAAAGCTATACTCAAAGATATTAATGCTACAGCAAACCCTGGAGAAGTCATTCTGCTTACCGGAAAAAACGGTTCAGGTAAAACTACTTTATTAAAAACCATATATAAGGAACTTATATGTATGGGTGGGAACATAAAAATTATGGGGCAGAACAGTTATCATATTTCTTCCGGAAATTTAAGTAAATTAATATCTGTGGTCCTTTCCCAAAATTCGATTAGTCCTTCGCTACGTCTGTTTGATTTGATTAGCCTCGGACGATTTCCTTATAAAAAATGGTATCAAAAACTCACCCGAAAGGAAACAGAAACTATTTACTCTATTATAGATTTGTTTGAACTGACTCCTTATACTACTAATTACGCTTGCGAACTTTCAGATGGAAACCTTCAGAAAGCTATGATAGCCCGAGCAATAATTCAGGATTGTCCTTTATTAATTCTTGATGAACCTACTTCTCATCTGGATATTGCTAATAAATTGAAAGTTATAAAATTAATCAGAGAATATGCTAAAGATAAACGAAAAGCCGTTGTCTTTACTTCGCATGATTTATCACTGGGACTTTCCATATCCGATAAACTTTGGCTCATCAAAGATCAGCAATGGATTTCCGGTTGCACGGAAGACGTTGCTTTTAATGAAAATGTTCTTGATTATTTTGTTTCGTCTGATATGAAATTTAATTATCAAAACCAGGAGTATGAAATAAATAAACCTGAAAATCATCTAACTGTTCGACTTGAGGGTAATTGTAATTCAATCTATTGGTTAAAAAAAGCCTTAGTTAGAAATGGATTTACTATTCATGAATCTTCGGAAATTATTATCTCAGAATTAAATTCTAACTATATCATTCATTTTAAAACAGAAAATTTAACTTTCCCCAGTATTGAAAAAGTTATTTTGTATCTCCGCAACCACTTAAAAAAATTATTCGATTCCTAAATCTTCTACAATCTTATAATGCAGTTCAATTTTGCTTACCGGAATTCCAGTACAATCACTAACTATCATACAAACGATTCTTTCTGCTTCGTAACGAGAATGCAGATGATTGGGATTCAGTAATTTTTTATAGTTTACAGATATTAAAAAATGTATGTATTGAGCTAAAGTATAGCTGCGTAATTGCTTATTTCTTTTAAAAATTTTAATTATTAACCCTTGATATGCACCTTCTTCTCTAGGAAGATTATATTTTAGTTTTATCGGAGGGGGAAGTAAATCTAATTGTTTTTTAATTAATTTTTCATAAAATTTTAAATCTCCTTGAGGAATAAGTTCAGTGAGTTCTGTATTAACACAAATAATTTTCTCATTTACTCCATTATTCACAAAAAGTTCTTTCAATTTAAAATATAAAACACGAAAAATATCTGTAGTAGAAATCTCTATCTTTTTTTTCATGTATATTAAATCGGCAATATCTCCTACAGTATAAGTACGTACCGCCTCTTCATCTGTAATCACTACATCAAAACAATTTTCAATCTGTACAATTATTTCAATTGTATCCAAGCCCATTTAAACAGATTCTTTCAATTGTTGAAGAGCTTTTTCCAATACCGATTGAGGGCATCCTATGTTTAATCTCATAAAACCTTTTCCCTCCTTACCAAACATAGCTCCATCATTAAGTGCCAAATGTGCTTCATTTATAAATAATGATGTAAGTTGAGCCTGAGTTAAATTTAAATCGCGGCAATCCAACCAAAGCAAAAATGAGGCTTCAGGAATTATTGCTTTTATCTGAGGAATATTCTTTTTTAAATATTCATCTACAAATTTTATATTTTTTTCCAGATATGCCTTTAGTTCTATCATCCAATCTTCACCTTTTTCGTAAGCTGCCTGTAAAGCTAAATATGCAAATATAGTCCCATCATTTAGTTCACTACTTATTAAATATTTATGATACTTTTCCCTAAGTTGTTTATTTTTAATGATAGAATAGGATGTCACTATTCCTGCTATATTAAATGTTTTTGAAGGAGCATTAAGTGTAATGCTGTTTTGGGCAGCTTCTTCGGATACGGATGCAAACGGTATATGCTTTTTACCATATAAAACCAAATCTGAATGTATTTCATCTGATATAACAAGGACTTTATGTTTGTAACAAATTTCAGCTAATCTAGTAAGTTCTTCTTTACTCCATACTCTGCCTCCCGGATTATGAGGGTTGGATAAAATTAAAATTTTTGTTTTATGTGTAATTAATTTTTCAAGTCCGTCGATGTCCATCTGATACTGTTCTCCATTAAAAATTAATGGATTATTAATGACTTCTCTGTCATGTAAAGATGATATAATTCTGAAAGGGTGATAAACCGGAGGCTGTATAATAATTTGATCATCTTTTTCTGAAAAAACTTCTAAAACAAAAGCAATTCCTTTAACTACACCGGGAATGTAACTGATTTCTTCTTTTTTAACCTCCCACTGATGCTGCTTTTTCTGCCAGTTAATTATAGACTGATAGTAGTCGGAAGAAGCATAAGAGTATCCAAAAACCCCCTCTTCTACTCTTTGGGCTAGTGCTTGCGTAATTTCCGGAGGAGATAAAAAATCCATATCAGCAACCCACAAAGGAAGCAAATCATCTCTTCCAAATCTATCTTTTAAAACGCCATATTTTAATGAATCTGAATTTTTTCTGTTTATGATTTGATCAAAATTATATTTCCCCATTTTTTTATCGTTTACACAAAAATATAAGTTTTTACCTAATTATAGTGAATTTTTATCTATTTTGAAAGTTAAATATTTTATTATACTTTTAAATTACTTTAAAAAATATAAAATAAATGTATCAAAAATTATTTACTGATATTTCAAAAATTAAACAACTTTCAGAGAGAGATTATAATATAGGTAAACAGTTATTTGAGCCCGTATTTTATAATAAAAAGACTGTAATTGAAGAAAGTAATTATATTCCCAAATATTTATATTATATCAACTCTGGTTACTTACGGTTGTTTTATTATGATAGTAATGGAAATGATATTACGCAACATATAAATTGCCCTACCGATTTTTTCTGTTCTTTTTCAGATTTTCTAAATCAACATCCATCATTTGCTTCAATTGAATGTCTCACAGACTGTAAACTTCTCCGTATTTCAAGAATAGACTATAAAAATTTAACCGAGCAAAGTATTTTGTGGAAAAATTATGCATTGTTAGTTTTACAGGAATCTATGTCATTTCATGAAAAAAGAATTATAGAAATGACTTCTATGAATGCGCAATCCAGATATTTACAATTATTAGAGAATCAACCTGATATATTTGAACATGTTCCTTTGCAATGTATTGCATCATATTTAGGAATTAAACCCGGTAGTTTAAGTAGAATTCGTAAAAATCTGCTTAACAATTGTTAATTGCATTTTTTTTAATTGTTCAGAATTTTGTTTTTGTAAAATTAATATGAAAAAAATGAAAAATGAATTTATTCTGGTTACGGGGGCTAATGGACATCTAGGGTATAATCTTGTAACACTTCTTGTAAATAAAGGATATCGAGTACGTGCTTCAATCCGTAAGCCTGAATTTAAAAAACTTCTTGAAAATACCGGTTGCGAAGTTGTTATTGCTGATATAACTGACCAAGAGGCGATGCGCAAAGCGATGAAGGGTATAACAATTGTTTTTGCAGTTGCTTCCGTCTTTAAGCTCTGGGCTAAAAATCCTAAAAGTGAAATTTATGATGTAAATATGAATGGATGTAAAGTAACATTGGAAACTGCTGCTGAAAATGGTGTGAAACGGATAATTTATGTAAGTTCTATTGCCAGTTTAAACTATTCTTCTTATCCTATCAATGAAAAATCGGGATATAACACAGATCGAAGAGATATGTATTACAATTCTAAAAACGATAGCGAACAGTTAGCTTTCAAATTAGCTGAAAAATATAATATTGAACTTATTGCTGTTTTGCCTAGTGCTATGATTGGAAGTGAAATTATTGACCGATTGAGTAATTCTAATGAAATATTAAAAAATATAATTAAAAATAAACTTCCAATTGAAACTCACATCAACATTAACTGGATAGATGTAAAAGATGTAGCAGAAGGTTGTTATCTTGCTGCAATTAATGGTAAAAATGGCGAGAGATATATAATTGCCAATGAAAAAGGAATGTCTATTACTGATACTATAAAAATTGCAAACTTGGTTCTACCTCAACTCAATATTAGTAAGCCTATAAAAATATCTAAATGGATCCTTTATTTGTTAGGTTATAGCCTGGGTATTATTTCAAAAATAACAAAAAAGGCCCCGGCTATCACAGAGAAGGAAATTTCTATGTTTTACGGATTGGTACAGGATTTTGATATATCTAAAGCAAGAACTGAATTAAAGTTTTCCCCCACATCTCCTGAACTTACCTTAAAAAATGCTTTTGAATATATGTGGAGGTATAAATCTAAACTTCTTAATTAATGTTAATTTGAAAGTATTTATATTTGCCTAAATACTTTTGGCTTATGAAATTCAGATATATATTTTTAATCTTACTATTAGTTATCACTAGTGCTTTATATTTTACTAATCCTGATGAAGCCAGTTGTCGAGATTTTATTAAAAACAAAGTTATAACCATATTTGATGAAAAATTAAATCAGGAACTTGATAAGATAGAAGATCCTAATGTCAAATTGTTCGGAAAATTAAGTAAAAATTTCATTCCGGTTGTTCAGGATCGTCTTGTAGATGAAATAATTGATAAAAGATTTGAAAGAAAAAATTTCTTTTTATTTTCTACCTTAAGAGTTTTATATCAAAATCAATGGCAAACCGTTGGTTTTGGTATATTTAATAAAGTATACCTGTTTCCTCAAGTTGAAGATGAACTTCAAAAACTGGATTTTAAAGATGAAGCTTTAAAATATTTTAATAACTAAATTATCTTCTTTTAAATAAAGAAACAATACAAAGTAAACAAATAGCACCAACGGTAGAAGTTGTAAGAACTCCTATTTTACTACCGTGGCTCACCGATATATTTAATAAACTGAATATCCAACCTCCCAAGACACTTCCTATAACTCCTACCAATAAATTTATAAGACAGCCAAACCCCCTACCACGTATCAACACACCTGCTAAAAAGCCAGCCAGTATTCCGATAATTATTGACCAAATCCAATTCATATTTTACATTTATATTACACTACAAATATAATTTTTTTTAATCAGCTGTCCTTTTTTCAATGAGTTTTTTCCACTCAACATAACCAAAAACAGCAATAATGAATAAAAACAAAGTTAATGCAGAATATAATATTAATCCTTTGTGTATCAATAAAGGAATTGCAATTAGGTTACTTACATTTAAAAATATCCAGTTTTCAATTTTACGTTTAGCCAATAGCCACATACCGGACCAGGCAAATGCACTTACTAAGGAATCAAAAAAAGGAACATCTGAATTAGTAAAAAAAAGTAATAAGATATAAAGTATTGCCCATGCGCTAATAACTATGGCAAAGGCTTTTTTCCATTCTAAAGAAGATGAATATTCAACGGTTAGTCTTTGTCCCTTTTTTTCAGACCAAAGAACCCAACCATAAATACTCATAAAAAAATAATAGGTCTGCAAAAACATTTCAGCATACAAACCTGCGTGAAAAAATAAATACGCTGTAATAATAATACTGGTGATCCCGCACGGATAAAGCCAAACCTTATTTTTCTTAGCAAACAATACCTCAGCTACTCCGAAAGATACGCCTATACCTTCCCATATAGAAATTTGATGAATTTGTTCTTTTATACCAATTCCCCAATGGTTTATTAATTCTAACATATTTAATCTATATAGTTTACACTTTATCTAATAAAGGGAACGGAAACAAAATACAGTAGTATATTTTCCCTACGCCGGCATTATCCGTACAGGTTCTATGGGTATAATCTCAGCCATTTTTCAAGAAAAAAAGATTATTTTTATCTTGATGTTTAAGCACCCCCTTTATTATTTTATAAATTCAAAGATAATAATAATTTTACTTAAAAAACATTTCTTATTTTTATACATAATTTAAAAATAAATGTTTTTACTATCAATATGTTTAATAATATACAGTAACATGGCAAAAAGTTTGATAGTAAGTATGACTGATACTATAATTTAACTATTATGAATATGAAAGAAGAAAGCCTGAATAAAAATTATTTGAATTCCGAAATAATTGATATGCATACGAAAGCCTCTATTTTTAGAGATAAAAATACCAAGGCTGCATCTTTAATAATTGATGCACCTTGTGAGTGGGTATTGTATGCTGGAAACACACCGGAAAGCATAGATATGGAAACCCCTATTGCACGAGGAAAAGATTTAGGGGTATATCCATTATATATAAATCCTTCCCAAAGAAGTTATTTTAAAATTGTGACTGAAATGGGTTCTGCTTTTCTTTCAGAAAATCTTTTACCAATGGAAGGAGGATTTAATTTTAGAGATTTAGGCGGATTAAAATCATGTGATGGTAAATATATTAAATGGGGATATTTCTTCAGATCTGATGATTTGTATAATCTTACGGAAGATGATTTAAACTATCTGTCTGGCATACCTATTACTACAGTTGTAGATTTCAGATGTGAAGAAGAATGTAATCTGTTACCGGACCGTATCCCTGAGTCTGTCAAAAATTATATCAATTTAATTATTGATCCGGGATCTTTACAGGCATTTGGACGAAGTAAACTTACTTCGGAACAAGATGTTATTGATGCCATGAAACATCTGTACCGCTTGTTTGTTACTGAACCGGAGTACATTGAAACTTACAGGAAATTTTTTGATTTAATACAACACGATGAAAATTTACCTTTACTTTTTCATTGTTCCGCAGGAAAAGACCGTACAGGTCTTGCCGCTGCTCTTCTTTTATCCGCACTGAATATTCCCCGGGAAACCATTTTAGAGGATTATATGGCTTCGAATGAGTATCTTGCAGGAAAATATCAATCCTTATTTGAAAAAAATCCAGCCAATAAATTTTTATATACTACCTTGCCGGAATATTTAGAATCGGCATTAGACGAAGTGGAAAAGAAATACGGGAGCGTTAAAACTTTTCTAATTGATGAAATGAAAGTAAATATCCATGAGTTACAACAAAAATATTTATTTTAAATTCCAGTATAAAGCATTCTTATTCAAGAATGCTTTATTTTTGTCACTTATTAATATTTCTTGACCATGAAATCAAAGTTGATACAAATATTACCTTGCTTTTTAATACTCTGCTTTCAATTTTTAATTAGTTGTAAGACTGACGATTCTCCCTTCATTACCCGTGAAGAAGAATCCGTTGAGTTAAACAAAAAATATGATAAAATTATTTCGATGACTGAAGTGGAATGCACTGATTCCAGTAGCTGGGGATTTACTGCAATTGGTATAAATTCCTGTGGAGAAACAAAAAAATATATTCCGTATCCGTTAGGTATTGATACCACTTCTTTCAAATCTTTGATTTCTCTCTATAATGCTGCTGAAATAAGATTTATAAAAAAATGGAATATTGCAGATTGTGACACATTATCTTCGGTAAAACAACCTACCGGAGTTGTTTGTACTGAAGGTAGAGCTCAATTAGTATATGAATAAAGTCCTGCTGTAATTTAAGCAGGACTTATTATATTCAATATACATGAATCTACCTTATTTTCATTCTTTGTAAACGCACGGCATTAAGTATTGCTAATAATGCCACACCTACATCAGCAAACACAGCTTCAAGCAAGTAAATATTACCAAATACACCTAAAATCATCACTATTATTTTTATTCCAAAAGCTAGAATTATATTCTGCCATACAATGCTTTTGGTTGCTTTTCCTATTTTTATTGCTAAAGGTATTTTAGACATTTTATCATCTTGAATGATAATATCAGCAACTTCTATGGTTGCATCACTTCCTAAACCTCCCATAGCTATTCCCACGTCGCTTAAAGCAATGACCGGAGCATCATTGAATCCGTCTCCCACAAAGGCTATTTTACCATTAGTATCCAGTTTAATCTGCTTCATCCTGTTTACCTTATCTTCCGGCAATAAATCACCATATGCCTGATCAATGCCTATTTCATGGGATACATTTTGAACTACTGAATCTTTATCTCCACTTAACATGATTGTTTTAATACCCATTGCATGCAATTCCTGTATATCATTCGCAACATTAGGCTTTAATTGATCTGCAATTTCAATATATCCTGCATATTTTTGATTAACAGCTATCAATACAACTGTGTTCACTATCTGTTTTAAATCCTGATCATATTTGATATTATATAGGTCCATTAATCTGAAATTACCTGCAAGTATTTCATAGGAATCAATTTCAGCCTTGATTCCTTTGCCGGGTATATCCTCCATAGATTTTATACGTGATATATCTGGCGATTGATTTATGTATTCATGAATTGCATTTGCAATAGGATGTGTACTTTGAGATTCCGCGATATTAACCCAGGTCAGTATTTGTTCCTCATTATATTCAGTATTTACAGATACTTTATGAACTGAAAAATTACCTTGTGTAACCGTTCCTGTTTTATCCAGAACTACTTGTTTTACATCTACCAAAGCATCTAAAAAATTAGATCCTTTAACCAAAATACCGTTTCTCGATGCTAACCCTACTCCTCCGAAATATCCTAAGGGTATGGATATAACCAAAGCACATGGACATGATATGACTAGAAAAATTAGTGATCTATAGAGCCAATCTTCATATTGATAGTTTGAAACAAAAAAATAAGGAAGTAGAAAAACCAGTAATGCCACAAAAAAAACAGCCGGTGTATATATTTTAGCAAACTTTCTTATAAATAATTCTGTTTTAGCTTTTTGTCCGGTTGCATTTTGCACTAAATCAAGAATTTTAGACAATTTACTATCTTCATAAGGTGTGGTAACTTTGACTAACGATGATGAATTCAGATTTATCATACCAGCTAAAACACTATCGCCTGTTTCTTTTGTCTGCGGGGCACTCTCCCCTGTAAGTGCCGAAGTATTAAACGAAGCCGAATCAGAAATTAATTCACCATCCAGCGCTGCCCTCTCTCCTGGTTTTAATTGCATAATTGCTCCTACTGCAACCTCCCTGGCTTTAATTTTTATTACAGTGTTATTTTCTATAACGGATGCTTCATCCGGCCTTTGATCCAACAAAGAGTTTATATTTTTTTTAGCTTTTGCAACCGCTAATCCCTGGAAATTTTCTCCAATAGAGTAAAAAAGCATAACTGCAACTGCTTCCGGATACTGTTTTATATAAAAAGCACCCACAGATGCTAAAAACATCAATGATAATTCATTGAAAAAATCGTAGTGCCTGAACTCCTGTAACATTTCTTTAAAGACAGGGTAACCTACTGGTAAATAAGCCAGAATATACCATAATAATCGAAGCCATGAGTGAAAAAAATCAACCTGTAAATAATCCATTAGTACCGCTGCCAATAAAAGAACAGCACTGATTATTGCAGGTAAAAATAATTTCATTGTACTAATATCTTTATCTATACCATGGTCATGGGAATGTCCTTCATGACTATGAGAAACTTGCTCTTTTATATCTGAACAGCATGAACAGCTATGTTTTTTAACAGCCATATCTATTAGTTTTTTTGTTTACTCTACAAAAATATTATGAGTATGTTGCAACTCAATTGCAAATTTAATTTTTAATAAAAATACGTAATAATCTTAAATACTGACTGATGAATAAATTCAAACTTGTAAACTTAAATATTTTTACATTTGTATTGAATTTACAAATACATAAAAATGAGTAACGAGGAAATAATTCAACATTTAAATAATTCTTCTAAAGATACTTTAATGGAAAACTTAGGGATTGTCTATACGGAATTTACAGGTGATACGCTGACTGCCGAACTTGAAGTTACTTCAAAAGTTCATCAGCCGATGGGCTTTTTACATGGAGGTGTATCCCTGGCAATAGCAGAAACTGTAGGCTCTGTGCTTTCATTAACGACTATTGATCCTCAAAAATATTATGTGTTTGGAACTCAGGTTAACGGATACCATTTGAAAGCGGTAAGAACCGGAAAAATCAAAGCAATAGCTAGTTTTATCAACAAAGGAAACTCTTCGCAGGTTATAGAAATCAATATTTACAATGAAAATGAAAGGGAAACTTTCAAAAATTGTTACGTAACTATGATCAATCGAATCGTTCCTATTAAAGATTTTGACTAATGATAATCAATGATGTAATTAAAGATCACATTTGTTCTGACACTCCTTTTGCTTTCATTAGATTCCCTCAGGAAAGTAAGTTTTATCTTATCATCCCGGATGAAAAAGGAGCAAATAAATATATTTTTCATTCTTTTGATTCATCAAAAAATTATGAATTCCGTTTCAGTTTTTTAACTCCGTTAAACTATTCAGAATTATCTGATCTTAACGAAATTCATTTATCCGAAAGTCTAATTGATAATTCAACAATATCAATAGATAATTATATTCAATTAATTGATAAAGCAATATCTATATTGAAATTGGGAAATATGGATAAAATAGTTTTATCCCGCGATAAATGGATTTCAAACAGCTCTATTTGTCCTCTTAAATCTTTCAGATATCTGGCAGATCAATATCCTAATTCTTTTATTCATTTAAGCTACTGGAACAAAAATGAAGTTTGGCTTGGGGCTACTCCGGAAACTTTAGGATCTTGGGAAAATTCTGTTTTTACTACCATGGCTTTAGCCGGTACATTACCCGACAATGAGAGTTCCGAATGGCAAACTAAAGAAAAGGATGAACAGCAGTATGTAACGGATTATATTTTAAAGCAACTTAAAAAATTATCTGTTAAACCTCTTAATATTCGTGGACCGGAATCTCTTCATCTGGGAATTGTTAAACATTTAGTAACTTATTTTTCTTTTCCTTTAGAGGATAAACAAAAAATAAAAGATATAATTTCCGGCCTGCATCCTACTCCTGCCGTGTGCGGACTTCCTACTAAGGAAAGCAAAGAATTTATTTTAAATGAAGAATCTTATTCTCGTGATTTTTATTCCGGTTACATTGGCATTCAAACAGAAAGTTATGAAAAATATTATGTAAATTTAAGATGTTCTAAACTTTATAATAACGGAGCTTTACTTTTTGTGGGAGGCGGAATAACTGCTCAGAGTAATCCGGAAAAAGAATGGAAAGAAACCGAATTTAAAGCCAAATTTATCAGTGATAGTTTATAGTGAGCTTATATTCAGTAATCCAAACAAACTTAGTTTAAAACAAATTAATAAACATTTTTTTTGTTAAAACTTGACTTCTATTCATTGTTAGATCTTCCACTTTGAAAAATACCTTATATTTTGTAAACTTTGTTTTTCTCTAATATTTATTTTTAATTAGGCTGCTAAAGAGTATGATTAGCCAATGATACTTTACCATTAATTATATATTTTATTACTTTCAGAATAACTCTCACATTTTTTTACTCCGGAATTTTTTAAACGTAAATAATTAATATCTAAATTAGAATACCAGATAAGAAATATTTTTATTGAACTATGGATACTGCATTTTTTATCATACTTTTAACAATGATACAATGAAAAGGGTAAATAATATAAAAATATAACCGCCCCAAGAGATTATGAAAATTAACAAGTGTGGTAATTGTTAGTTTTTTTTTATCTCCCGTTTCAGATATGATTTTAGCAGAAAAATACATAACCAGATGCTTATCGTTCATACATAATAAAGTTTCATGTATAGATTTAGCGGGAATATTTATAAATCTATAATTTTCTCCTAAACGTATGCTTTTTGCCAGTTCAAGCTTATCATTTTCATTTCCGGGTTTAATACCCAAAGGTTTTACTAATATATCTCTTAATTTGAACATTTTTTTTATCCATTGAGGAGAATTAGTCCAAAAAGCTACCTGAATATCGTCGGGAGTTATATTTTTTTCGCTGAAAAATACGCACTGTAAAACTTCTGTATAGTCAGATGGAAGATATTGTGCTATCAAATCTTTTTCAGCTACTTTGCCTGTTTTGATTTTCATAGCTTAATGTTATATTTTATCATAGAATTTTTGTAATTGCTGTAGCTCTTCCTTTGTTATATCTGGAAATAACTGCTGAATACCTATAAGAGTTGCATATTCCAACATGGCTGCATGATCGGTATTTTCTTTTGATTCTCCTTTAATTTGTCTCAATTCTTTTAGAAATGATAATCTGGAACTGTCTACTTGCTGCAAATAAAATTTTACTATCGGATTTGAATAACTCCAACCTCGAATTACCTGCTCTTTTTTATGTGATGCATTTGCTACTAATTCTTTTAAATAATAATATTTATCTAAAAAATTATCTTTAGTATTTACTTTATTTATAAAAGATAAAGTATTTTCTTCTTTCCAGTATATCATTAAAGATTCTACGTAATTTTCTATATTTTTAAAATGGTGATAAAATGAACCTTTAGTGAGATTTAATCGTACACAAAGTTCCTCAATGGTTAATTTGTTAAACCCTTTTTCCTCTAAAACTTTTAACCCTTCTAGTAACCAATCTGTTTTATTTTTTTTCTTCATACATTTACATACCATTTAGTATGGTATGTAAATGTACAAAATATATATCTTAATTGTTATTTTTCATTAATTTTATATAATTTATTCTTGATAAATTATGTCTAAACTATTTAAAAAATTATTACTATCTATCGTTTATTATTGAATAATTTTACGCAATCTGAAGTAAAAAATAGTTTACAAAAGCAAACTATGCTGACTGGCAGTCAGAATATCCCTTAGTATTCTGTTGATTTCTGTAGTTGGATTAGAAGCTAAAATTCCGAGGTATGGATATAGTTGCAGAGCCGTTTCTCTTCCTTCTTTTACAATTTCTCTGCATATAATACTTATTTTACTAAGCAGCTCGTGCGATACATTTTCGGTTTTCTCTAATTCATTCCACGAGTCTTCAACATATTTATAAAATAACGCTCTTCTCTCCTGAAAGTTATGATTTGCATTTTTAAAAAATTGAGTTCTGAATTCTTTATGTAATGGTTCCTGAATAAAGTTGAAAATAGTTTCAACTAAATCAAAAAAATGTTTTTGCATTCCCAGATGATTAACAGCGAGAGTCAGCTCTGCAAAAGTTAAAAAGGGATATTTGTAAATTAAAAGATCGATGGAACGACATTCAGCTTTTATCAAAAAAGATCGTTCTTTTTTAACGAATAAATTTTCCACTGTATACGAATGACTGGCTGTAGCTATTAAACCTATAGTGTTCCAATCTTCAATAATTTTTACTTCTTCCGGAAAAAAAATAAAAGATTTGTAAATCGGTGTACCCTTATCGCAGGTAAGCATCTTTCCATTTTTTTTAATTTGACAATTGGCTGTAAAAACGTTTACGTGGGGTATTCCTGTTACATAACTCCATTTTCCGTTAATTAAATATCCGTCTTGACTTTCTTCAGCTACACCCCCTATTTTTCCACTGCCTCCGAAACAAACTTTAGGATCCTTAAATATATTTTCTGCCAGTTTACCGGATAAATATCCTACAAAAGCATTTGCACCGCTACACAAAGTCACTGTCCAGCCTAAACTTCCATCTAACTTTGCTATTATTTCCTGTAATTGCAGACCTTCTAACAAATTTAATTCTAAACCACCTAAATACTTAGGCACAAACAAATTAAACAAATTCTGAGAATAAATAATTTCTAATTGACTATCCGTCAATTTTCTTATTTTTTCAGCATTTACAGCTTCTTCTTTAAGTTTTCCCAGTACTTCTGCAGATAAAATTCCCATAATTTAGTATGTTTAAAATTCAACAATTAATAAAACAAAGGGAAACTATACAGTTAGATAAAATCCTTTATCAGCATTATCTGATAAGTGCACAAAAGAAATACTTTTGTTGGGTATAATCTCAGCCTGCAACTTTTAAGTTAAAGCACCCCATGGTTTCTATCAAAGTTAACATTTTTATTTAATACACAACTATAAAGGTATTCTAAGATTATTTAAAATAAACTCAGCTGATCCTTATCTATTTTTTTTGACTTTGGATTAAACCTTGTTTGGGTAATTATTTTTGAATTATCAGTATTCTTGACTGCATCTCCTAAAACTGTTTTCCCTCCATATTTCCATGAATCTTTTCTTTCTTTATGTATCCAATCTTTTAACTGATAATCTGGAATAAAGTTGTTTTCCATTTGCTGAGAAACCTTTGAAAGGTTTTTTAAAGCCTCCGATTTATCTTTTTCTCCTAAACGAGATTTGTGCAACGCTATATCGAATATTTCAATAGTTTCATCATAAATATTCGTTGGAACGGGAAAAGGATGACCGTCTTTACCTCCATGAGCAAAAGAAAAACGAGCAGGATCGGAAAATCTGGAAGGAGTACCATGAATAACTTCACTTACCAAAGTTAAAGACTGAAGTGTTCTGGGTCCTACGCCCTTCAAAAGTAAAAGTGATTCAATTGAAGAGACATCTGTTTCATGAGCAAGTACTAAAGCAGCTCCCAAACGTTTTAGATTTACATCCTTTTGAAGCACTTCATGATGTTCAGGCATAAGTAAAGAAATTTCCTTCATCAATTTATCCGGATTTTCACGAGTTAAACTCAGTATTCCTTCCTTAGTCTGTTTAGCATTTTGATCAGTCAAATTTAAGATCTGCCCCTGATTTTTTCCATATATAAAAGAATGAGGTGTTTCTGTAAAAGATTTTATATTAGAAGAAAGCCAGTGATATCTTCTAGCCATTTTTTCGTCAGGATTCATTCCTTGCTGTATAATAGACCAATCGCCTTCAGAAGTAACTACAAAAGAATGCAGATACAACTGGAATCCATCTTGCACGGCGGTATTATCTACTTTAGCTGCCAACTTACTATGGGTAATCAGCTCACTGCCATTTAACCCTGTTTTATAAGCAACATCCATCAACTCATCAGGAGTTTTTCTGGAAGATTTCCCTCTACCTCCACAGATATAAATACCTAATTCCGAAGAACGCTGATTGATAGATTTTTTTAAAGCATTCATTACGGAAGTAGTAATTCCTGATGAATGCCAGTCCATTCCTAAAACACATCCCAGAGATTGAAACCAAAAGGGATCACTTAATTTTTGAAGAAAGACTTTTTTTCCGTACTCCTGCACTATTGCTTCAGTAATTGCTCCGCCTAACAAGCACATTCTTTGAGCTAACCATGCCGGAACAGTACCGTAATGCAATGGTAAATCTGCATATCCTCTCTTCATAGTGTAAATTTACGTAAATGATTTAAAATTACTTAGTTATTTATCTGTAATAATTTTTCAGTAAACAATTTTCAATTAATCAATTAGTAATGAATTAATTAAAATAATTTTTAATAACATGATATATTTTATTTAATAAAAAGACCTATTTATCTTTTTATGTTTTATATTTGAAATCGGATTGATTATTACCATTCACATGTTCACAAAAACTAGCGAATACGCAATAAAGATTATGATATATCTCAGTAAAAATAGCTCAAGAGATCATTTGTGCCAGGTAGGAGAAATAAGCCAGGCATTAGATTCTCCGGAACCATTTACTGCAAAAATACTTCAGCAATTGACCAAAGTGGATTTACTAATGTCTATGAAAGGAAAAAACGGAGGTTTTACGTTAGGCCGAGCACCTGAAAAAATAAAAATATGCGATATTGTTGTTTCTATAGATGGAGAAAAGGCTGTTAAAAAATGTATTTTAGGCTTAAGAGATTGTTCCAGTGAAAACCCGTGCCCATTGCATCATAAATATTATAAAATTAAATCAGATATACGAGACAATATTCTCAATGTAGATTTATTGTATTTAAAAGATACCTTAAAAACAATAAATCTACAGTAAGCAGTTTTTTTATTGTTTAAAATCTAAAAATTGTATCCTATTCTGAACCCATAGTCCAGCATAGCTCCAATTTTAGTCTCCTTTTTTTTCTCAAATCTATCTAATGCAAAGTTATATTTATAATTAGATTCAGAATACATAGAAACTCCAGGTCCTGCATAGAGCTCATAAAAAAAGTTTTTAGCAAAAGATCTCTTAAGTCCGTAATTAAATGACAATGAACCTTGAGGATTAATTTTCCAATTGTTAGAAGAACTGGTTAGCCAATCAGGCAAAACCGTCAATTTCAGTGATAAATAATTACCTGAATTATTAGCTGTATTTTTTCCTTTTGAAGCTCTGGATTCAAAATTATAATAATAACGTCCTTCCAAGGATAATCTGGTAGTTAACATGTAGTCAAATCCTTCATCGTAACCGTTATAATTATAACCAAAACCACCTGAATAATCAATCGTTCCTAAAGCAGTTATCTTTTCAGTCAAGGCTTTTTCATATTGAATACCTACACCTATGACGCTAAGATTAAAGTTAACAAGATCAACAGCTTTTTCCTGCGCATAAGAATGAATCTGATTGACCAAAAGTAAGATCATAAAAAATGGCATTTTTTTCATATCAATAGTATCATATTTATATTAAGATTATAAATATAATAAATACTAATCAAATTTATTACATAAATTATAAAAAAAATATGTGATTATAGTAAGTTATCTATGAGTTTAACTTTTGCATATAAATCAGAAATTATATAAAAATCTTATCTTTTAAAAGAAATCTTTTTATTTCACTAATAATTTGTCAGCAACCAGACTACTAAACACCTCTGTTCTTTCAGAATTATCGATTTTTATGGTAACACTACCATCAAACGGTTCAACTGAAAGTACTGTAAGCAGCATACCCAGACTTAAATCTTTAGAATTAAGATATTTTAAAAAATCTTTAGACCCATTAACCACAGCTGAAAGTATTACTTTCTGTCCTTCTTTACATTCGCTTAATCTTTGGTAATTAAGCCATTCAATATTTCCTTCTTTATCTGGTATTGGGGAACCATGCGGATCATATTTAGGATAATCGAGCAACTCATCCATTTTATTAAAAAAAATTTCTGAATGAATATGTTCTATTTGTTCTGCAATTTCATGAACTTCTTCCCAGCTAAACCCCATTCTTTCGACCAGATACATTTCAGTCAGCCGGTGTTTTCTAAGTATTAATGCCGCTTGTTTTTTTCCCTTATCAGTAAGTCTCAAAGGTTTATAACTTTGATGATGAACTAATCCTTTCTCAGAAAATTTTTTCATCATACTATTTACGGTAGGCATTTTAATATTTAAATACTGACTTAAAGCAAGCGTAGATACTTCACCGTTGTCATCAGCAATACTGTACAAAGCCTTTAAATAATTTTCTTCTATATACGAGTACATACACAAATATAAAAATTAAATCCAAAAAGAAAAATTCATATTACAAAATAAATTTGTTAGAATCTTCTAATTTTATAATTTTGCAAAACTAAACAACATCTTATGAAAATAAAATTTATTTTATTATCCATGCTTGTGGTTAATATTTTACCCTCTCAAATTATTTCAGATTCAATATCTTCAGAAAATGAAAAAAATATTGACGACATTGTTGTGACTGGAACCATGAGAGAAGTGAGAAGATCGGACAGTCCTATTCCGGTTGAAATTATAACCTCAAAATTATTTAAAAAAAATCCTACTCCCAGCTTATTTGATGCTGTGGGTATGATAAACGGAGTACGACCTCAAATTAATTGTAATGTATGTAATACCGGGGATATTCATATTAATGGAATGGAAGGTCCTTATACCATGATTTTGATTGACGGCATGCCTATAGTCAGCGGTTTATCAACTGTATACGGATTAAGCGGAATTCCAAATAGTTTAATTGATCGCATTGAGGTCGTTAAAGGTCCGGCTTCCTCCTTATATGGTTCTGAAGCAATGGGGGGAATCATTAATGTAATTACAAAAAATCCGGCAAAAGCGCCATTAGTAAGCGCAGACGTCTTCGGAACCAGCTGGGGTGAATTAAGTGCAGATATTGGACTCAGATTAAAACCTTCTGAAAATTTGTCCGGATTATTGGGAATTAATTACTTTTTATATAATAATCCTATTGACAATAATCATGATGGATTTACAGACGTTACTTTGCAAAACCGGATTTCTGTTTTTAATAAGTGGAATCTGAAAAGGAAAGAAAATCGTAATGCCAGTATTGGTATACGATGGATCAACGAAGATCGATGGGGAGGACAGATGAACTGGAGTAAAAAATACAGGGGAAGTGATGAAGTATACGGTGAAAGTATTTATACTAAAAGAATTGAAATAATAGGAAATTATCAGCTCCCATTTACTGAAAAAATATATACACAATTTTCTTACAACTGGCATGATCAAAATTCATGGTATGGGGATACTCCTTACATGGCTACTCAACAAGTTGCTTTTGGACAAATTTACTGGGACAAATCCTTAAAAAATCATAACCTTCTATTGGGTGGAGGATTTCGTTATACTTACTATGATGATAACACTCCGGCAACTTTATCAGCAGACGGATTACATAACGCTCCGGCCAAAACTCCATTGCCGGGAATATTCATTCAGGATGAATGGAACATTAATACAAAAAATACTTTGTTGGTAGGTTACAGATACGATCATGACAAAAACCACGGAAATATTCACTCACCTCGGGTTGCCTACAAAATTTCACCTAATAAAAACAATACCTTAAGAGCCAGCTTTGGAACTGGATTTCGAGTAGTTAATATATTTACTGAAGATCATGCAGCTCTTACCGGTGCAAGAGAAGTTGTTATTGAAAATTCTTTGAAACCGGAAAAATCGTATAATGGAAATTTAAATTATGTTCTTAAAATACCCAACGAAAATTTTAACGTTAATTTGGATGTCACAGGTTTTTATTCCTACTTTACAAATAAAATTGTAGGTGATTTTGATACGGATCCTACAAAAATCATTTACGATAACTTAGATGGCCACGCCGTTTCCAGAGGTATTTCGTTCAACACTGACTGGAGTTTTACCTTTCCTTTAAAAATTATGGCAGGTGTAACTTTTATGGATGTTTATATTAAAGAAAATGACGAAGATGGTAGTAAAACAAAAATACAGCAACTTCACGCTCCCAAATGGTCTGGCAATTTTATAATTTCCTATAATTTCCCTAAAAGCCTGACTTTAGATTTTACCGGAAACTGGAACGGTCCTATGAGACTTCCTATACAACCCGATGATTATAGAAGAGAATACTCTCCCTGGTTCTGTATCGCCAATATTCAGCTGACTAAAAAATTTCATAACGGCATTGAAGTTTACGGAGGATTAAAAAATATTTTTAATTTTATTCCTAAAGATCCTTTAATGAGACCCTTTGATCCTTTTAATAAGGATGCTGACAACCCCGTAACCAATCCGCACGGATATACCTTTGATACTGCTTATAATTATGCTTCTTTGCAAGGTATCCGTGGTTTTGCAGGTATAAGATATAATTTATTTTAATTAAGACACTTACTATGGGCAAATTTAACTTTCTGAAAAAAAGAATTATAATTATTGGTTGTATAATGATAATGCTTTTGAACTTTTCTTCTGTAATGTTTGCCCAGATAAATTTTAAAAGCTTAGATTCCTTAGTTAATAAGGAATCTAAGCCTATAATCATTTATATACATACAGATAATTGTGCCTATTGTTCAATACAGGAGAAACAACTGCTGAAAGATAATGAATTAAAAAAGATTCTGTCAGAAAACTACTACTTTTTAAACGTAAATGCTGACTCAAAAGAGCCAATAACATTCAATCATCGTTTATTTAAAAATAATAACCGAATTCATGAGCTTGCGGAATATTACACTCCGGCAAATGAGACTGTTTCATTTCCCTGTTGGTTATTTTTTACACCTGATTATGAATTAATCTTTAAATATAATGGTTTATTAAAATCTGATGAGCTATTATTTCTTTTGCAATCAACATTTACACCTGTTCATTAAAAAAGAGGACTCATCAACAATCAATATTTCAAATTGTATTAAATTTGTTGACTTATAACGAATTTATGACTGTATTACCTATTTTTTACTTTGCTCCGGTTTCGTATTTTGCATTGGCTTTACAATCTGATAAATTATTATTGGAAAAATGGGAAAATTTCCCTAAGCAAACCTATAGAAACCGTTGTATAATACAGGGTGCTAATGGTAAACTTCCGCTTATCATCCCTACCGAACATACAGGAGCCAGAATATTTAAGGATATAAAAATATCATATGCTTCCAATTGGATGAATCTACACTGGAAATCTATAAAATCGTCCTACCAAAGTTCACCGTATTTTGAATATTATCAGGACAGCCTTAAAGAAATATTTGATAAAAAAGAAACCTATCTAATAGATTTTAATTTAAAAACGTTTCAATGGATCAATGATAAAGTAAAGCTAAACTTAGATTATGACTTTACTTTGGAGTACAATGAATTTTTTGAAGGCAAAGACGCACGGGAAACCTTTAATGCAAAAAAAGAGAGTACATTTCAAAACCAACCCTATATTCAGGTTTTTTCCGATCGATTTGAATTTATGAATGATTTATCTATTTTAGATTTGGTTTGTAACGTTGGCCCGAAATGTGATACTTATATTTCAAACATTTAAAAATACTAAAACATATAATTAATGAAAAAAGTAGTATTTAGCATTGCATTAGCATTTGGCTTATTTGTAAACAGCCTGTCTGCTCAGGCAACAGATTCTTTAACTTTAAAAAATTGGTATCATCAAAATTACGAAAAGACCGGAGTTTACGGAGTGGGTACCAATGATGCTATTGAATTTTTAAAATCCAAAGGTATAAAGCCCTCCTTTATTGTGGTTGGTGTTATTGACAGCGGAGTACAAATAGATCATCCGGATTTGAAAAAAAATATATGGGTTAATCCTAAAGAGAAGCCTAATAATAAAAAGGATGATGATGGAAACGGGTATATAGATGACATTCATGGATGGGATTTTATTGGTGGTAAAGATGGTAAAGATGTAGATCACGATACTATGGAAGCGACCCGTGTAGTTGCTAAATATGAAAAAATGTTCGAAAGTGCAAATAAAAGTACCAACGAAGCTAACATAAAAAAATATCCAAAAGAATATCAGGAATACCTGAGAGCAAAATTGGTTTACGACGTAAAATTAAAGGAAGCTCAAAAAGGAATGGATAATATTTCTTCTAATCAGGAGCAGATATCTCAGGTTGTTAGCACACTTCGCGATGCTTTAGGTAATAATACGATTACAGTTGAAAATGCTCAAAAATTGGCTAACCCTAATCTAAAAAGCTATGTCATGATGCTGGCTTCCGATAGTAGCGTAAGTGGCAAAACTGTTGACGAGTTTGAGAAAATAGCTCTTGAGCAATTTAAAGAACAAGCAAAATATTATGGGGATCAATTAAAATATATGCTTAATAAAGACTATGATCCACGTGCAATTATCGGAGATAATTATTCTGATTTAAAACAGAAAAATTATGGAAATAATGAAGTTGAAGGTCCGGATGCTTTACATGGTACACACGTTTCAGGAATTATTGCTGCCGAAAGAAACAACAATATAGGAATGGATGGAATTGCTGGGGATGTTGCTAAAATATTAGTAGTTAGAGCTGTTCCTGATGGAGATGAAAGAGATAAAGATATTGCTAATGCAATTTACTATGCTGTAGATAATGGAGCAAAAGTTATTAACATGAGCTTCGGAAAAGGATTTTCCCCTGACAAAGAAAGAGTTTGGGAAGCAATGAAATATGCAGAAAAGAAAGATGTATTAATGGTACACGCTGCGGGTAACGATAATAAAAATGTTGATATAACTTTTAATTATCCTACCAATTTCAAAGATGGTGAAAATACTTCTTTTGTAAATAATTGGATAACTGTTGGTGCTAGTACCCGATACAACGATAATTTAAAAGCTTCTTTTTCTAATTACGGACAAAGGGTAGATATATTTGCCCCGGGACTTGAGATTTATTCTACAGTAACAAAAAGCGGCTATAAATTTTTACAGGGAACCAGTATGGCTTCTCCGGTAGTTGCAGGATGTGCGGCATTACTATGGGCTTATTTCCCTAGCCTAACAGCTGCAGAAGTAAAAGACATATTATTGAAAACAGCAAACAAATCAAATGTACCTCTTTTATTAAACGAAGATGTTGATACTACATTTGATAAACTTTCCGTAACAGGAGGTGTTGTAGATGTTTACAAAGCTGTAAAATATGCGTATGAAAATTATCCTTCCAAAGCTGGAAAATAATTAAAGTAAATTATTATCATATTTAATACAAAAAAAGAGGCTTATAAAAAGCCTCTTTTTTTATAAATCATAATCATTAAACTTTTAGTTTGGCTGTGGATTAATTAGTTCCGCCGCTTCTTCTTCATTAAGATTGTAATGATAAAATTCCTTAAAATACTCCTGTGTTATTTTATTTAGATTTTGGGTATATACTTCAGGATACAATGTTTGTGAAAGCCATATTATCCCAATGAGTCGGTTGATTCCCGGAGGTCTGTCTATCCAGCCAAAAGGTTTCCACGGAACCTGATATACTTTGTTTTCTTTTACAGATTTTAAATCTTTCCATAACTTATCATGCCGAATATGCATATAAGAATCTTTGGAATCATAGTTCCCGGACCATACTAAGACTATGTCTGGATTCCATAAGTATATTTGTTCAATTGAAACTCCTGTCATCCCCTTTCCCGGTAAAATATCTACCTGAGCAACATTAATACCTCCCACCAAATCAATTAGCAAACTGTGAAGTGAGCCGGATGGATCGGTTTTTAAACCTTTATTCCCCTCAGCATAGTAAACTTTTTTTCTTTTATTTTCCGGAATTTGTTTTGCTTTTATAGGAATAGAATCTACGTAAGTTCGGATAAAATTATTTAATTTCTCTGATTTTTCTTTCTTATTTAAAACATTTCCTAAAAAAGACAAGGTAGATTTATAATTATGAAAGTCGTTATCCAACAACACCACAGGTATATTTACTTTTTTCTGAAGTTGGTCTGCTTTTTTTCTATTTTCTTCTGTTAACGCTTTTGAAAACAAGATAATATCTGGCTGTAACCTAATAATTTCTTCTGCATTTTCATTAATAACCAAAGGTTTATTTACATAAAAACCTTGGGTTAAATATTTTTTTTCAGAATCATTATAGTTAAAGACTCGATTAACAGGCAACAGTGTGTCAAAAGAATAGACTAACATTACAGAATGCCTGTCAATAAAAGCAGATTGTACGTTGACAGGTATTTCTACTTTACGACCCGCCATATCGGTTATTGTTCTTGTTATTTTTTCAGAATAAACTTTATCTTTTTTACAACTTATAAGTGATAAAAGAAAAAAAATAACAACGTAAATACCAAATTTAGATTTCATACTTAAAAATTATAAAGCAATGATGTAAAAAATGTACGTCCTTCCCGTGGATAATTTTTAGATAAATAATAATTTTTATCTAACAAATTTTTAGATCCGATTTCACCACTGAAACCTTTCCAAATTTTAGAATGTACCTTAACATTGACCAAAGTAAAACCTGAAATCGTCTCTCCACCACTCGTTATATATCTGTTGCTGTTAATCTCCATATCGAGATGCAAATATGCATCCCAGTTTGTTAAATTATACTTTCCGAACATAATAAGTTTATGCTTGGGAATGTTTGTATATTCTAAAGATTTATCCTTCTTATTTTTAAGTTCAATAAAGCTATAGTTAGCACCAACGTTTATATTTTTTATGGGACGGTAATTGAATGACAATTCTAATCCCTGGAAAACTGCTTTTCCCTGATTTCTATTTTGATATATTGGATTTCCATCTTCCTGTTTTCCTACAGTAATCTGATAAATAGCATTGCTTACATTGTTTCTATAGAAAGAAAGTTCATATTGTAAAGCTGAAGATACTTGTCCTTTATAATTAAAATCAAATATCCAACTGTATTCGGAACTCAAATCAGGATTAGGAATTTGCGAGCCAAAACGACTGGAATATCTTTCTTTTTGAGAGGCAAATCTGGATTTTCGAGATGCTGATAATGATATTTCATGATGTTCTGCGGGTTTGTATATTGTTCCCAGCTGATAATTGAAAGCATTGTCTGAACCTGTAGGAAAATCAAATAAAATATTTTTTTCTCCGGTTTCATAATGTGTTCCATAATCCTGAGCTTTTATATTATTTCTATAGTTATAACTTGCACCAGCTATAATAGTAAAGTATTTATTTAAATTAAATACATCTTCAATTCCAACTGATAAAGTATTGTCCAAATATTTCTGAATTGGCTCCCCCACTATTTCTTTTTGTCCGGTAGCTAAATTTTGAGGTATTGTGGCATTATGTTCTTTATGTGAATCAAACTTTTCGTGAAAAGATAATTTTAAAATATTATTTTTAAAATATTCAGTAGATAAATTAATTGAGCCACCCAACGAATAATCATCATATATACTGCGAAATGCTTTTTTGGTATTTTGCAGAAAATATTCATTATTATCGTATTGATTCATTTTATTATAATAGTTATCATAAAAACCAGTTAAACTTAAAGAGGTTTGGGCTCCTAAATACGTGTTTGAACGATAATAAATACTGTATTTGTTATATTGAGGATAATCCCTGTACATACTTCCTTCAACCGGAGGAGCTATATCCTTTTGTGCCTCCTGCATTATAAAGTTTAATGAATATTCATCAGTTTTATTGGGCATATATCCAACTTTACCACTTAGTTTCCAGTCTCTATATTCAGAATGGTTTCTTTTACCTCCACCTTCATTAGTACCGGGTTTAAATTTTTCTGATAACGAGTTGAAATTATTTTTTATGTGTGAAACATTTCCCAGAAAATAAAATTTATTTATTCTGGATCCTATATTTAGAGAAGTACTATAATTATTGAGGCCTTCTTTGCTGAATTTAATTCCGGAAATACCTGATATTTCTAATGGTTTTATGGGTTTTCTTGATATTATATTTATTGCCCCTCCCATAGTATTGGGCCCGTAAAGAACTGATGTAAATCCTTTAGAAACAGATATTTTTGCTATATCAAAAGTAGTGAATCTATTGATATCTACATTTCCATCATAAGGAACATAAATAGGTATTCCATCATAAAAGATAGGTGTCTGAAGCATTGAAAAACCACGAAGACTCAGGTTTCCTTCCCCTCTTGCACCAAACTCAGAAATGGTAACTCCGGGTAACAGATTGACAGCATCAGTCAAAGTGTTTCTATCAAACTCACGGAGTTGTTTTTCATCTACCTGATTGGTCAATATGCGCTTAGTTCCTTTTTCAATTACATTAATTTCTCCCAATTCAAAAACTTTTAATAAGGAATCTGAAGTATGATTTTGTGCCCATATAAACGTTGTTCCTGCACAAAATATTAAGGCTGATATTTTATTTTTCACATTTATAATTTTATGTTAGTTTTTATTTTGAATTATGTTTAGCTTATCATTCAATATTTTGACATGTTTTCCTATGAAAAAGACCATCGGCGATCGTAACTGGTTAGTTTCTAAAGTTCCCAAAAGTTCAGATAGATGGGTATAAATAGCTGTTTCTTCTGGCATACTGACTCTTGACACGACAACCACCGGAAGATTCTGATCTACATTTTCTTCTTTCATAATATTAAGTATACGAGTCAGATTTTGATTAGCCATATATAAAGCTATAGTAGTACCGTATTTGAAAAGCACGGTTAAATCTCTTATTTGTGCAAAATTTTCAGGAGTATCATGCGAAATGAAATGTACTAATGCATCGCTTTCATTCAATTCTGTTGTCGGAATTGAAAAAACTGATGAGGCTGCACCAGTTGCAGTAATCCCTGGTATGACATCAAAAGGTATTTTTCTTTCTTTCAAAATTTTAGATTCGATTCCACCGCTGTTAAACATCATTGAATCTCCGGAACGTAATCTGACTACCTTTTTTCCTTCCAAATAATAATTTTCCATTATATCAATCATTTTTTGAAAAGTCATGTCTTTTTCAACAAATTCAATTTTTGCTAGAAATCTTTGGTCTTCTAAAATACATTGATTTGCTAAGCAATCATATAAAATAACATCAGCCTGTTCCAGAATTTGTGTTGCCTGAATGGTTAATAAATCCGGATGTCCGGGACCTATTCCTACTATGTTAACCTTGTGTAATGTTTCTTTTTCTTTTTTCATTGTTTATAATTTCATGATTTATATGCTGGAATACAGATTTTTCTTTCTTTATCATTGTGCTTGAGATCTATAACATCTATGTCTACTCCATAAATTTGTTTTAATGTTTCATTTGTAAGTATATCATTACAATACCCTTGTTTCCATAAGGTACCCTCATGAACAACCAGCACATCGGCATCACACATAAAAGCATGATCAGGATTGTGCGTAGCCATAAAAATTCCCATTTTTTCGTTTCTAAGATTATTGACTTCCTGAATAATTTTTATTTGATTTCCAAAATCCAGACTTGAGGTTGGCTCATCCATTATCAGAAATGAAGGTTGTTGTGCTAAGGCTCTGGCAATAATAACCATTTGCTGCTCCCCTCCACTTAAATGGGTAAATATTCTGTTTTTTAGATACATAATATTTAGTTGCTCTAAACATGCATCTGCAATAATTTTATCTTTTTTGGATGGAGATGAAAACTGTGATAGATAAGCAGTTCGCCCAAAGAGTACAACCTCAAAAACAGAAAACGGAAATGGTAGTGTTTTAGCTTGTGGTATATAAGCGATATGTCTGGCTAGTTCATTTCTGTTCCAATGCGCTATATTTTTTCCGTTTATATTTATACTCCCGGAAAGCGTAGGCAAAATACCTAATATTGATTTAAACAATGTTGTTTTACCTGCCCCATTTTTACCTAACAAACACACGGTGCTATTTGTTAACAACTCTACATTAAGATTCTTTAATACAACTGATTTTTTATATCCTAATTCAGCCTGTCTTAATTCAATTTTAATTGTTTCCATAATTATTTTACCAGGCATTTCTTGAAGAAAATTTTAAAAGCACAAAAAATAAAGGAGCTCCAATTAAGGAAGTTATTATAGTCAGAGGAATTTCTAAAGATGAAATAGATCTTGATAAATTATCTATCCATAATAAAAATGTTCCTCCCAGTAAAAATGAAGCAGGGAGAAGAATTCTGTGATTTGGACCTGTAATAAATCTTGTCATGTGGGGAATGATCAACCCTATCCAACCTATTAGACCTGCAACAGAAACAATAGAAGCTGTAAGTAGAGAAGCACAACAAATGACTACTAGTCGTAAGCGGGAAGTATTAATACCTAGTGTCTGAGCCTCTTCTTCACCTAAAGACAAAATATTAAGCTTCCATGACACTAAAAATAATGGGATAAGAGAAATAGAAACTATAGGTAAAATGGTTTTAATTTCTTTCACAGTTATTTCGGAAAGACTTCCCATGAGCCAGAATGTTATATCAGGTAGCTTATATTCCGAATCAGCGATGTATTTTAATAATGAAATAAGTGAACCAAAAATTGAACTTATAATCATACCTGAAAGAACCAATATCAAGATTCTATTATTAAACATGGAAATATAACGGCTCAAAAACACCGCCAGTAATACTGAAAATAATCCTGCAATGAAGGCCGAAAATTGTATAGCCCATGCACTCAAAGATAAAAGAATTGCTAAAGAGGCTCCAAAACCTGCTCCGGAACTAACACCAAGAATATCCGGACTTACCATTGGATTTCTAAATAATCCTTGATACGCTGCTCCTGATACAGATAAAGCTCCTCCTGCTATTACAGCTCCTATGACTCTGGGTAAACGTACCTCAAACAACAACAGTGGTAAATTTTCATCCTCAGCCTTACCTGTAAAAGTATAAGTAAGTATATCGGTAACCGATATTGGATATCTTCCTATAGTAAATGATAATATAAAACTCAATACAAAAAAAAGTAATAGAAATATCAACAGAATTACATTTTTATATTTAAAATTCATGGTAGTCATTAAATTATTCAAATCTTTTATCAGATTTTTTTTTACTTATATCAATTTTCCCCACTTTATCCAGCCAACCATTTTTTACGTTGAATTGATTGTCATAATTTCCAAAAAATGGTTTTATATCAAGTAAAGGAGTTCCATCTAGCATATCAGCCCCTTCAAAATAAACACGATTATTTTCAATTTTTATCATTTTGACTATAGACAGGCCTATTCTGTTGGGGCGCTTAGGTGAACGAGTAGCAAAAACTCCTCTCGCAACTGTATCCATAAACGGAATTATTTCTAATTCATATTCTTGTATTTGATGAAGAAGATATATTAATATAAAGTGTGAAAAACCTTCTAAGTCCTTTAAGCCTTTTAAAAATTTTTCGTCAACAATAATGGTTCCTTGTATTCCTACTGCACCTGCTGGCTGTATTGGCATACCTTCTATTTTTTTATGTGGAGTGTTTATAACACCTAAAGATTCTAATAAGATATTTTTCATAGTTTTTATCAATATGACATTTTTGTCATAACGGTAATTTAATAATTTAATTCAGCTCTAAAACATTTTTTTTATTTATTCACCAATAAATATTAATTAAATTTATACATGAAGATAAAGACTATTCCAGATCATAATCTTTATTTTAAATATTATACATTAATTTCTGAATCCATAACAAATTCAGGGTTCAAATATAGTAATTTATAAATATATCAGGATATTTGTATCTGATTATCTTTTATTTGAATCTATTTTTAATTAATAAATAATAATTAATTGGTTTAAAAGACATTAGCATTTAATAAATATCTAAAAAAAGTCTTTTTTAATAAATAAAAAAGACTTTTAAAATATACTAAGATAAAATATATATTAAATTTTAGAAATTCCTTCAGTCAAAGATTTGATAAAATTTTTGAGTGGCTTTTCCACCATGGCAGAAATAAACATATTAAATTTACCCTCAAATATAAATTGAATTTCTGAGGAATTTTCTGAAAGAGATTGAATAAACAAGGAAAGATTAAAGTTAAGCGATTCTTTAGCTGATGTGAAAACAACTTTGGAATTAGGAATTCTTTCTTCTACTTTTAATCCTATTTCCGGCATACCTTTTAATGCAAAAACAAAACCATCTTCAGTAGCTTCAAATTTATCGATATTTTCCGGCATAAATTTCTCATATTCTACGGGCTGTGATGTAATCGCATAAACTTCTTCTGCAGATTTATTAACTAATGTTTTTTCTCCGGTTATATTCATTTTTTTGTATTTTTGAAAAAATCAGTTAACAAATGTACAAAATTTTTGTCAATGACAAGCTTCTCACTATCGGTAAAAAGGAAGTTAATGGAGCTGTAAACCTGCACTACAAAACAAAAACCACTTTTGAATCGGCTTTTGATCTTCTTTTTAACACTGATAAAGAGCATATTCATATTTATCATTCCAAAAAAAATAAAGTTTGGGAAAAATTTCAAAATTTTGCGCAACCGGTTTATGCTGCCGGCGGTATTGTGAGGAATAAAGATAACAACTACTTATTTATTAAACGTAATGGTCTATGGGATTTACCCAAAGGGCATGTTGAGAAGAAAGAATCGTTTGAAAATGCTGCTGTACGTGAAGTAGAGGAAGAATGTTCAATATCGGATCTTAAACTTGGTAAGTTTGCATCCGTTACCTATCATGTGTATTTTGATAAAAGATATTATTTAAAAGTGGTTTACTGGTTCCATATGAAATATAAAGGCACTGCAAAACCTAAACCGCAAAAAGAAGAAAACATTGAAA
Source organism: Apibacter sp. HY039 (assembly GCF_004023655.1). Lineage (NCBI taxonomy): Bacteria > Pseudomonadati > Bacteroidota > Flavobacteriia > Flavobacteriales > Weeksellaceae > Apibacter > Apibacter sp. HY039. The sequence goes on along the minus strand of NZ_SAYM01000008.1, from coordinate 94,697 downwards.
TAGTAAACTGGTTTTCTAAAGATAAAATTCCTAAGCTTATGAAAAACACTTACGGCAATATTCGCGAACTAACTCAAAATCAAATATTAAATAATAAAAAATAATAAAAAAAGGGAAATTAAATTTCCCTTTTTTTTATCTAGAATGTAAACTGCATTCCTACTTTTACACCAAATTTACTTACTTCAGGCATATCCAAATAATTACCTCTCCAGTTAAAATCAACTCTAAATATACGTAAGTTGCCAAATCCTATATTTTCGACCCCAAATCCATATTCATAATATATATCTTTGCTAGGTGCCCTGTAAGCAATACTGGAAGCATTTAACGATTTTGCTCCATCAGAGATATCTCCCCAGGCTCCTCGGAAAAATACTACTTCTCTAAGTTGTAATTTTTTTAACAAGGGTATATAAGAGAAAAATCTACCGTTGAAATGATGCTCTACATGCAATGCTGAGTAAATATCCGTAACAAAATCATAGTAATCTAATTGTGAAAATGTATTAGGAATAATTCCGTAAGACTGGTTTCCTGGTAAAACTCCTAATAAAGAAACCGGAAGCTTGTTAAATATCTTACCAAATTCAAAGGTTACATTAGTTTTACCAATAGGACCCCAAAGTATTGGCTGAGAATATAAGAGCTGAAGTTTATCGTAATTGAAATCACTATCCAAAACTCCATTGAAGCCTTTAACATACTTTAAAATAATAGTGGGTGCTAAAGAGGTATGCTCATATCTGTCTAAACCGTTACGCGAATACTTAGCCCCAGGCCTAGCCATAATACTTAAAGTAAGATGGGTATCATATAATTCATTTTTTTTGTTCCCATTTTTATCATAATAACCAATATCGAATTTTTCAGGATTTGCTGATTTTATGTATTGATAAGAACCATCCAACCTGATTTGAAAGTTTTTCCAAGGCTCTATTGATAAGAAAGCATTAGTTCTATTAACAGAACTTAGAAAATCATTATCTCCTCTGGATATGATTGATGAGGAAGCAAAAGAACGGGTCATAACACCTTCATCTTCCGTTAAGGAAACACCTAATTGAGTTATATCTCTTTTAGTTCCTAAACCGACGGTAAACCGATTAAATTTATTAAACATATATCGTGCTTCAGCACCATATTTGAATTGTTGATCTTTAAATCCGTAAGCAGTATAACCTTCCACCCTCCACATATCATTTGGAGTAAAATAAGTTCTAGCACCCGCTCTTAGTCTTAAACCTTCCACAGTATTGAACCCAAAAGACTGATATAAATTACCTATATCTACTGCTTTACCAATATTTATATATCCAGATGATATAACTTGTACTCCGTCGACAATATTTCGGAAAAATTTAGTTTTAGAGACTTTATCAACCAATTCATAAGCTTTTATCTCATCTTCACCTAAACGCTCAGGTCTGTTATCTGCCCAAAAATCATCTTTTTTATTATAAGCCCCTTGTGATATAGGATCCCATTGCCTGTTAATCAAAGATTCAACCTCCGTTTCCGGCTGATCAAATTTATAGTTTTCATACGATATGGTACGCTTGGCAAACATTCCTTTAGTACCTTCTTTTTTGGATAGCAAAGACATATCCAAAACCGTATAATTTCTTAGAGGTATAAAAATTGAATCGTTTACATTATCATAACTAAGCTCCATGTAAATATCTTTAACGAAATTTACATTTATTCCGGATGTGGATTGCATAGTCACTTCCCGGACTGCATAGGTATTTTCGGTTATGTATAAGTCTCCTTTAAAAGTTAATTCATTATCTCTTCGGGGTCTGTATTTGATATGATAACAACTGACTCCTTCCACATCTTTAACTCCTACCAATAAATAATCGTAAACAGAAAATCCTATAGTTGCAACAGGGCTTGTAAAACCTTTGTTAAAAAAGTTTAAGGTATTATCATATATATTTATGTCTTTATATAAATTTTTAACTGTATTTGCAATGATGTCGTTGTTAGGAATTCCGGAAGCTTTATTTCCTAATAAAAATTCTTTTTCTTTTTTAGACGGAACGTTCTGCCCTACAATATCTGTTATAGATTCATTTATAAAAACTGGCAAATAGGTTTTACCGTTAATGACATCTAAAGTATCAATATCCGAAGAAGTAATATTTAACTTTTTAAATATCTTCTTGCTCATAAAAGTACTATCAACATTGTTTAAGTCAAACTCTATTTTTTCGTACTCTTTGTATTGATAATTTTTAAAATTTGTAAGCCCGTTAGTTCTTCTTCTTTTCCAAAGCTCATTTAAAATTCTATATGCCGGATTTTCTTTTTTAGGTACTCTCTTTTTTGGAAAAGCAACCACTTCTATAACTCCTAATGTTTGTTCGGAAGATTGGTTACCAGAAGTGTTGTTCGGTGTCTCATTGTTATCATTAACTGAAAATTTAATTTCCATATTAAGATTATCACCTTTTTCAAGGGCTACATACTTCAAAGGAAAATCAGAAGTAGTGATTCCTAATGAATTCACCCATTCATCTGACTCTACGTAAAAATACCCTTCCTTATCCGAAGAAGCGAAATTTTGAGTATTTCCTAAAATAATTTCAGCATCCGGTATAGGTTGTTGCGTATCTGCATTAATCAATCTACCGGAAATTTTCATTTTTATGGAATCGGAATCTTTTAAAAAAGGATTCGTTTCATTTCTGCTTTGTAATGAATCTGCAAGTATTGGAGATATGGATTTAATTTCCGTTTGTGTATTTGCTGTAGTAGTATCGGAATTCTTTGCAGGTGCAGTAATCTGAGGAGCAGTAAGAATATTTTTTAACTCATCGGAAGAAAGTCCAATGATTAACCCGTTATATTCCGTTTTTGTAATAGCAATTGTTCTTAAGGGTATATCTCCCATTTTAACCATTAAAGAATCTACCGGTAAGGGAGATTCAATTTTAAAATTCCCATTTTTATCGGAAATGGTTTGAATGGATGTATTTTTCAAAGAGATTACAGCTCCGGATACCGGACGCTGAATATCCGAATTAATTACTACTCCTGTGATTTTTACCTGTGCCATTAATGAACATCCGTAACACAGCGTAGATAAAAACAGTATTTTTTTTATCATCGAGTATATTTTTAAAAAAACAAAAAACTTTCGTTTGATTATTATAAAAATAAACGAAAGTTTCTGTTTAATATTATGTTATATAAATAAAGCAAAACAACGTATTATCGTTTGTCTAAAACTTCATCTATTAATCCGTATTCTTTTGCTTCGGCTGAAGTCATCCAGTAATCTCTGTCTGAGTCTTTTTCAATTTTATCAAACGGCTGACCAGAATGATTTGATAAAATATCATAAAGTTCTTTTTTTAACTTTAAAATTTCTTTTAAAGTAATCTCCATGTCGGATGCCTGACCTTGAGCCCCTCCTAAAGGTTGATGAATCATCACTCTAGAATGTTTTAGAGCGGATCTTTTTCCAGCTGCACCTGCGGTAAGTAATACAGCACCCATAGAGGCTGCCATTCCCGTACATATGGTAGCAACATCCGGTTTTATGATCTGCATAGTATCATATATTCCCAAACCTGCATAAACTCCTCCTCCCGGAGAGTTTACATAAATCTGTATATCTTTAGATGCATCTGTGCTTTCTAAAAATAATAACTGAGCAGTAACAATATTAGCTACCTGATCATCAATTCCTGTACCCAAAAAGATAATTCTATCCATCATTAATCTGGAAAAAACATCCATCTGTGCCACATTTAATTTACGCTCTTCAGTTATATAAGGTGTCATGGAAGAAACTACATATTGGTCTACTGTGAGACTATTAATTCCTTCATGTTTCACTGCATATTTTATAAATTCTTTACCTAAATCCATTTTTGTAATTTTAATTTTCTGGTTGAGTCAGCTATTTAGATAATCTAAAACTATACCAAACAGCGATTTTATAAATAAGATTTGATTTTGTCTGCTATATCTGAAAATTCGTCCGGAGAAAGTTCAATTTTGTCAAAAAACTGCATATCTTTGGGAGAATTCAAAGGCATTAAGTGAATGTGTGCATGAGGTACTTCGAGACCTTGTACAGCTAATCCTACTCTCAAACAAGGAACTGCTTTTTCTATCGCCTGTGATATTTTATAAGAAAATGTCATTAGTTCAGTATATTCATCCAAAGGCATTTCAAACAATTTATCCATTTCTTTTTTAGGCACTATAAGAGTATGTCCTTTTACAACCGGAAAGGCATCTAAGAAGGCAAAATGTTTATCATCTTCAGCTATTTTATAACAAGGAATCTCTCCTGCTATAATTTTCGAAAAAATACTGGCCATAACTTAACTAATTTACTTATTAATCTAAGGATATATCTAATATCTCAAAGTTAATAATATTTCCGTTTGGAAGCGTTATTTCTGCTTTTTCACCCACTTCTTTACCTAAAAGACCTTTAGCAATAGGCGTATTTACAGAAATTTTACCTGTTTTAAGATCTGTTTCCGTGTCAGGAACCAGTGTATATTTCATCTCTTGACCGTTTGCAATATTTTTTATTTTTACTGTGCATAGGATAGATACTTTTGAGGTATCCAGTTGAGACTGATCTATAATTTTTGAATTAGCGATTATATCTTTAAGTTTAGCTATACGCATTTCAAGCATTCCTTGCGCTTCTTTAGCAGCATCATATTCAGCATTTTCAGACAAATCACCTTTATCCCTTGCTTCGGCTATTTGTTGCGTTACTTTAGGTCTTTCTACTTGTTCTAATTGTTCAAGTTCTTTACGCAATTTTTCAAGCCCTTCTTTCGTTACATAACTCATGATACTTATTTTTTGTAATTTTGTATTAGTACATTCTAAAATAAAAAAATAACCCGACTTATTGGGTCGGATTATCCGTATGCAAATTTAACATTTTTTATTATGATTAAAAAATTATTTCCTTATATATTGATTTTCACATTAATGACTTGCTTTTCCGGTTGCGAAAATGGGAATAAAACTATTAGTTGTTTCCCCAGCTCCTCAATCAATGTGACTGTAGATCTTAATTTACCGCAATTTCAAAATCTCGCCAGTATTGGCGGATGGGCTTATATTGGAGCTGGACCCTTATCTGGTACCCGCGGATTAGTTATAGTAAGAAAAAATCAAAATGAGTTTATAGTTTATGATCGTAATGCTCCGCATATATGCCCTACCAATAACAGCACATTAGAAGTGCGTAGCGATATTTATCTTTACTGTCCTGAAGATGGGGCAAAATGGCTATTATCATCAGGACAACCTATGGAAGTTTCTGAACGTCCTCCTAAAATTTACCCTTCTCAATTTATTGGTAATGTTGTATATATAGCCTATTAAAATAATTTTTAAATCTTATTTTATTTCATTAAATTTGCTATAAAGCCTTTTCTATGGGAGTATTTATTGAAAAATTTAATGTACGCTGGTCTGATGTAGACGCCAATCAACACGTGGGAAATTCCACCTATATGAATTTTTGCAGCCAGACAAGAATGTCATTTTTCAATTCTCAGGGTTTTGGAATTCAACAATTAAATAAAATAAATTTATCTCCGGTTTTGCTCAAAGAAAATTTCGTTTTTTTTAAAGAAATTTTGGTAGATCAAACCGTATATGTTTCCTTAGAATTTACAGCAACATCCGAAGATGGAAATATATTCGAATGTCTTCACAATATTTACGATTCGGAAGGAATTATACATGCTTCTTCTAAGGCACAAGGAGTCTGGATTGATTCTTATAGTCGAAAAAGGTGCGCTCCTACAGAAGAATTAAAATCTATTATATTAAAGCTGGCAGATTCTGAAACTATTAAAATAATAACCATTGATGATGTAAAAGATCGGGAAAAACCTGTAAATTTACCCCCAGATTACTTGCTAAACAATTATTACCAACATTAATGCTAGACGATAAAAATTTATATAAAACACCAATTTCGGAATACGGAGAATTTGGTTTAATTAAACATTTGACTGAAAATTTTGAAAACATTAATTTATCAACTTCTCAGTCTATTGGCGATGATGCCTCTATTTTAGACGCTAAAAATAAAAAAGTTGTAATATCAACGGACCTACTGATAGAGAATGTTCATTTTAATTTAACTTATACCCCTTTAAAACATTTAGGATATAAATCCGTGGTTGTGGGTATCAGTGATATTGTTGCAATGAATGCTATACCAGAACAAATAATGGTATCTATAGCAATCTCGAACCGTTTTCCAGTAGAGGCCTTAGAAGAAATTTATTCAGGGATTCAGGCTGCTTGCAAAAGATATAGTATTGACCTGGTTGGTGGGGACACAGCCTCTTCTAACTTAGGTTTAGTCATTAACATAACTTCCATAGGATACGCTGATGAATCAGAAATTGTTTACAGAAAAGGAGCCAAGGCTAATGATCTGCTTATTGCCAGTGGAGATTTAGGAGGTGCCTATTTTGGACTCCAGGTATTAGAAAGAGAAAATACAGCTTTTAAATCGAACCCTAATTTGCAGCCTGATTTGGCCGGTTATTCTTATTTACTTGAACGGCAGCTAAAACCGGAAGCACGTACTGATATTAAGACATTATTAAAAGAAATGAATATACTTCCTACATCTATGATAGACATTTCCGATGGTTTAGCATCAGAAATTTTACATTTATCAGATCAAAGCAATGTAGGATTTACTATTTACGAAGATAAAGTTCCTATGGATAATCAGGTCATTACTACAGCTGAAGAATTTGGGATTAATCCTGTAACAGGAATTCTAAACGGTGGAGAAGACTACGAACTTTTATTTACCATATCTATAAATGATTTAGATAAAATCAAAAATAATCCTAATTTCAGTATCATTGGCCATGCCACTACCGAAAAAAATAATGTTCTGATAACAAAAGGAAATACTGAATCTATTCCTCTTACTGCTCAGGGTTGGGATGCTTATTTAAAAAAGAAAAATAAAATATAGCTAATGCATTTATTTAAATTAGGTTGTAATAACCAAACAAATTAGTATATTTGCAAACTTAAGATATAACCGGGACGGGTTCCCACAAAATTAAAAATATGGCAGTAAAAATTAGATTACAAAGACACGGTAAAAAAGGAAAACCTGTATTTCACATTGTTGTAGCTGACTCCAGAGCTAAAAGAGACGGTAAAAACATTGAGAAATTAGGTATTTATGTACCTACTACTAACCCTGCAACTATTGAGTTAGATGTAGACCAGGCAGTTAGCTGGTTAGAAAAAGGTGCTCAGCCTACAGATACCGCTAAAGCAATTCTTTCTTACAAAGGAGCTCTATTGAAAAAACACCTTAATGGTGGAGTAAAAAAAGGAGCTTTTTCTGCAGAAGAAGCTGAAAAAAGATTTCAAGCTTGGTTAGAAGACAAAGAAAAATCTATTCAGACTAAAAAAGACCATTTATCTTCTTCTCAGCAACAGGCTAAGAAAGATAAACATGAAGCTGAGAAAAAAGTAAGCGAAGCTCGTGCAGCAGCTCAACAAAAAGTTGAAGAGGCTAATGACGCTGAAGAAGTAGTTGAAACTATCATCGCTCAAGATGAAGCTGCTACTGAAAATAATGAAGAAACTCAAGCTTAATACATGCAGTTAAAAGATTGTTACTACTTAGGCACAATCACCAGAACTCATGGATTAAAGGGGCATTTGGTAGTCAAATTAGATACCGATGAACCTGAAGCCTACAATAATTTGGAATCGGTATACGTTGATTTTAATGGAATGCCGGTTCCTTTTTTTATTAATGAGTGTCAGCCCCTAGGTAACTTATCTCTAAGGATTAAATTTGAAGATTCATCCTTGGATATTCAAACTATGATCGGCTGTGACTTATACTTACCTTTAAGCACTCTTCCAAAACTTGATGGCAAACAATTTTATTACCATGAAGTTATAAATTTCAATATATATGATGATGCTCATCATCTAATAGGTTCAATTATTGAAATTAATGCCCAAGGTCCACAAGCATTATTTCTTGTCAGGCTATCTGAAGACAAAGAAATACTTATCCCAATTATTAATGATTGGATTATTGAAGTGCACAGGGAGGAAAAATATATTTCCATGAAATTACCGGAAGGAATTTTAGATCTATAAAGTAACCCAATTTTTTTTATTTCTTAAAATAAACACTCTTTTATTATAATTAACTTAATATAATAATATTTTTTAGCTGTACAATATTTTTATCAAAATATTTTATATCTTTATAAGATAATTAAAATATTATATATATGAAAACTATTATTCGCTTATTATTTTCATTAAACATTTTATTTTTGTTTAGCCAAGAGGTTATAATTTCAAATAAAATCAAAGAATTGCATTCAGAAAATAAAGAGTTTATTAAATATTCTTTATTTTCTGAAAATATTACTTCTCAAAAAAAAAGTAAGTTTAAAACTGTTTCTCCTGATGCTACTATCTTATCTCTACGCGAATTCCGGTTAGAACAATTGGTAAAAGAACAACCGGAACAGTTAGAAATAGAGTTTCCGTATAATGGAAATATGATTACTGTAGAACTGTATAAAACAGAGATATTAACTCCCGATTTCTCAGCCAATACTCATAATGGAGAAAAAATAAACTATACTCCCGGTACACATTACAGAGGAATTATAAAAGGAAATGAGACCTCTGTTGTATCTTTCAGTTTTTATAAAAATGAAGTTATAGGTGTATCTTCCAGCAATGAACTTGGAAATATTGAGTTAGGTAAAATTAAAAACAGTAACGATTATATTTCCTATTCGGATCATCATCTTAAAGGAGAAAATCCTTTTAGATGTGCAGCCGATGAACTGGAGGAAAATAAAGAATATTTAGCTAAAAATAAAAGTAAATTCAATAATCTAAAAACTGATCCCACTAATAATTGTGTAAGAGTCTATTACGAAATAGCTTATAAACCCTATGAACTTAATGATAGTAATATAGAGGCTACACTTAATTGGATAACAAGCATTCATAATAATATAGCTACTTTGTATGCAAACGATGGAATTAACATCACATTAAGTGATATTTTAATCTGGACAGAGCCAGATCCCTATACAGGAAATCATACTTATAATTTACAAAAGTTTAGAAGTACACGTCCTTCTTTTAAAGGTGATTTAGGTAATTTAATAAATTCACCACTATCAACCAGCACGGCTTATATGAACTCTCTTTGTTCCACCCATAATTATGCTTACTCTGGTGTTGATCTATTCTATGAAAATGTTCCTGCTTATTCTTCGACAATTTTAGCTATGGCCCATGAAATGGGACATTCTTTAGGTTCTCCACACACTCATGCATGTGCATGGAACGGAAATAATACGGCTATTGATGGATGTGGTCCCAAATATAGTGAAGAATATAAAGAAGGTGACTGTCCTAGAGGCCCCATTCCTACTAATAAAGGTACTATTATGAGTTATTGTCATTTATTAGCCAATATAGGAGTCGGTATTGACTTAAATAATGGATTTGGGCCTCAACCGGCTGAACTTATAAGAAATACAGTTGAATCAAAATCATGTTTAGGCTCAGATTGTACAAATGAATTTTATTGTAAAAAAACTATTGATGATATTTTTATAAATAACATAAAAAAAACATCAGCAATTGTTGATATAAAAGATAATTTTTCCTCACGCTGGAAATACCGTTTATATCCGTACCCTACAGCTCAAAATCTTGCCTTTATTAATTCCGACAAAAAAACCATACATTTAGATAATTTACAACCAAACAGTTATTATGTAATTGAAATTGGAAACAGTTGCGGAGATAAATTGATTTCAGAAACTAAAAAATTAATGTTTTTAACTGATGGTGATTATTGCAAGGAAGATAAATTTATTGCACCTAAAAAAGAACCAAACTTAGATTTTGTTAAAACTTTTTATCCTAACAATCCTGATGACAAATTATCTTTAACTTTTAATAATAAATATTTTCTTAATACTAACCACTTATACATATATAATGGAGAGACGACTTCCCATCCTTTATTCTATGATGGCATTTTAACTCAAAATTATTTTATAAAATATCAACGCTATGAATCTACAGCATCCTCAGGAGCTATTACTGTTAAATTTGAGAATAATGGTTCTATTTTTAAAGGGGAGTATTTTTTTTCGTGGGATGCTACTGTTTCCTGCTCTAAGTTGAATGTTGAAGATATATCCATTGAAAATAATTCATTATCCATCACTCCTAATCCAGTAAAAGATATTTTAAATTTAAGATTAAATGAAGGAATTAATAGCGTACATTTGTACGATTTATCAGGAAAATTAATCTTAACTAAATACTATAATAACGCAACATCATTACATTTAAATCTTTCTCATCTTACTCCAGCTAATTATATATTAGTTGTAAAAAATAAGAATGACAAATCGATTTCAGCCAAAATTATTAAAAACTAAATCTATGATTTATAGGAGGTAACTAATAAAATTGTATTTCGTTAAATGAGAGAAATTTTAGTATTATCATAAAAGTTATTATATTTAGCAACAAATAAAATCTAAAATGGAATATTTAGACTTTGAAATGCCTATTAAGGAACTTGAAGAACAACTTGAGAAATGTGTTGTTCTTGGTAAAGAAAGCGGGATAAATATAAATTCTGCTTGTAAGGAAATAGAAGAAAAAATTCAGACAACCAAACACGAAATATACGATCAGCTTACTCCTTGGCAGAGGGTACAGCTTTCCCGTCACCCCAACCGACCTTATTCATTAGATTATTGTAAGGCCATCACTGATGGTACTTTTATTGAATTACACGGTGACAGAAACTATGCTGATGATAAAGCGATGATAGGTGGTTTAGGAAAAATAGATGGTAAAACATTTATGATTATAGGCCAGCAAAAGGGTAAAAATACAAAGGAAAGACAATATAGACGTTTTGGAATGCCGAACCCTGATGGTTACAGAAAAGCTTTACGTTTAATGAAAGTTGCTGAAAAGTTTAATATTCCGATTTTAACTTTAATTGATACTCCCGGAGCCTATCCAGGTCTTGAAGCTGAAGAAAGAGGTCAGGGAGAAGCTATAGCTAATAACATTTTACAGATGTGTACTATTAAAGTACCAATCATCTGTGTAGTTATTGGAGAAGGTGCCAGTGGAGGTGCTCTAGGTATCGGAGTTGGAAATAAAGTATTTATGATGGAAAATTCATGGTACTCTGTAATATCTCCGGAAAATTGTTCTGCAATTTTATGGAGAAGTTGGGAATATAAGGAAAAAGCTGCCGAAACTATGAAACTTACAGCAAAGAATACTTTGGAACTAGGGATTATTGATGGTATTATCAAAGAGCCACTAGGCGGGGCTCATTATAGTCCGGAAGGAGCGTTCAAATCTTTAAAAGAAGAAGTATTAAAGGCTCATTCTGAATTGATAAGCATGAGTACTGAAGAATTAATTGAACATAGACAAAATAAGTTCATTAATATCGGAGTATATAGTGAATAAAAAATTGTAAATAAAATATAAGGCACTAATTTGTAAGGTTAGTGCCTTTTTAATTAAAGGTTATGGATGCAGATATCATATTGAACGAAGTTCAAGGTTACGTTAAAGATCAACTTTCGGGGGATAGTTCCGGACATGATTACTGGCATATTGAAAGAGTTGTAAATAATGCAAAAAAATTATTAAACAGTGAAAAGGCAGATGGTTTTAAAGTATTGATTGCTGCCTGGCTGCATGATGTTGGAGATTATAAATTACACAATGGAAAAGATAAAACTCAAGAAATTGTATTCCCCTTACTAATTTCTTTAGGTTGTACGACTAAATTTGCAGAAGAAATCATACAAATCATTGAAGAAGTATCATTTAAAGGTGGACATAATTCCCCAACTACCTCTATTGAAGCCAAAATTGTACAGGATGCAGACAGATTGGACGCTATAGGTGCAATCGGTATTGCAAGAGCATTTGCATACGGAGGTAGCAAAGGCAGAGAAATTTTTAATCCTGATGAAAAACCCGAAGAATATTTGTCTTCAGAAGCTTATCAAAAAAATAATTCAAGCACCTTAATGCATTTTTACGAAAAACTATTAAAACTTAAAGATTTAATGAATACAGATTCTGCTAAAGAAATTGCTCATGAAAGACACCGGTTTATGGTTATATTTCTTGATCAATTTCAAAATGAAGTTTCTCATTAATTTTCCAATATTAACATTATAAAAAAGCTATCGTTTTCACGATAGCTTTTTTCAATAACAAAAATTACAAATAATTTGACTTACAAAGCAGTTATATTTACTTTGCAGTTATCTTTATCAACCGGGTATTTTTCGGTAAAACAACCAAAACAATGATTTTTACTTCCCAGTATTTTATATAGATTTTCTAACGAGAGAAAATCTAATGAATTCACTTTTAAATAATTTCTTAATTCTTCTTTAGTTTTATTGGCGGATACCAAATGTGTTTTATCGGGAGTGTCTATACCTAAAAAGCAAGGAGCTATAATAGGCGGAGAAGCACTTCTGAAATGTATTTCTTTTGCTCCGGCTTCTTTTAATATTTTTACCAAACGTTTGGAAGTTGTACCTCTAACTATACTATCATCTATAATTACTATGCTTTTCCCTTCAATCTCTGAGTGTATGGGATTAAGTTTCAGGTTAACAATTCTTTCTCTCATTTCCTGAGTAGGCACAATGAATGATCTACCGATATATCTGTTTTTAATTAACACAGGCATGAAAGGAATACCGGAAGCTTTAGAATAACCAATAGCAGCGGGTACACCGGAATCAGGAACTCCAATTACTATATCTGCCTGCACCGGATTCTGTTCATATAATTTCATTCCACTTTCTACTCTTACTCTATGAACCTCAATATTTTCAATTATTGAATCAGGACGAGCAAAATAAATATATTCAAATGAACATATTCTTTGTTTAGTGTTTCCAAATATCATTTCTGAACGTAACCCGTTCTCATCTACTATAATCATTTCACCCGGAAGAACATCCCGGAAATATTGAGCTCCAACTCCATCTAAAGCACAGGATTCTGAAGCAAAGACATACGTATGCTCATCTATAATACCAATACACAAAGGACGTATTCCATTCGGATCTCTGAAAGCAATCAGCTTATTATTAGTCAACGTAAGCACAGAAAATGCACCTTTAATATTTTTAACGGCATGTTTAATTGCACTTTCAATTCCTTTATTTAAGTGTTTCTGAATTAACCTTAGCATTACTTCAGTATCGGACGTTGCCAGAAAATTTATTCCTTCTTCTTCTAATTTTTTACGTAAAGGATCAATGCAAACCAGGTTTCCGTTATGAACCAGAGAGAGCACCGTACGGTCATATTCATTTTTAGCAAAAAGCGGTTGATAATTATATCTTTTTTTATCCCCTGCAGTTGTATAACGGTTGTGCCCTATCGCAGCATTTCCTAAATAATCTTCCGTATTTTCAACAGACTTAAAAGCATCTAACACTAAACCACTTTGTTTTACAGTTTGTATTACACCCTCTTTTAATACTGAAAATCCGCAAGCTTCCTGACCTCTGTGCTGCAAAGCAAAAAGACCAAACTGAACTAAAGAAAAGGTATCAATGTTCCGGGTAGAATATACTCCGAAAACTCCGCATTCTTCTTCAGGGGAATCGAAAGCTATCTTTTCCGCTTTTCTGAACCTGTTTCTCTGATAATAACTAGTTGATTTCATTTTGCTTTTAGTATCAGGATTTAATATATTTTTAAGATAAAACTTCTTTTAATCGATTTAATATTTCGTGATAAGCATCTTCTACTTTACCCAAATCTCTTCTAAACCTGTCTTTATCTAGTTTTTCAAGAGTATCTTTGTCCCAGAGTCTACAAGTATCCGGACTAATTTCGTCAGCCAATAAAATTTCTCCTTTTGAATTTTTACCAAATTCTATTTTAAAATCAACCAAAATGATGTTCATTTTCAAGAATAAATCTTTCATCAAATCATTAATTTTATGAGTAATCTTATAAATCTGGTTTAACTCATCATAAGTTGTAACCCCTAATGCTACAGCATGATCATTATTAATCAAAGGATCACCCAATTCATCTTTTTTGTAACATATTTCAGTAATTACAACCGGAGATTTAGTCCCTTCTTCAATTCCTAAACGCTGAGCCATACTACCAGCAATATAATTACGGATAATCACTTCTAAAGGAATAATAGAAACTTTCTGAACCAATTGATCCCTGTCATCCATTTTTTTAATAAAATGAGTAGGCACTCCGTTTTCTTCCAGATATTTAAAGACTAAGGCTGTAATTTCGTTATTAATTACTCCTTTATCTGCTATAGTTCCTTTTTTCTGAGCATTGAAAGCTGTTGCATCATCTTTATAATGCACTATTACCTTATCAATTTCGTTAGTTGTATAAATTTGTTTGGCTTTGCCTTCGTAAAGAAATTCTTTTTTTTCCATTGTCTTTTCTGGTTTTATTTTTGGTAAAGTGATTCTTCGTAGCTGTTAAAATTATTTTCACTGAGTTTCCTGAAATGATTGACTCCATTTTTAAATATATTGTGATAATTAGAGTCCGGAACATTTTTCATAAGTCCCTCAGTAAATCTTTCTGGATGCCCCATTCTTCCGTAAATTTGACCACAACGGCTTATGATTCCTTCAATGGCATAAGTAGAACCATTAGGATTGAAAGGCATATCTGATGACGGGTTACCATCAAAATCAATATATTGTGTAGCTATTTGTCCATTTTCAAAAAGCTGATGAATGTTTGATTCATCCGCATAAAAACACCCCTCACCGTGTGAAACCGGAATAGTGTATTTTTCTCCTTTCATACCCTTAAGCCAAGGACTAGTATCAGATAATACTTTAACCGTAACCATCTGCGAAATATGTCTACCGATTTTATTATGGGTCAAAGTAGGTGATTCGGCTGTCAAATCCTGAATTTTTCCGTAAGGTAGTAATCCGGATTTTACTAATGCCTGAAATCCATTACAGATACCTAATATGAGCCCTCCCCTTTCCAATAATCGATGTACAGCATTTTTAATTTTTTCATCTTTAAGTATGGAAACCATAAATTTAGCAGATCCGTCAGGTTCATCTCCTGCGGAAAAACCGCCAGGTAACATCATAATCTGAGAAGATTCCAGTTCTTTTTCAAATTGCTGAATGGAATTGTTTAGTTTAGTTAAGTTTAGATTGTTGATTATAACTGATGTTACCTCTGCGCCTTCTTTTTCAAATACTTTTATACTTTCATACTCGCAATTAGTCCCTGGAAAAACCGGAATAACTACTTTTGGATTTTGTATTTTATCTTCTACTTTTTTTGACTCTGTGATTTTTGTTATTTCTGTGAATTTTGGTAAGTCAGCTGAATTTTCTGTTATTGAAGGGAAAACAGGTTCTAAGGTTGATATATATAGTTTTTTAAGATTTGATAATTGAAATTCCTGAGCGTTGATTCTTAATACTGGTTCTGCAATAACTCTTCCTATTTTTATTAATCCGGAATGATTAAATTCTTCCTGACTTTCAATTATTAAAGAACCAACCGGATAAATTTTATCATCAACACTTACTTCGACACCCAAATCGTTACCGAAAGCCATTTTAGCCAGCTCGATTGACGGATGAGCATTTTTTATTGTCTTTACAGAAACTATCTGTTTTGTAACTATTTTCTCGTGAATCCATGAGTAAGACTCCTTTAATGTTTCATAATCAGGAGTTTCATCATCTTGTATTTTATGTTCAAATATGTAAACCCAATTTCCTGACTTTTTAAATTCAGGAGAAATTATCGTATTTTTATTTCCTACAGCACAGGCAAATGAAATTAAGGTTGGGGGTACATTTATCTCTTTGTAAGTACCAGACATACTATCTTTACCTCCGATTGCGGCACATCCGAAAGCTAATTGAGCCTGTACGGTTCCTAAAAGAGCAGCCAAAGGTTTTCCCCATTTTTCAGGTTCGTTTCCTAAGCGTTCAAAATACTCCTGAAAACTAAAGCGTACATTTTTGTAGTCTGCTCCTAAAGCAACCATTTTTGCTACGGATTCAACCACTGCATAAGCTCCTCCGTGCAATGGACTTTTTTTAGATATTTCCGGAGAATACCCCCAGGTGGCCAGAGACACTGTTGAAGTTTCTCCTTTTATCAATGGAATTGTCTGTACACTTCCCTCGGCAGGCGTTAACTGATTTTTTCCTCCCAATGGCATCAAAACGGTTGTTCTACCTACTGTACTATCAAATTTTTCTACTAACCCTTTTTGAGAACAGTGTTGCAAAGAAGACAATTTTTGCCCTATATAGTCTTCTGTTAACAAAATCTGTTCATTTTTAAATACTGATTCTTCAATATTAACGGCAGCCTCATTTTTTTTAGAAGCACCATTGGAGTCTAAAAATTCTCTAGATAAATCAACAATTTTCTGTCCTTTCCAATACATCGTCAACGTATTGTCGGCAGTAACTTCTGCAACTTCAACTGCTAGTATATTTTCTTCTTCTGCTAATTGTATGAAAGTATTTACATCTTCAGCATCTACCACGACAGCCATTCTTTCCTGAGATTCAGAAATAGCAAGCTCTGTACCGTTTAAACCTTGGTATTTAACTGGTAGAACATCTAAATTTATTTTTAATCCATCTGCTAATTCACCTATTGCAACGGAAACTCCGCCTGCTCCAAAATCGTTACATTTTTTTATGAGTTGACAAACATTTTCGTTTCTAAAAAAACGTTGAATTTTTCTCTCCTGAACAGCATCACCTTTTTGAACCTCTGCGCTCATTGTATGGATGGACTTCTCATCATGAGCTTTAGAGGAACCGGTAGCTCCTCCTACTCCATCTCTTCCTGTTTTACCTCCGAGAACAATTATTTTATCTCCTTGTTCCGGTTTTTCACGCCTTACCCATTCTTTAGGAACTGCTCCTACTACCATCCCTACTTCCATTCTTTTCGCCTTATAGCCTTCGTCATAAATTTCTGAGACATGAGTAGTTGCCAGACCAATTTGATTTCCATAAGAAGAATAGCCGTCAGCGGCTCCTTTGGTTATTTTTCTTTGAGGCAATTTATTTGCAAGTGTATCTGAATAACTTTCTAATGGATTAGCAGAACCTGTTACTCTCATAGCCTGATATACAAATGCCCGTCCACTTAAAGGATCTCTGATAGCCCCACCTATACAAGTAGAAGCTCCGCCAAAAGGTTCTATTTCAGTTGGATGGTTATGTGTTTCATTTTTGAATAATAAATACCACGGTTCTTTTTTACCGTCAACATCTACTTGTATTTCAATTGTACATGCGTTTATTTCATCTGAAACTACCAAATCTTCCAGTTTTCCAGTTTTGTGAAAATATCTAGCAACTATTGTTGCGAGATCCATCAAGCATACTGGTTTATGTTCTCTACCCAATTCTTTTCTTAATGAAAGGTATTGGGAAAATATCTTTTCTAGAGTATCTTTAAATTTCCCGGTAAATTCTACATGATTCAATTCCGTCATAAAAGTAGTATGACGACAGTGATCACTCCAATATGTGTCTAAAACTTTTAATTCAGTTTCAGATGGATTTCTTTTTAACTTCTTAAAATGGTTCTGAATAAATTGTAAGTCATCTAGACCGAAAGCAAAGCTATTTAAATTATAAAATTCTTGTAATTCTGAGAAATTTTTATCAGTAAATCCATTATGAATTTTCACTTCATCTGGTTTATCCGAAGCTGTATATTCAAGTATAGATAAATCTTTTTCACGACTATCTACAGCATTAATCAGATATTTTTTTATCTCAGATAAATCTTCTATCCCTTGAATATCAAATAGCTTACCAGTACGCACTATACAGTCAGTATTCTTAGCAAGAATAGAAATCAGCTGCTGTGCAGAGTCGGCTCTTTGATCATATTGACCTGGAAGATACTCAATAGCAAAGTTTACATGTTTTGCAGGACATTGATCGTGACAAATGTCTGTCACCTTATCTGAAAAAATAGTATGCACTACTTTTTGAAAATCTTCTTGTGAAATATTAAATATATCGTAAATCAGATATACTTTTAGTGAAGTTATAGAATAAATTTCTTTTAATTCGTGAAACAAATTTTGACTTTCAAAATCAAAATCAGGTTTCTTTTCTATGAATATTCTTTTGTTCATATTCGGTTTTCACATCTCAAACAAAAGACAGGTACTACAAAATTCAACAGACAAAACAGGCCCATTTCATTTGTAGAGACAAATTTACGGTCTGTCGTAGAAACACCCATCCTTATTATGAGCTTATACAAATGATATTAATACACAAACTAACTTTTAGTTTATGCTACAAATATACGGGTAATTTTTAACCTATCATAAATTTTTAAAAAGATAATCTTAGGATAAAATAAGTAAGGATAATTTTATCCGATATAGAAATATTGTTTATTTAATTGCTCCAGAACTAGTCCCAAATAGGTATGATACTGAAAAAGCTAAATTTGAAACTGAATTTTGCCGGGGATAATTTTTGTACGCATCTGTTAAACCATAATTATACCTTGCACTTAATTCTAATTTTCTACGAAAAGTAATACCTGCACCTAAACCAAAGGAAAAATCAAATTTTGATACACCACCGTAATACAAATCATCTGAATCTTTATTTTTTTGTTTGACCAGAAAACCCAACTGAGGTCCAGCCTCTAAGAAAAATTCATGATTAGCAGTTCCTTTACAATTACATATTTTCTTTGAAGAAAATAGAAAATCAGCAAAATAATATTTTAACATCAACGGTAAATTCACATAATCCTGAAAATATTCAATGTTAATAACATCCCCATTTTTTTCTCCTTGCCATGAATAGAGTATTTCCGGTTGAAAAAAGAAATTGTTGTTTGCATCGTTAAAAGGTATTTGTGCAATTACTCCTAAAGCAGGCGCAAAATTTCTTGTTTCGGAAAATTCATGCACATCTGTCACGTTGGTAAATTGCAAATTACCTTTTACACCAATACGAATCTGTGAATAAATGTGTGAAGATAGTGAAGTAAGGCAAATCATAGCAATTAGTAGTCGCTTACTAATTTGCATGTTTTTTAGTTTTTTTAGTGTTAATGTAACATTAGTTAATGCACAAATTTAATTTTTTTATTTAAAATAATTTATAATAAAATATTTTTTTTTCAAACTTAGATACGATTTATTAATAATTCTATAATCTTAAATGTATTTTTAATTATTAATTTAAAATAGTAACTTTATAATATGAAAGTTAAAAAACTAAAATTGAGTATTTTGGATCAGGTTCCTATAAGAAAAGGAAGTAATCCTACAGAGGCTTTGAAAGAAACTACTCATCTCGCGTCATTTTCAGATCAACTTGGCTACACTCGCTTCTGGGTTGCTGAACATCATAATATATCATCTCTTGCCAGCTCTGCTCCTGAGATATTGATTGCACACCTTGCTAATCATACCAAACAAATAAGACTGGGATCCGGCGGTATTATGCTTCCAAATCATAGTGCACTGAAAATGGCTGAAAATTTCAGATTACTTGAATCCTTAGCTCCCGGTAGAATTGATATGGGTATTGGACGGGCACCCGGAACCGATAGGCTTACAGCATCCCTATTAAATCCTTCAAACACATTTAAAGAACAAGATTTTATTGAACAACTATATCACCTTGAAGCTTTTTTTCGAAATGATCATATTGCGGGTACGTTATTTGAAAAAATTAAAGCCACTCCTTATACAGAATTAATTCCCCAACTTTGGTTATTGAGCTCCAGTGGAGAAAGTGCCTTATTTGCAGCTCATTTTGGAATGAAACTTTCTTTTGCTCATTTTATCAACGGAAATGGTGGATATGATGCTGTAAGAGAATATAAAAAACAATTTCGTCCCTCAGCCCAATTAAAAGAACCTGAAGCCAATATTGCTATTTTCGCTTTTTGCAGTAATGACATTGAAAAAATTGAGCGTAACCGGGCTTTAATGGATTACCGATTTATAGAGTTGGAAAGAAAGGGAAATTTATCCCCGGTAAATTATGATGATATTAAGGATGAACATTATAATAGTCATGAAAAACTGCGCATTGAGTTTAATCGTAAAAGAATGGTTTTCGGAACTCAGGAACAAATTAAATCGGAATTAACCGAGCTTGCAGAAAATTACGATGTTGATGAGATAATGCTTATTACGTATACTGAAAACTTAGACGATCGATTAACTTCATATCAATTGATTAGTGAATGTTTTGATCTTTAAACTGATAATTGTAACTAATTAAATTAGCTATGCTTAATAAGAATAATCTTTCTTTAACTCTAGTAGAGTTTGCTCCTGAGTGGGAAAATGCAGATCATAATTTAAATTTTTTATCCAGACTTCTTCTTGGCACCGGACCTACAGACATCATCGTACTTCCTGAAATGTTTAATACTGGTTTTAGTATGAATTCTGCTAAAATTGCTGAATGTATGAATGGCAAAACTGTAAACTGGATGAAAGAGTTTTCATTAAATAACTCAAAAGCTATTTGCGGGAGCATTGCTGTTTTCGAGAATTATAATTATTTCAACCGGTTTATTTTTGTAAATAACGGGGAAGTTTGTGCCTGCTATGATAAGCATCATCTTTTTAGTTATGGAGGCGAAAACAAAAATTATTCGTCAGGTTCCAGACAAATTTATTTTAATTTCAAGGGTTGGAAAATATTTCCTACCATCTGTTATGATTTGCGTTTTCCTGTATGGAACCGAAATACGGAAAACTATGATTTATTGCTTAATGTAGCTTCCTGGCCTGATAATAGAATTGACGTATGGGACACTCTACTTAAAGCAAGGGCTATCGAAAATATGAGTTATGTATGTGGTGTTAACAGGACAGGTATGGATTTTATGAACCTAAATTATTCTGGACATTCTTCGGTTGTATCACCAACGGGGACACTTCTAAAACTAAATAAAATAAATAATTTCTTATTTCAACAATTAATCGAAAAATCAGAAATTCATCTTTGGCGGAATAAATACAAATTCCTAGATGACAGAGATTCTTTTAAATGGATATAAATTTAAGCGTATATTTCTTAAATCTTTATAGTCTATATTTGAGAAAAAAATGAAAATGTTATATTACCGTATTTTCTTGATTCGATGAAATTAGGATGTTCTGAAAAGTTTTTTCTAGTATTATGTTCAATTATAATTTGTCCATCTTCGGATAAAAAATTATTTAAAAACAGTGAATCTAATAATTTAATGTATTCTTTATCTTCAAATTCAAAAGGTGGATCTGCAAATATTACATCATACTTTTTAAAACTTGGTTTGCTGACAAAAGTAAAAACATTTTGTTTAATTACATTTACATTCTGCTTGATTTCCAGCTGTACTAATATATCCTGAATAAATTTAACATGCTTTCCGTTAATTTCCACTGAAGTTACATCTTTACATCCTCTTGATACAAATTCATAGTCCATGGAACCAATGCCTGCAAATAAATCAAGTACAGCGATTTCTGATATATGATATTGATGATTAATTATACTAAATAGAGCTTCTTTAGCAAAATCCGTAGTTGGTCTTACATCAAAATGCTTAGGGGCCGAAATTCTTTTTCCTTTTAACTTTCCTGCTATAATTCGTATCATATAATATCTAATGTAGTGAAATTTTCTCTTTCAAATTTATCATCTGTACCGGGTAAGACTTCTCTGAAATAAGTTGAAAACATTGTCTCCTTACCTAGTTTTTCTGAAATTGATCCGTAGTAATATAAAATAGATCGGGCTAACTTTGTATCAGTTATTTTAGCTACTGTTTTTAAAAAATAAATTATATCTATTATTGAAGAATACGGATATATATTATATAATATAAGTCCATTATTTTCTACAACAGCTAACTCGAAATATTCCTGATAAAAATTTATAAAATATCCGTTTCGTCTGTTTTGATCTTTTATTTTTGATAAGAATTTAAATCCTGTATGTGAAACTCTGATTTTATCTGAGATTCCAGAAAATAAATTTTCAATTTTTTCCTGATAATAGAAAACTAATACTAAATCATACTGAGGAACAAGATTGAAACGCAAACTCATATTAGGAGCAAAAGGAACGGTTTGATTTAAAAAAGATTCTGCCAGATTTTCCTCAAAATATTCTAAAGGTATTAATGTAAATTTTTCACTGAGAATGGACAGGTCTATAAAACTATATTTATGTTGAAAAAAATTTATTTCAGACAGCTTGTCCGATATTTTTTCAATATTTGTTATTAAATTAATACTTTCTGAAGGAAAAGTTTTTTTGTTAGTTTCGTGCTCAAGTGAAGACTCAATGTATGTAAACTTTTTGTATTCAAACAAAAATGAAACAGAGTTAAATTGAGTTATATTTATATTTTTTTTTGTTCCCAAAGTGTTTGTAATCTTAATTTGTCACTAAGCAAATATATAGTTAATCGCTTGGATACACAAAATTAAAAGTTTATATTTGAATTAACAACAGCTTATTAATGAGTTTTTAGTGTGACTAAATATGTGATTAAATATCGGAATTAAAAATTTCATATTTTGCAGATTTACAATGTCTTTACATTTTTGTAGCGAGTATCCAACATCCTATTAAAAATTTCCTTTTATTAAATACTTTTCGTAAATTTGCCGGCTCATAAACATGAAATAAATGAACGTTACACAGAACAAAATAGATGATTTAAATACTATCATTAGTATCACTATTAAACCGGAAGACTACAAACCTAATGTTGAAAAATCCTTAAATGATTATAGAAAGAAAGTAAATATGCCTGGTTTCAGGAAAGGAAAAACTCCAATGGGAATTGTAAAAAAACAGTACGAAGGAGCTGTTACATTTGAAGAAATTAATAAGGTTTTAAATACTGCTTTAAGTAACTTCATTTCAGAAAATAAATTAGCTGTTTTAGGACAACCGTTGCCTGTAACTAATAATCAACTGGATGCAAATGCCAATGAGATGACTTTTGAATTTGAAGTTGGATTGTCTCCTGATTTTACTGTAGATTTATCAAAAGCTACGGCTGATTATTATAAGATTGTGGCTACAGATAAAGAAATAGATGATACTGTTAATCGTATTCAGACTCAGTTCGGAGAAGTTATTGATGCTGATGCTATTGAAGAAGGAGGAAATTTTTCAGTTAAAATTTCTCAAAAGGATACTGAAGGAAATCTTGTTGAAGGTGGTATAGATACTACAGTAACTATTCTTGTAGACGATTTAAAGAACAAAGAAATTTTCTTAGGTAAAAAAAATGGAGAGAGCGTTGAAATTAAAGCTCAGGATTTATTCAAAGACGTTCATCAATTACAACATTTTTTTAATCTGTCTCATGAAGATGCTCATCATTTTAATGATAATCTAACTCTAGCCATTGAAAAAACTTCTACCCGTTCTAAAGCTGAATTAAATCAAGATTTATTTGATAAAGTTTATGGAAAAGATAAAATTTCTTCTGAAGAAGAACTAAGAAACAAAATTAAAGAAGAAATTGAAAATTATTACAAAAAAGAGTCTGATACAAAATTTATGAATGATTCTGTTGAATGGCTTTTCGAGAATATTAAATTTGAATTACCTTCTCAATTTTTAACAAAATATATTCAAAGTTCCGCTAAAGAGCCTATGAATGATGAAGAAGCTGCTGCTGAATATGAAAAATCTGAAAAAGCATTGCGTTATCAGCTTATTGAAGGAAAAATTTTATCTGACCATAATGTAAATATTCAATATGCGGATTTAGTAGAATTTACTAAGTCTCAAATGCAACAACAATTTGCTATGTATGGTTATGTTGACATTCCTGAAGATGAATTAAATAAATATGTTGCTAATGCAATGAAAAACGATGAGCATGTAAGACAGGCTTCAGGTAATTTAATACAACAGGAATTATTTAAAATATTTGATTCTCAAATCAAAAAAGATGAAAAAACAGTTTCTATCGAAGACTTTGACAAGGTTTTAAAGGCAGAACAAGAAAAAGCAGAATCAGCAGCTAAATAAATATTTAGTTCAAATAAAAAAAAATGATTTCATTGAAATAATGAAATCATTTTTTTTATATCCAAATTTTGAGTTTTAGAGTAAAAAAAAAAAAGCCACCCACAAATCTCAATAAAGGATGACTTTTTCAAATAAATATTCAATTAGTTGTATTCTCTTTTATAAATCAACAATATTTAAAGTTTTTAGTGTTATTTCAAATTTGTTATTCTTTAATTCAAATCTTTTAGTGCTGTAATTTTTTCAGTGTTATATAACCTCTTACTCAATTATTACATTACAAATGTATAGATATTTTTCTAATAATAAAAATATTTAGTGATTTTTTTCTATAAATATTTAAAAAAATATAGACAAAAAACATAACTGTTTAATAATCAACAAATTAACTATATCATAATTAGAAAAAAAAACGACAAAATTACTGAAATGTATTTTGTCGTTACTTTTAAAAGGAAATAAAAGATTATTTTCTATATCTCATAATTTGGATATGGATCTGATTTATTTAAAATTTCTTTTTGTCTTAATTCTAAAAGCCTTTTTCCATTATGGTAAACTCTACCCGTTAAACTTCTAATCCAGCCTTTCTTTTTAAGTGATGTAAGCACTTGTCCTAAAGTTTCGATATCTCTGTGAAGTTTTACTATTTCTTCTTTTCTCATAGTTTCATCTTCGACTAAAAAAACCAGTTCTTCTTCTAATTCTTCCTTAAATTTTTCTAATTCCTGCCTGATTTTCAATATTTCTTCAGTTGTAAAATAACCATCAAGAGACTCGAACTTTTCGCAAATTTTATCTATATGCTCTTGTTCTTCTTCCATAAGACCTAAAGGTGAATTTAATGATATTTCTTTCCATATAATATCCAGCCACTGTTTTAGTTTTTCATAAACATCGGATTTTTTTGTTAATAGAAAATTTTCATGTAAAGAAAATTTTCCTGGAATAGCATCTCCAAAAATATTATATTTTTCATTATCTTTTTTTTCCCTGAAATGATTTTTATCCTGAAAAGAAATTTTAAATTTTGGCTCTATTAAATATATAATGAACAAAGTATCCTGATTGACTTCCAGCTTAAAATCAACATATTCAAATTTATCATGCTGCTTTATAATTCCAATTATATTATCTAAGAAATCATCTTTAATCATTTATCTAAAAATTATTTTTTAAAATCCAAATATAAAAATATTTTTTTTATCTTGATAATTTTCTATATAATACTTTTTTTTTATCTTTGTATAAACTTATAAGAATATTTAATTTTCTATATTAATTTATGTTATTATTTTAATCAGAAATGAAAAGTCAACCAAAAACAACTATTGACCGATTGCTGGAATTTATGGAATTTAAAGGCCTCAATGACAATAAAATCACTAAACTGGCAGGTCTATCTGTAGGGTTAATCGGAAGAGCTCGTAGAAATAAATCAGGACTGCACACAGATACTATAGAAAAAATACTAAATACTTTTAAAGAGCTTAATCCTACGTGGCTACTAACCGGCATAGGAGATATGATTTTACCTTCGTTTGAAAAAACTGACAATACCTTACCTACAAATAATGAGGAATCATTAATTGATGAAATTTTTTCTACCCAAAGAGAAGTGATTGCATTGTTGAAAAAACAGTATTTTAAATCGGATATTTAATTTTCAATTTCAATTACCGTATATACTGGAAAATGATCACTATAGCCTCCTACATATCTGTTTCCTTGATAAGTTCTCCAAGGTTTGCCTATTTTTTTTCGTTCTGGTTCCTGTAGATATGAAGCATTATATATTTGGGATTTAATAATTTTTAAAGGACTTTCCTGAGCGTAAAATGAACTGGAAGTTAGGATTTGATCAAAAAGTAATCCTTTACCTTCGTAGTATAAACTAAAGCCTCCATTTCTGTATATTTCTTCAAAAGGATTGTAAAATTCACTTGTATGTAATTCTTCTATTTTTTTTTTGACTTTTAACTCTTCATAAATATAAGGGGCAATGGGATTTTCATTAAAATCTCCCATAATTATAATGTTAGCTTTTGAATCTGTTTCAAATATTGTATTTATTTTTTTACGTAGCTCTTGTAATAAATATATCCTTTTATCTCTATTGATATTATTATTTCTTTTAGATGGTAGATGAAGCACAAAAAAATACATTATAGTATTGTGAATTTTCCCTTTAACGTAGGTTATATCACGAGTAAAATCTCTGGAACCATTGTGATTTAATACATAAAAACGAAGAAAATCTTTTTCTTCAACCGTAAAAAATTCTTTATTATAGAAAAAAGCAGTGTCAATTCCTCTTTCATCTAAAGAATCTGTATGAACATATCCATAATTTGCTTTAAATGGAAATTCTTTTAACAAATCTTCAATAACTTTTTTATTTTCAATTTCACACAAACCAAAAAATGTTGGTAATCTGTCTGTCTCGTCCTCTCCTATTTTGCTTATAGCTTTAGCAATTCGCATCAGTTTATTTTGATAACGATTTAATGTCCAGGACTTATTTCCGCTGAAGGTATATTCAGAGTCTAAAATAGAAGGATCTCGATTTATATCGTATAAATTTTCAACATTATAAAAAGCTACTGTGTGAAGCATATATTTTTACAAATTATAAATAATTTGTAAAAATATTACTTCTCTTTTAACTTATACCTATATTATTTAAAATTTCGTGCAATAAAAGTTAACAAAAAAACTCCTGCTATGCTGAAACCTAAATCATAGAGAGCCAGCTTTTATATAATAAGTAAGGTTTAAATACATTATTCTCGGTTATTTTTATCATTTCTAACGGAATATATAAGCTAAAGTCTTTACGTTCCTCTTCTAATTGATTTAATAGTCGTGAAAATTGAATTCCAGATATCAATTTTTCTCCTAAAAAACCTGATATTAAAACCGATGTTTTATAAATTATATCTCTAGAACTATTTTCTGATATGTTACTGGATTTAGCAATGATATTTATAAACAAATCTTTTTTATTATTTAAAAGGTAATTAAAAAAATTACTGTTTAAATTTTGTTCTGTAAAAGTAGTATTGTAAATTTTTGTGGCATTTAACAAAATATTAAATTCTCCCATATGCTTTATTATATATTCAAGTTTTTTATCTTTTCTTTTTTCTATAATAACATCTAATATGGATGCAACAGATGATTGAATAGCTGATAAGACATTTGAATTGTCTTCTTTTAATGTTAGGGATGTTGTATAAATTATTTCAGGTGAAATAAATTCGTGTATTGAATTAAATAAATATTTCATAAAATGTTTTTTAGTGTTGATACAAAAAGACGATAAAAATCGATAAATCAGTATTCATTATAATAGATTTTATTAATTGTGCTGTTACTAAAATCTATAAAAAAAAAAGCCTCTGATATTCAGAGGCTTACTTTAATTTTTTTAAAAAATATTACATTAATTGTAATTTATTTTACAGTTTCACCATTGTTTGTTACATGTTCAGGAACTAAAAAAGTAAATTTTCCATCTTCTTTTTGTGTTAAAAGTAACATTCCCTGACTGACAATTCCTCTAATTTTTCTGGGAGCAAGGTTTACTAAAACAGAAACCTGTTTGCCTACTAATTCTTCCGGAGAAAAACTTTCCGCTATACCCGAAACTATAGTTCTGACGTCTATACCTGTATCAACTTTAAATTCTAAAAGCTTATCTGCTTTTTCAACTTTTTTCGCTTCAAGTATAGTCCCCGTTCTAATATCTATTTTTTCAAAATCGTCAAATTCAATTATATCTTTTTGTGGCTCGGCATTTAGGTTTGTCATTAAATTTTTCTTTTTAGAATCTTTCAGTTTACTAATTTGATATTGTATAGCTTCATCTTCAATCTGCTCAAAAAGAAGAGGAATTTTATTAATTTCAGAACCAGCCTGAAGAAGTATTATTCCTTCTTCTAGATTATCCCATTCAGTATAGGATAATTGTAACCCATCCATCATTTTTTTAGACGAAAACGGAATAAAAGGTTCGGAAAGCTGCGCTAAATAAGCAGCTATTTGAGCGGCAACAAACATAGTATCTGCTGTTTCTGCAATGTCAGTCTGAATAGTTTTCCAAGGTTGTCTTTCCTGAAAAAATTTATTTCCTAAATGTGATAAATTCATTAATGCATTTAATCCGTTTCTAAATTCATATTTTTGAATATATCCTGAGATTTCTTTTGCAGTTTCGGAGAGTCTTTTTAATTCCTGAAATTCCTTTCCTTCAGTTAAAGCCGGTATTTTACCATCAAAATATTTATTAATAAATACGGAAACTCTATTCATAAAATTCCCTAAATTATCAGCCAGTTCTGAATTGTTTTTAATTTGGAAATCTTTCCAAGTAAAGTTATTATCTTTAGTCTCGGGAGCATTTGCCAGTAATACATATCTCAATGTATCCTGTTTACCGGGAAAATCCTGTAAATATTCATGAGCCCATACCGCCCAATTTCTTGAAGTGGATATTTTATCGTTTTCTAAATTTAAAAATTCATTAGCCGGAACATTGTCTGGCAGGATATATTCTCCGTGAGCTTCTAACATTGCCGGAAAAATAATACAGTGAAAAACAATATTGTCCTTAGCTATAAAGTGTACAAGCTTAGTTTCTGTATCCTGCCAGTAAGGTCTCCAGTCCTTACCCTCTCTTTCCGCCCATTCTTTAGTTGATGATATATATCCAATGGGAGCATCAAACCATACATATAAAACTTTCCCCTCCTCACCTTTCAAGGGTACAGGAATACCCCAATCCAGGTCGCGAGTCATTGCTCTGGGTTTTAATCCATCGTCTAGCCATGACTTTACCTGACCATATACATTAGGTCTCCAATCATTTTTATGCCCTTTTAAAATCCATTCTTCCACGAAAGATTGATAATCGTTAAGAGGTAAATACCAATGCTTTGTTTTTTTTAGAATTGGCTTTTCACCACTTAGCATTGAATGCGGATTAATTAACTCATTTGGACTTAAGGTAGAACCACATTTTTCACATTGATCTCCATAAGCTCCCGGATTTCCACATTTAGGGCAAGTACCCACAATATAACGATCTGCTAAAAACTCACCGGCTTTTTCATCATAATATTGTTCAGATTCTTCTTCTGTAAATTTCCCGTTTTCATATAGTTTAAGGAAAAATTCCTGAGCTGTTTCTGTATGTACCGGTAATGTTGTTCTCGAATAATTATCATATGAAATACCTAATTCAGAAAAAGTATTTTTCATCATTTCATGATATCTGTCTACAATATCCTGAGGTGTAACCCCTTCTTTTTTTGCTCTTATGGTAATGGGAATACCATGTTCATCGGAACCTCCGATTAAAATAACATCATGTCCTTTTCTGCGAAGAAACCTTACATAAACATCCGCTGGAATATATACTCCTGCCAAATGACCAATATGTAAAGGTCCGTTTGCATAGGGAAGAGCTGTAGTAACAGTATATCTGCTCATAAAATAATAGTATGTTTAATTTGAATTTTTACTTGTTTTTTACCATGCAAAAATACAAAGTAAGAAGTTAGCAAAAAAAAATATCTTTATTTCTTAAAATTTTATATTAAACCCTAAAGATCATTATCTGCATTGTATATGCAATCTTGACGATATAATTATAATATTTAAAATGGGTGATTTATTTTCAATAATTTAATTATAAGAATCGAATAGTACACTTTTACATATAAAAATTTTCTTTTTTCAACAATAAATATATATATTAGCAAAAAAAACGTATTTTATGGATTCAAATTTTAATGATTCTCAACAATCACAATTTAATCAAGAAACAGTACCTGATAACAATTTGGTATGGGCTATTTTATGTACTGTTTTGTGTTGTCTTCCCTTTGGAATATATGCTATTATTTGCTCTACAAAAGTTAATAAACTTTGGTTAGAGGGAGATTATGAAGGTGCTAAAAAAGCTTCTGCTGATGCAAAAAAATGGTCCATTTATGGAGCAGTTGTAGGAGTTATTTTTATGATATTATACTTTATATTTATGATGGTGGTTGGTGTAAGCTCATTTTCAAGAGGTTATTAACTATTAAAAATATTTTAAAAAAATATAATCCAATTATAAAACTATTCCTGATACTTTGTCTAGGAATAGTTTTGCTTTCTTTATACTATATTATCAATCCTACGGACGGAGATTTCTTTCCTGAATGTCCTATTCATAAATTTACCGGTATATATTGCCCGGGATGCGGCTCACAAAGAACCCTTCATTTTTTATTGCATTTAGACCTATACAATGCATTAAAATATAACCCGTTAATAGTAATTCTTTCTCCTTTTCTTTTGTATATTTCATCGGTAATGATTTATAATTTTATATTTAATAAGCAGTGCAGGGTAAAAATATTATATAATAACACTTTTGTTATTTTCTTTTTTTCAATGATTCTAATTTATACAATTCTGAGAAATATTCCTTGTAAACCTTTTTGCTATTTAGCCCCCTCTTTCTGATAAAATTTTATTGTGAACATATAAATACGTAAGATTTTTTTATTGAAAAAAATATATCTATCGGATAAAATTAAAAAAATTATTCTACATTTTTTCACTTAAAATACTAGGAAAAATTCAGATATTTGTAAAAATTAAAATCAATGATATCTTTAGAAACTTCAATTTCCGATAAATCGTTTACTAATTGTTTAATGAATGCTTCAGGGGCTAAGTGTATGACTCTGGAAGAGCTAACAAATTTAAAAAACGCCCCATGCGGAACCTGGATAACTAAAAGTTGTACTATAAATCCACGGGAAGGAAACCCGTCTCCAAGATATGTTGATTTAGCATTAGGAAGTATAAACTCTATGGGGTTGCCTAATCTTGGTTTTGATTTTTATTTAAATTATGTGTTGGAAGAGCATTTAGATGGAAATGATGACTTGTTTTTTTCGGTTGCCGGACTTACTTTAGAAGAAAATGTGGAAATGTTGCATAAAATACAAAATTCTGATTTTTCAGGATGCGTAGAATTAAACTTATCTTGCCCAAACATTCCTGGAAAACCTCAGACAGGTTATGATTTTGAAAGAACTCATGAAGTTCTGACACAAGTTTTTTCATTTTATAAAAAACCTCTGGGTGTTAAACTTCCACCATACTTTGATATGGTTCATTTCGAAATGATGGCTGAAATACTAAATCAGTTTCCAATTAAATTTGTAACTTGTATAAACAGCATTGGAAATGCGTTATTTATTGATGATGAAGCAGTGGTTATAAAACCTAAAGGAGGTTTTGGTGGTATTGGAGGTGCTTATGTCAAACCTACAGCTCTGGCTAATGTAAGAATGTTTTATAAACTTTTAAGAAAAGATATTGCTATAATAGGTTGTGGCGGAGTAGAAAATGGAAGAGATGTTTTTGAACATATCTTATGTGGTGCATCAATGGTACAGGTTGGAACGCAACTTATGAAAGATGATATTTCCGTTTTTTCAAGATTATTAAATGAACTTGAAGAAATTATGAAATTAAAAAATTACCATTCCATTAATGATTTTAAAGGTAAACTTATTGAGCTTTAATTTAATTTCATATTATTTTGGAAAATTATCAATTGATTTATAACTTTATAAACAAATTATATCACTAAATGCTAACCATAGGTATTGCCGGAGGAACAGGTTCTGGAAAAACAACTGTTGTAAGTAATTTACTTAAACAGCTGGATTTTGACAGGGTAAATGTATTGACTCAAGATAACTATTATCATTCTAATCCTGATTTATCCTTTGAAGAAAGAACAAAACTAAATTACGATCATCCCCGTTCCATAGATTTTGAACTTTTAATTGAACAAATAAAAAAACTAAAAGCAGGTATGCCAGTGTATGAACCTGTATATTCATTCATTACTCACTCTCGAACAGAAGATTTAACTATCATTCAACCCAAAGAAATATTAATTGTTGAAGGAATTCTTGTATTAGCAAATAAAGAACTAAGAAAAGAATTTGATGTAAAAGTATTTGTAAATGCAGATTCTGATGAGCGGTTAATAAGAAGAATCAGAAGGGATATTCAGGATCGAGGAAGGGATCTTGAAGAGGTTATACACCGTTATCAAATGACTCTCAAACCCATGCACGAAGAATTTATTCAACCCTCAATGGCTTACGCAGATATCATTATTCCCACAATGAAAAAAAATACAGTTGCTATAGATGTATTAACCTCTGTAATACAAAACACTCTAAAAACAGTACATTAATAATTAAATGGCTCGAGAAAATAAAAAAATAGTAAAAGAAAAATCTATATTTGAAAAACACTGGTATACGAGCATATATGTTATTTTATCAGTAATTTTTATAGTTTGGATGATTTTTTTCGATACAAATTCTTATCTTACCCACAGAGAGTTAAATAAAGAAATTTCAAAATTAAGGCATGAAAAAGAGCATTATAAAAGCAAGCTGGATTCAGAATACATTCAATATAATAATTTAAAAAATAATAAAGAAGCCCGGGAAAAATATGCTCGGGAAAATTATTTTTTCAAAAAAAACAATGAAGATATATTTATTATAGTTACCAAAGAAGATAGTGTTAAACCTAAATTAAAAAGTCAGAACTAAATTAATTGATGAAATCTTTAAATTAAGACTACAATTATGTAACTCATAACTATTCAAATTATGGGGATGTCGGAATTTAAAGAAAAAATATTGAATTTGTTAGATGGATTAAGCAACTATATTTAGGTTTGATTGATTTATATCTATACATTAAAAATCTTTGTGAAAATTTCTGTAAATATACCTTGAATTAATGCTAAATTTGATAATCTCTTTAACTGATGTAATTATTTTTTTGTAATCAATTCTTTTCACATCAGAAATAATTATATACCAAAAAAAAAGAGTTTCAAACTAAAGAAAAATTAAAGAAATAATAAGACATCTGAATTTTTTAGATGATGTTCAATTTAATGTAAAATTGATGAATTATAAAGAAATTAGTAAGGGTATAATTAGTGCAGTAAGTATTATAGCATTCACTATTTTAATGTTTTTCCTGTTATGGAAAGTACGATTCGTTTTAGGATATATTTTTATTGCTTTTGCATTATCATTGATGGGTAGACCTATTATGTCATTTTTAAATGAAAGATTAAAAATTACTAAAACAATTTCTGCTTTTATAACTTTATTTTTTATGATTGGAGGTTTTACAGCTTTATTAAGCTTAGTAACACCTTTAGCTATAGAACAGGCAGGGAATTTATCTCTTTTAGATACTAATAAATTACAAGCTTCAGTAACTGAGCAGATTAAGTTTATTGATGAATCTTTAAAGAGTCGTCATATTTTTATATTTGATGATAACTATGCACAACTGTTAACTCCTAAATTTAATTTTAAGATTCATCAGGATACTTTACAAAGTGGATTTTCGATTTTAACAGAAATTGGAATATCTATTTTTTCAATCACTTTTATAACTTTTTTCTTTTTACGGGAAAAAGATTTATTCAACCGTATGATTATAGGCGCGGTACCTACTAATGATATAAAAAAAGTGATTCAGGTTCTTTCGAATATTAAAGATTTGCTTACCCGTTATTTTTTAGGATTATCTCTTCAGATTTTATCTATGTTCATTCTATACCTTATTATTTTAGGTTGTTTTGGAGTAGATAATATGCTGGTTATAGCTATGTTTTGTGCTTTTTTTAATCTTATTCCTTACTTAGGTCCAATGATAGGATTTTTAATAATTAATTTGCTTAGCATGAGTAGTATGTTTTATCTTGGAATGGATTTCAATGATCAGATATTGCCTAATATTCTTTGGATAAGTATTCTTTATTTAATTGCCCAGCTAATTGATAACGCTATATTTCAACCGTTAATTTATGCTAAAAGTGTAAAATCTCATCCGCTGGAAATATTTTTAGTGATGCTTATTGCCGGAATACTTTTCGGAGCTTTAGGTGTTATATTTGCTATTCCTGGATACACAGTTATACGAGTAGTACTTAAAAGCTTTTTCAACCGATTCAAAATTGTTCAGGCAATTACCAAAAATATGTAATTTCAGTTATATTTTTCTGGGGATAATTACTCTTCTTATATTTAAATTAAGATAGATAATAGAGCTTAATAAAATAATTACTGCTCCTATCTGTACAGGACTTAAAAAGTGCTTGTTGATAACTACATCAATAAAAACAACTGTTAGAGGATATGTTAATTCAAAAATCGAAGTTAACAAGGCTGGTGTATTTTTAAGACCTGAATAATACACAAAAATTTCTGTAACACCCCATAATGATGAAAATATTGCAAATACAAGTAAGTAGGGTGTATTAACAAATTGTTGTACATTATTTACCAGATTACCCGAAAAAACCACTACAACACCCATAATTATAGATGTAAATAAAAAGCGATAGAATGTACCGGTAAAAAAATCGTATTTATGCAAAACTTTTTTACCAAAAACTAGCGAACTGCCATAAGAAAATGCGGCAAGAACAGAATATCCTATTGCCTGAAAATTATTTTTTTCAAGCATCATCGGGCTGGAAAAGCCAAAAGCAAGAAAATAACTGGAACAAAGTGCAACGATAGCTACAATGAAAAAAATATATCTGGGTTTTTCTTTTAAAATTATCATAGACATTATTATTGCAAATACAGGCTGTAATTTTTGCAATAAAATAACAATACTTACTTTACTAAATCCGCTGAGCTGTAAAGCTTTAACTATAGATAATGTACCTACTGTGCCTCCTAAAAATGCTATAAGTAAAAAATAGATGTAATCATTAAAATTAAAAACTTTTAGCATTTTATATTTTTTGTAAAAAAATAGAGATAAAAGTAGTGTAGGAATAAAATGAGCTATAAATACAATAAACTTAACATCATAAAAATTAAATTTTTTATAATATAAACCTATTAAAATACCTCCATCAATTCCCAGCATAACTGATGCCAGTATTATGTATAGAGAACCTAAATATTTATTACTATTCCCCATCTAATCAAAAAAATGAGTGCAAAATTACTTCAAATATTTGTATAAAGATATTTTATTCATGTTTTTATAACACAATTTCTTACAATCAATCATTTTTCACAAAAAATAATTGTAACATAATTAATTAAATTCATATAAAAAAATATACAATACTATTTTTCTTATCATAATTAGAAATATAACCATTACCAGCTGTTATTAATATTATTTTTATAATTTCCTCATAAATTATTTCTTTTTAATTTTTTTTTAACATTATTAATGGTTTAGACAGTAATATTTATATATTTGTTAACTTTATTTAGACTAAATAAAAATTAATGTGTTATTTAAAATATATTTTATTATTCCTGTTTATATCAAATATATCTTTTGCTCAAAAAAAATATTTTGATATAGTATTTATAATTTATAACTACAATCATGAACCAGTTGAAAATGCAGTTATAACACTTACCGATACAGCTTTTAGCAAACATCATTTATTAACAGACAAACAAGGAAAGGCCAAAATAGAATTAATACCTGGAAATTATACACTTACTATATCACATCCACAGTATTTCACATACGAAGAACAAATAAGCTTTGTTCAGTCATTAATCAAAACAATACACTTAGACACCAAGGAAAACGAACTTCAAAATATAATTGTTACAGCCAAAGAATCTAAAGGTGTAACTACCCAATCAATCATAGATAAAAAAGCAATTGAACTTTTACAACCTTCCAGTTTTACAGATATACTGGAACTTTTGCCTGGAGGCATATCCAAAGATCCCGATCTTACTACTGTAAACCCTATACGTTTGAGACAAGCAGGCAGTGTTAGCGGATATAATACCAATTCTTTAGGAACAAGTTTTATTATTGATGGTTCTCCAATTAATACCAATGCAAATTTACAATATTCACCCGATCCAAGTCAAAGACTCAACGGGCAGTCGGATAATAAAAAAAGAACAACAGCAATTGGTATAGATATGAGATCTATTTCAACAGATGATATTGAAAAAGTTGAAATTATAAGAGGTATTCCTTCTGTTGAATATGGAGATTTAACATCCGGAGTAATAAATATTATTAGAAAAAGCGGTGGAAATAAACTGGAAGGCAGATTTAAAGCTGACGGTTTTAGTAAACTTTATTATATAAGTAAAGGAATTGATTTTGATAAATATAATTGGAGTATTAATACCAGTTTGGATTTGTTAGACGCAAAATCCGAACCCAGAAATAACTTCGAAACTTACAAAAGATATACGGCTTCTATACGGAGTAGAAAATTATTTTTATTCAATAATTCGGATTTGTGGTGGAATGTTAATCTGGATTTTACAGGTACAACCGATGAGGAAAAAAAAGATCCGGATACAGGATATGATAAAGTTGATCATTATAAATCTTCTTACAATAAATTAGGAATATCAAACTCATTAGAACTCAAATTAAAAAATAAGTGGATAAAAAACATAAAATTCATTTCATCTTTAAGACAAGAGACTGATAAAATAAATCAAATTAAATATGTGCAACTTCCTACAGTTGCAGCACTACCTGTATCAGAAATTGATGGTGAATATGATGGAATCTATCTTAATAAAGACTACATTTCAACGGTTAAGGTAGAAGGCAAACCTCTGGATATATTTTTAAAGCTGACATCCAATTTATCTGTATCTACCTCCAGAGTAAATCATGACATTCTTTTAGGTACCGAGTGGACATACTCTAAAAATAATGGTAAAGGTCAGGTATATGATCGCTACCTGCCACCTAATTTATCGATGGGTTCATATCCCAGAGCCTATAAAGATATTCCTGCTTTGGCTAAATTATCTTTTTTTGCAGAAGATAAAGCTAAAATCAGCATCGGTAATCATAACCTTATTTTAGCTATGGGTATAAGAACTTTCAAGATGACTAATATGAACAAAAGTTATAAACTTGCACGTTCATTTTTTTGGGAACCTCGCATGAACCTGCAATGGTCTCTTCCTAAATTGTTTATAAACAACAGAAGTTTGGATGTAGACATCACGCTCGGATACGGGGAACACAAAAAAACTCCTACTCTTAATATACTATATCCGGATTTATATTATGTAAACTACAACCAGCTTAACTACTATCATAACAACCCTGATTACAGAAGAGTTAATTTCCAAACCTATACTTTTTCTCGTGAAAATAGAGATTTGACCGTAGCTAACAATATAAAAAAAGAAATCCGTCTGGATCTTGGATATAATCAAAACAACTTTTCATTAACATTTTTTGAAGAAAGAATGACTTCTGGTTTTCGAAGCATGACTTTTTATAAACATGTTACATACAAACGATACAACACCGATGAACTTGATCATTCCACTATTACCTCTCCACCGGATTTAAATCATTTGAATTATGAATTGAAAAATGACTTTGCCACCTATAGTAAAACAGAAAATGGCAGTACAACGGATAAAAAAGGTATTGAATTTCAATTTTCATCTAAACGATTGGAAGCTATTAATACTCGATTGACTTTCAACGGTGCCTGGTTTCAAACTAAATACAAAAACAGTAAACCCATTTACAAAAGTCCGGATGCAATAGTTAATAATCAAAAACTTCCTTACGTAGGAATTTATAAAGATGATGAAGGGTATCTCATGGAATCTTTTACAACAAATTTTATAGCTGATACTTATATACCTAAGTTAAAAATGAATTTTATGTTAGCAATTCAATGTTCATGGTATAATTTAACCCAATACATGAAGAAGGATCGATATCCTTTATACTATATGGGCTATGACCAAATCATTCATCCTTATACAGAACA
Source organism: Apibacter sp. HY039 (assembly GCF_004023655.1). Lineage (NCBI taxonomy): Bacteria > Pseudomonadati > Bacteroidota > Flavobacteriia > Flavobacteriales > Weeksellaceae > Apibacter > Apibacter sp. HY039. The sequence continues at coordinate 56,657 of NZ_SAYM01000008.1, read as the reverse complement.
AGATAAAACTGATACTTATTTACAATGGCTTTACCGAAACCACAACGATCTTGACTCTCGTCGTGAACCACTTTCACTTGGAATAAATCTAAAAGTTTCTAAAAAGATGTATAATGAAAAAATTACGCTTTCTATGTTTGTAAATAAGCTTTACAGCTATAATCAAAAATATGTCATTTATGAGGTGGTTCAGAGAAGGACTTCCTCCCCCCCTTACTTTGGAATGGAAATTAATTTTAAATTATAATCTGATGAATAAAATAACATTAAAAAAAGGAATTCCTGTATTTTTCCTTTCAATACTTTTAACAGTTTATAACTGTAGCGGAGACGATACTTCATATGAAGCAGAACAAACTCAAACTACTATGAATCTGACTTACCCGGACCAAGTGGTAAGCTCTGCGTCAGGTGAATTTAAACTGACATTAAAAGAAAAAAACTCAGGTGCTATCTATACTTTTGAAAAAGAAAAAACAAAAACTATTACTAAAAAAGTAATCACTGGTACGTATCAGATAAACGTAGATGGATATATTGTTTCTGATAATGATACACTACAAATATATGGTCTCATTGAAAACACTTCTATCACACCAGCAAGTAGTCAAATTACCATCCCTCTACATTTGAAAGTAAGTTCAAAAGAAGGATATTTCTTAATCCAGGAGGTATTTTTTACAGGTACTGTATATCCCGTAACTGGAAAAGTCTACAATTCCGGAAAATATTTTAAAATTTACAACAATAGTAATCGGATACTTTATGCTGATGGGCTTTTAATTGCACAATCTCAATTTAATACGACATTAAAGCATAACATAACCCCTAATATTTTTTCTACTGATTTTCCGGTGCAAGCTATTTTGCAGCTTCCAGGCAAAGGCAGTGATTATCCGGTGAAACCAGGACAATCTATAGTTGTTTGTGATAATGCTATAAACCATAAACAAACCAATTCAAATGCTTATGACATGACACCTTCAGCTCTTATTGGAAAAGATGGTACCCAATATGTTTTTGAATATCCTAATACAGCAAATCCAGCTTTAGGTCAAGTGGATAATCCAGAAGTTCCCAATGCCCAGGTTATCTTTTCCACATTAAATTATAATATGTTTTTTTTACACAACGGAGGTGCTGAAGCTTATGCAATAGCCCGTTTAGATAAAAATACCACTCTTGAACAGTATTTAAGCCAATATAAATACGACTATTCATATGTAAATGCTGCAGGTACAATTACTAACAGATCAACCTACAAAATTCCAAATTCATGGATTACTGATGCTGTTAATGTCAGTATAGAAGGAAAATATGAATGGTTGGTAACTTCTACTTCTCTAGACAGAAGCTGGACCTATTGTTCATTAATTGCAAGCGATAAAACAAGATATGACAAATGTATTAAACGAAAAATACAAGGAAAAAATGATAAAGGAATAGATATTTTACAAGACACAAACAACTCACAAGAAGATTTTATTCCAAGAGCCCCACTATTTATTCAATAATTTAAATCTGATCAAATGAAAAAAATAAATACATTTTTAAACTATATACTTATACTTTTTTTTACAATATCCTGTTCTAACGATGATAGCTATGATGTTAATTCATCAAATTTAACCAGTGTAGAACTAAAACTTTTGATACCCGAAGATGAAAAAACCTATGAAATTGAAAATTTGGAGGTTTATTTTAAGGAAATCAATTCCGGGATTGAAACTAAAATAGAATCAAAATCTCTATCAATAAAAATAGATTTAAACAGCGGAAATTATAAAATTTCAGTGCAGGGATCAATTAAAAAAGAAAACAATCTGATAAAATTAACCGGAATTCAGGAATCCGTATTGATATCCGGAACCCATCAGATCATAACTTTGCAACTTTTAAAATCTATCATATCAAACAACGATTTATTAATTGAAGAAATTTATTATACCGGAAGTAAAAACTCTCTCACCGGAATTCCTTATTTTGGAGATAGATATTTTAAAATCTTTAACAACTCGGATCAAATTGTATATGCTGATGGTTTATTACTTGCAGAATCAGAGTTTACTACTAATGATAAAAAAGATTATTCTCCTGATATTATGAATGATGCGTTTGCTGCCGGAGGAGTAATCATTCTTCCCGGCAAAGGAAAAGAATATCCTATACAGCCTGGTACATCTATTATTATAGCTGAAAGTGCAAACAATCATAAAAGTATAAATTCCAACTACATAAATCTATCTTTTGCCAATTTTGAAATGTATAACCCTTATGATGATGAAACTGTTGATAATCCATTGGTTCCTAATACGGAATTTTTATTCAATTCTGTTTCCATTGATAAAAAAGGAGTAAGAAGTTATATAATAGCCCGGTTGCCGTCAACTGTTTCAAAAGAAAAATTTTTAACGGATTATAGATATCATTATACTTATAGTGAATGGGGATATCCAATGGAGGGTGATGCCATGTCTATACCTAATGACTGGATTATTGATGCTGTAAATTTAAGCAACGGTAAAGATCCTGACTGGATTTTAACCTCTTCTTCTCTTGATAATGGATGGACCACATGCAGCCTGCATGAAGGTGACGAATCCAGATATGGTAAAAGTGTAAAGAGAAAACCAATAGACTCTCAACCTATAACTAAACTTAAAGACACAAACAACTCTAAAGATGATTTTGAGGCTGTAACTCCCTCTTTAAAAAATGAGTAATATGAAGAATGCATATGTAAGCTTCCTGATTATACATCTTTTTATTTTTGGCCCGTGTTCAGGCCAGGAAATTGATAGTTTAAACATTATTTTACTTGATAAATACAATTTCAATTCCACTATTTTCAGAGATGAAATTGCTCTAAATCCTGCAAACATGTTTTATTTCAGGCAATTTTCATCTTCAGAAATATCTATAGATTACAACTATGAAAAAAAGAATGGATTTTACGATTACACAAAAGGAAGCGGAATCGAAGGAGTAAAATTTAATGCTGAATCATTTCAAATACTTACTCCTGACAAACATGTCGTATGGGGCAAAGCTTATTATTCAAAAGTAAATCAAAAAAATGTTACTTTTAATGAATCTTCAGATATAGAAAACATTTACCCATATATCTCTGCGGACAGTATTGGAGGTACTTTAAAAAGTGAAACCTATTTTTTTGAAGGAGGATATGCCTACCATTTCAATACAAACAAAATTGGTATATTGGGTAGATACAGGGCTCAGCTGGATTTCAGAGATGTAGATCCCAGACCTAAAAACCTTATTTCTGATCTCGATATTAAAGCTGGATATAGCAAACAGCTAACTAACCAATTTTTAATTTCGGCAAATATTGATTTTAAAAATTATAGCCAATCCAATGATGTGAAATTTGTTAGTGAAACTGGTCATCCTGTTTTATATCACATGCTGGGATTAGGAAATTACAGCTATCTTTTTACAGGTAATATTTATAACACCAATTATAACGGAAACGCTTATAAAGCTGGATTACAATTTTTTAATTACAAAAAAAGCAATTTTCTTTTCTCTCTTGCATTTGAAAAATTTAACAATGAAAAATCTGAAAAGGATAGTAATAACAAATTACCCATGTCGAAATTAAACAATAAAAAATATCAATTTAACCTGTATAAAAAATTTAATTTAACTCCATCTTCATCATTTAACATTCATATAAACGGATTCTTCCAAAAAAGAACCGGAATTGAGTATTATTATTCATCTAATGGGTCTGTTAAAGAACAAATTGATAAAAAGAAACAATATTTTCGAACACAAAAAGGAATTAAACTTATACTTAATTATGTATATAAAAAGTATAAGAGTAGCTATACAATCTCTTCTTTTACAGATTTTCAATCTGATAACGAGAAATATATTCGACCTTACTCTTCTCAAAAATTTACTTATCTGTTTTATGGGGTAAATCTGGGGTGGAATCAAGTTTTATCAAACCAAACACATTTGCTTTTTACGACAACGATAGGATGGAAAAAAACATTAAATCATGAAAATAAGTTATACACTTTGGGTCTAAAAAAAAGCTTAACAGAGCAGCTCAATCATGATTTTGATTTAAAAAAATCAGAATATTTCAACACTCAAGCTAATATTAAACTATATTTTAAAATTTCAAATGTAAACCTGTTTATTAATCAGACGTATCAATCTGAATTTTATACCGGTAAGCCAAATTATTTATACACTTCAGGTGTAGGAATACTGTTTTAATTTAAAAACTAACACATGAAAAACAATAAAACTTTCCTGTTAAAAATTGCTGCCATTATTTTTTCTCTAGGTATTTTTCTTAATCATACTGATCCGGAAGAAGATTTAAAAAATATAATAAATAGTTATAAAAAACCATTGGAAAACTGGCCTTCACCATTTGTAGACAAGGGTATTCCCTGGCAAGAATTTGAGCCTCTGGAAGTAGATTCTCTTTATTATGAAACCCAGGAAAAACCAGAGGTTATTTTAGGTAAGATGCTTTTTTTTGATCCCAAACTCTCATCATCTAATCAAATTTCCTGTAGCAACTGTCATGATCCGGAACTTGGATGGACTGATCACCGTACGGTTTCAATCGGACACGATCATCAGCAAGGAAAAAGAAATGCTCCATCGTTATATAATGCCGCATTCCGGGATAAATTATTTTGGGATGGTAGGGCTTCCAGCCTTGAAGAACAAATAGCTGGCCCTTTAGAAGCTCATAACGAAATGAATATCAGCAAAAAAGAAGTTGTAGAAAAACTATCTAAAATTAATGGCTATAAAAAATTATTTCAAGATGCTTACGGTTCAGAAAAAGTTACTTATGACAAAATAGCTAAAGCTATTGCTACATTTGAAAGAACTATTAAAAGCCAGCCCAGCAGATTTGATAAGTTCTTAAAAGGAAATTATTCATCACTTACAGATAAAGAAATATTCGGTATGCATATTTACAGAACTAAAGCCAGATGTATGAACTGCCATTATGGGAAATATTTAACCGATGAAAAATTCCATAATATCGGGCTAACTTATTACAAAAGAGAATATGAAGATTTAGGCTTATATGATACTACTAAAAATCCTTTAGACGTTGGTAAATTTAAAACACCGTCTCTAAGAGATTTATTACTTACACGTCCGTGGATGCATAATGGACTTATGGATGACTTAACCGGAATAATTAATATATATAATATTACCTTACGTATAAACAATCCATCTAAAGAGCAAAAACTCAAAGACCCTTTACATCCAGTAGTAGATACGCTTGTTGTACCACTATCTTTAAAAATTAATGAAATTGATGCATTAAAGTCTTTTCTTGAAGCTTTGTCAGGAAGCAGATATAAAATGAGTCGACCGGATTTTCCAAAAAATTAATATTTTAATATATAAAACATCTTTTTCATAATCCAAATAAATTTTTAACATTTTGTAAAGCCTGATTTTTCAGGCTTTATGAGTTTATCATACTATATGTAAAACAGTATCAGCAAATAATCACAAATATTTAAGTTTACATGACAACTTAATATTAAATTTCAAAGGCTTCTTTATAGGTATTCCAGAAACGATCTAAAGCAATAAGTCTAACTTTAAAAAAATCTATCACATCTTTCCAATCACTTTCTCTGAAAATACTTTTATTTTCAAAATGTATTCCTATTGTACATACGATCTTACCCTGTTCATCGTAAACTTTTTTATTCCATATCCAATCCTCTCCTACTTCATCTGCTAATAAACCGGAAAACATTTCGAACTTCTCATATAATAATTCTTGAATTGTCAAATCTTTTTGAGCCAGCTCTATATTAATCCAGGCTGATTTATTATCAAACTGGGTTCTAAAATATAAATCTTTAACTCCGGTCTTATAGTTTAACCAATTTATCCTGTTTCCTTCAGACGAAACCTGTAAAGCCATATATTGACCCAATGAAACCCAAAACTTTTTTTTTATTTGAAATGCTTCTTCTTTTGAATACATAAACTCGATCTTTGTAGTATCCCGCAAAATTATTAAATTATAACTAATTTTAGCAACTCTAATTATAATTGATACAACGTGATTAACCAGGAATTGTTAAATAAAAATGTACAAAAATTTATTACTGATAACCTAAGAGCTGATCTGGTTTCAATGCGTATGAAAAAATCTCCATTTACAGGAATATCATCATTGGAATTGACACAACAAATACAAGGAAAAAAAATAGCTGAATCTAAATTTCCCTTTCTTACTAAAAACGATGAAATTATTTATCCCCCTCATTTAAATTTAGAACAGGCCTCTTCAGAAATTACTGCAAAATTTAAACAAACTTTCATATCAGGTAAAAAAGGGATTGATTTAACCGGAGGAACTGGTATTGATAGTTTATTTCTTTCTCAATATTCTGAAATTTTTTATTACGTGGAACCTAGTAAGGAACTTCTTGAAATAACCTGTCATAATTTTCAAAAATTAAATAGAAATTTTATCCAGTCTTTTAATCAAACAGCAGAAAATTTTTTATCTGAAAATGATGAGTTTTTCGATTTTATATATATGGATCCTTCTCGTAGAGATTTTAATAAAAATAAGAAATTTTTATTAGAAGACCTGATTCCAAACATCATAGAACTTCAAAAGGATTTAATATCAAAATCTGATCAGGTCTATATCAAATTATCTCCGCTTATGGATATTCAACAAACCATTGAAAAAATTAATGTTTCTGAAATTTATCTCATTTCGGTTAAAAATGAAATGAAAGAATTATTGGTAAAATTAACTAAATCTGATAGGAAAGAATTTAACCCTACAATTCATTGCGTTAATTTAGAAAGTAATCAGCCAGATTTTTCTTTTCAATGGAATGATGAAAAAAATTCTGTAACCCCTATTTATAGTAATCCTGAACAATATTTATTATTTCCTAACGCTTCAATAATGAAAGCTGGAGCTTTTAAACTTATCAGTCATCAATTTAAATTGAAAAAATTAGAATCTAATACTCATATCTACACCTCGAATATAAAATTTGAAAATTTTCCAGGCAGAATTTTTTCAATAATAGATTCTAATTTTAACGTTAAAAAGTCAAAAATTAAAACATTTAACATTATTTGTCGAAATTACCCGATAAAGATTGAAGAAATTAAGAATAAATATAAGCTAAAAGAAGGTGGAGATAAATATTTGATTTTTACACAATCTTTAAAGAAAAACCTTTGTATTTTAGCAGAATTAAATTAACATAAAATATAATATTACATTTTTTAAATTGTTTTTACAATTTTATTAATAAAAAATTAACACTTTATATTATAACTTGCACACCTTTTAAAAAATTAACCTTTAGCTAAACTTTTATTTATAATGTATTATCTATCAAAAATCTTAGTAATTATTTCTGCATGGGCTTGCTTATTAAATTATGGTTGCAAAAAAGAACCTAAACAAAACGATAATAAAAATAACAAAGTTAATAGAGAATTACCTGGTTTTTATGATATAAACTTTAAAACTATATTTTCATACCAAGACAATCATAATGAACATGATGAACAGATAAAGAAAAAACTTAATGCATATTATAATCATCTGTGGAAGGACAAAAATTTAAGTGGAGGTATATTAGTAGCACGAGGTAATAATATATTGCTTGAAAAATATACCGGCTATTCAAATTTTGAAAAACTAACTCCCATTACTTCTACAACCCCTGTACATGTTGCATCAGTAAGTAAGATATTAACTTCTTTAATAATATTGAAACTGGTTGAAGCAGAAAAAATTCAGCTGGATCAAAAAGTCAATACCATTTTAACCTCATTTCCATATCCGGATATAACTATTGAGAATCTGCTTACTCACCGTAGCGGACTGCCGAATTACGCGTATCTGGCTGATGAAAGTAAATACTGGGATAAAAGCAAACGAATGACCAATTCTGATGTTGCCAATCTTTTTTCAAGTTTCGACCCTCCTCTCCTATCTAAACCGGGAACGCACTTTGCCTATTGCAATACAAATTTTGCTTTGCTGGCTTTAATTGCTGAGAAAATTTCAAAAAAATCTTTTCCTGAAACTGCCCGATTAATGGTTTTTGAACCTTTAAAAATGAATCATTCCTATATTTTTCAAGAAAAAGATATGGACAGAGCTACTCCTTCCTATTATCCTCAAGGAAAACCTTATGCCTACGATCATCTGGATTTAGTTTATGGAGATAAAAATTTATACACTACACCCAAAGATTTATTTAAACTGAGCCAAGCTATGTATGCTCCTAATTTTCTTCGAAAAGATCTATTAAACAAAATGTTTACCCCATATAGCAATGAAAAACAAGGGGTTAAAAACTATGGACTGGGTATGCGAATGATGATTTTTGATAATGGCAAAAAATTAACTTACCATACGGGCTGGTGGCATGGAAGCAATACTATATTTGTTCATTTATTGGATGAAAAAGTTACAATTATTGCTTTAGGTAATAAGTTTTCTAAAGTAATGTATTCTGCTTTAAGCCTTTCTTCTTTATTTGGAAATTATCCTTTACATAATCAGATTGCAGATTTAAATGAACATGATACAACAACTTTAAATACAACCAATAAAATTCTAGATACTCAGTCAACAGAAAGTAAGTTAATTACAGATAGCCTGCAAAAGGTAAAAAAAACAAAAAAATCAGAAACTGTAAAAAAATCTAAACTTTAGTTTTTTCATACTCTTACAACCCTGTTCAATACATTAGGCTATTTTTAGACAGTTTTACCCAAAAAATAATTATCTTTGCTTTCGTTTAAAAAATGAATTATAAATGAAAGTGTATAGTATTAAAGAACTGTTGTCTAAAGGTAAAGATGCATTACAGGAAGAAGTTATAATAAACGGATGGGTACGATCTTTTCGTTCCAATCAATTTATTGCATTAAATGACGGATCCGGACAAAATAACGTTCAAATAGTTATAGATTATAATAATTTTGATACAGATACTTTAAAACAAATCACTACGGCTTCATCCCTACGAGTGGAAGGAATAGTTGCTGAAAGTAAGGGTGCCGGTCAGGACATAGAAGTTATTGCTAAAACTATAAAAATATATGGATATGCACATCCGGACGATGTTCAGGAAACTATATTACAACCTAAAAAGCACAGTCTTGAAAAATTAAGGGAACAAGCGCATTTACGATTCAGAACCAACACTTTTGCAGCTGTGATGAGGGTTAGAAATGCTTTAAGCTTTGCAATTCATCAGTATTTCAATACTAATGGATTTTGTTATATTAATACCCCTATTATTACTGGCTCTGATGCAGAAGGTGCGGGAGAAATGTTTACTGTTACAAATTTTAATCTGGATAACCTGCCAAAAAATGAAGAAGGTCATACAGATTTTACTCAGGATTTTTTCGGCAAAAAAACTAATCTTACCGTTTCCGGTCAGTTAGAAGGAGAGACTGCAGCTATGGGCCTTGGCAAAATTTATACATTCGGTCCTACTTTTCGTGCTGAAAATTCCAACACTTCAAGACACTTAGCCGAATTCTGGATGGTAGAACCTGAAATGGCATTCTATGATTTAGAGCAGGATATTGATTTAGCCGAAGACTTTTTAAAATATTGCATTCAATATGTAGTAGATCACTGCAAGGATGATTTGGAGTTTCTTAATAAACGTTTTGAGGAAGAGCAGAAACAAAAGCCTAAAGAAGAAAAATCTGAACATAATCTACTTGAAAAATTGGACTTTGTTCTATCCAATAAATTTGTAAGACTAAGCTACACCGAAGCTATTGAGATATTAAAAAAATCCAAACCTAATCAAAAAGGAAAATTTAAATACCCGATAGAGGAATGGGGTGCTGATTTACAGTCAGAACATGAAAGGTATTTAGTTGAAAAACATTTTAAAACTCCTGTTGTATTATTTGATTATCCTTCAAAAATTAAAGCATTCTATATGCGTTTAAACGATGATAATAAAACTGTTAGAGCTATGGATGTTCTTTTTCCTGGTATTGGGGAGATTATTGGCGGCTCTCAGAGAGAGGAACGGATGGATGTGCTTAAAATGAAAATGGAAGAATTGAATATTGATGAAAAAGAACTATGGTGGTATCTGGATACTCGTAAATTTGGAACAGTACCGCATTCTGGATTTGGATTAGGGCTTGAAAGATTAGTTTTATTTGTAACAGGAATGGGAAATATTCGTGACGTAATTGCTTTTCCGAGAACTCCCAACAGCGCAGAATTTTAAAATATATTTTTTTTAATAAATTAATTAAAGAAGTGTTCAAAAAACACTTCTTTTTTATTTATTTTAAATCTTTTAGTATTGTATTTGTGAAAATCATGAAGAAATTTAAACATTTAGTATTTAACTTTCAAAATAATATATAATAAATAATTAATTTATTAGAAAAAAATACAATAAATAATTAAATAAATTAAAGTTAAATAATTTTTATTTTAGTAGATTAGGGATAAATTTGAAAAGGCACCAAAATTTTATTTTGCAAAAATTGTGCCTAAATTTGTATCTTATAATTAATTAGTGTAAATTTGAATCATCTAAAACATCTATATAAAAGATAAAATTTATGCTAAAACAGGATTTAAGGCTCAAACAATTATTAAAACTTTCTCCCCAGCAGATTCAGCTAATGAAGTTAGTTCAGCTTCCTACGCTGGCTTTTGAGGAAGCAGTTAAACAGGAAATTGAAGAGAATCCTGCATTGGAAGACAACTCCCATGAAGATTATTATGATTCTGCTGATCCTTATGAAACTTCAAGTGACTACGATGATTCCAACGATAATGAAATCATAGATGCCTCTGACATTAATATTGATGAATATTTAAGTGATGACGAAATTCCTAACTATAGAACACAGTCTAATAATTATTCTGATGACGATGAAGAAAGAGAACTTCCTTTTGCGCAATATGAGTCGTTTCATGAACATTTAAGTAATCAGTTGCATACTTTCCGACTTAATGAGGAAGAAAGCGAAATAGCCGATTTTATTATAGGAAATTTGGATGATGACGGATATCTTCGTCGAGAAATACCCTCTATAGTTGATGATTTAGCTTTTACTCAGGGAATTTATACAGACGTAAATACAGTGACTCACTTGCTCACTGGTTACATTCAAAAATTAGATCCCACCGGTGTAGGTGCAAGAGATTTGCAGGAATGCCTTTTACTCCAGCTAAAAACCAGAAATAAAACGGAAGCTTCTGAACTGGCTTATAAAATAATTGATGAAATGTTCGATGCTTTTACCAAAAAACATTATAACAAAATTCAACAAAAATTTTCCATATCCGAGGAAAAACTTAAAGAAGCTGTTTATGAAATTGAAAGATTAAATCCAAAGCCGGGTAAAGCATTTACTAATAATTCAAAAAATACGGAACAAATTATTCCGGATTTTACTATCAAAATTGTTAATGGTAAACTTGATCTTACTTTAAACGGAAGAAATGCTCCGGAGCTGAAAGTATCCAGAGAATATTCCGAAATGCTTGACACATATAAAAATACGGAAAATAAATCTCGTGAACAGAAAGATGCTGTTATGTTTGTAAAACAAAAACTGGATTCTGCCAAGTGGTTTATAGATGCAGTTAAACAACGCCAGCAAACTCTTTACATCACAATGAAATCTATCATGGATTATCAAAAAGATTATTTTTTATCCGGCGATGAGGAACAAATTAAACCTATGATTCTAAAAGATATAGCTGAAATTACTGGCTTAGATATATCAACTATTTCCCGTGTAGCCAATAGTAAATATGTGAATACTCCTTACGGAACATTACTTATAAAAGATCTATTTTCAGAAAGCTTGACCAATTCAGATGGTGATGAAGTTTCAACCCGAGAAATTAAAACAATTCTTCAGGAAGTAATTGAAAATGAAGATCCAAAAAAACCTTTAACTGATGATAATTTAATGAAGATCTTAAATGATAAAGGTTACAATATTGCCCGCAGGACTATAGCCAAATACAGAGATCAATTAAACATACCTGTAGCCAGGCTACGTAAAAAAATTTAAGTCTTTTTTGCAAATTTATATTTTGCTTTATTTCCAAAAGATAGTAACCGGTAAATATTTCATTTACCGGTTTTATTTTATAATTAAAATAATCCAGTATTCAGATTATTTAAAAATACATATCTCTTATAAACAAATATATTCATCAAGAGAATTATATTTTCAAACAAAATACTATAACTTTGCATTGTCGAAGAAATAATCGTATGAAAGCTTATCAAAATTTATTAAATTATATCCTGCAAAATGGCACTGAAAAAGAAGATCGCACCGGAACAGGTACTATTAGTACCTTTGGTTATCAAATGAGATTTGACCTACAGGATGGCTTCCCCTTAGTAACCACTAAAAAATTACATCTTCGCTCCATAATATACGAATTACTCTGGTTTTTAAAAGGGGATACAAATATTGCTTATTTAAACGAACATAAAGTTAAAATATGGGATGAATGGGCCGATTCAAATGGTGATTTGGGACCAGTATATGGTCACCAATGGAGAAGCTGGGGCACTCCAGGAGGAGCTCATATTGATCAAATATCAGAAATTATAAATCAGATCAATACCAATCCTGATTCCAGAAGAATTATTGTTTCTGCCTGGAACGTAGCGGATATACCCTCAATGGCATTGGCTCCGTGTCATGCTTTATTTCAGTTTTATGTAGCCGACGGTAAATTGTCTTTACAACTATATCAAAGAAGTGCCGATGTTTTTCTGGGTGTACCATTCAATATCGCTTCCTATGCTTTGCTTTTACATATGGTCGCACAGGTATGTAATCTGAAACCTGGAGAATTTATACACACTTTTGGAGATGTGCATATATATAAAAATCATATAGAACAGGTAAAATTACAGTTAACCCGAGAGCCTAAAACATTACCTGTTTTAAAAATTAATCCGGAAATTACAAATATATTCAAGTTTAGCTATGAAGATTTTTCAATTGAAGGGTATGATCCTCATCCGCACATTAAAGGAGAGGTTGCTGTATAACTTAAGTAACTTTGAGAACTTTATAATGATTAATTAAAAAACCTTATAATTTCATACTATGCCCAAATTTTTTTATCTATTCTTTGTCTTTTTATTTGCATCGTTGTTAACTAAAGGGCAAGTAGTATCTTTGGATGATTGGGACGAAATTGCGAAAACGGATGTACGTTTACTTCCCAAATATGGTAATATTAAAAAGAATAACGACCAAAAAAATATTGATTGGGAATTTATCAAAGAGGTTATGGAAATTGATGCTTTTAAAGGAAACCGTAACTTAGCTTCTGATTATTATATACAACTCGGTTTTGAACAGTTATCTAAAGATGATTTAAAAACTGCCATGTACAGATTTAATCAAGGCTACCTATTAGATTCTCTCAATTCAAATATATATCTGGGTTATGGTGCAGTTTTTTTAAAGGTTAAAAATATTGAAAAAGCTAAAAATGAGTTTCTGGCAGGTTTACATATTAATTCTGAACATCCGGATTTATTGGCTAACTATGCAGACTGTTTAATTCATCAGTATTTTCTTATTTCCGATTTTCCACTTAGTCAGAAACAAAGGGAGAATTCATTTCTTTACGTAGATTCCGCTCTGGACTACCTCAATCGTTCTTACCAGATAAATCCTAATAATTCTTTTACCTTAAGCAAATTAACCATGGCGTATTATATAAAAGAAGATTGTACTCAATCTCTTAAATTTTACGATGAGTATAAAAAAAGCAAGCAAAAATTTTTAGATTCTGAGTTTATAAACATATTAGAGAAGACTTGTATTAGATAGTTAATAAACTATTAAAAAAAATAGAAAAAAGACGACTTCGTTACATAAATCATAAACATTAAATTAATTTTACTTTAATTTAAAAACATTTAAAATCCTGTTTATATTATAAATATTGTAGTTATATATTTTTTTATACAATATATATTAGTTAATAAAAAATTATATCTTTTCCAGTATACGTAATTATATAGACAAATAAAAATTAAATTTTAAAAGATTTCTATATTTTTTTTTTATTATATCATTAATTTGTGTAATTTAGCAGTGTTAATATTTTCTTAATTTATTAGATAAGCTTAATATTAATTAAGTTTAACCTTAGACTAGAAAATATTAATTATGAATTAAATTGCATTTTAGTAAGTTTAATTTAAAAAGACTTATTTAAATCGAATACGTTCAAATAATAAGTTAACATTAAAAAATAATAAAGAATATTAATTATTAAAACTAACTTATTATTTCTCATAAATAAAGTCAATAAATTTAATTATTTATTGACTTTTTAAATTTTTACTTACAAGTTTAACACTTTATCTTTGTGATATTTTATTTTATAACTAACTCTTACTTTTTTAGTTTCATTGGGTTTCAGATTAAGTATCCATGTCAGTACCCCCAATTCTTTATTGTCATTAGCATGATCTGTTTCTAACAAATCAATAGTAATATCATTAGAACTACTTAGTGGATATTGATCTTTTAGTTGTACTGCTATTTCAGTATTTTTATTGTTACGAACTGAAATATCATAAGTAAATACACTCTCATTATACGAGGAAAATAGTTTGGTTGATGTTAATTCTTTAACCTTTTCTCTTTTAACATTGACTCTTTTATCTTTCCCAATGCTCAGATGCAATACATCTGAAATCTGATTGGGATCAATAATAGTTTTCCCAACATAATCTCCATTAATCGTAATATTAGCTTCTCCTCTTAAAAAGTAATAGTTGGAATACTGACTGACTTCGGCCATTAAATATACTTCTGAATCTAATTTTGGAACTGCATAGTATTTATATGTAGCAGGCATTGAGTTTTCCGCCAAACGAATATTATATGGTTTCCCATTAGACGCTATAGTATATGGGATATCGGCATCAAAAGAGATATTTAATTGGTTTTCATTTATACTTGTATTTATATTGTATTCTTCGTTTTTTAAATTAGTCTCACCTATTATAGATTGAATTGTATTTAACTTCATAACCTGATCTTTAAAAGCCCTTTGTAAAGATTTTAAATATTCACTGTCTACATATTTTAGTATCCAGGCTTTAAGAACTGGTGCTTGATTGTATAAATCAGGATTCCCACTTGAAAAAGTAAGTTTAACATTATCCCATTCAATTCCGGTTTTTTGAGCAACTACTGCTTTATAAACCAAATTTATTGGCTTATTGGTTTCTTTAATCTCCAAATCATACATGGGATACCAAGAAGCATTACTTGTTAAATATTTAATACCAACCGACACAGTTTCAGCTTTTGATGATAATAGTTGGATAATTAATTTACCAGTTGATTTTTTATTTTGCTCTTCTGGATTTAATTTTCGTTTTTTTATTAATTTATCTAAAGTCAGAACATATTGTTCTTTTTGTCTGTCTATTAAAAATATTTTATCATTTAATTCGATTCTTTTCGTATTATAATAATCTATAAGTTTTATTAAACCAGGTACATCCAGTTTAATTCCTTCAGTAGTTGATATTTCATACGTTGCTTTGTTTTTATCTAACAATTCAATAGTTTTTAAATAAGTAGATTTGGTGATATCTAATTTATCTACTATATCCTCTATTTCTTTAATGCTATCTTGAATTTTCATTACCGCATCATTGCTCTGATTATATTCTTTTCCATAATCTGTAGTATATTGTACTGAAATTATTGATGCATTTGATGATGGAGATAACTGGATTGATTCCTCCATCAATTCATTGGAAATATTATTCACTACTATCTCAGATATTCCTTCGGGTACATCTGTTTTAATTGTCTGGTAAATTTCTGCTACGTTATAATAAACATTTACTGATTTTACCGTAGCCTTTGTAAAAGTATTCTGGCCGTACATTAATGCTCCTGTCATAAAAAATAAAATTTTTAAATATTCCATAATTTTAAATTATTAAAAATTGTTTTACTATTTTAGTATATCAATATATTTATCTCGATTCTACAGATAATTTAACTTAAAATTATTCAATGAAAGAGATTTAAAATAATTTGATAACAAAACAAAACTATTAGTTTATTTTTTCCTTTTTATGCGCTAATGGGTATACTAGAGATATGAATGGGTGAAATGTTAAAATAAAATGATCAAATTTATTTTAATTTACATTGAAAAATATATATATTAAATAATTATGAATTTAAAACTCATATTTTTTATTACTATTTTAGGATATTTTAATTTTAGCTACTCTCAGGATTCCTTATATCAAAAAAAGTTATTAAATGAATCTGCTAAAAAATTATCTAAAGTATTAACGAACAATTCCGATAATAATCGAATTGCAAATGAATATGAAAATCTAGCTAATGAACTTGAAAAAACTAATGATTATGCAAAGGCTTTAAATTATCTGGAAAAAGCTAGAAATCTATATTTAATTAATAAAAATAATATTAAAGTTTCTGCTATAAGTAGAAAAATGGCTCATATTCTTGAACTAAATAAAGATAATACTAAAGCTATTAATAAATATGAAGAAGCCGGAAAATATTCCTCAGACAATATTACACAGAAACTAAATATTAATGATGTAAACCGATTAAAAGAAACCGGGAACCCTATGGCTCAAAAACAATTAATTTTAGATAATATCGTATTAGCTGAAAAAGGAAAGTTATTTGAAGAGAAAGTTAATTCCTTACAACAACTCGCTAACATAAATCTGAAAGAAAAAGAGAATAAAAATGCTATTGTAAATTTAGAAAATGCTCTTAAAAGTACTACGAACAGTAAAGAAGCTTCCAAAATCAAAAGAAAAATATCTAATATATATTATATTGATAATCAAATAAATAAATCTATTGAAATAAATTTATTATTATTAGAGGAAGCTCTTAAAGATAAAGATACTCAAACAGAGATTGAACAAAGAAAAATTTTATCAGATTTATATATTAAATCCGGGCTAGTTGCAGAGAGCGAGAAACAGCTACATCAAGCATTTGAAATTGCTATGCAAACTGGAAATACTATCGAGGCGGGAAACTGTGCTGAAAAACTTATATCTATCTTTAAAACGCAAAATAATTATAAAAAAAGCTATGTATTATTTAGTGATTTTCTCTCAAAATTACCACAGCTAATTGCTATAGACAGTTCTTTAGTTGACAACAAATTATTCGAAGTAAATGAAACAAAAATTCATCAGCTCGAAAAAGAAAAAGTCTTAAAAGATAAATTAATTAAACAAAAAAACCTGCTTACTTATATTTTGACAGGAATTTTAGTGCTTGTATTTATTTTTACTTTTTTCATAATCAAAACACTATTTTCTATTAAAAAAAAGAATAAAAAAATTGCATTACAATCTTTGAGACGAGAGATGAATCCTCATTTTATATTTAACAGTTTAAATAGTATTAATTTATTTATATCTGAAAATGATGAATTAAAGGCTAATAAGTATTTGACTTCATATTCTAAACTTATGCGTACAATAATGGATAATTCAAATAATGATTTTATTAAGCTTAGCCTTGAATTAGAATTAATTAAAGAATACCTTGATTTGGAAAAGCTTCGATTTTATGATAAATTTTCTTACAAGATAAATATTAGCCCAACATTAGATACTGAATGTATATACATTCCCAATATGATAATACAGCCTAATCTGGAAAACTCTATCTGGCATGGATTACGTTATAAAGAAGGAAAAGGTTCAATAATCATTACTTTTACTTTAAAAGATAATCAACTTGAAATTAAAATTCAAGATAACGGTATAGGTCTATCAAAAAGCAAATCTCTTAAAACTGAGAATCAAAAAATATATAATTCAAGAGGATTAAATAATATTATGGATCGCATTAAATTGTTAAATGATTTACACAATAGCAATATTCAAATTAATATTTATGAAAATGAAGTACTTACAGGTGTAACCACAGAAATTACAATACCATTAATAAAGAAATAAGTATTCTACACAATAAATTAATGGCTAAATTTTTTTAATATAATAAAACTTTATACTATGATTTCGACTATTGAAAGTGTTATTGTTGAAGATGAGATATCAGCTCAGGAAGTTTTAAAAAACTATTTGTTTAAATACTGTCCACAAGTTAAAATTACAGGTATTGCAAAAAATTGTTCAGAAGCAATATCATTGATACATGAAATTAAACCTAAATTGGTATTTCTGGATGTAGAAATGCCGTATGGAAATGCTTTTGATGTTTTAGAAGCATGTAAAGAACTAGTTTTTGAGACTATTTTTGTTACAGCCTTTTCAGAATATTCATTAAAGGCATTAAATCAGAGTGCTGCTTATTATCTTTTGAAACCAATAAGTATTGATGAGCTTATACAAGCCGTTAATAAGGTACAGAACCAAATCATAAACCAGGAAATTTTCAACCGAAATAAGATTATTGTAGAAAACTTTAAAGAATCTAAACTAGAAAACCATCAAATTATACTTCCTACATTGGAAGGTTTTGAAATAATTAAAGCCGGAAATATTTTACGTCTTCAAGGTAATGGCAATTTTACTGATATTTACCTGTTAGATGGCAGCAAAAAAATGGTCTGCAGATTTTTAAAACATTTTTCAGAAATTCTTTCCTATCCTTTTATAAGGGTTCATAAGTCACATATAATCAACTGTAATTTCATTAAATCATATCATAAATCTTCGGGAGGATATATAACTTTAAATGATTTAACTGAAATTGAAGTATCATCAAGCTACAAACAATTTTTTCTAGATTTATATAAAACCAAATAATACTATATACAACTAAATATGATAGTTAAAAAATTGAGAGCATAGAATATTTATTACTAATATATTTTTTATTTATAGCTGAAAAAATTTATATTTAATTTTTTAATTATCTCTTAACTATTTATTATAATATATTTTTATATCAAAAATAAAATAATTTTGATTTATATTATAATAAAAAATTAATATATTTAAGCATTTAATTAGTAAAATAAATTAACATGAAAAAAACTTTATTCGTAAGCACCTTTTTGGTGTTTACAACTATTCTGTACAGCCAGGTAGGAATTAACACAGACTCTATCACTCCTGGTGTTATGCTGGATATTAACGGAAGAATCCGTATAAGGGATTATTCATCCCCCACATCTGAAAATTCCAGATTTAAAAGCTCCGAACCTACGTATACCAAAATAATGGTTATGGGTGAAAATGGCCTCGTCAGTGCTCAATATAGCTATAAAGTATTGAGACAGAGTGACAGTACAATAATTAATATTGTAAAAAAAAGTGTTGATATAACTAATCATATAAATAATCTGATTGATGCTAAAATTAATTCGGAAAAGGGTCTGAGCTACGTAAGAGGAAGAGGAAATACAAAAACAGCCATTTTATCTGGATCATTAAACCTATTTCCAAACTGGAAAAAAATAGCTTTTGACTTTGTCGACCTGGATAATAATAACGACTATAACAGCACCAATTCTCCAGATTCCGAAAGTTATTGTTTTACTGCTCCTATGGATGGTATTTATGATATTTATGTACAATACGAACTAAATACACTATTAAGTGCACAAAGCATAGGGGTAGGAATTTTTAAAATTGATAAAAATAACGTTCTTACTCTTTTAGCAGAAAATACATATCAAAGCATAAATATAAGTTTGTTAGCTTTAAATGTGGATGTTTCTCCTCCTACCAGACAAACAAAAACATTAGTCAGGCTTGAACAGGGAGATAAAATTTTCTTTGCACTACAATCCACTGTAACCATCAACTTACTAAAAAATTCATCTACAAGTACCTTTTTTACTATAAGCCAGGTACGCTAAACAAAAAGCAGGATTACAATAAGTAATCCTGCTTTTATTTCATTTTAACAGATATTCTATATACCTTATATTTAGTAATATTTTATCTCAGTCACAGAAAAACCATATCTATTATTTTCTACCTCTGAAAGCTTGAAAGAAATAACTTTTCTTTGTTTACCGCGTAAAGTTTCCAATACATTCCTTATTGTTTTACTTCTTAATAACTTTTCTCCGTTAACCTTTTTAAAACATTGAGTTTCAGTAATAATATCTTTTTGATCATTAAAGGAATATTCACATTCTATATCATTATTACGTAAAAAACCGGTGTTGACATTATCTGAATCATAAAAATATTCAATCGGCATCTGCTCATTACCTTTTTCATCCTTAAAATACTCTTTTACTAAATTCCCTTCTGAATCATAATCATAATATACCGTGCTATTGTAATCATTGTTTTGATAAACTTCTTTTTTAATCACATTATCTTCAGAATCATACGTATAAAGGCATTCTTCAGTTGTACCAACCTTATAATCAAGCTTTACCGTTTTATATGGCAGGCCGTTTTCCTGATAATAAAAAAAGGTATCATTTAACTGATCTATATTCTGCACAACCATTTCGTTTTTAAAATAATTGACGTACTGATTTTCATTAATCATACAGTTCTGTTTGGCTATTGCAATCCCTTTTTTATTGTATTCGGTAAAAGTACATTTACTTCCTACTACAGAATCTTGTTTCATATATTTAACACTTTTCAGTGAGCTTGCATCGTACAATGTCTGGCTGGAAGTCTCAATAGGAAAAATATGCCCATAAGAACTTTTATTCAGATTTTTATACTGAAAATTTCCCTCAAAAAGAGAAATCATACTCATGTTATCTTTTTCTAAATCATTAAGCTCTATAAGCTTATTATCTACTATAGGTTCATACCAATTCTGACTAAAAAAATATTTAGCATCCGATTCTTCTGAAAAACGATATCCATACCTGGCTAAAATTTCCTTTCTCATTAAACTCAATTCTTTCGGTTTTTTATCTTTTAAGTCATCATACCCTAAACGAATAAAAGCTGTCTGTGGATATTTCCCGGCAAACTCCTCCGGAGTTATATCCACATCATCATCATTAATTCTACATGTGGTTACATTGTTTTTACCTGTAGAACACATCATTATTTTAATAGGAGGTTTAGATTTTCCATAATTAACCTCTTTTTCTTTTAGATATACAAAGGAAAGTTTTTTAAGCTGATCTGATGAAAATTTACCATTTTCAATTTTTATATTAGTCAGGTTCTCAACCTTTCGATGAAGATCCCCTCCTTTTTTACTGTTAAAATCCAGAATTACATATTCACTTATTCCTTGTGCATACGTTTTACCTTCTAAATTTAAAATTTTGATAAAAGTACTTTTCGTGTCATTTTTAAATTGGAAAATTTTATTAATACGAATGCTGTCTCCAACATTTTCATCAATTAAACTTACATCTATTTTCTGACCACCTCTTACATATACTTTCTTTTCCTGTGCAAAAAGATGAATTTGCATCAGACATATTAAAACAAAAATTATATTTTTCATAAAAAATAAGTTTCTTTATACAAAAATACATAAAAAGTTAAATGATTTACATTTTAATCAGCTATGATAAATATTTCAAATAAGACGTAACCATTATTTTTTGTGTTTTGTAATAGGATTTTTGTAATATTGTTTCTCATTTAAAAAAATATAATTTATATTAAATATTAAAACTTGAAGAGAAATTTAACTTTAGACTACTATAAAATCATCCTGAGCATATTGATTATATACCTACATTTTATAATTCCTATAATATACGATAATCAACATTATTCAGAATATATGTCAAAAATAAGTTATTTTTTTATTTGGCAATTATCTGGAATAGCTAAATTAGGTGTACCAGCTTTTTTTATTATTAATGGTTATTATTTATCTATTTCAGATGATAAAAAGACTTTTAAATACATCTTTCGAATATTTAAACTTTATATTGTATGGACATTATTTTATCTCCCGTGGATGCCTTGGAATGATGAACCCAATAAGCTTCTGCTTATTTTAAATCTTATATTCGGTTTTTATCATTTATGGTATTTATCTTCTCTGATTGGAGCTATTTTGATTCTTTACTTAATCTGTAAATGCACAAAAAATGTTTATATAATAGTAACTATAATTAGTATTCTTTTTATTACCGGTTATCTTATCCAGCTTAAGTTTGGAGCTGGAAACTTAGTATTGGTTTATATTTTCAGGAATTCTCTTTTTTTTGCTCTACCTTATGTTACATTAGGATTTTTAATACGTAAAATAAATATTAAAAATTATAAAATAATATATTTGTTAATTATACTGTGCCTTATTTTATTAATTATAGAAACGTATTATTACACAACTCTAGTTCAGTATTACGATATCTATTTATCTGCATTCATATTATGTCCTTTAATTTTTATTCTCTTATTGAACAAAGGCAAAATTAAAACCGTGGATAAAGAATATAAATTAAATGATTTATCCTCTGCTATTTATTATATACACCCTGCCATACTTCTACTAACAAACAGACTTATATCTATAGATAATCAAAATTTAATTTATTGGCTCCCTTTCCTTGTAATTACAATAATATTCTTTTCCTTTACCATTACAGGAGTAAATAAAATATTTAAATTTTTCTTATAGCAAGTATATAGTTAAAAATAAATACATATTATATATATACGATTAATTGTATACCAATATCAAATTAATAATTGAAATTTATATCTTTACGTTTAGAAAAAATAAAATTTTATCATATTATTCTTTTTATTTTAAATTAAATTATTATTTTTGCTTTATGGTAATCTTATTTAAATAAATTAGATTATTATGTTATTTCCAATAATAACTGTTTAAACCTTTAAAAACCTTAGGTCTTGTTTATTTTAAACAAGGCCTTTTTTATTAAATAATTTGTAACAAAAAGTGTCTTTACTATTTATAGTTTAATTGAGCATTTACTTAAATTATTATTAAAATTTATAAATAAAATGACTATATTTGAATACGAGAGTAAATTGTTGTTTAAGGCCAACTCTTAGGGTTGTCCTGAAAAGTTAAGTCTTATAATTAAAATATAAGACTTAATTTTTTTATAAAACTAATTCTGAAAATAAAATATCAAGAGTTTTTTCCAGATTCTCAGAAAATCCGGGATGTGGCCTAGAAGTTTGAATTGTTGTACTTCTTACAGAAGTTAGCCATCTGAATCTTTCAGGGACTGATAACTGAGCAATTTTTCCTCCTTTTCTATTTCCTTGACTAATTAGTTCGAATGCATGCAACATAGAATAAATTTTGCTTAAGTCTAATTTTTCTATAGTTGAAAAATTCTTTATTCTTTCTTCGTTTACCTGATATTTAATTCTGATATACCCTGTTTGCTTGGAAAATAAAATTACACCGATATTTATAAATTCTTCACGTTCTACTAAAGGTAAAAAACGTATGGTCGCATATTCATATAAGTGCATTTCTTGATTTTTTTGCTTCATTTATAAATACTTCTGAATTAGATAATCTACTGGTAAGAAATTGTAAATACGTATTTCTTATGTCTTCTTTTGTCTCAATTTCATCATCCCAATCCAGCCAGGAATCAGGTAAAAGGGAGAGTATTTCTGTAAAAACATTTTCACTAAGAGCTTTTTTGTACTTTTCGTTTACTGTTTCCAAACAACTTGCATAAGGAAGTAATACATGATCTTTAATTTGAGGAAATGAAGTTATTGCAAGTTTTTCCCAGTTAATCCAGGAATGATGAAAGTATAGACCTGCTCCTTGATCTATTAGCCATAATTCTTTATGCCACATCAGCATATTCGTATTTTTGACCGTTCTATCTATATTAGTTAAAAAAGCATCCAACCAAACTATTTCAGAAGCAAGTTTCTCATCAACTTTAAATGCTGCCGGATCATAGGTAAGAGCACCTGATAAGAAATGTAAACCCAGATTTAATCCACGACTTGCTTTTAGTAAATCCTGTATTTCCTCATCTGCCTCTGTTCTTCCAAAAGCTTCATCCAGATTGGCAAAAACAATTTCGGGAACACGTAAACCCAAATACCGGGCAATTTCTCCACCAATTAGCTCTGCAATTAAGGCTTTACTGCCATGTCCTGCTCCTCTGAATTTTATAACATATTTAAAACCATCATCTGCTTCTGCCAAAGCAGGCAACGAGCCTCCCTCTCTTAAAGGTGTTACATACCTGCTAACATTTACTGTTCGTACATCCATTTTACTATTCATTTAGTGATTGTAAAATTACATTTTTCTTTTTTATGTATAAATGTGTAGATTCTAAGAGAGTACTAATGTTATAAAACGATTTATATTTATAATTTTACTAATAAATTAAATTTACTTATGAGATTATTACACTCTTTTTTTCTTGCCTTATTGCTTTCCTGTATAACTTATGGTCAAAAGAATACTTTTGATAAGTATGATGTTATAATCAATTATAATTCTAAAAAAGGAAAATACGGACTTATTACTCATAAAGATAAAATAATAATTTCTCCTACGTATGATTATATTAAATATTTTGCTGATGAACAGGTTGCTTTAGCAAAAAAGAAATTTAAATGGTGCTTTATCATTCTCCCCGCTAAACAAAAAACATTTCTTTCATATGAAGAAATTAAACATTTTAATGGTCCTCTTTTTATTGTAGTTAAAAAAGGAAAATACGGGTTAATAGATAAATATGGAAAGGAGGTTTTATCTCCTTTTTTGGATAAAATTTACAATCCTTCTTATGGATTAGCTATTACCAAAAAAGATAATTTTTATGGATTGTTAAATCTCAATGGAGAAATTGTTGCTTCAGCGAAATATGATAATATTCAATTATTAGATGATACTTCTTACCTAATAGTTGTAAACAACAAATTTGGAGTAATAAAAGAAAATGGTTCTATTTCTATTAATCCTCAATTTGATAATATATATAGTTTTAATAAAAATCTATACCGTTTTATAAATGGAGGAAAGTACGGACTGATCAGTAAAGATGGGAAAGTGTTTGTTCCTGCAAAATACGATCTAATATTTTATAATGAAAATAATGATACTGCTTACGCCTCTTTAGATGATGAGACAGGAATCATTTCTTTGTTAGATGGTAAATTTACAAATATCAAAGATATCCCTAGTTCAATACCCATGGTTAATATTCATGATAAAAATAAAGTTTTTACTGGAGTTGCAAATTTAGAAGGCACCAAGGCTTTTCAAAATTTTATAGAAATGAATTTAAATTATCCTATAAAAGCTATTGAAAAAAAAACTAAGGGTACAGTCCTTGTCAAGTTTGTAGTTGAGAAGGACGGAACTATTTCTAATATTAAGATAATTAGGGATATTGGAGATGGGTGTGGAGAAGAAGTAATAAGAGTTTTAAAGCTAATAAAAAAATGGAAACCCGATACAGATAATGGTAAAGCTGTCCAAACTCATTATAAAATCCCTATCCGTTTTAATACTTATTAATTACTAATTTATTTTAACTTCAATACAAAAGCCCCCTGGAAAATATTTCAGAGGGCTTTATACACAAAAGATTTGAAAAAATAATTGAACTTTAAGATTCTAAATCTATTGAGCATTTATCAATACTACAATCAAATCCATAACGTTAGTAAGTGTGGAGCCAGTGACTACCTGTCCTCCAACTTCTTTGAAAAAATGATAGGAATCAAAATTCTCTTTATAATAGTTTATATTTACTTTTTTTCTACCTGCATTTTCAACGGTTGTATAATCAACAATGGCTCCGGCTGCATCAGTAGGTCCATCATTTCCATCAGTACCTGCAGAAAGAATAGTTATTCCTTTTTTACCGGATAATAATATGGTTGCACAAAGTGCCAGATGCTGATTTCTTCCACCCAGCCCTTTTCCTTTTACCTGAACAGTAGTTTCTCCTCCATAAAGTAAAACTTTTCTTTCCCCTTTAAGCAGTTGCTTTTGTACTTCCAATGATTGGTTAACAATTTGCTGAGCTGCTAATTCCGCATCTCCTTGTAATTCAGAGGTAATAATTTCTGCATCCAGACCAAGTTCTAAACATTTTTTATAAGCAGCCTTTAAAGCCAGTGTATTACTACCTATAATAAAATTGTGTACATTTTGAAATAAAGCATCTCCTTCTTTAGGAGTTTCCTCTACTATTCCTGCCAATCCCTTTTGAAGATAGTCTTTCAAGGAAACAGGTATTTCCTGTACCAAATTATATTTTTCAAGAATTTTCCATGCATCTGAAAAAGTTGAATGATCTGCACTAGTAGGGCCAGAGGCTATAATATCTAAAGAATCACCTATTACATCTGATAAAATTAAACTTACTAAAGTTGCTGGAAATGCTGTTTTGGCTAACTGACCGCCTTTTACCTTAGAAAGATGCTTACGTACCACATTCATTTCATGTATATCTGCACCGCTGATCAATAAAAGCTGGTTAAGTTTTACTAAATCTTCGGGTAATGCTCCTTCGGGACAATCAGCCAACAAAGCAGATCCTCCTCCGGATAATAAACAGATTATTAAATCTTCTTTCTTAGCCTCATCTAATATTTTTACAATTTCCTGAGTAGCCTGAAATCCATTTGCATCCGGCACCGGATGACCTGCTTCTGTTATTTGACCATATTGAAGATCACACGAATGACCATATTTAACTATAATATGCTCTGCAGATATTCTCGACCCTAATTTTTTTTCTATTTCTTTAGCCATTAAAGCACTTGCTTTACCTGCTCCAATTATATAAATGTGTTTGAAATTAGAGAGGTTAATCGTTAAATCCGATACGTGCATACGCTCATTTTTAATCCTTACGGAATTCGTAAGCATATGATCGGGTAAAACACTTTTAACTCCTGAATCAAATATTTTTTTTACTATAGTTTTTGAATCCATAAAATCTTAGTTTTAAATTACACACAACGATACCAGCCAAATACAAATAAACACAGTGATTCCCATAACAAGAGTAGCTGATGTATATACTTTTAGTGAAACATCCGTATCAATTTCAGAAAATTTAGTTACTACCCAAAAATATGAATCATTAGCATGGGACACTACCATTGATCCAGCTCCCATGGCTAAAGTAGCAAATAATCTACCTAGTTCCGAGCTTAATCCTAAGGATACCAGCATAGGTTCTACAAAAGATGCGGCTGTGATTATTGCAACGGTAGACGAGCCCTGGGCTGTTTTTAAAAAAGCGGCTATAATAAAAGGAATTAAAAGTCCCAAACCTTTATCTCCTAAAATTTTTCCAGCCTCGGTTCCTATTCCGGTTTCTTTTATCAGTAAGCCAAACATTCCTCCTGCTGCCGTAATAATTAAAATGGGACCAGCTTTCTCAATTGCTGATTCAAACACTTCATTTAATTCATTTATTTTTTTATTTTTTAATAAGAACAGTGAGCATATTACCCCTATGAGCAATGCCCATACAGGTTGCCCCAATGTATGAACTATCTTTAAAATCAAATTTTGATCTTTAAATTCAAATATTTTCAGTAAAGAAGAAACAGCTATTAAAATTAATGGCATTACTATCGGAAGTAAGGATAAAGTAACAGATGGTAGTTTATCTACTGAAACTTCTTCATTTTCATCAGCATGATACGGTTTATATCCTTTACCTTGTGTCATAAATTTTATCCAGAAATAAGCAACTAAAGCTCCGGGTATTGCAAATAAAATACCGGCAAGGATAAAATAACCCATATTTACTTTCATAGATTCGGAAGCTGCCAATGCTCCGGGATGAGTGGGTACCAGACAATGAACGGCAAATAGAGAACAACCCATAACTGCAGCTATAAAAGGCATTGATATTTTAGTTTTAGCACTGAATGATTTTGCCAATCCACTTAAAATAATGTATCCTGAATCACAAAATATAGGCAATCCTGCAATAAAACCTGTTAATCCCATGGCAGCAGGAGCTTTATCTTTTCCTGTTTTCGAATAAATGTAATTTGCAATACTTAATGCTCCTCCACTCTTATCCATAACTATGGCTACAATAGCTCCAAATATGATCAAAAAACCAATGGACGCCATTGTGGTTCCAAAGCCGTCTTTTAATGTTTTGAGAATATCAGTATCAGGTAATACCGTAACAGCAAGAAACAATGATACCAGAAAAAGTGAAACGAAAGCATTCAATTTAAGCTTTGAAGTAAGATAAATAATAGCAATTAAACTAAAGAGCACAACAAATGTAACAGCAATTAAACTCATAAATTTATTTTTGTAGTTAGAATTTTAATCATTACATAATGATTTCTTAAAAATACTATTTATTTTTGTTTTATGTTGTTTTAGAGGTATGATTTTTTCACATACGAAAGCTATCGAAATTTGATTTTTTGATTTATATAATTTTTTGAAAACTTACAACTTTACTCGTTGTTGGAAAATAAATTTATTTTTACATAAGATATAATTAAATCAATACAGCATATTGTCTATTAAAAGGCTTTAATAAAATTAAATATATTTATTTTATCTGTACTAATATAATTGACACAAATTTCTTTATTAAGAAAGCATATTTTTCAAAATTTTCATGATATCCAGCTCAACATCTGTTTTATTTTAGATTTGTCAATATCTCTATTTGACCATCCTTCTTGAGCTACCATTCTTTTTATAACCCAAGGTTTGTATACTTTTTTTAGTCTCCAATTTGTGATATGATTTGCAGGAATAATTATTGTAATATTTTTATTACATTTTCTATGTTTACCTAAAACTTTAATTTTTTTGTATCCATCTCCCCATTTTTCAGGAAAACAATATACTCTAGTTCCTGAAGAAAAGTGTTTAGAACCCTTTTCATTATCTCTAATATTTTCTTTTATATTTCCAACCAGACACCAGATAAACGGCTGTAGAAAATTTATTTTCGCATCGTTCAATTTGCCTGATTTTTTAAAAAATGATATAATTTTCAACACTATATATTGTGGATAAAAAAATTATTATTGATAAAAATAAACAATGTTTAGTACATCGGATTGAGACATAGCTCCCGGGTTTATACCCCATTCTCCTTCTGGAACTGGAATTCCCAAATTTTTAAAATGAGAAATCCAAAAGGAATTAAATTCACCGTTTTTCGAAGACTTAAAAGTCATTTTATTTAATGGAAAAACAGCGATATGATTGTTTGCACAATAAAGAACCTTATAAATTAATTCTGAACAATAATATTGATCATTTGAGAGATCAAAAGCGTCATCGTATTCTTTACCAACGAGTTGTAAAGCTTCTTGAATTGCCTGAGGAATAATTGGTTGATACGTTTCTTTTAAACGACCTACAACAGATCTGGGAGGACAATTTATTTTTTCTTCAGGTACTAAATAATCTTTTAATGCTGTAACACGAACTTTTGGATGCGTTGCTTCAATAACAAAAACTTCATGTGAATAAGGGTTTATCCATACCATTCCGACATGTGTAAAATTATACCCATCTATTCCTTGAGTTACTTGCTTAATTGCTTCTCCCATACCGTTATCACAGGATTCCTGAAAAATTAAATCTCCATTTTGAAGCTCAAAAAATGCATCAGGTTTAATCTGTGAAAAAGAATTGACATAAATAATAAACAATAAAATAAAAAAATATCTGTACATTTTAAATTTTATATTGTTGCTGAATGATTATTTTTTGAATAATGAAAATAATCCATTCATAAATCCCTGATTTACAATATCCAAACCTAAACCGAAATTACTATCTGCTATGGTTTCATGATCTTTACGATAGCTTTCAAATTCATCTGGCTTTAATTCTAAATTTGTAACAACATTAGATTCTATAGTTACTGTTCCGCCATTTTTACGAATATTTTTTTTGCAGGTATAGTCCAAGTATTTATTGTGTATTTCTGCTTCCTGTATGGTGTATTTTTCTTTCGTATCAATCTTTACATCTGTTTCAATTGAAATTTCATATTTTTCAGAGTCTGCACCTATCCAGAATGGTATATCTTCATGAACATAATCTCTTACCTGATTTTTAACTATATTATAATCAAAATACATTAAAAACCGGTTATTTTTACTGTTTACATAGTACGGATCAGCTATATCTGACTGATAGCATATTTTAAATTCGTTTGCATCTTTGTCATCATTAATAATATCTATAGATGCTGTCGTGAATATTTTTCGGGGATCTGTTCCTTTACGATCGTTAACATAATTAAGCGTATAAAATAAAAAATTATTCCAGCTATCAATAACTTCTCTTTTATTGGTATTTTTAAAATATTTACGCATCATGTTTGCTCTATTACCCCAATATTTTGTATTTATAATTATATTTCCTTTATTTTGGGATACCTTAAATTCAACAGTTTCTTCAATGCAGTATTTTTTAAATTTATGAGAAGTCCTGGTTTTAAGATCCTGATCAGGATTTATTTCCAAATAATATTTGAAATATAAAAATCCACGGTTTTCAATAGTTCCGTATTCATCTCTCGTTGTTGCATCTATAAAATATTCTTCTCCTTTGTAATTTACTTTCACTATAACATGATTGAATGTAAGTAATGAAGGCAAATAATTTCTAAAATAAAAATCTACATTGTAATTTATTAAAATAACTGACGATTCTATATCCAGATAATCCAAAATATTTTTTAACAAAACGCACTTAGCCTTGCAATCTCCTTGCTTAGTGAAGTATGTAATTTCCGGTTCCTGAGGTTTGTGACCGTTCATATCAACTGCATTAAAGATATAATTGATATTATTTTGAACATAGTCTATAGCAAACTGTAGCTGTTTATCCTTATTATCTAATAAATTTAATTTCTCAACCAGCTCCGGAGCATATTCTTCCAATTTCTTTTTTTCATAAACTTCTTTGTAAAAAGGATAGATATAATTGGATAGTTCTTGCCAGGTGCTTTGGGTTGACAGATCAATAAATGGAAATATCTGCCGGCTTGAATCTACCGAATTAAGATAATCGGTATGATAAAATTCATATTTCTCCCCTTTATTAATGCTTACTATCTGATTAGATTCCAGAGTATTCTCTTTATTTCTGAAATAATTCTTCTTTACCTCTACCGTTTTTTCACATTCATTGATAAAAGTAAATTTATATTGTCCATATGCCCAGTACAAATCCGGACTTACCCATATATATCTGAAAAATTCTTTTTTAATAAAATCTTTATCTGTTAATATTTTCCGCTTTGTGTCTTCTAAAATTAAAACATCATACAAACGTAAATCTTTAATTGTAATATTAATTTTTTTCGCACTGCTTATTACTCCACCTCCACTATTATTTTCGTCGTCGAACTCTTTGATTTTAAGATCGGGTATTTTATCTATTAATTGTCCCTCTCTGATAACACTTATGCGATGTATTACATATTCCTCATTTTCATCAAGATTAACTTCATAAATCGAAGCTTTATCTAAATTTGCTGATTCGTTTAAGGTATATATAACACAACAATATTCGGAAACTTCTTCTTGACTGGCATAAACAACTTTATCCAGAAGATAGCAAAAATCTCTACCTTCATTTAACCATTTTCTTGAAAATTCACTATCAACTACAAAAGACTTGATTTCATCATCCGTAAATTGTCTGGCCCATAGTGATGGTTTTCCTATTTTGTAATTTTCATTTCCTACTGAAGGTTCCATAGTTTATTATTTATATTGCAAAATAAGTATAAATCTCTGAATTATTGAAGTTTTGTTTAGTTTTTAATAAAAAAATGCCTGAAAATTCAGGCATTTTTTAATTTATTGTATTAGTCTATTGAATATCAATACGTATACCTTTACTATGGGCAGACATTTCTGGAGCATACATAGATTGTAACTGAGTAATTCCATTAGAAAATTCTCCTTTATTATTGGCGCGTACATCATATTCAAAAACATAGGTTCCTTTTCTTAGATATTCAAAGAAAAAGTTAGTTGCTGCATCTCTGGTACTTTCATAATACCCGGCTCCATTCTGAAATTTATATCCGGAAAGTACGTTTACTGGCTCAAATCCTGAAGCTCTCATATCTTTAATGTGAATATACTGTATATCTCTGTCAACCTTGATAATCAATTTAACTGTGACTAAATCTCCAACTTTAATTGATTGTTTATCTGAAATTTCTTTTAGCTGCTGACCATTATCTGTATTTACTTTTAAAAATAATTGCTTCTGCATTTTTATATTTGAATCTGCCTGAGTTATTTTATCCAAATTTTCAAAATATTGCCAATATAATCCTCCCCAAGCTACTCCCGGAGAAGTTTTTTCTATTTTTACCAATCCCATTTCTGAATTTATCTGATCTGCATTCCATGATTTTTTGATGTATCCGGATGCTTGTTCGGCTGAAGTATCCTTAGATGGTACAAATTGGGTGTTTCCTACAAAAACGTTTACTCCTTCTTCTGCATTAGACCAGTCTTTTCCAAAATTCATCAAGGCATATACTGCATTTGTAGTTGCTTTTGTTGAATTCCATGAGTGAGTCTGACGGTTTTTCAATAGCCATACTTTCATTTCTTCCACCAATTTAATGTCCTGAGGAGTTATTTCTGCAAAAGCTTCTATTACTTTTGTCTGCGATTCTACCGGTGTCTGATACCAATGCCATCCCGGAACATTACTTTTCCAGTACATTCCCATTTCATCGGCTTCTACAGAAGTTTCTTTAAGATTTTTAATTACGATCTGGGCAGAGTTTTTATAACCGTATCTGTTTAGTACTATTGCTGTCATTGCTTTGTTTTGCATATCATAGTTAGTAAAATAAACAGAAATATCTTTATGGATATCACTTAGATATTTTGATATTTCAACAGGTAATTTATATTGGTCTTTCCAAAAACTTCTTACATAATAATAGTGCATTAAGTCTTTACCATCAATCTTATTTTTATTTTTCTTCTGTTTTTTTATGTATTCTATGGTTTGACTATCTGTATACTGAATTGCTTTTTGTATTATATTCTGAAGATTACCATTCAGATATTCTGACGATTGGTTTCCTAACATATTTTTTAACTGTCCAAAACCTAAAATTATAGTTTCTGTGATATATGAACTGGAATTTCCTCCTTCAAACCAGGCAAAGCCTCCATCGGTATTCTGACGTCTTATCAGTTTATCCTGAGCTTGTGTATTTTCCTGTGACATTTTATTTAGATCAAATAATAAAGCAACTCTCTTTCTTTGTTCTGTTTCATCTTCAGCATTACGTACCCAAGGTGTTTCCTCCAAAAGAATATTTTTCAACTCCTGATTTTTTTCCAGATTTGATAGATTTACACCTTGTAAGTTCCAATTATCAAATACTTTTTTAATTTTTGGTGAAGAGTTTATAATATAGGTAGAGAGGATATTTCCATACAATCTGCTGAATAACTGCTCTGAACATTCGTATGGATATTCTCTCAGGTAAGGAAGTGAGAAAACAGCCAGCCAAAGAGGGTTAGTTGTCATTTCCATACTTAAATTAAAGTTCTGTAATGTATTGGATTTATTATCCAATAATTTGTCAAACTTAAATTCTTTTTTCTGATTTTCTTTGATATATATAGGAAGTGTTTCGGTAACCAGCATTCGATTGGTTAATACAGGCAAAACACTTTCTTCTCCATCAGAATAGTTTCCTGATGTAGCTACAATTCGATAAATAACAGCCGGAATATCTGCCGGAACTTTAATCTTCCAACTTACTTCAGTATTATCGGAAGACTTTAAACTAAATAGCTGCTGAGATTGCTGATTAAAAAATTCTGTATCAACTGGTTTGTTGGTTACGGCATCAAATAAAAACAATTGAGCATGCCCGTTTAAGTTTTTATCTGCCAGGTTATTGATTTTTGTACTTATTATTAGTTCATCTCCTTCTCTTAAAAAACGAGGGACGTTTGGAACTACCATTAACTCTTTTTGGGTTTGTGTATAAAACTGGGCCGTTCCCGAATATAGATCCTGAGTGTGTGCTAAAATTAGTAGTTTCCATTGAGTAAGAGCTTCTGGTGAAGTAAAACTAAACTTGACTTCACCATTTTTATCCGTATATAAATTAGGGAAAAAGAAAGCCGTTTCTCCTAAATTTGTTCTCGCTTTTATCGTTTCAAGTTCATTTTGTTTTAAATTTTTTCTCCCAGTATTTGAAACATCAAGATTAGCTTCTAAATATTCCTGATTTTCAGATTGTTCAGCCAGAGGTGCCATGCCAACATCGTCAGTTGTCATAATTTTAGATGAAACAGGACTTGCCGACATTCTTACAAGCTCTAAACCATTCATAGCGTTTCCAAAAACTATGGATATATCTTTTAAATCCGTTTTTTGAGGATATTTATAGCTACGATAGTCCACCTGCTGGCATAAACTTGAGTATACCGGATTATATCCGATTATTCTATTATTATGGTATAAAATTCCATACGCATTATAGGACCATGGGGAAAATGTAAATGAGTTAGATTTAAACTGATCTAATGATGCATCATAAAGAGTTGCAAGAACTTCAGCTGTAATCTTATCTTTATCTTTTCCACTTATTGTAAGCTCCCAGGTTTCTTTTTCTCCAGGTCTTATTTTATCTCTGAAAACTTTAGTTGAAATTTTCAGATCTTTGGGTTCTTCTGTTACATTTATCTGAAATGCAGAGGCTTTATAACCATTTTCACCAATCAAATATGAATATGCAAATAATCCATTTGTTATTAACTCCTTTTCTGCTATAAGTGTATAGGTTGCTTTACCATTTTTAATAGGAATCACTTTGTGTAAAATCCATTGTCTTCCGCTCTCTAAATGAAGTACAGCTGTTGCTTCTTTCAGATTGGAAATAAAATTGATTTCAATTTTTTCTCCCACTTTAAAACCAGGCTTGGATGGTAATACTGAATAAAATATATTGTTTGCAGATTTTAAAGTATTATTTTCCCGGATTTCAATAACTTTTTGAGTCTTAATTGAGTCCTGTCCGAACATAGTATAAGCTTGCACTAAATAAAAACCATGAGCCAGCGAACCTGATAATTTGATCGAATCTGATTGATGGGTATCGAAATTATAGACTACTGATTTGTCTTTTTTCCAGAATTGAGGATTTTGTTCTTCTTTAGAATAAGGTAAATAAGGAAAATACTGATTAAACAAATTAGGATCATATAGCTGATAATCAGGAACAAAATCTACTTTATTCGGCAAAATAATTTTTGAGGGTGACAGTAGTCTGGTTACAGTAACTTTTCCCTGAGCAGGAGATTTTCCCCCGTTTAGATTCATAGAGCTTATACCAATACTAGTAAAATCTTTTTGTAGTGATACTTCCGGAAGGGTAAGAACTAATTTTTTAGGTAAATCGCCTATTGTAACTCTGGATTCTCCCGTATGCGTTTCTCCGTTAACATCCGTTACATCCGCATAAAGAATATAGGTATAAGTTCTGTACTCCTTCGCTTTTTTTAATTCCTTGGATTTTGCTAAAAATGAAATTTTAAAATTTCCTTTGTCATCAGTTTCTGTTTCTCCTTGTTCTATAGTTTCCGGTTGAGAACGATAAGGGATAAAATAGCCTCTGAAATATGGGAAAATTTCTTCTCGTTCAATTCTATATACTACTTTAGATCCTGAAATAGGAACTCCGGCAAATGAAAGAGCCTTACCCTCGATTCTTACCTTATTATCCAAAGTATAATCTCCTGCCAACGGCTCTATAGTTACTTGAAATTTAGGTCTTTTATACTCTTCAACTGATATATTTTGTGTATTAAAGCCATAATCGGATTCTAGAAAATAATTACCTGTAATACCACCTTCGGGTATAATAAACTCCCCAAAAACACTCCCGTACTCATTAGAGACCAACTGCAACGATGCTACTTTTTCAGAGTTTACATTATGCAAGGATATGGTAACTTGTCTATTGCTAGCTATAAGAGATTGTTCTTTTTTCTGGTTATATAAAATAGCTTTAAAGTATACTTTTTGCCCCGGACGGTAGATTGCTCTATCGGTAAAAATAGTACTTTTTTTAGTGATGGTTTCTTCATCTTCATCTGATTTACTTCTCCATCCGTAATAACCTGAATTAATTTCAATAAAAGAACCGGATTCCGGATTCAATAGATATCTGTTGTTATAATTTTGAGCTTTCAGTGTAAAAAATCCATCTGTATCGGTTTTTACATTTTCGGATTTTACAAGTTTTTGAGAATTTTCCAAGCTATAAATAGAAACAGATAAATTTGATAAAGGTTTTCCTGTTTTCCGATTCAGCAGCTGGAACAGAGATACCGATATTTCATTTAATCTCACCATGGTCCAGTCGTGTACCATAAAATATATTTTTTCCGGATGTACGTCATTTTTATCTTTTTTTGTAAAATCCGGATAGAACGAATATTCAAGCTCATAATTTCCCTGAGGCAATCCATCTAGCTTAACAACCGTTGAATGGGATTCATAATCATCAAATGTTTGTAACTCCCATACTCCTTCTCGAATTTGTTTATTGCCTGTATAAGAAAAAATCCCATTATTTTCAATTACCCAATCATCTTCTTTCTTATTTTCATACTCTTTCAAATCAGCTTTACGTATTCTATAGTAAATTTTACTAACGTTAGTAGCTCCGACCTTAAGCGGAATATATTCATCAGGTAACAATTCAGGATCTAAGGTCAGGTTTACTGCCTTTCTAGTAATGCTTTCCTGAAGACTTTTGCAATTAGTATTCCAACGGTTTTTATGGGATAGATTTATATTACTGCATATTTTCAATGCTTTCTTTTTATCTGAACCCACAAATAATTGAGCTGCTGAATAATACAAATAAGATGAATATTCTTCAGCAGAATATAATTTAGCCAGTTCAATTAAATCATTGGCTTTTTGTTCTAAAGTTCTATCAGAGCCGGATAATTCTGTTATTTCTATTCTTTTAAAGTTTAAATAGGCAGATTTATCTGTATCATTTTGATGAAATTTTAATAAATCAGAAATAAGTTCCTGCTGAGTTTTTTTTAAAGAGTTATTTTTCGAAACAGAGTTGTAATATATAGCATCCCGATTGTTTTCGCCAAGTGCTTTTATATAACGACTCATTAAAACATCATATAATGTAGGATACAGGTAAAGGTCCTGATCCGTAGTTAGCAATCTCTTCCAATTTTCTGTTTTCTGATTTTGCAATAGCTGTTTGTTTTGAATTGACTGTTTATATAAACTCAAACTTTCTAACTCTAATTGCTTTGGACTCCAAGTACTTATATCATCAGATTTTGTTTCTGCTTCAGTTATATTTTCTTTACTTCCTTGTGTATTAATCTTGTATTTATAATATGTTTTTGCCAATAATGATTTTAAGATGTCCTTAGCTAACTCCGATGAAGAGTTCATTTCTGTTTTTAATTTTTGTATAACTAAATAATAAGGATCTTCCCATTCGTTATCTTGTGTAACCGATAGTATTTCACATTGTTTGGAAAGTGAACTGATCATCTCTACCACATTATTATCTTTTTTAGCCTGAACATAAATTTCATCTAATTTTGGCTGCAAAGATTTAAATTCTCCTTTTTGGGATAATTTATTTATTTCTTTCCATTTCTGGTCGTAATCAAACTTTTGTGACATAGCAATATGTGTTACCAATAAAAGTGTTAATAAAAGAATACGTTTCATATTATTTCAGTTATATATCAAAGTTAAACATTTATCTCTTTTACTATAGATTAAAAATTTTTAATATTCCATAAATAAAATGTATGTTTATAAAAAAAGCCGGAATATATCCGGCTTTTTTAACTATTGATTTTTATTTCTTTTATACATAAGGTTAATCATTCCATCAGCAGCACCTATTTTGGGAATATGTACCCGGGTAGCATGTGCATATTTCATCACTGAATCATAAATGAGTAAAGCAGGCACAATAACATCTGCACGGTCGGGCTTCATATTAAATGTTTCAATTCTTTCCTCGTAACTAAGATTTTTTAATAATTCATATTGTTGATGAATATATGAGTGAGAAAGAAATTTCCCTTCTTTTTTGCCTGAATTTTTAAATACATAATTAATATTCCCTCCTGAGCCTATCAACTCTACATGTTTATCTGCAGTAATTTTAGTAACCCAGGGTTTTACGGTCTCGTGTAAAAAATTCTCACTAATTTTGCCGTCCAATAATCGCACAGTACCTATTGGAAATGACTGGCTGTTTAATACTTTTCCTTTATTTAGCAAAGAAATTTCTGTGCTACCTCCACCTACATCAACAAATAAATAAAAATGATCGGACTCTAAAAAATTTTTAAGTTCTGAACTAAAAATGATTTTTGCCTCTTCTTCACCTGATATCACTTCTATTTCAATACCACTTTTTTCTTTTACAGCTTCAATAACTTCTTTTGAATTTTTAGCTTCTCTCATTGCTGAAGTAGCAAACGCTCGATAGCAGTCTACATTATACACATTCATCAGTAATTTGTAAGCCGTCATAGCCTCCGATAGCCTGCCTATAGTCTTCTCGGAAATTTTTTCATTAGTAAAGACATCTTCTCCCAATCTAACAGGTACCCTTACTAAACTGGTTTTATTAAATGTTACCGTGTCCTGTGTTTCGTAGATTGTGTTTATTAACAATCGAACGGCATTGGAACCGATATCTATAGCGGCATAGGTATAAATATTCATTACTTGGCTGAATTTTAATTGTTACTATATTAAACAAAGATAACGAATAGTTATATATTCTTTTCATAAATTATAATATGGGTATGTTTTTTGTATTGACTTTAATAGATTAATGTTTTTATTTTATTTTGATAAGTTCCGCTTTCTAATAAACAAATATTTATTCATTTATCAAACAGTATTTAGCAACTGAAGAACTATTTATAATTATACACTTATCTATCATTCATGCTTTTAAATAAAAGAATTCCCTTTTCCTATATTGTCAGTAAGATAAAAATGGAAATTATTTATGTATTTATTGTGGGTTGTATTTCTCACTATTTAACTATTACATTTTTTCAATCATTACCTAAAATGCCTTTAACAATACCTGCGTTTCTGGGGACGGCTATTTCTATTCTGTTATCATTTAAAATGAGTCAGTCTTATGAAAGGTGGTGGGAAGCCCGGAAGGTTTGGGGCGCAATTGTCAATGATTCCCGAAGCTGGGTAATTCAGCTTCAGACTTTTATAGAGAAAGATGAACCTGCGGTACATCAAATGGCTTACAGGCAAATCGCCTGGTGCTATTCTTTGGGACAAACATTACGTGGATTAGATCCTATGAGTAACCTTAAAAGATATATTTCGGAAGATGATATTTTACGTTTACATAAACACAATAATATACCATTGGCTATTATCCAACTAAATGCACAGGAAATTAAACGTTTACGTGAAAATCAAAAGACTGATATTTTTAGCCATAAACAATTGGATAACACCTTAGTACGTCTTTGTGACTCTATGGGTAAAGCTGAAAGAATAAACTCGACAGTTTTTCCTGTCACCTATCGTAAATTTTTACATTTTGCCATCTACGTTTTCGTAATAGTACTTTCTATCTCTTTAGGTGAAATTAATGCTATTTTTGAAATACCTTTATTAATTATTATTTCATCAATTTTCTTTTTGTTGGAAAAAACGGCTTATCATCTTCAGGATCCGTTTAAAAACCGCCCCAGTGATACATCTGTAACCACCATTGCTCAAACTATTGAAATGAATATAAAAGATTTATTAAATGAGGGGAAAACTGAAAAACCAGAACCAAAAAACGATTTTTATATTCTCTGATTCTTATTTATTCAATTCTTTAATATATTCATAAATAGTTTCCTGAGATCTATTTTTCTTTTTTCTGTTTTTCTGATATGGCTCTTCCAGACCTTCTTTGATAAGTCTGCCTTTTACATTGTCTTCGAATCCCAGTTCAAAGGTGTGCATAATTTCCTGTTTGTTTTGAGCATTTAGTACTGGACAGGCGACTTCTACCCTATGATCTAAATTTCGTGCCATTATATCGGCAGATGAAATGTAAACCATATCGTCTCCTCCATTCTTAAACCAATACATACGCGGATGTTCTAAAAATCGATCTACGATACTTACAATTTTTATATTTTCACTTAATCCGGGAATTTGAGGAACAATGGAACATATTCCCCTGATAACCATTCTCACCTCTACGCCGTTTCTACTCGCCTCATATAAGTGATCAATAATTTCTTTATCACAAATACTGTTAACTTTCAAGTTAATCTGTGCCGGTAATCCCAGCTGTTTATTCTTTATTTCTCTTTTAATTCCTAATATTAGTTTCCTTCTGATTCCCCAGGGACTTACCGCTATATCTTTATAATGCTTGACCAGATAGTTTGCATTAAAAAAACTAAAAACTTCATCTACCTGATTAACTATACTTTCGTTGGCTGTAAAAAGAGTAAAATCTGTATAAACCCGAGCTGTTCCTTCATGAAAATTACCAGTAGAGATAAAAGCATATTTTTCTGCTGCTCCTCTTTGTGGATCTCTTTCGACTATTCCTATTTTAGAATGTACTTTGAGTCCGGGAACTCCGAATATTACTTTTACTCCTTCCTCCTGTAAAGCTTTTGACCATTTAATATTATGTGCTTCATCAAACCTTGCTCTTAGTTCCAAAACAGCTGTTACTTCTTTTCCATTTTTAGCAGCATTAATTAATGCGCTTAAAACCTGAGAATTATCCGCCACTCTGTAGATGGTAATTTTAATTTTCCTAACTTTCGGATCAATAGCTGCTCCTCTCAAAAATTTTAGAAAAACGGAATAATCATAATAAGGTGCATATAATAAGGTATCTTCTTTAGCAAATGCTTTAAAGTAATTATTTTCGTCTTTTAGAATCTTAGGTATTACCGGAACTATTTTTTTGTATTCCAAATCTTTCCTTCCTAAAGTAGGAAATTTCATGAAATCTTTTTTGTTGTGATACTTTCCGCCGGGAGCCAGGCTGTCATATTCATCCAAATCAAACATCCGTTTAATAAACTTCAATGTTTTTAAATCTATGGTTTTATCATAAACCAGACGAACCGGAAGACCTTTATGCCTTTCTTTTAAAGCCCCTGCAACACTTTCCATGAAACTTACCTGCACATCGTTATCTATGGATAAATCTGCATCTTTAGTCAATTTAATAGATTTTGCTTCAATGGTTTCAAATTTAAAAAACTGAAAAATATCTTTCAGGTGATAACGTATAACATCATCTAAAAATATAACATGATGCTTATCATTGATATCCGGTAAAACTAAAAAACGGGAGAAACGATCAGTTGGAACTTCGATAAGAGCATATTGCCGGTTATCATTTTTCTTAAACATGGTAACTATAAGATAAAAAACGTTATCTTTTAAATTAAGTGTCTTATCTCCTTCTTTCCAGTAAAGGATGGTGAGTGCATGACTTAGTTTATTTTCAAAGAAGTCCTCAACAAAAGGTTTTAAGGTATCAGGCAATGTTTTATCATCGACAAGTAAAGTCTTTTCACGTGCCAGCTCTTTAATTATCTGTTCGTACAGCCTGTCATATTTTTGTTGCTGATGGGCTACCGTCTGGTTAATTTCTTCAAGCAATTCGGTATCTGTCTGCTCTTCTACAATATTGTTGTATTTACGGTTAAACTGAACCATTCTGGCAATATATGCATATCTGACTTTGTAAAACTCATCCAGATTATTTGAATAAATACCTAAAAAACGTAATCGCTCCAACAAAGGATTTTTTTTATCCATTGCTTCCTGAAGAACTCTTGCATTAAATTTTAACCAGCTTATTTCTCTATTTATATATCTGTTATTCTCCGCTCTTTTCATAGCCCTTAATCGTTTATAATAGGTATAAAATTACAATTTATTTTATTCAAAGGAGTTATTTTATACTTTTATTTAGGTCGTACAGGCAATTCTTAACAATTTTGGAAAATATATGGTGATGAGAATTCTTAAACTATTTTTATTCAGCCATTCGTTTATATAGATAATAATCTCTTCCTGAAGGTTTTAATTTATATATTTTGTCTAAAATATAATTATCGGAATGCGAAACGGATGAGATATGAAATTCTTTAATTAATTTGTATTGTGATGATACAGCAGAATCTATTCTGCCTTTAAACATAGGCTTGTTATCTTCCAGAATATAATCCGGCTTTAGCTTCCTAAGAATAGTCTGATCCACATTAGGATCTCCTTTTTTAAATTCCTCAGATACTCTTTTGTCGACCAATCCTACATAATCTATTGCTTTAAGTTTAGAAAAATAAGGAATATAGCCGGCTGGCTCTAAATAAATTGTTTTTGTTTTGTCTGGTTCAATACTATCAATATAAAGTCCTACTTTTCTATTATAATTCCATTCTCCGTGACCGGTAGCAATGGAATGTACGGCTTGATATGAAGCCATGGGAATGAAAAATATTATTAAATACGACAGGGTTTTAAATGTCGTGGGTTGATAAACGAAAATTATGATAATCGGTATGAATATAAATATTTGAGGATTCCAGTAATACCAGTCGAACCAACTGTTAGCAAAGCCAAAAACCAATATACGAACCACTGCGTAAGTATATAATATGTATAAAACAAAAAGTTGCTGTTTAGTTATCTTTTTTGAAATTCTTACCAGACACAGCAAAGACAGAACCAATGTGATAATGAATACAAAATTAAATTGAGATATTGAAGACGGAATTTTAATTACTGAGAAAAAATTCGTGTTTTTAAGCATTTCATCGATTCTGATACCTATACCATCTACCGGTTTTGCATAGGCTAATTTTTTTGCAACAATTGTATTATTTATTATTTCATGAAAATAAAAATAATTAAATCCTACTATGCTGATTATACTTAAAACTCCACCTAAAATAAAGTAATAATTTATTTTCTTATATTTAACTAGATCAAAAATAAAAGTGATCAACATAAACAAAGCCGCATCTAAACGAGTCCATAGTATTAATAAGGGGAATAAAACAAAAGCCCAATTCTTTCTATTTACTAATGCATATTTTAAAAATAAAGTGTATAAAAAGAAAAGAAGTCCAAACTCCATGCCTATTGTAGATATTTTTAATGCCGGAGGTAAAAAATTAACAAAAAGTATAAAAAGTATTTTAGATTTATCTTCCTTTAATAAAAGATCCGATAGAATTTTGGTTCCGAATGTAAATACTATATTATTGAATATCAATAATGGATAGATGAAATTATCTGAAAAAATATATTTGAATATAACACTGACTAATACGTATAAATGAGTAGTAGATGCCGATATTCTTTCAGCTCCGTTATATCCGTATACCCCATAATCCAATATGTTTTGGGCCACTCTCCAGGTAATAAATGCATCTTCCTGAATGTGTCGGGTCAATAAAAACAGTAATTTGAAAATGATTATGGCTATAGTGCATAATAAAACACTATTCTTTATTTTGTTGTACATGCTCGCTTAGTAAAAGACAAAAGTATTATTATTTATTAAAAGTACAAAACTCACTCGTTTATAAGAACATATATTTTACATTAAAAAAAGAATTAACGGGAATATATATGTAAAAAACGCCTGTTTAAACTTATTTAAACAGGCGTTTGTATGGATAAAATACTTATATCGTTATTTTGATTTTATCATGTCATTCAGGACATTAACAGATTCTTTCAGATTAAAATCTTTTTTCATGCCTTTATACCAGTCTTCTCTTTTTGCTTTTAAAACCGTATCGGATTTAAATTTGACCAACTCATACGTAGGTGCTTCCACTTTCAATTTAGCATCAAAAGTAGTTTCTTTTTCATATTTTTTCCCTTGCTCTCTTCTCTTATTCATTTCCGTCATGAATTTTTCATATTGCAAAGGTATTTTTTCAATTTTATCTAATTCCTGAGTCCATTTTCCAGCAGACTCAATCGAAGCTATATATGAATTACCTTTTAACCTTTCATTACTTCTGGCTTTTAAATACTCATAGTTTATTTTAGGAGTTCCCTGCCATTCTGTATATTTCGTAGCTGTAATCTGATCCCAAGGTAAGGCATAAGGTTGCGATTTTTCAAAAATATCCGAATAGGACATCAATCCGGGTATTACAATATCTGAATTAACACCTTTAAGCTGGGTAGAACTACCTGTAATTCTATAGAATTTTTGAATGGTAACTTTTAAAGCTCCGTATTTGTCATCGGCTAGGCTAAACCGGTCTAAAGGAAATATGGTTTGAACTGTCCCTTTACCGTAAGTTTGAACCGGCCCGACAATTATGGCTCTTTTATAATCCTGCATAGCACCCGCAAGGATTTCTGAAGCTGAAGCAGAAATCTCGTTAGTCATCATAACTAAAGGTCCGTCCCAGACAACATCTTTTTCTTTGCTATCCAATACCTTTATCTTACCGTTTGAATCTTTTATTTGTACTACAGGACCATTTCCTACAAAAAGACCGGTAATATCTACAACTTCTGATAAAGATC
The DNA here is from genome assembly GCF_004023655.1 of Apibacter sp. HY039. NCBI lineage: Bacteria > Pseudomonadati > Bacteroidota > Flavobacteriia > Flavobacteriales > Weeksellaceae > Apibacter > Apibacter sp. HY039. The sequence continues at coordinate 12,071 of NZ_SAYM01000008.1, read as the reverse complement.
CTCCACCATTACTTCTAACATCCATAATCAGACCTTTGATATTTTGTTTTTTTAATTCGTTGATTTCTCTTTTAATATCATCTGAACAGTCTCTTCCTTTAGAGTTGTTTTCTAAGTTGACATAAAATTCAGGTAAATATAAAATTCCGTATTTATTGCCGCTTTCATCGGTAATAACAGCACTTCTAACAAAAGTTTCCTGTATTTCTATTTCTTCACGTACGAGGGAAATTATTTTAGTTGTACCGTCTTTTTTCTCAACGGTTAAAACTACAGTAGTTCCTTCTTCCCCTCTTATTAAACGAATTGCATCGTCCAGCAACATTCCTACTACGCTTACCGGATTCCCTTTTTTTCCTTGTTGGACTTTTATAATCTTATCTCCGGACTCAATCTGTTTAGATTTCCAAGCAGGCCCTCCTATAACCAGGTCTTTGATTGTCGGATATCCTTTATTATCCTGTAAAGTGGCTCCAATTCCTATGATTTTACCACTCATAGTAGTGTTGAAGTTATCTTTATCTTTTGGAGAAAAGTAAGTCGTATGCAAATCAAATACTTCTGTATAGGAATTTACGAATATTGAAAATAAATCAGATTTTTTTCTCAGTTTAATCTGGCGAAAATATTCAGTAAGATTCTCCTTAATTTTTTTAGTAGCATCAGCTTTGATTTCATCCTGAGTTTTTACCTTTTTTATTGCACCGGTAAGAGAATCTTTTATCTCTTTATTCTGAGAGATGCTATCTTTATTTTTTTGAGAGTTAAACATTTCCTGAAGAATGCTGTACTTTATATAATTTTTCCAGTACGCTTTAGCCTGTGACTGGTCTGCGGGAAACTCTCTTTTCTTTTCGTCTGTTATATAATAATCATCTTCTGTAAATGTAATAGGAGCATTAAATATTTCATTTACATATCCTTCGGTTTCATTAATTCTTTTATAAAGACGATCAATAGTTAAATGAAAAAAAGAAACATCCGTATTAATGAACATATCGCTCATTTTATTCTGATATTTGTTAAACTCATTAATATCCGATTTTAAAAAATATCGTTTAAATGGATCCAAGTCTTCCATGTATTTTTTGAAAACATCTTTCGAGTATTCTTCGTTAAGGGATTTAGGCGCATAACTTGTATATAAAAGAGTTTCTTTGACTCTTTTAAAAATTTCCTTTTCCCTGTCGTCCTGAGATGAAGAATTGAAACAAAATACGAGAAGGCTCATGGAACATAGGGACAGAAATATCCAAGTTTTTCTTAAATTTAACATCTTGAAATCTTTTTAGGAATTAAAAAAAATAAGCTCAAAGGTAAGATTATTTTTAATATAAAAATCTTAGTTTTGCTTTAATTTGAAAAAAACAAAAAAATAAATGAAAAAGCCTTTAATCTTAGTTACGAACGATGATGGAATAACCGCTCCGGGGATACGAGAGTTAATTGATATCATGAACGGAATCGGCGAAGTTTATGTGGTAGCACCCGATAAACCACAAAGTGGTATGGGACATGCTGTAACTATACATTCTACATTAAGAGTTGAAAAAATAATTATAGATAAAGGACCACAAAAAGAATGGGCTTGTAGCGGAACTCCGGTCGACTGTGTAAAACTGGCGATGGATCAATTGCTTCCCAGAAAACCCGATTTATGTGTTTCCGGTATCAACCACGGTTCCAATTCTTCTATTAATGTTATTTATTCCGGAACCATGTCTGCTGCTATTGAAGGCGGAATTGAAGGAATACCTTCGGTAGGTTTCTCACTTTGTGATTTTTCATACAGTGCTGATTTCAAATCTTCCAGAAAGTATATCGAACTCATAGTTAAAAACGTACTTGATAGTCCTATGCCTGAAGGAGTGGTATTAAATGTCAATATTCCAAAGGCTGAAGAAAAAGAACTTAAAGGAATAAAAATTTGTCGTCAGGCAAATGCTCTTTGGGAAGAGGAATTTGATAAGCGTATCGACCCTAAAGGTAAAACTTATTATTGGATGACCGGTAAATGGGTAAATCATGATAAAGGTGATGATACTGATGAATGGGCATTGGATAATAATTATATCAGTATTGTTCCCGTTAGATTTGATTTAACTGCATATCATGCTTTAGAAAAAATCAAACAATGGAATTTTATCATCTAAGCTAGCATATTTTTAATTTTTTATATCAATTAACTAAAAATTATATCTCATTTTTCACTTAGGTGTAAAATGTATTAAATTCTGTTAATAATTACGAATCAGAATTATTTTTTTTTATAATTTAGCCACCGTTTAAAAAATTACATACATATGCTATTTAAGAGAAAACCTATTGAACATATTATTGATGAAACAGGTTCTAAATCAAGTTTAAAAAGAACGCTGGGAGCCACAGCTTTAATTGCTTTAGGCGTTGGTGCTGTAGTAGGAGCCGGATTATTTTCCGTAACCGGAAAGGCTGCCGGCGATTATGCAGGACCCGGCATTATGATTTCCTTTATTCTGGCAGCCATCGGCTGTGCATTTGCCGGCCTTTGTTATGCAGAATTTGCATCTATGATTCCGGTAGCCGGAAGTGCTTATACGTATTCTTATGCTACCATGGGAGAATTTATTGCCTGGATTATCGGCTGGGATCTGGTGCTTGAATATTCGGTAGCTTCTGCTGCGGTAGCTTCTAGCTGGACAGGATATTTTAACCAGTTTTTTCTAAGCTTTAATATTCATCTGCCTCCTGAATTGCTAAAAACTCCTTTTGAAAGTGTAACACTTGCTAATGGTGATGTTGTTCAGGGAATCATCAATCTCCCTGCAGCCGTCATAGTTTGTCTGATGTCTTTAATATTAATGCGTGGAACCAAAGGTTCTGCTTTATTCAATAATTTTATTGTTATATTAAAAGTTGCTATTGTACTTATATTTATAGCCTTAGGCTTTCAATATGTTAAACCTGAAAATTTAAGTCCTATTGTTCCTCCGAATACTACAGGTACATTTGGAGAATTCGGATGGTCGGGTGTTTTCAGAGCCGCAGGACTCATGTTTTTTGCCTACATTGGTTTTGATGCTGTTTCCACAGCTGCACAGGAAGCTAAAAATCCCAAAAAAAATATGCCTATCGGTATCTTGGGTTCTTTATTAATTTGTACTATATTATACGTAACGTTTGCTTATGTAATGACAGGTGTTGTTAATTACACGGAATTTGGAAAAAATGCAAATTCAGATTCTTTGGCTCCTGTGGTCACTGCTATCAGACACATGGGCACAATAGGCGCTGACGGAACAATTATTCCGGCATATCCCTGGTTAAATGTTTTTATAGTGGCTTCGGTACTTTTGGGTTATTCCTCCATTATTCTGGTAATGCTTTTAGGACAAAGCCGTGTTTTCTTTTCTATGAGTCAGGATGGATTAATACCTAAAATGTTTTCCGATGTACATCCTGAATATAAAACTCCAATGAAATCCAACACCATCTTTATGATTTTTATAAGTATATGTGCTGCTTTTATACCCGGAGATGTGATTAGTGAAATGACCAGTATCGGTACACTATTCGCTTTTGTTCTAGTTTGTATTGGAGTTGTCGTGTTGCGTAAAAAAAATCCGGATGCTCCCCGCGGATTTAAAACCCCTTGGGTTCCATTAGTACCTATTCTGGGTGTTCTATCTTGTCTGGGACTGATGGTTTCTTTACCGTTAGACACCTGGATCAGATTGGTTATATGGATGATTATCGGTCTTGACGTATATTTGTGGTACGGAATCGTTAAAAGTAAAATGGCGGTTAACGATACACTTTCTGACAGAGCTCAAAGCTATAGAATAACTTCAATTACAGGTCTGGTTCTTTGTTTTATATTAGGAGGCCTTACGTATGCTCACCACATTTGGGGTGATGGTAAAGATTTTATCCTTGTTTATTCATCAGCCATCCTTTGTATTTTGAATTTTTTCCTTTACATTTACTATATTCTTAAAGCCAAAGCTTTGGTTAAAAATTAATGAATAAGTATGGGAGTTGTTATTGGAATATGCATTTTTGCTATTTTGGGACTGATTTTATTTTTTTTTCTTGATAGCAAAAAATAATTTAGAGATTTAGTTTATTTATTTTTAAATATACTTTAAGAAAGTAATTAAAATAGTAATTAAGTTAATTATAGTTAAACTATTTAGACTTTTTTATGATTTATTTTAATTACTTTCTTTATTTTTTGTTAATTCTGTTAAATATCAAAAAATAATAATTGTACTTATCAAAAATAAAACACTATCAATCAATCAATTATACAATTTTAACTTTCTTATTATCTATACCGACATCTAAATCTATGGTATAATTATTGTTTTTACATAGAAGTAATAAATTATTTTTAACCTTAATAGATCAAATGATGAGCACCATGGACATAAGTAAAATAGACAATGAGATCAGTGTTTTTAAAAAAGCAATTGTAGAGTTCGCAGAAACGATAAAAAACGAGATACAGCTTAATAAATTTATTGAAGAATCCAGAAGTTATATACAATTTCTAATCACATATTACCTTCGTTTAGGACGTTTAGAATCCGTCAATGAACAAATCAACAGTCTCGATTTAGCACTTTTGGATGAAGTAGAAAGAATTAATAAACGAATAAAATAATATAATAACATATTATAAAAAACCATTTTCCTTAAAAGGAAAATGGTTTTTTTTTATCTAAATATCATCCGAATTAAATTAAAACGCAGTAAGACAGCTATTCCAGTTTTTTAATATATTCAAATTGATACTCAGGGATTAATTGAGGATGTAAGATTTTAATAATATCAGCTAGTATTCTATCAGCATATATAGTTCCTGATTCGTAATAATCATTTGCTTTTAACTTATTTTCTCTTTTGTTAAAAATATATATTTGATTATTTTTATAAGCATCAAACCATTCGTAATTTGAATTAGAGGCCAGCATTTCTTTTTTTGTAGAATAATTACTGGCTCCTATCCAATAATCTGCATTTTTTGCTTTACTGAAAACTTCTTCAAAACTTAACGGAATACTGCCCGAGTCGGAATTATCTTTCCAAATATAATCAGCACCTGCATCTTTAAAAAGCTCGGCTATAAAACTTTTGCCTCCTGCCATATACCAGGTGTCTCCATACATCATTCCCGTTAAAACCGAAGCCTTTTTATCTTGTATTTCTACCTTATTTTTTAACGTTATATAATTATTCTTTATTTTATTATACAAACTATCAGCTTTAGCCGACTCAGAATATAATCTTCCAAAAAGTTTAAGATATTCTGTCTTTCCCAAAGGATGCAATTCCAGATATTCTTCAATATAAATTACTTTAATTCCCTGCTTTTTAAGCTGGTTTAAAACCTTCTCATAGGAATGATTGTGAGTGGTAAAAATAATATCGGGACGTATAGCCATAATTTTTTCAAAGTTTAAACCGGCATCATTTCCTATATCCTGTATTTTACGATTTACAATTCCGGCATTTATTTCAGTATTATAAAAATAGTGGGGAGAGCATACTCCCGCAATAGTATGAAGTTTTCCTAATGCCTGAATATAGGCAGAGGCCGATGTATGGGTAATAACACATTTAGTAAGCTTAAAATTTACCGGCAGTAATACTTTTTCACCTGCTGAGTAAATTTCAATCTGATCATTTTTATCCTGAATTGAATAATTTTTTGCATATTCATTTTTTTGATTCTCAGAAATATGATTATTCGACTTTTTACAGGAAAAAAATGTAAAAGCTATTATTAGTGCCAGAAATTTATACTTAAAGTTTATCGTATTCGTCATGTGATTTTATTTAAAATTCAAAAATACATCAATTTTAATTAGCTTATAAAAACGGATGTTTTGTTTTTTACTAGTTTTAAAAAAATATCAGTTCAGCTTATTTTTTATTTTAATTTTAATAAATATATTATTTCCTTTATTTTTACTACTATCTCTGTCTCTGTTTTTGTCCCTTTTAGCTTCTCTTCCTCTGTCTCTGTTCTTATCTCTCTTTAAATCTCTGCTTCTATCCCTGTTTTTATCACGGTTATTGTCTATATTTTTGCCTCGATTGGCATCCCGGTTATTGTCTACATTCGTCGTTTTACTTGTATCCAGATTCAAAGTTCCATTTTCTGCAGTTGTTTCCTGCTCCATTTCACTCTGCGGTTTATCAGATGTTATGGAAACAGGTTTCGTTATAAATATTGAATCTTTTTGCTGAAAAGGATAACTTGTATCCGATTTTTCTATACAGGTTTCCGGTTGTTGTTCTTTTATGGTGATGGATGTTGAATCAATTTGTATACTATTACCTTCTGAATAGCTTAACTGAATTTTGAAGTTTTTCAAACCCGATGAATTATTGTCGGAATTGGTTTTAGTTTTTGTTGCTTGTGCATATAAAATACTATTAATGCTAAGGAAAATCATGCTTAAATACATGCATGCAAAGTTTTTCATGATAATTATTTTTATCACAAATATAAAGTGAGTATTCCCTAATTTTTTTTTCTAAAAATTTACTACTCAATAAAAATAAACAAAAACCTAATCTTCATGCATTTATAAACTAAAATGCTAAAGATTTTGCCCAAACATACCAGTCGATAGCCACCCACTGACCCGAATCTCCCCTGTACCAGATCGTATAGTTATTCTCTTCGTCTTTTTCCCAGGTTACTTCTTTAATCGGCACAGGCTTTTCCCTGTCTTTTCCTTTAAAAATATTATATAATCCTATTCTGAATTCATTAATTAATACGATATCGTTTAATAAGAAATCTTCTTCTTCTATAGGCTTATATTTATGTTTTATTTGTTCGAGTGACCAGTCTTTTACTTCTTCAACATTAATATATTTATGCTGCAACTTATTTTTCCCCCTGGTTTTATTCTCCTTTTCCTTCTTTTTATTGTTGTTGAAAACAGAAACCCGGTGTTCCCGACAGCCTAAAACTATAATTACGAATAAACAAACATATAAAGCTTTCATAAAAAATAAAATATGGTGTTTACTAAATCACTGTTTAATTGAATCAACACATAATCAATATGTCGAAGACGCAATTGTTCTCCGATATTTATAATACTATAATAATCCGATTTAAATCCCGGATTCAAGCTATAATCTGTTTGATAAGATTCAGAACGAGGTAGTTTAAGATTACTTATATTTCCCAGTGTACGACCAAACATATGCGCTACAGGCAACTGCTGGTATTTAACGCCATTTCTTACCCTAGTTACAATTTTAGTATCTTCCGTATCCAGATTAATCACCCGTGTATTCCAGTCTATAGAACTTTTTTCAAAACCGCCGGGCGCTATTTTTTTTACATTAACAAACCAATGGGGATTATCAGACACCCATTTTATATCGAAATTAACGACAAAAATAGTATCTTTATGTCTCTTAGCAAAATCAGATTTACCTTTAACCTTTAATTTATAAAATCCCCCCCATTTTTTCCAAACAATATTGTCTATTAATTCATGAAATTTTCGTTTTTCTTTCATGGTCCAAGGTGATAAATCACTTAGCCAATTATATTGCCATCTTTCCTGCACCAGAATACTTTTCTTACCTTCATCTACGAAGATATCCATCCTTTCTGTTTTCTTACTAATAGACATAATTAAAAATTAAATAATAAATAAAAACCACACAAATATACTAATTTTATCTTTTAAAAAACTAAAAAAAAGATTTATAAAAATTTAAATGAGATAAATTGTTTAATTATCATTACAATTTTTGGTATTTAATAAATATTTTTTAATAAAAAATCAATCTGACTAACTCATTAAAAGAATAAAGAACAACATAACCTAAATAAAACATTCAAAATAATATAATTTTTTTTTATTATAAAAAAAAACAATAAAATTTAAAATTATATTAATTTTTATATATGTACTTGTTTTTTTATAGATATTAAAAAAATATTGTTACTTTTGCTCATTATTATTTTTCATCAAAATAGAATTAATTTGTTTATTATTTATATTTAAAAATTATTTTATTTATAATATTTATGCATTTGTTTTTACAAACAAAACATTATATGTAATAATGTTATAATTAATATTTAAGATATATTATAGAAAAATTACAATCATTCATATTTTTGAAATAATATTCGATTATTAATTTTATCAACATATATAATTTAATATTTATGAAAAAAAAGATCATTATTATCACAATGTCACTTTGCTTTAATTTATTTTTTGGTCAAGTAGGGATTGGAACATCCAATCCAGATTCTTCAGCTCTTTTGGATATCAGTTCTAGTAATAAAGGAATGCTGATTCCTCGTATTGCACTAACTTCTAATACAGACCAAAGTATTGTCGGAGGCAACGCTGCAACCGGCTTAATGGTTTATAACACAGGAAGTAATACAGGGTTTCCTATTGAAGGATTTTTTTTCTGGAACGGTGCTTCCTGGAAAAAACTTGATGATAGTGAAATAATAACACCTTCTATTAGTGACCTGCAATGTACAAGTGCAAATCTAACACCCATGGAACTTACCAGCGGAACACCTTATACAGGTACCTTATCCGTTCCCTATATAGGTGGTAATGGAGGTTCTTACAACACTGGTAGCCGCCTGGGCCCTGTAAACGGCTTATATTATACTCTACAGGAAGGTAAATTAGCTATAGGAAATGGAGAAATTAAATATTTAGTAGAGGGTACCCCGACTATTACATCTCCCACCACTATGGACTTAAATATTTCATTTTTAAATAAAAGCTGTAAGGCTACTATTGGGGGAACAAATAAAATACAGACTATCAAATATGCACGTACCAATGTATCACCCATTGATGCTAATACACCTACCAATTCTGTAACTAGTATTGGAAATATAAGAGTTAGATATAAAGCCGTAACTCCCTCAGCTTCAAACATCGAATTTTCTCCTACCGTTGCAACACATGTTAGTTTTATATATCATAAAGCTGGTGCTGGTGGTATCAATTTAGAGAATTATGGTCAAACAGCTTCTGTTCCTGGAATTTGGTACAGCTTTGAAAAATTAAGCAGTTCTTCAGGAAATGCTACAGCCGATTTAAATGCTCAAAACAGAGACGTAGGATATGCTATAATTGTTCTGCATAATACCAAAGAGGTATACAGAGTTAGTATTAATGCTAATGGAGATATTGCTTCCAGTGGTGGAGTTCCTGCTGTTACCTCCGGAGTTACTTTGTTTGTTGAACAATTGGAATAATAATACAATTATTTTACTATAATTTACGCTTAATTAATCTCTTGCCTCTAATTGCTTTTTTGATTAGAGGCTTTTTTAGTAAACATATTTTGACTTGTTATAAGAATAAGATTGGTTTAAGAACTCACAATCATCAAATTCAATTTCTTTATTTTAATGCTATAGCATAATTTTCTAAAAAAATTTATAAATTTCGCTCGCAATAGCAGGTTCTTGTCTTTTTACTTTCTCTCCGTTCTACTTATAAATGATGGTTTCTGATATTGCACTCTATTAATCTGGGGAACCTACTCCATCAAATTCTTCCGCATATTCAATTAAACTTTTCAAATGAGGTAAATTGTAATAGTTATTTAAAACAAATTCTTTTTTTAGTTTTTCCCAGTCTTCTTCTGAACTATTATAAAAATAAGAACCTAGCATATTCCACCTTCCTCGATTAGTGGTTCCTAAAAAACTATATTTTCTAAATAATTGATCGTAGGTATTGGCAGCATAAGCAAATATTTTATACTTTTCTTTTTCATTAAATATTGACGTTTCTTTATCATTATATGGATTAAATAAAAAATAAGTATATCTATATAAAGCTTCAATATAATCAGTTTTTTGTTCTGTTGTTGTTTCCTCAATATATTTTAATATATCCTCCCGTATTTCTAAATTACCCTTACAATCTTTAACAAAAACATTATTTTTAACAAAATCGCCGGCTTTGGAATAGTTTTTTTCCATGACCCATTTTAATAACTTTTGATCATTTGTATATCCAAAAGTGGTCACTAATGATTCCATAAAATATTCATCATTAGAGATTAACCAGGCAAATTGACTTTGATCATCGTTAAATAAATATTTATTGCGAGATATTAATAATTGTTGATTGAAACGTCTTTGATTCGATAAATCTTTTACTTCTCTCCATAACTTAAGATTAATTTTATAGTCATCTTTAACAAAAGATTTATTTATTTTATCTTCTACTAATGCTGTTTTAGGGTAATCTTTTTGATAATCAATTAACTGGGGGAGTAATAATATAGGAAAAATAATTTGTTTATTGGGTATAACACATATTTGTGCAGATGGAAAATCAAAAATATCATGATTAAGTTTAGTATTTATATTACATTTACCTTCAAGAGTATTGATATAAAAAGGATTTATTTGTTTTGCACCAAAAATCTTTGTTATTTTCTCATTAAATTCATCCTGATTAGCTTTATAGCCATTATTGTCTAATATTTTTCTGATTACAGTAGATTCTACATTAACATCTTCTTCGGTAAATATATAGCCTGTAGGAATATCTGTAACCTCATTTTCTGCCGAAGCACCATATTCTAATTGTTTACTCAGTATTTTTTCAATATTGACTTTCTCTTGTCCTTGACTAAAAAATAAGGACAAAGTGAAAAAATACACTAATATAAATAAACAAATTTTCATTTTGAATATGTTTTTGAAGTACCTAACTTTATAACTACATTCTGCTCTAACAACGCCAGTAAGATAACCTTTAGTGATTAATTTCTACTAATCTGGATCTGCAGGTTCCCAAGGGCATGGAGTTATTGCTAATTCCGCTTTTAAATTGGGTAATCCATAATATTTTTGACTTATGATATAGTCTTTTAACTTATCATCTTCTGCACAAAGATTCTCTAAAATAGTACTTGGATCCCAAGTTGCTTTTCCTTCATGTTTTACTATATATCTATGATATAATGGTGCATAGGTATTAAGTATATAAGCTACTATTTTCTTTCTTTCTTCTAATGTAAATTGTTTTCTGTATTCATAATCTTTATATGCATTAGAATACATATAGTAACCTATTTGATTTAAAGCACTTAACCAATCATTATTATTTTCGGAAGTATTATTAGATAACGTTTTTAATAAACCTTCTCGTATATGCATTTTACCTGTACAATCTTTATTAAAAAATAAATCTTCATAAACACTAATATCTCTTCTTTTTTCTATATATAATGTATAGACATATTCCAGAACAAATTGATTTATTTTATCGTCCTTATCATATCCAAAATCTCTAACAAGACTTATTAAAAATTCTTGATCATTATTCAGCAACCATGGTAATTGACTCTTATCATCATTAAATAAATATTTATTGCGAGAAATAAGCAATTGTTGATTATTTCGTCTTTCTTGAGATAAGTTTTTATCATCTTTCCATCTTGATACCTCTATATCTCCATCAGCGGTATTAATTGTGTATGGTTTTTCTTCATACTTTGAAACCTCAGGATATATTTTCTGATAATCTAATACACTTGGCAAAGAATAAAAAACCGTAATAAAATTATTATTTTTTACTACATAGATATAATCCAATCCTGTATAAAAGGGTTGATAATCCATTCCCTTATCACATTTATCATTTTTATAAATTTTTAAATAAGAATTTTTAGATTGATTATCAATAATCCTCCCAAAAATAGTTTTAATTTTTTGATTAAAAATATCTATTTCTGGAGTTTTATATCCATTATTTTTTAAAATAGTATCTTCTATTGATACCAACGCATCTAAGTCTTTTTTAGTGTAAAGTTCGTCATCAACCCAATATTCCGGACCTGGACCTGATTTAATTTGTTTAATCAGTATATTCTTTATTTCAGATGTTTCCATTTTTTTCTCTGTTGTTTTTACGTTAATCAATCTGTCTACTTTTTTTTCCTGACAATTGGTTAATGAAAAAGTAGTGATTGTGCTTATGAGTACTAATTTTGTTTTCATACTTTTATTTTATCTTGAACTTTCCCCTTTATTGGTATCTTGTGTTTTT
>NZ_SAYM01000007.1:0-167325 GCF_004023655.1 Apibacter sp. HY039 | reverse complement strand
GTAGACGGGCATAACAAGCTCTTTATCCGGGGTCATGCCCCCACCATCCTGCTGGAAAACGGACAGGACTGTGAGAGCTTTGAAGATAAAACACTGGATGCCATTATCCGTAAAGCCACCGGAGAATACCCGCAGGATTTGGTAGCCTGGGACCTACGTCCAAACCTGAAAGACCCGTTAAAATATACCGTACAATACCGCGAGAGCGACTGGAACTTTGTCAAAAGATTAGCGGTACGCTATGGGGAATGGCTGTATTACAACGGACAAAAAATCGTTTTTGGAGGCAGTGGAGGAAAGACCGAAGAACTGGTGGAAGAACAGGATATTTACAGCTATGAGCTGAGTATGCGACTGGTACCCCAGAAGTTTACCTATGTAGGTTACGATGCCAAACAGGCAAAAAACCATACGGTAAACTCGGACAGTGTGCCCATTACCCACCAGCTGGTGAATCCTTTCCAGCAGCATGCCATCAAAGCCTCTGAAGAGGTCTATTCCAAGGTGCCTTTGTCCCTGTATAACCAGTCCTTATTAGAAAAAGGAGAGCCGGAACTCAAAGAGGCGGTAAAAAGACAGAAGCTGAGCCGCCAGAATGTATTCTTTCTGGAAGCCAGGACCAATAATCCGAACCTGAGACTGGGGGATATTGTGAAGATGAAAGCCTGGATGCCGGGGCATGAGATATTTAAAAACGGGGAAGTTCCGTTGGAATCCTATAAAGTTATAGAAATCAGCCACCATCAGGACATTACCGAAGGATATTACAACCAGCTGATAGGCGTACCGATGGACAATGAAGTGCCGGCCTACATGGATGAAAATGCCATACCGGAGTGCGAAGAACAATCCGCCATAGTAACCGATAACAACGATCCGGACGGAATGAGCCGTATACGGGTACAGTTTGCCTGGCAGGAACCTACCCAGGGACAAAGTCCATGGATACGGGTAACCACTCCGTATGCAGGAAAAGGCAAAGGAATGCACGTGATACCGGAGATAGGTGAAGAAGTTATTGTAAGCTTTGAGAACGGAAATGCAGAGAAACCGGTAGTTATTGGCGCCATGTTTAACGGAGAAGGAAAGAGCGGACACGGAGGCGCAGGCAATTATACAAAAGGCATTGTAACCAATAGTAATTGTGGAATAGAATTTCATGATAAGCATAAGCATACCAGATTATGGGATGGAGTAGGTGATGAAATTAAACTGGATGGTGCAGGAAATATTACCACTATTGCTAATGAGATGAATCTTGTTAAGGTAGGAAATGGGGCAAGTCTTTATATGAGTAAAGACGGTTTTATTGAAAAAGATGCAACAAAAAAAATCAGATTCATGTCTAAAAGTAATGAAATAGAAATAAATAGTATGGATGGGAAAGTTTGTGTAAAAGCCGATACCACAATAGAATTTTGTGTTGGTGGAAATACTATAAGCATGAATAAAGATAAAGGTATAACCATATCTTCAGATAAGCCTATAATAATACAATCGCCTGCTAATCCTGTTACTATAAAAGGTTCTCAGGTTGATGTAAATTAGAAGAATTAATGAATCAAGAATATAAAATTCATATAGTAGAATCAGAAGAAAAACTTTCTACTATTGCTAGTAAATACAATACTACTCCTCGTGAAATAAAAGTTCATAATCCTGAATTAAAAACTTTTGGAGGGTTTATTGGAGGAGAGTTTGTTTCTGTAGGACAGAAAATTAGAATTCCTATAGCTGAATTGGTTAAATCTGTATCTGAAATAGAAGATAATTATTTTACCAATTTGGAATTTGAAAAAAAAGCCAGATACAGATGCGAGCAGTTTAATATTACCCGTGTAAATGAAGAAACTATTACCTTATCTTCTGAAACAAGAAATCAATATCTTTATTCATTATCTAAAAATGAACCTGCAATTATGCAAATAGTGTTGGAAGATTCCAATTTTTCAGTGGAACCAGCTTACTTTAAAGAAGGATTTGAATTTGCCCGGAAAATAGAAGACGTAAAAAAGAATCTAATACTCAAACAAAATACTAGGGGCGAAATATCTGATGTTGTTAATATAAAGGAGCTTGATACAAAATGGAATTTTTTTAAAGATAAAGAACTTTCGGTAGATCCTTTATATAAAAATTTGAAAGATAAAGCTCCAGAACAGGCTAGAGATATTATATCTACAGGAGATAAAGAGTTTTCCTCTCAGCAGAATTTAGGAAAAACATTGGGTAAAAATTTATTTTTTCATATTTTGTTACGTGCCAATGTAGGGGAAGAATTGGAAGATTATACTCTTACGCAATATTCACAGCTTTTTCCTAATTTGGAATTAACTACTCATGTGGTTAAATCCAAAGTAAAAGAAGAAGAAGGAATAACTACCTACCGGCTGGTAGGATCTCTGGATAGAACCTATCTGTCCGAAGAAGAATTAAAGCAAAGGTATGATGAGCTGTATAAACCTATGATTAAATATAACTATACGGAATTTAATTACATCTATAGGATTACATATTCTATTAATGCAGACAATTTATTGTTACAAGCCCAAGGTTCTCTCTGTGAAAAAATTAAAAATAATTTTGAAGTGATTACAGAATATACTATTAGAAAAATGGAATTATAAAGTTATGAAAAAAGATATCCGATTAAGAGTTCTAAATAGTAGAATAATTTTACTATCTATATTGGTTCTGGTACCTTTAATACTATTTATAGTTTTCATTGCTGAGAAAATTACTAACACCACTAATCAAACATATTTTATAATAACTTGCTTATCTATTATTGCTATTATTAATTTTTTAATTGTTAAAAAATCTACCAAGCTTGTTAATTTTTCATTTTCTGATTCTTCATTATGTATTTCATCGGATACTATATCCACAAAAATTATTTATTCAGATATTAATAATTATAATATTTATTATTAAATTATTAAAAAAATGGGATACATGATTCGTATAAAAGAAAAAAGAAATTATTTTTTTTGGATTACGTGGAAAAATTTTGATAAAAAAGAAAAGGCTGATGAAGAAGATTATCATGTAATATATGAACTTTTTTACAAGACAAATCTCTTAAAAAAAATGATAGGGATAGATAGAATTATTTTACTATTAGCTTCGCTACCATGGATTATATTAATGGTTGGATTACTTTGCATAGTAGGTATATTTTATTATATATTTTTTATGATATAAAATAATTATGGAATCGAAAAAAATCACATTTAAGGCTGTACATCCCTTAGTATCGGTGTTATGGTTTGCTGTTGTTCTGGTATTACTTTTTTTACTATTAGAAATAGTGCAGACTATATCTTATATGGGGCAAAGAACTTACATAATGATTTCAATCTTTGCTATTATACTGATAGTAGGATATAGGGTTCTAAGAAAACAAATAAAACAAGTTGAATTATTGATTAAGGCAGATAGTCTAGAAATAAGTGAACAAAAAATAGTAGAGAAAAAAGATAATTATTTTTCGAAAGTTCCTTTTAATAAAATTAAAAATTATAATGTTTACTATATGTTGACAAAAAAGATGGGATACATTATAAGGATAAAAGCTGATAAAACGTATATTTATTATGTAGATTGGATTTCATTAAGTGGATCTCAAAAATTTGATACTAATACATATAAAGAAGTGAAAAGTATTTTGGATAATAAGATGTCTAAAAAAAAGAAAACTATAGTAACAGATATACTATTATTACTTTTCTCATCTGTCCCATGGATTACATTTATTGGAGGAATGATGCTATTGTTGGGCATATTTTATTATATATTTTTTATGATATAAATTATAGAATATAAATTAAGGTATTTAAAACTATACAGTGCTTATTTTAAGATGGCTGTTTTAATGACAAAAATTGAAGTATATACCATTAGCTTTAAAAATATAATAGTTTACGCCCTTACAACTTTTATATATCATTAATAAAAATACTTTTTTAACCTCTTTCTCTTTTAGTTCAGATAGAGTATTGGTTAAGAATAAAAAAACTAAAGAATTAAGTATAAAAATTTCGGGAATATCAAATTATGCAATTTATTACCTTATTTTAAAAAAATAGGGCTTTTTAGTGAGAATAAACGAAAATAACAAGAATTTTTATTTTTATAATACCCCGTTAAAATATAATAAAGTAAATCCTGTGGATCATGAGAACTATATACTATTAAAAGAAACTATGAAGAAATATACAAATAAGTATCCTACTAAAACGTTAGTAGACGGGTTAATTCTTTTGATAGCGGGTTTGCCTTTGCTGGTGATAGTAGAGGTATTGGTAAGTATCTTTATTTTTTTACGATAAATATAATATTATAACAAAAATTTTATAGCCTGTATGATGAAACAAAATACACAAATAAGGATTATAAATTTCAAAATTTTTATAATATCTACGTTATTATTGATCCCTTTGTTATTATTAATAATATATATATCAAATAAATTATCGTATAATCCTGTTTATTTCATTATAATTTCATTAGTTGTGATTGTTGGCTCAATGATTAGACTTGAACAAAAATCAACTAAATATGTTATTTTTAATTTTAAAGATAATAAACTATTAATAGAAGGAAAACAAAACGAATCTCTTTTATATTCGAAAATTTTTAATTTTAACCTATACTCTTTGTTTCCTAAAAAGAAACTAGGTTATATACTTCGTATACAGCAAGAAAAAGGGAATTTTTATTTTTGGATTACTACAAAAAATAAAAATATGAAATGGAGTAAAAATGACTATCAAAATATATTAATTCTTAATAATTCCTTAGAACAAAAAGTACAAAAAAAACAATTATTCATAGATTATATTATTTTTGGAATAGCTTTAATTCCTACAATAATAATATCCTTTGTTTTCTTGTTCGTTTTTGTTGTTTTATTTTCACTAATTACAGGAAATATAGAATGGTTTCAATATTTAGAATTTTTAAATTAATCAATAAATAAAAAATGGGAAAATCCTATATACCTAAAGATAAGGTTTTTGCAGTTTGTACCTATCAGTTAAGTTCAGACCCGCAAAAATTTTCCAATACCCGGGAAAAGCCTACGGTATTTTATAAAAATAATAAACAACCGGTTTTAAATAAAGAAGATCGGAATCTGGCGAAACCTTTTACCTGTAAATCTCCATGGAGTTTAGCTAGTTCATTCCTTGCTTTTGGAGCAGGGTTGTTAGTTGCTGCAGCCTTGATGTCTAATCCTGCAGGTTGGATAGTATTGGCTGGAGCAGCGTGTTTATTAGTAGGAGGAGTAGCAACAATTGCTGCCGCAAATCATAAATGTACCGATCCCCTAAATGGAGGAAAATGGCATTTAACACATAGTTCCGTAAAAATAAACGGTAAAATAGCCATAACCGGAGCTTCCCTTCTAAAATGTGGATCAGACGGAATACTAACGCCTTTTTTTAGCGAATCGGCAGCCCGTCAGGCAGCGGCAGAGGTAGCATCCAACAACCGTTGGGAGTTGGGGCTTAATATTGTTGCTTCTTTCGGTGCCGGATTTTTTTTACCCGGAGCTTTTTCCGGAATAGGAGCAGCTGCCGGAACTGCAAAAATTTCAGCCGGAGGAATTCTTGTAGGGAAAATGGGTGCCGGATATGTAGCTTTTAGTGTCCTGGCTTGGGCAGAAAGGGAAACGATCAGAGGATATCATGAAAACCTGGGAGAGTTAAAAGACAGTGAAACTTATGCAAATATGAATACGGTGGAAGGAAATGATCTCATAGGGTTACCAGGAAAGCCTGATGATCTGTTTCAGGACGGAACCGATTTGGTAAATCCTCCTGCTGCGGGTGCTGATCCGAGTGCAAAAGTTGAATACCTGCAAAAATTAACTGCGGTTTGGAAAACCGGAGGATTAATTATTGATGATGTAGCATTGGCAGGAAAACTTGATAAATTAGCTGGTTTATCCAAACCTCAATTAAGAAACCACCCGGTAGCTTTAGAATTAATGAATGAACTGAGTGACCCTGCTAATCACACCAATTGGAGGAATAGTATGAGACACCCCAACTCTAATCGGATGAATCCTTCTATGGTGGAAGATGGTCGTGCAGCAGCAGCTCAATCCTATAAAAATAATCTTCAGCAATTAGGTAAAAATGCAGCAGAAGGAGTATTATTCTTATTACCTTTTGTGGCTACCTGGTTTTCCGAAAATGCGCGAGCTTCATTAGCTAAAGCACTAGCTAATGATGTTTCAGATGTTAGCTTGATAGCCGATAAACCCATTGATTGATTTTTTTATTTTTGAGCGACTACTTATTTTACTAAAAAAATTAGGGTAATGGATTTGATACAGATGTGGTAAAACTACAAGAAGCAGGTTTACAACAAAATCCTTCGGATCAATCTAAATCAATGGATGATTTGGGAAACGATATAGGAAGTGCAACCGATATTGGAAACAAAACCGTTGGAGATCGAACTTCTCAGTTTGTTACTCAAGAGCTTTCCAGTTTTGTACGGTTAGATGATATTGAAGAACACGGTTCAGTTTCCACACGCCAAAGTAGAAGGATAAATGGAACCATTGTAGGGATAAATCAAATGGGAATCAGTCATATAGAAAGAAAAAAGTTTAAAAAACAATTTACCACATATAAGTAAGCAAAAAAGCCAACTCATAAGAGTTGGCTTTTGTTTTTTTAAGCATTCAACTTGTCCAACAATTCCAGTTCTTCCTCTGGAATAAGGATCTTAATAAGTGTAAAGATATTGTATAAGTCCAGCGGTTTGTGGCAAAGGGTAAGGCTTTTGCATTCCGTTTCGGCCAGTAAAGCCGTTTGTGCAATATTACAGAGAGATTTGAGGGTAAAGCCTAAATTCTCTTAATAGGAACTATTTATAATTTTAAGCCCCATAAATCTTATAGGCTTTCACCCTTGGCAAATATTTTTTTATACTCTTCAAAACGAGTATATAATTCCTGTTCTTTTTCTTTAGGCATTCGCCGATGAGATTCTCCAAAATCTGTGGATAAAGCCACGGGTTCCGTAAGTGTCGGAATAATTTCAACAGAATCTACCAAAAGCTGCATTTCCATATTCCAAAGTCTGAAACACATCGTATGGAAAGTATCCTGTAAAGACAATTCCAGCTTTTGCTGAGTAATCAGAAAACCTGCATCTGCTTCCTTGTTTACCCAATGAACGGTAACACCCAGCGGAAGTTTTTCATACACCGCCCATTTTACCGCATCCAGCCCGCGCACGTAGGGAAGATACCCCGGGTGTGAATTTATAATCCGGAAATCAGTGACTATGTTTTCAGGCAGCAGCCCTGCTCCGGCAATTAAAATAGCCTCATAAGACTCGGAATAAAAGGCCGAAGCCATAGACTCCAGCGTGGCTCGTATATATTGATACTGTAAATGATGGCTTAATTCCTCATTATCTAAAGCAAGCAAAAGCTCCGCAGGACGGTGAACCACCAACGGCTGCAAAGGCTTCCTGTAGACAAAAGGCAAGGCATAAACATCTACCTGTGAATACCCTTTACCTTTTAAACGCAATAAAACTTCCTGGGTTTTACGGGTTGGATAATCGTAGGAAATAACTGCGATTCTTTGTTTTTTATTCATAGCGATTACAAAAATACGATCTAAGCTTCATTTTTGGAACTAAACTCTATAACCACATATTCCGACTGGGTTCCTATCCGGTATCTTCCTCCCCAGATGCCGATTCCGGAGCTCACATAAATATGAGTATTCCCCTTTTTAAGGTAACCGTGGGAATCTTCGTATATAGCATCTGCAATTAACGATAAGGGCCATACCTGTCCCCGGTGAGTATGGCCGGAAAGTTGAAGGTCTATTCCGTTTTCCTGTGCTTCTTCCAGATGATACGGCTGATGATCCAATAGTATTACCGGTTTACTTCTGTCCAGTCCTTCACAAAGTTCGGATAAACTTTTACGGGCCGGATTCGTTCGATCATCTCTCCCCACAATATAAAAACGTTGGTTTACCAGAACCGAGGAATCCCTGAGCAACTGAATGCCGGTTTTATTGATAAATGAGATACTTTCTCCGATATTGCTTAAATACTCGTGATTCCCCAGGCAGGCATAGGTACCCAGTGGTGCTTTGATCTCTTTGAAATACTTTTCCAGATGATAATAATTCAACGGCCGGACACTGTTATCTATAATATCTCCGGCAATAAGAAGAAGATCAGGCTTCTCCTCATTAATTTTTTTAATCCATTCTTTAAGTTCTTTTTTGCGGATGGCAAACCCGAGATGCAAATCGCTAATCATCACTATCTTCAGCGGAGTATCCAATTTCTTGGATGTCTTTATTTTCAGTTTGATTCGACGCTTCTGCAA
This sequence comes from Apibacter sp. HY039, assembly GCF_004023655.1. NCBI lineage: Bacteria > Pseudomonadati > Bacteroidota > Flavobacteriia > Flavobacteriales > Weeksellaceae > Apibacter > Apibacter sp. HY039. Next base: position 158,952 of record NZ_SAYM01000007.1, on the reverse strand, counting down.
ATAATTCAAATGTCCGTATATTCCAATGAATAACAGCAGAACTAATACGATCTTCACTCCTGTTTCCTCTATTAAAAAGCTTGAAGGAAGAATTTGTAATTGCCGAATGCCATACACTACAATATCTAACAGGAAAAACAGCAAAAATGAATATACTAAAATAATCATCCAGCCCGTAGATATTTTATATAAAAGGGTTGCCGGGTAAACGGGTAATTTTTTAACAAATAGAAAAAACACGATAAATGAAGTAGGAAGAAACAAATACAGAAGAAAAAATACATTTTTAACCCAACCTGAGGAATATTCAATTAAAATATTTATGTGTCTGAAAACGTAATAATTAGCTAAAAAGTAAATAAAAATAATGGCAGCAAATGTAAATATTCTTTTCATAAGAAGAAATAACTATTTTTAATTAAAAACGAAAACCAGTATACAAAAGTATCTGAAAATAATGAGAAAAAGAATACTGCCTTTATCTCCACCTGTAAAAACTGGCGAAAATTGCTACGAAAAGATGTATTAAAGCATGAATCTTCCGATATCGCTATTAGGATCCAAGGGCATAAAATCCAGGCCGTACTCCGTCATTCTCTCCCAAAGTTTTTCATACTCCAGATAAGAATCCAGCTCTATTCCTACCAAAGCAGGGCCGGTTTCTCTTTCATTTTTCTTCATATATTCAAATCTGACAATATCTACATGCTCGTTTAGTACCTGATTTACGAAATCTCGTAAAGCACTGGGCCGTTGCGGAAAACGAACAATAAAATAATGTTTTAACCCTTCAAAAATGAGGGATCTTTCCTTTATTTCCTGCATCCGGTTAATATCGTTATTACTTCCGCTTACAATGCATATTACATTTTTTCCTTTAATTTCTGAAGCATAATGATTCAGCGCCGAAATGGAAAGGGCTCCTGCCGGTTCTGCCACAATAGCATCTTCGTTATAAAGTTTCAGAATCGTAGAACATACTTCGCCTTCGGGTATCAGGCAGATTTTATCCAGAACCTTACTGCATATCTGGTACGTGATATCTCCTACCCTTTTAACCGCCGCACCGTCTACAAAACGATCGATTTGTTCCAGAGTTACCGGATGTCCTTCTTTTAAAGCTTTCTTCATGCTTGCAGCCCCGGTAGGTTCCACCCCGATAATCTGGGTATCCGGCGAATAATCTTTAATATAGGCTCCTACTCCCGAGCACAGTCCTCCGCCTCCGTTAGGAATAAAAATATAATCAATTTTTTTATCCTTAAAATCCTTCAGTATTTCCATGCCTATCGTACCCTGCCCTTCAATAATCCGCCTATCGTCGAAGGGAGGAATAAAAGTCATATCATGTTCCTTGGTATATTGCTTGGCAGCTTCTGCACTTTCGTCAAACGTATCTCCCACCAGCACAATTTCTACAAAGTCTTTTCCAAACATTTTTGTTTGTTTCACTTTTTGCTTGGGAGTAATTTTAGGCATGAAAATCACACCGCGCACTTTCATTTTATTACAGCAATAAGCTACTCCCTGGGCATGATTCCCTGCACTGGCACAGGTGACTCCTTTGCTCAAAAGAGCCGGGTCCAGGCTGCTCATCATGTTATAAGCCCCCCTCAGCTTGTAGGATCTTACTACCTGTACGTCTTCTCTTTTCAGATAGACCTGGGCATGAAAACGGTTGGATAAGGTATGATTATATTCTAGTGGAGATCTTTTAACTACTTCTTTGATACGTGCTGCCGCCTCTTCAATATGCAGTTTAAACTCTTTCGTTATTTTAGCAGACATTCTTTTTTTATTTTAAATAGTATACAAATTTATTAATTTAAATTGATTATAAATAAGGAAACCTTTGGGTTATTTCAAAGATTTTAAAATTAAAAACGGAAGTGTAAACCTTTTCCGATGATGTATAAAGTAATTCCTGTATTGAAACTATCAGCGAATGCAGATATCCGGATTCTATAAAGTAGATTACCCGTCACTTTACTTTTCAAACCGCTTCAAGGAGCTGTCATCTGAGCCAATGTTATAAATCTTATAAATCCGGTACCCTACCTCATCGGTAAAAATATAAGATAGACCCACCCATAAATATGTTTGATAATTTATCTTTAGATTTAGGATGCAAAAAAGAGAAACAGAAGTTCTGTTTCTCTTTTTCTCTTTTATACTGATAGTAATAATTGCCTGTAAGAAAAGCAAAACACTCCAGCTGACAGGTACGTATTGAATTATCTCTTCGAATCGTATAAATTCATGGTCAAAAACTATGAATCTGAAAATGGTCCGATATATTGCAAGGTTTTAGTTTCCAGCATATCCAGAATTTCTTGCCTATGCTCTTCAGTACTTTCAGCAACTAAAACTGTCATTTCAAACAATTCAGTTTCAAGACTGACCTCATCCAGATATAACCGATGAACATTTTCAAGTAAAAAGGTAAAATAAATAACCAAAGCCAGCCTTTTGTTTCCGTTGGCTAACGGATGGTTTTTAATTATTGAATAAAATAACCAGGCGGCCTTTTTTTCAATAGTATCATACACTTCCACATCAAAATAAACCGCTTTAATCTGTGCCAATATACTTTCTAATTTCCCTTCATACCGATTCTTGAATGCGGGAATATCTGTTGAATATTCCTGCTCTTCATCCAATAACTGATTAAAAACCAGCTCAAAATCGGAAATATCCAAATAGAAAAGATTATTCACCCTTGTCATATCTTGACAATAACGTTAATGTATGAGAGAGCCTGAGAAGCAATGGTTTGTTTACTCCTTCAAATTTCAGGTTAGATTTTTTTTCTTTGACTATCCAACCTGAAGAAGATGATACAACCTGATTTCTATGCTTAATTTTCTCCAGGGTTTCTTTAAATTTCACTTCCACTTACGCCAAATTCTTTATTTCTTCGATAAAACGATCGGCCAGCTGATCAGCTTCCTGCTGAGTAGGAGCTTCCGTATATATACGTATAATCGGTTCTGTATTAGACTTTCTTAAGTGTACCCAGGTGGAAGGAAAATCTATTTTTAATCCGTCAATAGTTGTAATGGTTTCACCGGAATATTTTTCAGTCAGTTTTCGTAATATCTGATCCGTATCAATTTCCGGTTTTAAATCAATTTTTTTCTTTCCCATAAAATAAGACGGATAGGTTTCCCGTAATTGCTTGCAGGTAATTCCCTTTTTTGCCAGATGCGTTAAAAAGAGAGCAATTCCCACAAGTGAATCTCTTCCGTAATGAAGTTCCGGATAAATGATACCTCCGTTGCCTTCTCCTCCGATTTTCGCTGCGGTTTCTTTCATTTTGGTAACCACATTTACCTCACCAACGGCAGAAGCCTCGTATTTCTGGCCATACTGACGGGAAATATCGCTTAAAGCACGGGAAGAGGATAGATTGGATACTGTAGCGGAAGGAGTCTGAGAGAGAACATAATCAGCTACAGCTACCAAAGTATATTCCTCTCCGAACATGGAACCGTCCTCTGAGATAAGTGCCAGCCTGTCTACATCAGGATCCACTACGATACCGAAATCTGCTTTTTCTTCCGGAACTTTTTTCATAATATCTCCCAGATTTACTTCCAAAGGTTCCGGATTATGAGGAAAATTTCCATTAGGCTCACAGTACATTTCCACCACTTCCACACCCAGTTTTTTTAATAACGGGGGTACAGAAATTCCTCCGGTGGAATTCACAGCGTCTAAGACAACCCTAAAACCTGCTTTTTTAACGGCTTCGGCATCTACCAAAGGCAATTTTAATATTTCGCCGATGTGATAATCGATGGCTGTATTATCTTGTATATAGGTTCCTAACCGGTCTACCTCTACATAATCAAAATCTTCATTTTCAGCAATTTCCAGCAACTCTTCTCCATCTTTGCCGGAAATGAATTCTCCCTTGGAATTAAGGAGCTTTAAAGCATTCCATTGTTTAGGATTATGACTGGCGGTAAGAATAATTCCTCCATCAGCTTCAAGATAAGGAACCATCATTTCCACAGTGGGTGTGGTGGATAAACCCAAATCAATAATATCAATTCCCACTCCCTGTAAGGTAGAAGAAACCAGTGCGGAAACCATTTGTCCGGAAATACGGGCATCTCTTCCTATGACCACTTTTACCTGTTCTTTAGATAATTTTCTTTTTAACCAGGTACCATAGGCCGAAGCAAATTTAACGGTATCCAGCGGAGTAAGATTATCTCCGGTTTTACCGCCTATAGTTCCTCTGATTCCGGAAATACTTTTAATTAATGACATAGATCGTATTATTTACTTTTATTTAAAAAATCATTTATTTTTTCTTCTATAAATGCTCTGGGCATGGCCCCTGCAAATCCTTCTTTCACCTCACCTTTTTGTAGTACGGTTACCGGAATACCGCCCTGAAGATTCGGATCTATAGATCCGATTCGTGAGCTTAATTCACTTACAGGTATCTGATACACATTCTGCATTTTATTTTTCAAGACAAAAGGTGCTACCTGAGCCTGTGTGCGTGCATCGTCTACATTCACAAACAGGAATTTTACCTTTTTATCTTTATATTCATTATGAAGCGCTACAAAATCAGGAATTTCTTCAACACAAGGTCCGCACCAGGTTGCCCAGTAATTTGTAATGTATAGTGTATCACTTTGGGTATTTGCCAATGCTTGAATTTTATCAAAATCGGAACTTATAATAGTAACCTCTTCAGCGGTTTCATTATCAGCGGGAATTTCCGGCTCCGAAGAATTTACCGACAACGAATCCTTTGCTACAGGTGTTTCTTTTGCCTTTTCTTTACAGGAAAAAAAAAGTCCTAAAACCATAAAGAAATAAATAATTTTTTTCATTTGACTGTATTTTATATATACAAAAGTAAGGATTTTTAAAAAGCCGACTTTAAATATTCATGTATATATCCGGTTATTTCTCTCATTTATCATTTGATATTCTTTACAGGTAAACATACATGAAGAAATCTTAATGTTTTATTCATATCAATTTTATTTTCAACTCTCAATTTTGTTTCAAATAATAATTATAAATAAAAGAACAAATGAAAATAGCATCAACCATAGGATTTCTAATATTATCCAATGCATTTATGAATATTGCATGGTACGGACATTTAAAATTTTTCGGAAAAGACAATCATACTTCAATATGGATCATTATACTCTTAAGCTGGGGACTGGCATTATTTGAATATTGTTTTCAGGTACCCGCAAACCGAATCGGGTTTCAGGAAAATGGAGGCCCTTTCTCTCTGGTACAGCTGAAAGTTATGCAGGAAGCCATTACTCTAATAGTATTTATGATTTTCTCTAAAATCGTTTTTCAAAATGTACAGTTTACAGTTAATCACCTGATCGGGTTTTTACTTTTAATTGGTGCCGTCTATTTTATATTTAAAAAATAAACGTACGAAACATAAAAAAACAAGATATGAAGAAAACTTAATTTCCTGTTCATATCAAATTTATCTCGGAATTGCACCTTTACACTATCAAATAATAATAACAAAAAACATAATATCATGGAAACAAAAACAAATCCAACTCAATTAACAGAAAATAGTAACGAAACAAAAAAAACACCTGCGAATGATTTGAAAAAACCTAAACCTGAAAAAGATGAAAAAAAACATTTAATTGACATGAAACCTTTACAATGTTTTCAGGGAACAGTTAAAGAATGGCTATCTAACAAGGATTTTATTTACGATGGTTTTATTCTCGAAACAGAAAATGAAGAGATAAAAATAAAATTCCCTCCTCATTCGGCTAAATTAATCCGAACAGCTGTTGAGAACCATCCTGAAATTTCTTTAAAAGGTGTAGTTCATAACTCTCCGGAGAAAGTTAAAACAGTTCACCTGATCAATTTTCAATCCGAAGGTAATACTGTTGATATTGTTCCTCCTGCTCATCCACCTGTACCGGATACTATGATTAGAAAAGAAGGCAAAGTTACTGATTTTCAACATGATTCAAAAAACAATATCTGTGGATATTTCATTAATGATACATATCTGCTGAAAATACCTCCGCATATAGCTGAAAAATTAAAAGAACAAATGCAGATAGATGTCAGGGTTGAATTTACCGGTATGGCTAAATCCGACAAGGAAGGTGAAGTTAAAGTAAAAGACTACATTATTATAAACACTCAGACTTTAGCTGTAAATACTAACGAATATTTAATTAAATAATAATAACCTATAAATTATAAAAAGATGAAAACAATTATTTCAAAATCCCTGATTTTAGCGGCTCTCATGATAAGTTTTTCCACTTATATGTCTGCTCAGAAAAGAAATCCAAAACCTATGCACAGAGAGGAAGCTGTAGAAAAAGTAACGGCTGTAAACGGTGTAGTAAATGAATGGATATATAACGATGACTTTATTTACGACGGTTTTACTTTGCAAAGCGGAAATGAAGAACTATTTGTAAAAATACCTAAACACATGGGTAAAGTTCTCCGCAATTCCATCGCAAAAAACAATATAACTGTCAATGGTGTTGTTAAGTATTCTCCGGAAGGAAATAAAGAATTAAAATGGGTAAGCATTGTTACAAACGGGAAAACCATTTACGATATTCCTAAAGAAAGACCTGAACAACCACCTGTTGAAAAATTTGTAAACGGAAGTGGAAAAGTTTTGAAATTTCAACAAAACGAACGCGGAGATACTCATGGAATATTTCTTGATAACAAAATCCTGCTTCGTATACCTGCTCATAAATTTTCTTTGTTAAGCTCTTTATTACAAACCGGAAAAACCATCCAGTTTACAGGTTTTGAAAAACCAAAAAACGAAGATGAGGCTGTAGCTGATAATTATTCAGTAATTAAACTTGAAACTCTGACCGTTGACGGTGAACAATATCTTATTAAATAAGCCTTTAGATAGTTAAATAAACAAAGCACTAAGTAAGTGCTTTGTTTATGTTATACACTGTACAGAAACAAAATTTCATATATTTGTTTTTAAATGCAAAAATTATAAGCAAACAATAAAATTAATATGTCTGAATCGTTTCTGCTATATAGTGTTATATTTTTATTGCTGATTTTACTTTTAGCCTTATTAATTTTAAAATCCAAACACATGCATTTTACAATTCACAAATTAAAAAACGTGCTGGGAATGAAACCCAAACGGAACGAAACAGTAAATCGCCTTCATTCAATTCATTCTAATTCCCTGTCTAAAAAAGAAATTGAGTCTAATCATAGTGAAATACTGATTGAAGGAGAATTGATTGATTTAAAAAACAATCACGTTGGCGATGTAGATATGCTTATCATAAATTCACAGAATGAAACTCTGGCAATTCATTTTCCGCCACATTTAGGTAAACCTGTTACGCATCTGATTTCTAAAGGCAAAAATCTAAAATTCAAGGTTCATCCATCCAGAAAAAAAATGTATGAAAACTTCCCTTTATACAATCTTACCGCTATTAAAAGATCGTCCGAATGGATTTATATAGACGATATAAAGCCTGTACCACCTACGGGAATCCCGATTCAACTGGACGGCTATATTTCTGATTTTGTATACAATAAGAGCCATTCTATATCCGGATTTATCCTGAATAACTTTCTTGTTGACATTCCTCCGCATTTCGGTGAAACGATAACTCCTTTTTTAAAAAAAGATGAAAAAATTAATGTTCGTGGTTACAAAAGAAATAAAAATACTGATTTTATAAATAACAGCGGTTATGATATTATTCGACCTTATTCTATAAGTACTAACGAAACCGATTATTTATTATGAAAATTTTAATTATAGAGGATGAAGACAGCCTGGGGACATTTATGAAAAAAGGTCTTCAACAGGCAGGACATTCTGTAACACTTATACAAGAGGGAACTGAAGGTCAGAAAATGGCGGCCATGGAAAATTTTGATCTCATTCTTCTGGATCTAATGCTTCCGGGAATTAACGGGTTTGACATATTATCCAATTTACGAACTTTTCAGATTACTACTCCTGTAATTATTACCAGTGCACTTTCCAGCACTCAACAGGTAGTTCAGGGATTGGATCTAGGAGCCGTAGATTATATAAAAAAACCTTTTGAATGGGAGGAGTTACTGGCTAGAATACGCGTCGTTCAAAAAAAGATTTCCAATCAAACTTCCAATAATTTAGTAATTCAGGATCTAACGATAGACGTGGTAGGCAGAAAAGTTTTTCGTGCAGGCAAAGAAATTAAACTTACGGCTAAAGAATATATTTTATTGGAATATCTGGCAAGAAATGCAAACCGTATTGTAAGTAAGAACCAGATTATGGAACATGCCTGGGATTTGGATTTTGATCCGGGAAGTAACATTGTAGAAGTTCACATGTATCAACTGAGAAAAAAAATTGATAAAGACTTTCCTAATCCTCTTATTGAAACTATTGTTGGTTTGGGATATTCTTTAAAAGGCGAAAAATCGTAAAAAGCAACTTATTATCAAAAAACTATTCACATATTTAAATCTTTACACTCGGATCGCCTGTGTGAATACCTTAGTATTTATGCTTTTATGGCTTTTACTGGGGCTCTTTTTCCATTTTTTTACTTCTTTTAACCTACATTCAAATATTACTAAAAAAGAAGTATTGTTTTTTTTTAGCTGCATTTTATTTTTAGGAAGCTTATTTACTTTTATTACTTCTTACCGGATTACTTTATATGCCTTCCAACCTTTGCGAACTGTTATAGATAAAGCAAATGAAATAAATATTTATAAAAATGCCGAACTGCTTGCAGAACCTAAAGATCAAAGCGAACTAACCGATTTAATCCGCTCATTTAATCATATGCTTTTACGGATAAAAGAACAATCGGAACATCAGAATGCTTTTTTTGCCTCTGCCTCTCATGAATTGAGAACTCCATTGGCTGTGATGCTTACCCGGCTGCAAATTATGATAAAAGAACCTGATGTTTCTTTTGCAACCCAGGAATTATATAAAACACAAATTAAGGAAATCCAACAATTGATTCATATTGTTAACGACTTTCTGTTAATGGGAGAAATTAATAACCAAAACTTACAACTTCAACGGAATCATTGCGACCTTACTGATATATTTCTTCAGCTGATCGAAAAATTTTCTCTTCGCTCTGCTGAAAGAAATACACCATTTAAACTTTCTTTTCTACCCATTGAAGAAGACTTTCGTGTATGGGCAGATGAGGAAAAACTAACCGTTATTCTATCCAATTTAATTAGCAACGCTGTTAAATATTCCCAACAGAATACCTCAATTGACCTTACGGTTTTTAAAAAAGATAATATTGTCAGTATCCTCATCAGCAATAGCATACGTGAAGATATTAATCCTCAAATTACGGATATCAAAAATAAATTTTATCATTCAAAACCTATGAAAGGAGAAGGTTCCGGACTGGGACTATGGATTTCAAAACAACTGGCAGACATTCAGGATATTGAATTATTTTTCAGTATAAAAAACCAAACTTTGTTCGAAGCTCATATTATCATTTAATTATCCGAAAAAAAGATACTTTATTTTCTGTATTAAACATTGATAAACCGTCCTACATTTAGCAGGGAAAAATCATTGAAAAATTTTTATATTTGAAAAAAATATACAGATATGAAAAAAAATATTTTAGCAATCGCAATTCTTACCCTGACGCTTTATTCTTGTGACAATGCTTCGGGAGGTAATAAAAATATAATTCCTGTAGATCCTTCAACACAGTCAGCTGACAGTGCACATGCCAATCATTCTGCTCAAAACCATGAAGCTCACGGTACTGAAAAAAATATGGATTCTACTCATACAGAAAAACAACAACCGGCCAAAGATTCCATTTCGGTACATCAGGGGCATTAATATTAACCCGTTTCAGCCTTTTTATTACTTAATAAAACCGAATTATACCATGAAAAAACTTTTCTTATCTTTTGCAGCCGGAGCATTGCTCCTGTTTTCCTGCAACGATAATTCCAAACATCAGGTGGATACGACTTCGGCTGCTGTCGAAACTGGCAGTTCTGTAGAAGCTCCTATACAGCCGGTAGGAAAAGAATCTACTTATAAAAAAGAACTTCAGTGGACGGCATTTAAAACTGATAAAAAAGTTCCAGTAGCCGGAACTTTTCTAAAAATATCACTTACAGGTGTTAAGGAAGATTTAGCTATTCCCGAATCTTTGGTCAATGCCCGCTTTATTTGTGACGGAACTACAACTTCTACCGGAGATACAGCCAGAGATGGAACTTTAACTACTTTCTTCTTTAAAAGACTTTCTAACCCTGAAATATCCGGATATTTTCAGAAATTTGAAAATAATACCGCTTATATAGTTATTCAGTTAAACGGAAAATCGGTAACAAAAGAGTTTCCTTATGAATTGAAAGGAAATCAAATTATTATCAAAGGCAGTGTTGATATACTAAACGATTTCAATGCGCAAAAACCATTTACCAGTCTTCATAGAGCTTGTTATGATTTACATGAGGGTAAAACATGGACAAATGTAGATTTGGTTATTAAAATTTCAAAATAATCTTAGTAAAGTACTATAAAAGTTAAGAATAAGGAAATCCCTTATTCTTTTTTTATACCTAAGACCTATTTTTTAACGATACAGATTCTAAAATTTAGTTCATGAAAAAAATACTTGTAATTCTGACTTCCTGCCTGTTTTCTAATTTTATTTTTTCTCAATCTGATGAAAATAAATCTCTGTATGATCTGGCTGATGATTATTATGAAGATTTCTTAAAATTAAATCCCATACAAGCCACAATGCAGGGAGATTACAGGTATAATGATTTATTAACCAATGATATTTCCGATGAATTCTTATCTGAATATGAAGATTTTTTTCAGATTTATCTACAAAAATTAAACAAAATTAATTACAGCCAGCTAAACGAAAATTCCAAAATCGTTTACGATGTATTAAAAAATGAAATTGAACTTAGTTTAGAAAAACTCCCTTATCATTTTGAGAGAATTCCTTTTACCCAATTTGAGGGACTTCCCCTGCAAATGCCCGTTATGGGGAGTGGACAGGGTATTCAACCTTTTAAAACCGAAAAGGATTATTCTGACTGGCTCAAACGTGTAGATGCTTTTAGCGGATGGGCAGATACAGCTGTTAAAAATTTTAAAAAAGGAATTGATACCGGAATGGTTCTGCCGGATGTATTAGTTTCTAAAATGATTAAGCAGATGCTTAATGAAGATATTATAAGCGCCGATTTTGAAAAAAACATTTTTTACGGTCCTATTAAAAATTTACCTTCAGACTTTACTTTAGCACAAAAAAAAGATATAACTCAAAAATATCAACAGATGATTATAGGTAAAATTATCCCTACCTATACTCAATTGGGAACTTATCTTAAAGAAGAGTATTTACCTCACAGTCGTAAAAGCATAGGGTATAATTCGTTACCTGCTGGCAATACCATGTATTTGTACTGGGTAAAATATTGGACCACAACAAACAAAACACCGGAAGAATTTTATCAGGCAGGTCTAAAGCAGGTAGACAGCCTTAAAAATGAAATGAATAAAGTACGACTGCAAATAGGTTTTGAGGGATCTTTGAAGGATTTTTTACTGTATGTTAAAACAGATCCGAAAGCTCGCCCCTATACAACTCCAAAACAAATTTTAGATGAATTTAATTCTATTTTATTCAAAATTGAACCTCAGCTAAAATTATTATTTAATAAAACTCCCAAAACCGCTTTTGAAATAAGGCAAACAGAAAAATTCAGAGAAAATACAGCCAGCGCAGAATATTATCAGGGTACTGCTGATGGAAGCAGACCCGGAGTTTTTTATATGCCTATTCCCGATGCAACACAATTCAATGTAACTTCGGGTATGGAATCCTTATTTCTTCATGAAGCTATACCCGGTCATCATTATCAGGTTTCGTTGCAACAAGAAAATACATCACTTCCCAAATTCATGCGGTTTGGCTGGATAGGTTCATACGGAGAAGGCTGGGCCTTATATTGTGAATCATTAGGACCTGAACTGGGGCTTTATACAGATCCTTATCAAAAATTAGGTTCCTTGAGTGATGATATGCTTCGTGCCGTACGGCTGGTTATTGATACGGGAATACACACCCGAAATATGAGCCGGGAGCAAGCTATTGAATATTTTCTGGATCATGTTGCATATAACAGAAATGAGGCTGTAGCGGAAGTGGAAAGGTACATATCTTATCCTGCACAGGCTTTAAGTTATAAGGCTGGCTCTATGAAAATTCAAGAATTAAAAAACAAATATCGTAAAATTCTGGGAAATAGGTTTTCGATTTCAGAGTTTCATGATGAATTATTAAGTTCGGGCTGCCTGCCTCTCAATGTATTAGAAAAAAAGATGTCTGCTTGGGCTGAAAAAAAGTAATTTTTTAATGTAAAAAGTTTGCAGAATAAAAAAATGATTCTATCTTTGCACCACTGAAAAATACTTGTAACAAGTATTGGTAAGAGATCCGGTAGTTCAGTTGGTTAGAATACCTGCCTGTCACGCAGGTGGTCGCGGGTTCGAGTCCCGTCCGGATCGCAATAAGGAATTTAGTTTCCATTCTTTTAAAAACACAAATAAAAATCTATCCGATCCGGTAGTTCAGTTGGTTAGAATACCTGCCTGTCACGCAGGTGGTCGCGGGTTCGAGTCCCGTCCGGATCGCTTTTTTAAGCATTTTATCCACTTTTTTATTTTACAGCTTCAATTTTTTAAATAAAATGTAAAAAATATCTTTTACTTATATTTAATTTTACAACGTACTTTATTCAAATTTCCCAAACATATAATTTATAGTTTCAGCTCTAATTACCCAATAATTTTAATTTAAATGTCTGCAAAATTATTATTTATTCGACGAATTATGTTTTCAATCTGGAATTCCGAGCATATCATCTATAAAAAATATTCAACAAAAAAAGTAACCTTTATTTGAAAAGGTTACTTTTTTTCAATTTTATAAAAATATATAAGAAAAAATATACGATTTCACCTTAAAGCTTCCACCATACCAGGGAAGTACGATCAGCGGATGTATTGGTAGTTCTGGAACTTAAAGTCCAAGGGTACACCGTATTAGTAAAGTGATTCATTCTAAATGTTATTTTATCCCCTGCTTTAGCATCACAAGCCAAAACTACTGAATAGGTTGCAACAGTTGAAATGCCTGTAGTAGGTATAATATTAATATCCAACTCAGCAGCATCTACTAAAGTATTATTTTTTAATAATCCAATATAGTAAACAACAGTACGTGCTGCTTTGACACTTGTTCCCGTAGTTTCTTTTACAGCACCGTATAATCGGAAATTAAATGCATATGCTCCATCTTCAGTTAGCGTAATTGAATATACTTTGGTAGTTGCATCAACAGCACCAAAAGGTAAAACTGTTCCTGAAGTTGCTAAATTTGCAAGAGTTCCAGCATTAGTTGTAACAGAGGTTGCCAGATTCAAAAGGTTGACGGTACTTTTTGGTCTTTCATTTTGCAGACGGTTCCATTGTTTATTCATCCAAAAGTAATATCCTGGATATAAATCGCTGGCCGCAGAACTGGTAGTATTATAAACTAAAAGCCCATCGACTACTGTGCTCATAGGACTCATATTTGTAGCACCTACCAAAGCTACTCTGTTTGGTAAAAATCCCTTATTAGAATCTCCTAATTCTAGTTGGGCTGATGAATTATTGACAGAAGTTCCTCCAATTTTACTTGTTCCGGTTATATATTCGTTACCGGAGACCTGAAATTTGTAATTACTGGAAACTACAGACTGTCCTCCTACATTTACACTTCCCGATTGATAGATATTTTGTGTATTATCTGTCGCCTGAACAGTACTTCCCTGAACTTGCCAGGGCTCTGCAGGAATACCTGCAGCACTGGATACCATATGCTGCCAAAGGACACCATCAAAATAATAATACCCAACATAAGTAACCTTAGCTGTTTTTGTGGTTAAAGTACCTGATAAATCGGAAACATAAACGATTGCTCCTTTTTGATTATCTCCATAGCTATCGTTTTTACTGATAAGGCTTGCACGTGTTAATACAGGAGCTATTATTCCTTCGGGAGAATTGTTTACACTCGTTATCGGAGATACATGAAAAGTTGCATGAGGTTCATTAGTATTAATGCCAACTTGAGCGTTTAAAAAATTAATGAGCATTAAATTTGCTCCAAATAAAAAGATCTTTTTGTTCATCACAATTAAATTATTAGCAATGCAATTTAATAAATAATAAAATAAATTCAAAAAAATATTAAATATATTAAATTAAATTACGAATAAATAAAAAAAACATTACATAATTTGATCTTAATAAATATTAAGTTATTAATTTTTTACTAATAAATAACAATTTATTTTTTTCCTATATTTTATAAAATACAATGCAATTATTTTATATTAACACAAAATATATTTTTTTAAAAAAATGATAGTTAACCAAATCTTCTAAATTTATTTTTTTCTAAAAATAGTAGCTCCTATGCTGGCAACAATAACACAAAGTATGGATAAGCATTGACTAATACTCAGAATTTCGTTTAGAAAAACCAAGCCTGATAACGCTCCAAAAGCGGGTTGCAAACTCATAAGGATACTGAATGTTTTAGAGGGAATCTTTCCTAAAGCAATCAAATCCAATGAAAACGGAACTGCACTGGATAAGAGGGCAACTCCCAATCCCACTAAAAGCCATTTACCATTTAAAACATCCAGATCTCCGGAAAAAATCCCAAAGGGCAGTATAAAAAGAGTAGCGATACACATTCCTACACTTACTGCTTCACCTCTTTTTACTTTTTTTAAAATTTTTCCACCGATAAGTATATAAAAAGCCCAAAATGCACCCGCAACCAAGGCTAAAATTAAACCAATAATATCAACCCCTGCATTATTCCATGGGACAAGTAATGCTATTCCGATGCAAGCTAAAAGAGCCCAAAATAAATCAAGTATTTTTCTTGAACTGAATAGAGCCAATGTTAAAGGTCCTACAAACTCCAAAGCAACACCCAGCCCTAATGGAATACGTTGAATTGCATAATAAAAGATAAGATTCATAGCCGCTAAACAAATTCCATACCCCGAGCAGTATAACCACTGTTCTGCTGTGAGTTTTCGAATATTGGGTCTAAAAAAAAGAACAAGCAGTACTGCTGAAAGACCAATTCTTAAAGAGGCTGTTCCACCGGCTCCTAAAACCGGAAATAGGCTTTTAGCAATTGAAGCTCCTCCCTGAACACTAATCATAGATAAAAGTACAGCAGGTATAGCCGGAAAGGTTTTCTTAGAGTTTGAAGACATAGTATTTAATCTGGCTTATTAAAATGGATAAATGTTATTTTTAAATCAATAACACAGCTTACCTATATTATTTAAAAAGTTTCAAATGTAAAGATTTATCCTATAAAACAGAAGCTTTACCCATAAGATTAAGTATTCAGTTAAAAAAAACGCCGGCTTAAAAGCCGGCGTTTTTACATATTAATTGATTTAATTATTTTTGTTTAAGTAATGTATATTTGGATGCTAACTCCCCACTAATTACATTACCTTCAGTATCCAGTTGGATTAATTGATTTTCAGCTACTTTAAATTGTTGCTTTTCTTTGTCTCCTTCTAAGGTAATTTTGTTTCCCTCTTTACTCCAAACATACTTACCTTTTGATTCAAATGGTTTTTGATCTCCTTTTCCTAAATACCTGGATGAAAGAGTATACATATTATTTTTTTCCAGCTTCAATATAGTTTCGATACCTTCACAATCGGCACATGGTATCACTCCTTTATAAACACCTTCCACATCCAGCGAATTTTCAGAGGTATGTGCATTAACCAAAGAGTCTGCTTTTTGTACCAGAGTATCAGCAATAGCTGAAGTACTGTCTTTGATTTCTTCTGCTTTTTGAGCTTGTTTTTTATCACAGCTAACTACTAAAGCTGCTACAGCAAATAATAAAAAGACTTTCTTAATCATTTTTTTTGTATTATCAAATTTATCCCTATAACACTCAAAAACAATACCATGTTATTGTTTTAACTTCCTTATTTTATATGAACTTATGATAGGTAAATAGAACCTTTTAAATATAATTTTGCATAACCTGAAATTAAAACTTTATTTTCAATAATATCACAATAAATATAACCGCCTCTTTGTGAGCATTGATAGGCTATCATCTTCTTTTTCCCTAATTTCTGATTCCACAGGGGAATTAAAGAAGTATGAGCAGATCCGGTAACCGGATCTTCCGCTACTCCTACTGAAGGAGCAAAAAAACGAGATACAAAGTCAGTAGTTTTTCCTTTGGAAGTAATTATAACACCTAAATATTCAGATGCTTGAGCAATTTTATTTAAATCAGGATTAACTCTCCGTACTTCTTCTTCATTTTCAACCACCAAAATTAAGTCCCTGGAAGCCCAGGCTTCCAGAATTTCACAATCTATCATTTCTTTAAATAAAGGTAATATCTGTAACCGTTTCGGATCTCTGGAAGGAAATTCCATTTCATATTTATCTGATTTACAGATCACAGTAAGAATACCGCTTTGAGTATAAAACTGTATTTTTTTTAAAGTACTATCTACAAAATTAGATAGTACATATGCAGATGCTAAAGTGGCATGTCCGCACAAATCAACTTCAGATTTAGGTGTAAACCACCTCAAATCATAATTTGCTCCCTCATCTCTTTTTAAAATAAAAGCCGTTTCAGATAAATTATTTTCAGCTGCTATTTGCTGCATAATTTGATCATCAATTTTTTGCTTTAAATAACAAACACCTGCCTGATTACCTGAAAAAATTTGTGATGCAAATGCATCTATTATATAATATTCTATAACTGATTCCATAATTTAATTATAAAAATTTATATTGAAGTTATTATTTTACTAATGTAAAAAAGCGGTTATTAAACCGCTTTTTAATTTATTGTATTAATTTTCTAAAGGTAAAAAACTGTATTTTTCAGAATAATACAGCATCTCTTCAGCAAATGATTTAGGATAAGTAACCTCAATATCAGTAATATCTCCTTTACTATTAACTTTAGGAACTAAAACAGGGTTTAGAAAGCCTTTATATGGAGCTAGATTAAATTTTGAATTTCTTTCAAGAACTTCTTTATGAAGCTTTGGATCTACTTTAACACCATATGTTTCAACCAGGTCTTTTGCAGCCTGATAATCACCTTCTGATTTAATTCTCTGAGTTTCTTTTAATAATTCTCCAAATAAATTATGTAATTTTTCATAATTATTTATTTTAAAATAAGTTTTACCATTTTTCTCTATTTTTTCAATAACCTTATCTTTCTGACCTTTTTCACAAACCCATGCACTTACCCACTGACGGTTTCTCATATGTGCTTCTTCAATGTCCCTTCCGGGTTCTATACGTACTAACTGCGTCATCAGACCGTTACGAATATAATCATTGTAAGCAGCCATACCTACCTTTTTCCAATCTTCGACTAAACCTAACTCCTGTAATTTAGGGCTATATAAATAATAAAGACCTACAAGATCAGCTCTCCCTTCCTCAAGTGTTGAAGCATAACTTTTTAATGTTTCCTTTGGAGTACCCACTCCTTTATTTATTTGCCCGGAAGCATGTCCCACCACTTCATGTAGTGCTGTATGTAACTTATCTGCAAGTTCTCCGTATTTTTCGGATAATTCAACTTCTTGCGAGTCGTAAGCAAATTCTTTTAATTTCTCCGTTCCGCCTGCCTGACCATAAGCATCTATGATATTACCTAGAGATACAGATTTTGAACCATACTCTGCTCTAATCCAATCAGCGTTGGGCAAGTTTACACCTATAGGTGTACTTGGGGATGAATCACCCGATTCCGAAGCTGCTATTACCGTTTTATATG
Source organism: Apibacter sp. HY039 (assembly GCF_004023655.1). Lineage (NCBI taxonomy): Bacteria > Pseudomonadati > Bacteroidota > Flavobacteriia > Flavobacteriales > Weeksellaceae > Apibacter > Apibacter sp. HY039. Next base: position 141,010 of record NZ_SAYM01000007.1, on the reverse strand, counting down.
ATATACCTACAACATTTTTCTTTTTATGCTCTGGCATTAAAGGAGAATTATCTTCAAACCATTGTGCATTTTTGGAAATTACTTCCATTTTTGCAGACATATCAAAATCTTTGATTTGAACAATACTTTCATAAGAGCCTTTATGTCCTAAAGGATCATTATACACCTCTATAAATCCATTAATGTAATCAATATTTCCCTCGGTGGCCTTCAACCAAGCTATATTGTATTCATCCCAGGTCTTCAGGCTACCTGTTTTATAATAACTGATTAGCAGTTTTAAAGCTTCCGCCTGCGGTTTATTTTCAGCTACTGAAACTGCTTTTTCCAACCAAAATATAATTTGATCTATTGCAGCTCCATACATACCCCCGCTTTTCCATATTTTTTCTTCTAAATTTCCCTGTTCATTTTTGATCAATTTGGAATTGAGCCCCCATGAGACAGGTCTGTCTGAATCCTGATTTGTTTTCCCTGAATAATATTTCTCTACTTCTTTATCCGTAATACCTTTCCCATAAAAATTTATTGCAGAACCAGATATAAATCCCTTAGACTCATCCAGATTAACTTTTTTATTATCCTCTTCATTAAAAAGTATATCTACAATGAATGGTTCCAATTCTGTACTAGTATCATTTAATAATTGCTGAAAATAATTCTGTGAAAATTCCGGCATAATTTTGTCATTAGAGTAATGGTGGTGAATTCCATTAGAAAACCATACCCTTTTTAAATATATTTCATAGTTTTTCCAGCTTTGTGCTGATTTATCTCCTTTATAGTTTTTATAAATACTTTCTAATGCTTTACGAATTTTTAAGTTATATTTATAATTCTGATCCCATATTATATCTCTTCCGGACATACCTGCCTGAGCTAAATAGTAAACCAACTTTTTTTCTTTCAGGGAAAGTTTTTCCCAACCAGGAATCTGATATTTCAATACTTCTATATCCGCAAAACGATCAACTTTATATTCAAAATTTTCAGGATCTGTCTTACCTATAGTATTTGAAAATTTAGTATCGCAAGAGACCAGCATAACCGAGGAAGCTATAATAGCTGTTAAAACATTTAATTTCATATTTTGAAATGATTATATACTCATCAAAATTAATAAAAATAAACTTCGTATTCTTATTTAATAATTGTTGATTAATAAACCATGAAGTTAAAAGGATTTTTATAGAAAATGAAAGATAAAAATATGCGCAAATATACTATAATGGATGTATGAAGGAATTAAAAGCGCGGGTTAAAAATCTTTACTTGCCTATAGGGGCTCTGGTAAGCCAAGAAACACAAATAAGATAAGAACCCACGCTATATGGTGTGAGCCCAACTTACTTATTCTGTGTCTCTTTTGAATTTACCAGATTCCCATAGACAGAATAAAAGCTAGCGCTTTATATTAATTAATCCATAAATTACTGGGACAAATATAATAAAAATAAAATAATATACCTCAATACAATATTTTTTACCCAATAAAAAATATTTAACAAACACAATTTTATATTTTATTTACTTTAATCATTATATAGATTAGTTTAATTATTATTAATATAAAAACACTTCATAAATCAAATTCATATTTTAAAAAATATTTCACTTATAATATTATGAAATAAATAAATTTTCTGTTTTTATATGTATTTTTTAGATTATAAATAGCTATTTTTTATATTTTCCTGATTTTATTGTAAAACTAAGTTCAATTTATGATTATTAATTACGTATTAAAAATTATAAATCGTATTTAAAAAGATTATCTTTTACAAGATTTAATGATGTATATAAATTAAAAAAACAGTTATAAAGAATAATTTTTAAATATACATGTTTTATTAGTTTCTCATCTACTATTTTGTTAAAAGAATACAACATTTTAAGTTAACTTAAGCATTATCTGCATCCTATAAATAAAAATATTTTCATATTTAGTATATTTTATCTTGATTAATCTAAAGTAGTAACAAAGATTAATTTCTACTTATTAATTAAAATAAGCAGATTTAAATGTATAATTAACTTATTCAAACCTTTAAAAGGCAGGATAGAGACTATTATCATTAAAAATATTCTCTTACTTTTGTACTCTTTACGTATTATGAAAATTACATTACTCTCGATAGGCAAAACAAATTCGAAAGAGCTGCTGACTTTGATTGAGCAGCTTGAAAAACGTTTACCTTCCTTTATTAAATATGAAAGAAAAGAACTTTCGGATATAAAAAATGCTAAAAATCTTCCGGAATCTGATTTGAAAAATGCGGAAGCTGAATCTTTTATTTCTCAATTACATGCTAGTGATTCACTCATATTATTAGATGAAAAAGGCAAGCAATACACATCTATTGAATTTTCAAAATTTATTGATAATCAAATGAACAATTCAACTAAACACATTGTTTTTTGTATAGGTGGAGCCTGGGGATTTTCAGATAAAATCTATAACTTACCTCATCAAAAAATTTCATTATCTTCCATGACTTTTACACATCAAATGATACGATTATTTTTTACGGAACAACTTTACCGTGCATTTAGTATATTACAGGGTAAACCATATCACAATGAATAACTACTTAAAAATCTATTGGTACGACATTATATTTGCTATTGTTTTATTCATAACCATAGCGGGTATTTCAGGACAACTATTTTTCTATCTTGCGAACTTTTTACACCTAGACACAGCTTTACTAACTCCTATAAATACTGTTTTTAATTATTTAATGCTGTTTCTCATTTTTTATTTTATTTGTTTAAAACCAAGAGAACAAAAATTTAGATTAAGTTATAATTTAAAAAAATTTCAACTATTCCCAATTTGCTTATGCTTATTCATCGGACAGTTTTTATTGTCCGAATTTTTAACAGGATTAATACCCACCCAAGGACCCTTTTTTGGTTATCTGCACAATTTAATGACCCAAGCTTTAGTAGGCTCGCTTAACAAACAACCGGTTGCCGTTTTTATTTCTATATGTATTATAGCCCCGATATTCGAAGAAATATTCTTCAGAGGTTTTATATTAAAAGGAATGCTTAATAATAAAGTTCCTCCTTATAAAGCCATTATTATATCTTCTATAATTTTCGGCGGCATACACATATTCCCCTGGCAGGTTTTAGCAGGTATCTTGGCCGGCATAGTCTTAGGAATATCTTTTTACAAAACCGGTTCACTTGCAGTAAGCACATTACTTCATTTTTTAAACAATTTGTTAGGCTTTTATCTATATTACAAAAATGGAAATTTTGATTCGCCTGAAATCGGATTTAGCAATTATGTTTATCCTATCATTGGTCTTATAATCATCATTATATCAGGTTATTTTCTTAATAAAATCACAAAAAAATACTCATGGAAATATTATTAGCAACTCAAAATACTCATAAAAAAGATGAAATTTTAGCCATGCTTCCTTCTAATTTAAATCTAAAAACATTTAATGATTACAATTTTGAGGGAGATATTGAAGAAACCGGACTCACTTTTGAAGAAAATGCATTTATAAAAGCAAAATTTGGATACGATCTATCGGGAATACCTTGCTTTGCTGATGACAGCGGACTTGTGATAGAAGCATTAAACGGAGAACCTGGAATTTATTCAGCTCGTTATGCCGGAACCGGCTCTTTTGATGATAACATAGCAAAAGTACTTTCTAATATGAAAAATATTACTGATAGAAAAGCTTATTTTATAAGTGTAATTTGCTGGGTTAATAATAAAGAAGTTCGCTATTTTGAAGGAAGAGTTTACGGTACTATTTCAAATTCAATCCTGGGAAAACACGGTTTCGGCTATGATCCTATTTTTGTTCCGGAGGGTTACTCAAATAGTTTTGCAGAAATTTCTGCTGATGAAAAAAATAGAATAAGCCATAGAGCGTTAGCATTAGATCAATTTAAAAAATTTATTAACGAAAATAATCCTATTCAGAACTGAAATTATAGAGTATAAACATCAATAATACAATACCTTGGATAGAAACCTAGATTTTATAAAAATATTTATATTAATATATACTAATAAAAAAAAATCTGTCAGCTTTAAGCATTTAAATTTTAGTTATATTCACAAACAACCATTATCAAAACTAAAATTTTATGTTACCACAAAAAATGAAAGCTGCAGTTGTTCGTGAATTTGGACAACCTTTACAAATTGAAGAAGTAGAAGTTAAAAGACCGGGTAAAAACCAGATTCTGGTAAAAATTATTGCTTGTGGAGTATGCCATACCGATTTGCATGCTATTGAAGGAGATTGGCCTGTAAAACCTAAAATGCCTTTAATTCCCGGACATGAAGGAGTTGGCTATGTTGTTGCTACTGGTGCAGAAGTAACAAGGGTAAAGGAAGGAGATGCTGTTGGTGTACCCTGGTTATATAGTGCCTGTGGCTGTTGCGAATTTTGCATTTCCGGATGGGAAACATTATGCGATATACAAGAGAACGGAGGATACAGCGTTGATGGCAGCTTTGCTGAATACGTAATTGCTGATGCCCGTTATGTGGGAATTTTACCTTCAAATGTTAATTTTTTAGAAATGGCTCCCATTTTGTGTGCAGGTGTAACCGTATATAAGGGGTTAAAAGAAACGGAAACTAAACCAGGAGAATGGGTTGCAATTTCAGGAATCGGAGGACTTGGACATATTGCCGTTCAGTATGCTAAAGCAATGGGGATGCACGTTGCTGCTATAGATGTTGCTGACGATAAACTTAATCTGGCAAAAAAACTGGGAGCAGATTTAGTGGTAAATGCATTAAATACCAATCCCGGAGAATATTTAAAAAAAGAAACCGGCGGTATGCACGGGGCTTTAATCACAGCAGTATCCCCAATAGCATTTAAGCAGGGACTTGAAACCTTACGTAAAAAGGGAACCATAGCTCTAAACGGGCTACCTCCCGGCAATTTTGATCTTCCCATTTTTGAAACTGTTTTAAACCGTATAACCGTAAGAGGCTCAATTGTGGGAACAAGAAAGGACCTGCAGGAGGCTATAGAATTTGCACATGAAGGTAAAATCAAAGCTACTGTAAGTACTGCTAAGCTCGATTCAATAAATGATGTTTTTGATAAAATGAAAAAAGCCCAGATCGACGGAAGAATTGTTTTAGATATGGCCAGTGCCTAGCATACACAAACTGATATTGAACTTGTAATCAATTTTAACTATTATATAAGGCTATATAGAATAAATTAAATTGACTAAATAAAGCCAAAAAAAATTAAATTAAAAACCAAAACAAATAAATACGTTTATAATTTAAACTTATTTTGTATTTAAAATTAAATTAAATAACTTTTAATGTACTTTTGTATTCGAATTTAAAACAATAAATTGTATGTGTGGATTTGTAGGAGTTTTCGAACTGAAAGAAACAAGTGAAATAGTAAGGCCGGAAGCGCTGAAAATGGCTAAAAAAATTCGTCACAGAGGACCGGACTGGTCTGGTATATATTGTGATGATCTTGCTGTACTGGCCCATGAAAGATTATCTATAGTCGATATTGCTTCAGGAGGGCAGCCTCTATTCAGTGAAGACAAAAATTTAATATTAGCTGTTAATGGAGAAATCTATAATCACAAGGAAATACGTAAACAATTTGAAGGTAAATATAATTTTCAGACACAATCTGACTGTGAAGTAATTCTTGCTTTATATAAAGAAAAAGGTATAAAACTTTTTGAAGATATTTCCGGTATTTACGCTTTTGTACTTTATGATAAAGAAAAAGATGTTTATCTGGTAGGTAGAGACCATATGGGAATTATACCTTTATATATGGGTTATGATAAAAAAGGTCAGTTTTTTGTAGCTAGTGAATTAAAATCATTAGAGGGTGTATGTCCTGATATCAAAGAATTTGAGCCTGGAAAATATTTTTATAGTCCCGATGGAGAAATAAAAGAATGGTATCATAGAGACTGGATGAAGTTTGACTCTGTAAAAGATAATACTTCTGATATTCAGAAATTAAGAAAAGGATTGGAAGATTCAGTACACAGACAACTTATGTCGGACGTACCTTATGGTGTATTATTATCCGGAGGTTTAGATTCTTCAATTATTTCTGCTATTGCAAAAAAATATGCGAGCAAAAGAATTGAAGAAGATGGACAAACAGATGCCTGGTGGCCACAACTACACTCTTTTGCAGTAGGTCTTAAAGGTGCTCCTGATTTAATTGCTGCTAAAAAAGTAGCCGATCATATAGGAACTGTTCACCACGAAATACATTTCACTATTGAAGAAGCCTTAGATTCTTTAAGCGATGTAATTTATCACATTGAAACGTACGATGTGACTACTGTAAGGGCTTCAACGCCCATGTATCTTCTTGCTAGATATATTAAATCTATGGGGGTTAAAATGGTTTTATCTGGTGAAGGATCTGATGAACTGTTTGGAGGATATTTGTATTTTCATAAAGCTCCGGATGCCCAGGCATTTCATGAAGAAACTGTACGAAAACTAGATAAACTTCATTTATATGATTGTTTAAGGGCTAATAAATCTTTAATGGCTTGGGGAGTTGAAGGCCGTGTTCCTTTTCTAGATAGAGAATTTATGGATATTGCAATGACTCTTAACCCTAAAGATAAAATGTGTGGAGGTGGAAAAATTGAAAAACATATCTTACGGGAAGCTTTTGAAGACTACCTTCCTGCTGAAGTTGCCTGGAGACAAAAAGAACAGTTTTCTGATGGTGTAGGATACTCTTGGATTGACACTCTTAAAAAAGTTGCTGATGAAAAGATCACTGATAAGCAGATGGAAAGAGCAGCAGAACGTTTTCCTATCAATCCACCTATGTCTAAAGAAGAATACTGGTTCCGTTCTATATTCGAAGAACATTTTCCATCTCAGGCAGCAGCACAGACAGTTCCTTCCGTACCTTCTGTTGCATGTAGCTCAGCTGTAGCTCTTGAATGGGATGAAGCTTTTAAAAACAATCCGGATCCATCCGGACGCGCTGTGAAGACAGTACATACTGATGCAATATAAAAATACATCAATATATATACTATAACTAAATAGTAGCCTTTGGATGATTACTCCAAAGGCTTTTTATTTTACATTTAAATACTATTTACATTTATACTGAATGTTTATGTATCTCTTAATTTATAACTAAAAGAAACAAAAAATTAATATGATAAGATGACTCTTATTTGTTTTAAAAAAATCTTATTTTTTCTAAGATATTATTGAAAAAAGTTTCTTCGAAGAATTTGAAAAGATTAAATAGAGTTTAATTTACCAAAACATAATTTAGCAAAAAAATAGCCTGTTTATAAATAATATAAACAGGCTATAAAACTAACTAATTTTTCTACAAATATTTTCAGATTTTTTATGCAGATATTTTGGATATAACTGCATCGTTAAATCCTAATTTTTTAATATTATCTAGTAATCTTTTTGCCGATTCGTAATTAGTTACTTTGCCGGATGTATATATATAGATATTATTGATTTTATCTCTTACAACATTGTTCAATCCTTTAAAAATAGGATCTTTTTCCCTGTATTTTTTTGTGGATAATAAAATTTCAATAGTGTAATACTCATTTTTTAATGATTCACTATCTTTAAATTCAACGACTGCAGCATCTTTAAAACCAGCTTCTTTAACAATTTTGAGATTTGTGTCTGCCTCTGATTTTAAATTGGTAGCTCCTGCATAATAAACATATTTCCCATTAGATTTTATAATTTCGACATCTTTTATACCTCTAAATTGAGCAGCTCCTTGTGGATACTTGTTAAATGATGCTAAAAACTGTATTTTAAGCGTTGTATTTTTTAAAGGTATTTCGGCTTCTTTAACTTCGACTTTTTGTATTTCAGTTCTACCTGATCTTTTATCAAATTCCTTTTTATATGCCAAAAAGGCTTCATAAATATTTTTTGCTATTGTATTTTGACCTTCCGCAGAAGCTAAATATTCTCCTTCCTGATAATTGGATATAAACCCGGTTTCTATAAGAACTGCAGGCATAGCTGTCTGAACTAATACTAAAAAACCTGCCTGTTTTACTCCTCTGGATAATCTACTTTCTTTTTTGAAATTTTCTTCTACATAAGAGGCAAGTTTTAAGCTGTTTTCAAGATAAACGTTCTGCATAAGTGTTAATCCGATAAGAGACTCAGGTGAGTTGATATCAAACCCCTCATAGGTGGTCTGATAATCTTTTTCCATATATACCACAGAGTTTTCTCTTTTTGCTACATCAAAGTTATCTCTGTTTCTATGAGATCCTAAGACAAAAGTTTCGGTTCCGTAGGGTGCGCTCTTAGAACTGGAGTTACAGTGAATGGATATAAATAAATCTGCTTTGTTTTTATTAGCAATACCTGCCCGGGTCATTAATGGAATAAACTCATCAATAGTACGGGTATAAATAACTTCTACATCTTTATTGTTCTTTTCAATCATTGACCCCACCTTCAATGCCAACGATAGATTAACATCTTTTTCATTAGCATACGGTCCTTTGGCTCCATAATCATGTCCTCCATGTCCCGCATCCAGAACCAGTTTAAACTTTTGTGAATAAGAAAAATTTATACATAGGGCTGTAAACGCAAATAATATATTTTTTAAGTTAAAAATTGTTAAAACTCTCATTAATTCTTTTTTTTGATTAATTTTGGACACAAATTTTTTGAATTTATATACTTTGATTAATTCAAGCTTCAAATATAGTGTACTTTGTTTGTTTTTTCTAATTTTTAACATTCTGTTAGCACAAGTTAAAAAGACTGAAACGCCTTCTGATTCGACAAAAATAATACCTTCAAAAAAAGAAAAATTAGAAGATGTGGTAGATTCCAGAGGGGATGAAATCCGCAATATATTTTCTAAAAAAATGACCTATCTGATACATAATGCTTCCGTTTCCTATCAGGACATGACGATAAAGGCGGATTATATTGTTATGGACTGGAATACAGGGGATATTTTTGCTCGGGGCAAAGTTGACAGTTTAGGAAGAATTATTGAAAATATTACTTTTAAACAAGGAAACAGAGAATTCGAATATACTGAAGCCAAGTTCAACATGAATACAAAACAGGGTACAGCTTTTAATGTACGTACTGAAGAGGATGAAATGGTGATAATTGCTCAAAAAGCAAAAAGGATGAATGAAGAGGAGTATTACATGAGAAACGGGATGATTACAACGGATGAATACTTTAAATCAAAAAAAGATTCTGTGCCCGATTATCATTTATCAACCACCCGTATGAAAATGATTACGGGAAAAAACCAAAAGACTTTAATTGCGGGACCTACAACCATGTATATTGAACAGGTTCCTACTCCATTTATACTCCCTTTTTTATATCTTCCATCATCAGGTCGTAAAAGAGAAGCCGGACTTCTTATCGGTACTTTCGGTGAAAGACAATCTAAAGGTTTTTATCTGGAAAGATGGGGAGTGTATGTTCCTATAGGGGAATATCTTGATTTAGAAACCCGGTTTGGTATTTACACTAAAGGGAGCTGGACTATTGATAATCGTTTCAGATATACTAAAAGATATAAATATTCAGGTAATTTCAACCTGGTATATGAAAAGAATATAAATAGTACTAAAGGTCTGAGTGATTACTCGGAAACAGAAAATTATCGTGTAGTATGGACTCATTCTCAGGATGCTAAAGCTAATCCAAATTTATCGTTTAATTCTTCTGTTAATTTTGTTAGTCAAAATTATTATAATAATAGTATATATAATCAAAACGCATTATCTGGTAATGTAAATAATAATCAAACCTCATCATCCATTTCACTGGTTAAGCGATTTAACAATAATCCGTTAACAGTTTCATTAAATACTTCGGCTTCCCAAAATATTTCTGATGGAACAGTTGCGCTTGTGCTTCCCAGCTTATCCGTTACAATGCCTCAAATTTATCCTTTTGCTCCTAAAAGCGGCTCAAAAAAAGGTTTGTTTCAAAATATTTACATGGATTATAAAATGAATCTTCAAAACTCCGTTACTACGACCACTGAGGATATGTTTTCATCCAAAATGTTTGATAATTCCAAAAACGGAATAAAAAACGAGACAAATCTGGGAACTACTACTACTATATTTAACTACTTCCAATTAGGATTAACCGGAAATTACAAGGAAGCATGGACAACCAAAACAATACGCAGAGATTATAATTCTGTTACAAATGAAGTTGTAACTCTAAATAAAGACGGACTCAGGTCTTACAGAACTTTTGGAACTGCTTTAAATTTAACTACAACACTTTATGGAATGGCTAACTTTGAAAAAGAGGGGCAGGATAAAATGATAAAAGCTATCCGACATATGATATCCCCTACTCTAAGTTATAGTTATTCTCCTAATTTTTCTTCTGATTCATGGGGGTACTATGGTACTTATATAGATGAAAATGGTAAAAAGGTTAAATATTCCTATTTTAACGGCGGCGTTTTAGGTGATCCTTCAAATACAGAGAATAGTTCTGTAAATATTTCCCTGGCTAATAATCTGGAAATGAAAGTGCGGAATAAAAAAGAAAAGACTGGTATAAAAAAGATAAAAATCTTTGAGAGTCTAAATATTTCCACCTCTTATAATTTTGCTGCTGACTCTTTACGATTAAGTCCTATAACTGCTACTGGTTCCAGCTCTCTATTCAATTCTAAACTGAGAGTAAACTATGCTTTGAGGATTAATCCTTATAAAATTGTATTTGATTCTCCAACTTCTACTGTGGGATATAATGTTGATAAATTAGGATATTTCTCTATAGCCAGTTATACAATGGGATTGAACTTTTCTCTGGAACCTTCTATGTTTGGTGGTAAAAAAGAAAAAAAATATTCAAAACAAGGCTCAATACGATATGAAAAATATAATTTTGATGAAGAAAATTATGCCCATTTTGAAATTCCATGGAAATTGGATGTGGGACTTAATTATGCCAGAACCAAAGAATATAACCGTACGGCAAATACATCAGCTACTGTAAATTTAACAGGAGAAATATCGCCTTCTCCGTATTGGAAAATTACAGCTTCTACCAATTATGACCTTGAAAGTAAAGAGTTTGGTTATACCCGACTAGGATTTATGAGGGATCTAAGAAGCTTTAATATCAATTTTAACTGGGTTCCTATTTCTTCCGGTTATAATAAAACATGGAATTTCTACATAGGAATAAAGGCTGCAATTCTTAAAGATGCTGTGAAATATGAAGCAAGAAATTTCAATGACACAAGCACTGATCTTTAAAAAATTAATACCTTTATGAATTAAATTTAATCGTACAATTACAAGAAAATGAAAAAAGAAATTATATCTACTTCTCAAGCTCCTGCAGCTATTGGTCCTTACTCACAGGCTGTTAAAGTAAATAATTTATTATTTATTTCAGGTCAAATCCCGGTTAATCCGGCAACGAATGAATTTTCAGACGAAATAACAGAGCAGACTCATCAAGTGATGAAAAATATTCAGGCTATTCTTACAGAGGCAGGGTTGTCTTTTAATCATATTGTTAAATCTTCTATTTTTTTAACTGATTTAAACAATTTTGCTATAGTTAATGATATTTATGCATCCTATTTTGCAAATTCTTATCCTGCAAGAGAATGTGTACAGGTATCTGCTTTGCCTAAAAACGTATCCATAGAAATATCAGTAATTGCTGCAGAATAAATAGTTTACTATAAAATGATTAGAAATACAATTGCAGTTTTATCGGGACTGTTTGTAGCCGTAGCAATAATTACTTCGTCGGTTATGATTAATCCTTATTGGATACCTTATGAGTATAAAGGTCTTGCAATAGAGTACTGGACTCCTATCATAAAAACGGCTAAGGGTGAGTTTTTCATAGCTTTGCTCATTTCATCTGGTATTGGCTCTTTACTTGGAGGTATCGTTTGTGCCTTGATTGTCAAAACTGCTAAAAAGGCTTATGCTATGTTGATTGGTTTTATTTTGTTATTAACAGCTATTGCTACTGTATTTATTTTCCCTGGCCATCCTACCTGGTACATCGTAAGCATGTTTTTTATTTTTTTTCCGTTTTCGTGGTTAGGTGCACAACTTGTGGAATGGTTACAAAATAAAAAAGAAGCCAAATCAAAAAAGGATTCAGTATAAAATTCTACATTGGAATTTTTTTTATCATCTCTTCGACTACTTTGAATGCTGCTGGACAGATCAAAGTATTTTTCAATGTAATTTTATTGATCTGATATATCTTTTTCCGATCGGTATGCGGATATTCCCTGCAAGCTTTAGGACGAACGTCGTAGATAAGACAATAATTTTCAGAATCCAGAAAAGGACAAGGTAAACCATTAAAAACCCAGTCATTATCTTCGTCTTTATGCAAATATTTATCTATAAAAGCAGAAACTTTCATTTTTAAATGTTTGGAAATTCTTTCTATATCTTTTTCTGTAAATAAAGGACCCGTTGTTTTGCAACAGTTAGCACATTCGAGACAATCAATTTTATTAAATACAGAATGGTGTATTTCTAAAACTTTTTGATCCAGATTTTTTACTTTTTTGTTTTTTAATTTTGATAAATATTTAGAATGAATATCCTGCCGTTTAATAGCTTCTTCTTTATTTTTTTCTATATCCATATTCTTTATCGGTCTTTTTGTAAATTATTGATCCGATTTATAGAACGGGTGAAACTTTTCAATAGCATCCCGTAATTGTTGTTTATCCAAATGAGTATATATTTCAGTTGTTGTGATACTTTCGTGTCCCAGCATCTGCTGAATTGAACGCAAATCAGCACCATTTTTTAAAAGTACTGTTGCATATGAATGTCTAAATGTATGCGGAGATACATTTTTTTTTATTCCAGAATTTGCCACTGCATTCTTGACAATTATAAAAATCATTTCTCTTGTCAATTTTGCTCCTCTTCTATTTAAAAACAAAAAATCTTTATATTGAGGCTTTATTACCTGATGATTCCTGATAGATTGAATATATATGGAAATATATTTTATTGTCCAGTCTGAAACAGGAACTAGTCTTTGCTTCTCTCCCTTACCTATAACTCTTATAAAATTCTCTTCGAAAAATAAATCAGAGAGCCTTAAGTTTGTTAATTCTGATACTCTAAGTCCACATCCGTAAAGTGTTTCTAGAATTGTTCTATTTCTTTCTCCTTCAGAATTTGATAAATCAACAGACTCAATTATTTTCTGAACTTCCTGATGATTAAGCGTATCAGGTAATCTAAATCCGATTTTAGGACTTTCGAGTAATTCTGCCGGATTGTCTTTTCTGATTTCATCTTCCTGCAAAAAATTAAAAAAAGATTTTAATGATGAAATTAATCGTGCCTGAGATTTTGCTGCTTTTGTTTTTTTAGAAAAATCATAAACAAAATCCTGAATAGCTTCTTTGGTAATTATTGATGGATCTAACGCATGATTTTCAGCCGCAAATAATTTTAATTTAGCTAAGTCCCTAACATACGCTTTTCGTGTATTTTCAGACAATCCTTTCTCTAACCATAAATATTCCTGAAAATTTTCTATTGCAGAAATCCATTCCATAATGCAAAATTAGTCTTTTGAAAAAACAAACTCCTAGTAAATATTATTAAATTTGTTTTAATAATTTACAAAAAGAACTAAATTACCTAAATTGCAAAAAAATAAAAAATATATGGAATCAAAATTATCCTCACTACATTTAATGGAGTTAGAAAATCAGTATGGTGCCCATAATTACCACCCTCTTCCTGTCGTTTTAGAGAAAGGTGAAGGAGTGTATGTATGGGATGTGGAGGGGAAAAAATATTACGATTTCCTTTCAGCTTATTCCGCTGTTAATCAAGGTCATTGTCATCCTAAAATTATCAATACATTAATTGAGCAGGCTAAAAAACTTACGCTAACTTCTCGTGCTTTTTATAACAGTGAATTGGGGAAATATGAAGAATTTATAACAAAATATTTTGGCTTTGAAAAAGTTCTTCCTATGAACACGGGTGCAGAAGCGGTAGAGACAGCACTCAAACTGTGTAGAAAATGGGGATATGAAAAGAAAGGTATTAAAGAAGATCAGGCTCATATTATTGTATGTGAAAACAATTTTCATGGAAGAACTACTACTATTGTATCCTTTTCTGTTGATGCCGATGCTTATACTCATTACGGGCCCTTTACTCCAGGCTTCATAAAAATTCCATACAATGATGTACATGCATTACAATCTGTACTGGAACAAAATTCTAATATTGCCGGCTTTTTAGTTGAGCCCATACAGGGTGAAGCTGGTGCTTATGTTCCCGATGATGGATATTTAAAAGCCTGTTATGATTTATGTAAAGAAAAAAACGTACTCTTTATTGCGGATGAAGTTCAAACGGGCATTGCCAGAACCGGAAAATTACTAGCCTGTAATTATGATGAAGTTCAGCCAGATATTTTAATTTTAGGTAAAGCTTTGTCCGGAGGTGCATATCCGGTTTCTGCCGTACTTTCAAATTCTGAAATTATGGATGTAATAAAACCGGGACAACATGGTTCTACGTTTGGTGGTAATCCACTAGCTGCTGCTATAGCAATTGCTGCATTAAAAGTTATTGAAGAAGAAAATCTGGCATCTAATGCATACGAATTGGGTAAGATTTTTAGAGATGAATTAACAAAATTCTGTAAAGATTCTAAAATTGCAGAATTTGTAAGAGGCAAAGGGCTATTGAATGCATTAGTAATTAATAATTCTACTTATAAAAATTTAGCTTGGGAAATTTGCCTTAAATTAAAAGAAAATGGATTACTTGCCAAACCTACTCATACTAATATAATACGCTTTGCTCCACCTCTAGTTATTAACGAAAATCAATTACAGGAGTGTCTTGAAATAATAAAAACTACCATAAGAAAATTCGAAACTATATAACAGATTATTTATTATGAGTTTAAAACTAATTCAGGAACAGGTTGATCAATGGATACAGGATTATGGTGTTAGATATTTTGATGAACTCACTAACATGGCCCAGCTAACAGAAGAGGTTGGAGAGGTTGCACGAATTATTAGCAGAAGATATGGTGAGCAATCCGAAAAAGAATCCGATAAAAATAAAGATTTAGGAGCAGAATTAGCTGATGTTATTTTTGTAGTTACCTGCCTGGCAAATCAAACCGGAATTAATCTTGAAGAAGCTTTTCAAAATCAAATGAATAAAAAAACAAAAAGAGATAAAGACAGACACAAAAATAATGAAAAACTAGTATGACTAATATTTCCATCAAACTTTCAGGTTCCAAAAGTATAACGAATCGTCTTTTAATTCTAAATGCATTATATAATGGCTCCATTTCATTAAAAAATTTGTCTCATAGTCAAGATTCAGATTTACTTCAAAAAGCTCTTTCTTCAAAAGAGGGATTAATAGACATTCATCATGCAGGTACAGCCATGCGTTTTTTAACTGCTTTTTATTCTATACAACCGAATAAAAAAATTATTTTAACAGGATCTCAACGTATGAAAGAGCGCCCCATTGAAATATTAGTAAATGCTTTAGTCGATTTGGGAGCAGATATATCTTATCTTGAAAATACCGGATATCCGCCTGTTGAAATAAACGGTAAAAATATAAATACTAATTCAGTGAATTTATCAGCAGGAATTAGTAGCCAATATATTACTGCACTTTGTCTTATAGGTACTCAGATTGAAAATGGGCTTAAAATAAGTTTAAAAGGAAAAATTACTTCATTACCCTATATCAATATGACCTTGTCTATTTTAAATTCTTTAGGTATTGAAGCTTCATTTTCTAATAATACTATTGATATTCCTTTTAAAAAAGATATTAACAAACAAAATTATATAATTGAAAGCGATTGGTCATCAGCATCTTATCATTATTCATTATGTGCTTTAGGAAAAAATAAAAAAATAACTCTTTCTTATTTATTTGAGGACTCTTTACAAGCTGATAAACGAATTGTCTCAATTTATAAAGATTTTTTTGGTGTACATACTGAATTTAATTCCGGAGAAATTACTTTATCAAAAATAGAGCAATTTGACTATCCTGAATTTATTGAACTTGACATGAATGATTGTCCGGATATTGCCCAGACTGTTTCTGTCACAGCTTTTGGTTTAAAAATACCCATTAAAATAACAGGTTTGGAAACATTAAAAATTAAGGAAACTGACCGTTTATTTGCTCTAAAGAAAGAAATTGAAAAATGTGGTGGCAAGGTTAAAATTACGGATTCTACATTTGAATTAAAAAAATTCGACCAATTTATCGAAAAACAAAAAATATTAACTTATAATGATCATCGCATGGCGATGTGTTTTACTCCCTTAAAATTACTTTTCCCTATAACAATAGATAACCCTTCTGTAGTTGAAAAATCATATGTTGAATTTTGGGATGATATGAAATGTTATGGTATTACATGATTTTTTGGTTACGTGTAAAGTATGATTTTGTATCCTGATTGTTAAAATATTTTATATATTTTAACACTGATTTACTATGATAATATAATTAATTACAAAATTATCTTTACTATATGTTTTTAATATTTAATATTTTAATTTATATCCTAAAAAAAAAATTACACAAATATACATGAAGCAAATCCTAAATTATTTTAAATTAAATAATTAATAATTCGTGTTAAAAAAGTAACTTTGCAACACTTTTTTAATACATGGCTTATAAAGTATCTATAATTGTACCCGTATATAACGTAGAAAAATATCTTTCTAAATGTATTGATTCTTTAATAAATCAAACATTGCAGGAAATAGAAATTGTCCTGATTAATGATGGTTCTACAGACGGTTCCCAGATTATCATTGATAGTTACACAAAAAAAAACACAAATATTGTCAGCATTTGTAAAACTAACGGAGGTTTGAGTGAAGCCAGAAATTTGGGTATAAAAAAAGCTACTGGTGAATACATAGCTTTTGTAGATAGTGACGATTGGGTTGAAAAAGAAATGATGTCAGATTTATATTTTCTTGGTAAAAAACATAATGCTGATATTGTTTTTTGTAATCTTCAAAATGTTGATGAAAAGGGGGAAATTTTCAAATTGCTACCTCAATTACCACAACTTTCGGAAAAAATAATTTTAGAAGAAGATTTTACTGTATTTGGTGAAATGTCCTGTTTTGCATGTAACAAAATTTTTAAACGTGAACTGTTTAATTATATCGAATTCCCATCTGGCTTACATTTTGAAGATATTGCCACTATACCTCGTTTATTTTTGAAATCTAAAGTTATTGCTAAAAGTAATAAGTATTTATATAATTATTTTGTTCGTAAGGGATCTATAACCAGAAATTACACTTCTAAAGGTTTAGACATGTTTAAGGCTATAGGACTTGTGAAAGAAGATTTTTCAATCAGTATTTACAAGAATAACACAGAAGATTGGGAAAAATTTGTAATTTTACAGGGTTTTTATAGTTTTTTAGCTTATTACGCTTATGTTAAAGACAGTTTAGTGAAAAAAAATATGATTATTCATCTTAAAAATTTATTAAAAGAAGAAAATATAAGTAAATCAGACATTATATATTTAAAAAGATATAACAAATTTTATTTATTTTCATTAAGTTACTTAAAAATTGTTTTTTATACTTTAAACATTATCAGACTATAACTTATGCTACATCCTATATATTATGCAATAATGATAATTCTTACTTTTGCAAGTTATAGAGAATTAAGTACGGGTATTAAACAAAAGATATTTTTTGTATTATTTTGTATTATTTTTGTCACACTTGCTGGAATAAGAGTAGCTCAAGGAGCTGATTATTGGCCATATTTTGGTCTTTATATGAGCTCTAATAAGTATGTATCCTGGAGCATGATATTTGATAAAAATATTGGTATTGAGCCCATGTATGTTTTGCTTTCCAAAATAATTGGTACTCTTGGACTTCCTTTTAATGCTTTATTGTTTACAATTGCTGCTATTTCAATCACTTTAAAGGGGAAAACTATATACAATTTTTCTCCATTGCCTGTGTTTTCATTATTATGTTTTTTTATGCCTGGTTTTTTTGCAAGTGATATGGGCCATATGAGGCAGGCACTCGCTACTGCTATATGTATGTATTCCTTTAAGTACATCTCATCAAAAAAATTATATAAATATCTAATATGCCTTTACTTAGCATACTTATCACATAAAACGGCAATGGTATTTATACCGGCTTTTTGGGTAGCCAATATGAAAATATCAACAAATCGAGCTATCTTAATTATAGCTATTGGAGTATTTTTATGGCCTTTTGAACCTTATAGATTGTTAGGAGAATGGTTAAACAATATTTCTACAGAAAATTTAGCTACGGAATCTTTTAATTCTTATTCACAATTAAAAGAAGAATCTTTAACTGTAACTGAGTTTGTTAAAATATTTTTCTTTATCATAATTTTTGTAAACGACAAATATATTTTAAATCAAAATATAAATGAAAATTATATGAAAGTGAGAAATCTTATAGTTGTTTTTTATTTTTTTTACTATGCTTTTCATGGTAATCCAATATTTTCTATAAGACTTT
Source organism: Apibacter sp. HY039 (assembly GCF_004023655.1). NCBI lineage: Bacteria > Pseudomonadati > Bacteroidota > Flavobacteriia > Flavobacteriales > Weeksellaceae > Apibacter > Apibacter sp. HY039. The sequence goes on along the minus strand of NZ_SAYM01000007.1, from coordinate 122,402 downwards.
CAGCAATTTATCAATCATTTGATATAATATTAATAGCTATGATTGTAGCATATTCAAGATATAAAAATTTAATTTTTATCTATTACATATTATATATTTATTTGATAAGCTGGAGATTCTGGAGTAATACCAGAGAATTAGGTTTTGATAAATTTAATACGATGTTTAATGCACCAGAATTTAATATTTATTATTTTACCCCACATGAATTTTATGATGAAAAAAGTTCTAATTAATAAAAAACGATATTTATAATTTTGATATGATTTTCTAAAACACTATTACTTATGTTAAAAAAATTTAATTTTATTTGCTATGCAATTCTACTTCCTTTTATTCTTTCTTTTATAACCTATTTTGGATTTACTTCCAAATATGCACAAGTACATGCTAATCTTAATAAACTTCCAGATTTGTATTATTCTGGTTTATATAACTATCGTTTTTTATCCCGTGATTTATTAACTCATATTTATAATTGGCTATCTCCATTTTTACAGAATTTACGAAACCAAAGTATATTTAAACCAATGAATACTTTGGGTACTGATTTTTTTATTCTTACTGTATTATATAATACTTTATTTTATATACTATCCTGTATCATTTTGTATAAAATTTTAATCAAAAATATAGCACAGCCATATTTATTATATTTTCTAATAATATTTATCTTTGCATTATCTCAATACGTTATAACACCATTTGATAATGCTTCAATGTTTTTTTTCTTTTTATCTATTTATTTTATATTCAAGCTAAATGAAAAATTTAATTACAGTTACACTATTTTATTATCATTATTAGTAATTATATCTACATGTAACAGAGAATCTTCTGCTTTAACTTTATCATTCTATGCTTCAGTATTAGTAAATAGTAAGATAACTAACCTATTTAAAAAACAAAAAATTCAATATTTATTAAAATGTTTATGGCTTCCAGTACTAAGTTTTTTAATAGCTTATATAGGCATAAGAATATTTATACATACTGATAAAGCTAGTTTAGTGGAAGGTAACTATTTTAGTCACAATTATAAAGAGATAAAAAACATTTTAGGATTTATTTTTTATTTAATAATAACCTATTTTTCAATTACATCTTCAATAAATAAAAATTATAAATATAATGTTTATAATTATATTGTATTTTCATTTCCTTATATAATTACAATTATATATGCCGGATTACTTTGGGAAATCAGATTGTATATACCATTGATTGCTGGTCAATTAATTTTAGCTAACTATAAATTGTTATCAAAATGATTGATAATCCATCAATATCTATAATCACTGCTTCTTATAATTCAGAAAAATATCTTTCAGACACTATTCGCTCAGTAATAAATCAAACTGATACTGATTGGGAGTGGCTTATTGTTGATGACAATAGTTCTGATAATTCTGTAAATCTTATTAAATCTATTAAAGATCAGAGAATTAAACTAATTGAATCTAACCAAAACTATGGTGCAGCAAAAGCTAGAAATATAGGGTTAAAACTTGCTAAAGGTCGCTTTATTACCTTTATTGATAGTGATGATATATGGTTACCCGATTTTTTAACTACTACTAAAAATTTTTTACTTAATAATAACGAAGAATTAGTTTATAGTTCCTATAAAAGATATGATGAACAATTAAATCCTTTACTATCTGACTTTATAGCAGAGGATCATATTACTTATGAGAGAATACTATATAACTGTCCTATGCCTATGTTAACCACTATGTATGATAGCCAAAGAATTGGAAAAATCCTTATTCCTGAAAATGTATATAAGAGAGAAGATTATGCCTTATGGATAAATGTATTGAAAATTGTCTCTGAAGCAAGAGCAATTGTGAAACCCTTAGCTGTTTACAGAATTCGTGAAAATTCATATTCAAGAAATAAATTTAAAATTGCATATTATCAATTTTTAGTATATTATAATTTTTTAAAGCTATCTTTGCCTAAATCAATTTATTATACAATACAATGGAGCCTTAATGGTTTAAAAAAATATGGAAAATTTAGATATTAGATTAATCAAAACGTTTTTAGGTATTGATAGTTTTTACCTAAAGTGTATGATAGGTTTTGTAGGTTCCTTTTTGTTAACTTTTTTAACTATACCTAAAATTATACGAGTTTCATATAAAAAAAATTTAATGGCTCTTCCAGGAGATCGAAGTTCGCATGTCAAAAGAACTCCTAATCTTGGAGGTATATCTATTTTTTATTCAATAACCATAATGTCCTCTATATGTGCATATGAACTTTTTTCAGCATATATTTTTTTATTTTCTGCCATAATTATATTATTTTTCATTGGACTTATGGATGATATTCTGGTAGTTGCTCCTGACAAAAAATTTTACGCACAGATAGCCACTGCTCTCATGATTTCAATTGGTTCAAATGTTAGAATAGGTAATTTCTTTGGAATACTTGGAATTGAACTTTTACCCTATTGGTTTAGTATACTCTTTACGGTTTTTGTATTTATTTTACTAATCAATGCATATAACCTTATTGATGGTATTGACGGCCTTGCATCTGGTGTAGCTATTTTAGTAAGTATCGCTTTTATCTGGACTTTTTGGAGACTTGGAGAAATAAATTATCCTATGATTGTTTTGTGTTTGACTATTATTGGAAGCTTAAGTGCATTTCTGATTTTTAATTTTTCAAAAAAATATAAAATATTTATGGGGGATACGGGCTCTATGATTATAGGTTTCTTACTTTCATTTATGGGAATAAAATTTTTGAATTTATTTTTACTTTTATCTTCATCAGGAATGCCTATATATCATTTACAATCAGCACCTGTTATAGTTATAGCAATATTAATCATACCTATCGTAGATACATTATGTGTTTTCACAATTAGAATATCTAAGGGAAAATCTCCTTTTGCTGCTGATAGAAATCATATGCATCATCGATATTTACGACTAAATTTAAATCATAAACAGGTTTCAGTAATTATGGTTTTAGAAAACGCATTTATCATTGTAGTTGCTTATTTATTTAGACATATAAATATCCATATATTACTTGTTACCATAATGTTATTAGGAATAATTTTTTCGTTTCTACCGATACTTATATTAAGACTTAATAAATATAATTAAAGTCAATTAGTATCATAAAAAATATTATGGATAATAACAATATAAAAAAAATAACTATTTTTGAAAAATTAATTTTATCATGATGAATTCTAAATTTTACATATTAATACTTTTCTTATCAATATTTTTAACTTCATGTATTGGTGTGAAGGATTTGAAATATTTACAACCCAGTGACAATCTTCAATTAAATCAGTACGGTTTAATACCTGTATCGTATGAGAATTACAGAGTAAAAAAAGATGATATATTAACCATGGTATTAATAACTACTGATGAGAATGCTTCTAAATTTTTAACTACCGAGAATACAGAAGCATTTAAAAACTTTTCAGGCTCATCAACTGGTCGATTAAAAACCGGAGGGTTGCCTGTTGATCCGGATGGCTTTATCACAATATATGGACTTGGAGAATTTTACGTTTACGGATTAACTCTTAGTGAAATAACGAGTTTAGTTCAGACTAAATTAAATCAGGTTTTGTATAATGACGGAAAAGCAGAAGTGAGAATAAACTTAGGAACTATAAAATACTACATGGTCGGAGAAGTATCTTCACCCGGTGAAAAAACAGAAGATTCCAATAGACTTGATTTACTCCAAGCTATAGCTAAAGCAGGAGATTTAACCAGATATGCCGACAGAAGACACATTAGAATTATAAGAGAATATCCGGAAGGAAAAAAAAATATAGTTCTGGATATTACTAGAGATGATATAATGAACTCTCCTTATTACTATTTACAACCTGGAGATCAAATTATAATTGATCCATTAAAAGAAAAAATATCTGGGCTTGGTGGAGGAACAACTATAGGAGACGTAACACAGTTTATGTCGTTAGGAATGTCTGCTATAACTACATATTTATTCTTTAAAAATTTATAAAAATATTTTATGTCTAACGAAACTAATTCTAATTCCAACCCAAATTCTGCATCTTCTAAAAATAAAGCTTCTGAAATTCTAGAAAAAAATTTTTTCAGTATTGAAAGATTTATTAGAAGACTGATTAATAACTGGTATTGGTTTATAATAGCTTTTATTATTGGATGGGTAGTGTCTTATGTTGTAAATAGATTTTCTGACAGGTATTATCAATCTACAATTACTACAAGTATTTCAACGGGTACTTCTAGTGTATTAGCTCCTAGTCAGTCTATAAACTTTATTTGGGGAGGAAATTCCGGCGCTACTCAGGGAATTTTTTATAAAAAATTATTATCGTCCAGAACTCACAATGAAACTCTTGTTAAAAAACTAGGTCTTTATATAAATTATACTCAAAAAGGAAATATTAAAACTACTGAAATTGATTATATTGATATTCCCTTTAGAATAATTATAGATACCTCATATGCTCAAGCTCTGAATTATAACACAAAAGTAGAAGTTTTAAAAAATAATAAATTTAAAATTACTTTTCCTGAGACGTCTAATGAAACTTGTTATTTTTATTCTTCTGAAAAATTGATCAATAGAAAAGCAAATAATAAAAATGAAATAATTATTCCTCTAAATACTTGGATTAATACTAATAATCTTAAATTCAAAATAATTAAAAACGAAGATTTTGAAGGAAATGGTAATGCAGAAGGACTGCAATTTTATTTTAATCTAATATCTATAAATCAAGCCGTATCTACAATTCAGTCATTAATAAGCGTAAATTTTGATAATGAGTTACCATCAGTAATGATTGTTTCTAAAAGAGGATTAAGTTTAAATGGAACTATCAATTTTTTAAATAAATCCATAGAACAGCTAATAATCAGAAGATTAGACGATAAAAATATTGTTAATCAAAATACTATAGATTTTATAAAAGATCAAATAGTAATTACAAAAAAGAAATTAGATAGTGCTTCTGCTGAATTTCAAAAAGTTCAAATTAAAAATAAAACCTTTTCTCAATCAGACATTGGAACTAGTGTAGCTTTGTCCAAGATTCAAAATTTAGATCAACAAAAAGCTGAACTCCAAGCTAAACTTCAAGCTGTATCTTTGTTAAGAAACTCTGTTTTCAACGGCTCTATCATTATCGATAGTAATCTTTCCGGAGTAGACCCTGGATTTTCATCAATACTACAAAACATTCAAAGCTTAGAACAAGAAAAAAGAGAAAAACTTATTTTATATAGAATTAACTCTGAACCAATAAAAGCTCTTGATTATAAAATAAACTTGGCTAAGAATAAAGCGGTTTCAATTTTAGCCAACTCTGGAAAAAATATTTCTAACGATATCAATAATATATCAGAAAAAATCAGGGAAATAGAAGCTGATTTTGCAACTCTTCCAGAAAAAGAACGTGAATTCATAAATGCACAACGTGGTTATTTATTAAATGATGGAATTTATAATAGTTTACTAGATAAATTATCAGAAGCGGAAATGAGAAAAGCCACCACAGTTTCTGATATAGTCATATTAGATAAAGCTAAAAATATAGGTCAGGGCCCCATAACTCCTGATGTAAGAAAAAATAAAATTTTATATATTGGAATTTTTAGTTTAATACCTTTCATTGTACTTTTCTTAATCGAATTATTAGACAACAAGATAAAATTAATTTCTGATCTTAAATCTACTACCAAAATTCCTTTAATTGGTACTATAGGTCCAAAAAATGCAGAAAACAATTTAGTTGTTTTAACAAGACCTAAATCAAGTATTTCAGAAAGTTTTAGAGCTATACGTTCAAATCTTAGATTTTTATTTAACGAAAAAACTGTTAAAAACGGTAAAGTATTTCTTATCACTTCCTCTATTGGAGGCGAAGGTAAAACTTTTATAGCTATCAACTTAGCTTCAGTAATAGCTTTAAGCGGTAAGAAAACCGTACTGGTAGGTATGGATTTAAGAAAGCCGAGAATTTTCGATGACTTTAATATAAGTAATAAAATAGGTTTATCCGGTTATTTATCTGGAAATAATACTCTTGAAGAAATTATTAAACCTACAGGCTATGATAATTTTGATATTATACCTGCAGGGCCAATTCCACCTAACCCTGGAGAATTATTAATCAGTGATGAAAATCGGGAATTAATTGAAAAGTTAAGAAATTTATACGACTATATTATTATAGATTCGCCACCTGTAGGTTTGGTAATTGATGCTTACGATTTAATGAGACTTTCTGATGCTAGATTATATGTTACAAGATGTAATTATACATATAAACAACTATTAAGAAGCATAAATGAAAAATATAAAGCAGAAGAAGTAAATCATATAGGAATAATTTTTAATGACTTCACTAATCCTGGAGGTATTGGCTATGGGTACGGGTATGGCTATGGATACGGTTATGGGTATGGGTATGGATACGGATATGGATATGGATATTTTGAAGAAGATGAAAATTACGACAATTCCTTAATATCCAGAATAAAAAGATTATTTAAAAAATCATAAATTCTAATAGGACTGGTTAAACCAGTCCTATTCATTTATATAAAATTAGGAATAATTCAATCTAAATAAAATTTTAACTCTTTGAAAAAATTAGTTATCATAGGTGGAGGAGCTTCCGGCTTTTTCTTAGCAGCCAATCTTAATAAAACTAATTGGAAAGTTACCATATTAGAACAATCCAAACATCCGCTACAAAAGGTTAAAATATCTGGTGGAGGAAGGTGTAATGTAACACATGCATGTTTTAATCCTAAAGAACTGGTTAAATTCTATCCTAGAGGGTCCAAAGAATTAACTAGTATTTTTTCTCATTTTCAACCTTCTGATACTTTTGACTGGTTTGAAAAAAGAAAAGTTAATTTAAATACAGAAGCTGATAACAGGGTATTTCCTGACACTAATACATCGCAAACAATCATTGACACATTACTTAAACATACTGAAAAAAACAATATACAAGTACATTACGAAACTGTTGTTTCTGATATAATGAATGAAAATCAATTGTTTAAAATTATAACTTCGAAATTCGTTTATGAAGCTGATGCATTAATCATAGCAACAGGAAGCTCTCCCAAAATGTGGAAAATTATATCTAAATTAGGCCATTCAATAATTTCTCCTGTTCCCAGTCTATTTACATTTAATTGTAAATCTCCTTTAATCCAGAATCTTCAGGGAACTTCTTTTACTGAAGCTGAAATATCAATTCCTTTGTTAAAACATACTGAATACGGACCTTTATTAATAACCCACTGGGGACTGAGTGGCCCATCAATACTTAAACTTTCTGCCTGGAAGGCCAGAGAACTTGCTGAATTAAAATATAACTTTATTCTTAAAATTAATTGGGTTTCTGAGAGTTTTGATGAAGTTAAAAATACACTTAACGGTTATAAAGTTCAAAATCCTAAAAAATCCATTTATTCTCTTAAACCCTATAATCTTACACAAAGATTCTGGCAAAATATGCTAAATGTTTTAGAAATAAAAGAAAAAGTGCTTGCTGAATTGAGTAAAACTGATATAAATAGGATTACAGAAACATTAACTAATACCCGACTAACAATAAATGGCAAAAGTACATTTAAAGATGAATTTGTTACTGCCGGAGGAGTCAATCGTAGAGAAATAGATTTCCGGACAATGCAGTCAAAACTAGTGCAAAATCTTTATTTTGCTGGTGAAGTTATTGACATAGACGCAATTACCGGAGGATTTAATTTTCAGGCATGTTGGAGCGAAGCTTTTGTTATCAGTCAACAATTTAACATCTATGAAAAAAATTGATAAAAAAAATATTACATTATTTATTATTTTATCTTTTTCTTTTAGCTGGACAATTGCCTGTTTAATTAATCTGATTGGCTGCAAATCTAATTCCATAACATATTTATTACTTGTTATCGTATACATGTATGGACCTACATCCGCAGCTCTTTTATTAATTAAATTAAAAAAAAATAAGTTTTCCTTAAAATTAAATTTTAAGCCTTATAATAAGCTTTTATTAATACCCTTGGTATTTGTTTGTTTAATATTATTATCTTTTACAATTATTTGGATATTTGGAAATAATCATTTGAATGAAAATTTTGGACAAGTTGACTTCTCAAGTGAAGGTTTTTCTTTTCGTTTAACAAAATTAACTCAAAAATTAATTCCTACCTCTTCAACAGCTTATAATATATCATCTATTTCACCTATTATATTATTTTTTGCATTCTTCATACAGTGTACAATCTTTGGAGGAATTGTAAACTTATTTGCAACATTTGGAGAAGAATTCGGATGGAGAAATTTTTTACTTAATGAAACAAAATCATTGGGATTCTTTAGATCATCAATATTTATAGGAACCATCTGGGGCTTATGGCATATTCCGCTAATTATTATGGGGCATAATTATCCATCATCACCAATTGTAGGAATTTTAATTATGTGTCTGTTTACTATAACAATTAGTCCTATTTTTAGTTATTTAACATATAAAACAAACTCAATATTAGCTCCTTGTTTATTTCATGGAATGATCAATTCTATAGGCACCCTATTTCCTCTTTACGTCTCTAATGGGAACGAACTATATAGTTCCGTAGTAGGAATTTCTACAATACTTTCAAATATAATTATTATCTTATTTATTTTCATCTTTGATAAAAAATTTATACTAAAAATTCATTCTAAAATAGAATAATATTTAATAAAGACATATATCAATCAGTCAATTAGCAATAATAAGTAAAAATCTTATATTTATCTGTTTTTTAATCTTGTTAATTTAGCAATCAATATTTTATTAAAACAAAAGTTTCACTATCGAAATATTTAATAATTAATTAATTAACTGATTATCAATTACTATATTATACATCTATGATAAAAACTGTTAATTATCATAAAAATTATTTCATAATAGTATTGTTTAGTTTTGTTTTAGTAAGTATATTTGTGTTATTGAAATTAAGTCATTTACTAATTAAGAAAATATAATAGTATATCATGGAAAAGAAAAAAATAGCAATAGGTTGTGATGAAGCGGCTTATGCACTAAAAATAGTATTAAAAGAATATTTGGAAAAGCTAGGATATGAAGTAAAGGATTTTGGAGCAGAAAAAGGTGAAGTGGTTCTTTACCCAGATGTTGCAGCAAATGTAGCCAAAGCTGTTGCTTCAGGAGAATTTGAACGAGCTGTATTAACATGTGGAACTGGCATAGGTATGGCTATAACTGCTAATAAAATACCTGGTGTAAGAGCAGCCGTATGTCATGACCCGTTTTCTGCTGAAAGAGCGAGAAAAAGTAATAATGCTCAAATTATTTGCTTTGGGGAACGAGTTATTGGACATGAACTTGCTAAAAGCTTACTAAACACATGGCTTGAATCTGAATTTAGCGGAGGAGGTTCCACTCCTAAAGTTCAACGTATCTGTGATTATGAAGAAGAATATTCAAAAAAATAAATTTGTACAACCAAGTTAGTATAACCTTTTACTCTTAAAATCATTAGTAATTTTATTAAACAAAAAAAGCTGAAGTTTAAACTTCAGCTTTTTAATTGAATTTAAAAAATTCAGTTTATTTTGACAATTTTTTACCAAAAGCAAGATCTCCTGCGTCACCTAATCCTGGTATAATATATTGATTATCATCAAGCCTTTCATCAACAGAAGCAATCCATAGTTCAGAATTTTCGGGAAGTTTTTTAGTTATATAATCAATTCCAGGTTTTGAACCTATAGCTGCAACAATATGAACTTTTTTAGGAACTCCCTGACTTAATAGTACTTCATACACATTAGCCAATGATTCACCTGTAGCTAACATAGGATCGGAAATGATTAAAGTTTTATCCTGTAGAGAAGGAGTAGCCAGATATTCAACCACAATTTCAAATTCCTTTTCACCATTTGGATGATGACGAAAAGCAGACACAAACGTTGTTTCTGCCTGATCAAAAAAGTTCATCATTCCCTGATGTAAAGGTAAACCTGCACGCAATATGGTGCATAGAACAGGTTGTTGATCCAATAAGTCTGTAGGCTTAATTCCAAGTGGGGTTTTAATATTTTCCGTATGGTAATTTAATGATTTACTTAATTCATACCCTAATATTTCACCTATTCTTTCCAAATTCCTTCTGAAACGCATTCGGTCTTTTTGTACTTCAACGTCTCTTAACTCTGCTACAAAATGATTTAATATAGATTTAGTTTGACTAAAATCGTGAACAATCATAAATAATATTTTTTGTAAATATAAGTATTTGTATTATGAATATCCAATCATCTTCAACTGATATTGCACAGAATTTAATAAAATTAAAAATTATATCAAAAACTATCGGTTTTTATGTTAAAATTTTAACTACCCAAAAATAAAACTTATTTAGTACGATAAATATTCAAAAAATTTAATCTACATTTGAGTATACAACTGTATAAATTTTCTCTCTATGATCATCTGCGAAGTTATTATCTTTCGTCCAGATATCTAAAATTTCTTTTGTTTTCGAATTTTCCGATTTTCGAGTATATTTAGCCAAATTAATCCCTAAATAATTTAGCAGAATATATTCATCCCCTAAAGCAATAACTTTAAACGCAGTTTCCTTAGATTTACCATCACCATACTTGGCTATAGCTGTTAACAAAATCTCTGCCTGTAGAGATAATTTATTTATTTTATCTTTGTTTTCATCCTTATTTTGGTTTTTATACGAATTAATTAAATTCATTATAATAACTAAATTTACAGGATCTTTTTCGATCAAATTCTCTCCTAAAGCAATAGCTTTAGAATATTTTTTATCTCCGGTTAATTTTATCAACCGCATATTTTGCGACTTAACCTCCGATGATTTCTTATAGTAGGTAGAAAATAATTTACCGTAATATAAATATTCAGATTTTACTGTATCAGCACGAAAAGTTTCAGGATGTTCAATAAATTGCTTTACCAAATCTTCATAATAAAATGAAGAGTTTTTATTTATTACTTCTTTTTTAACAGTTTCGAGGTCTATTGTTTGCGAAAAAGAACAACTAATCACAAAAAGAGTTAATATAAGAAAAATTCTTTTCATAAGATTTTTATATAATTATTAATTATCAACTAAGATACACACTTTTACTTATATAAAATATTTATACGCATAAAAATTTATACTGAAAATCTTACAAAAACAAAATATAATATTTAATAAGAATAATTTAATAAATGAATATAAATATTTATATTATTTATTATTTATTATTTAATGTAATCAGGACCGTTTTTTCCATAAATCCATAGGATTTATCAGGTATTTGATAAATTTCAACTTTCCTAAATATAAACAAATTATAACAATAAGCACAGCTGACAAAAAAACCAAGATAAAAGGAGGGTTTAAATGATAATAACCTACAATAATATTAAATACGTAATAAACAAAGAGTGGATGAAGCAAATAAATCTCCATTGTATTTAATCCTAAATTAGGTAATACAACAGGCATCACATTTATAAAAGCTATGGAAACAATAATGGTAATCAAAAACCAGACTCCTCTGTAAACAATTCCTTCCAATATAGTTGGATAAGCGTTGTAAGTAGATTCTCCAAAAAGATTGTATCTATATAAATTACTCGTTGTAAAATAAAGTGCTAAAAAAAATAAAATTAAGAAGGTCGTAAAATATATTTTATTTATAGATCTTATTTTTTTTATAAACTTTTCACTGCAAAAATATCCTAAAATAAAATAAGGGAAGAAAGTTAATATTCTTGAAAAAGGAATTACATCTTTCGTAAACCCTAAGGCAAAAGTAATTACTAATGAAATAGTAAATACCAGTATAAATGAAATTTTAAATTTTTCAATAAAATAGAATAAAAAGCGCCAAATCATCAACCCTGCTATGTACCATAAAACGCTTTGAGGAAAAAAGATAAACTTAAACCAATCAAATTTCCCTGAAAAAAAGAACTGAAATAAAATAAATAAAAACTGGAAAACAACATAAGTTGAAAATAATGATTTAAAGCTTTTCACAAATTTATTCCAAGTAATATTTTTAGAAAAATAGCCTGAAATAAAAATAAAAAGAGGCATATGAAAAGTATATATAAAATCGAAAGCTACTCGATTCAAATGATTTATGCCTGCTACTGCTTCCAGCAAATGACCAAGAACCACTAAAAAAATTAATATAAATTTTATAGAATCAAAAAAAGAATCTCTTTGCTTAGGCATAATCTAACTTTATAGTAATTTAAAAATCGATGCAAAAATATAAAAATCCCGCTAAAAAAGACCTTTATTTTAATACATTTTATACTTTACACGTATTTAATATTTTAAAGCATTTCCTCTTTTAAATATTTAGCTGTATAACTTACTTTATTTTTTATTATTTCTTCCGGAGTTCCTTGCACCACAATTTTACCTCCTTTATCTCCTCCTTCCAATCCTATATCCACAATATAATCAGAAGCTTTGATAACATCCAGGTTATGTTCAATTATAAGTACAGAGTTACCTAAATCAACCAGCCTGTTAATAACATCCATTAATATACGAATATCTTCAAAATGCAAGCCAGTAGTAGGTTCATCTAATATGTAAATAGTATTTCCGGTTTGTTTTTTACTTAGTTCAGTAGCTAATTTTACTCTTTGTGCTTCGCCTCCTGATAAAGTAGTAGACTGTTGTCCCAAAGTTATATACCCTAATCCTACTTCTTGTAAAGTTTTAATCTTTTGATAAATCTTAGGTATGGGTTGAAAAAATTCAACCGCTTCATCGATAGTCATATCCAAAACATCGGAAATAGATTTTCCTTTATACCGAACTTCTAAGGTTTCTCTATTAAATCGTTTCCCATGACAGGTTTCACAATGAACATAGATATCCGGTAAAAAATTCATTTCGATAAGCTTTAGTCCGGAACCCTGACAAACTTCACATCTTCCTCCTTTAACGTTGAATGAAAAACGTCCTAATTTATATCCTCTTATTTTAGATTCTGGAAGTTGAGCAAAAAGATTTCTTATTTCGGTAAAAACTCCGGTATAGGTAGCTGGATTAGAACGTGGAGTTCTGCCAATCGGAGATTGATCAACATCTACAATTTTATCCAAAAATTCTATTCCTTCAATTTTTTTGTATGGTAAAGGCAGCTTTTCAGCGCGATAAAAATGCTTGTTTAAAATGGGGTATAAAGTATTGGTTATCAAAGAAGATTTACCACTACCTGAAACTCCGGTGATGCATACTAAACTTCCTAACGGAATATCCAAGGTTATATTTTTTAAATTATTTCCGGTACAACCTGATAATTTTAAATGATGACCATTTCCGGCTCTTCTTTCATCCGGAACATTAATTTTTAGCTGACCGTTTATATATTGAGATGTTAACGTATTAGCTTCTGATATATCTTTAGGTTCACCCTGCCATACTATTTCCCCTCCCCTTTTGCCGGCAAAAGGCCCTAAATCAATCACATAATCTGCATGTAAAATCATATCTTTATCATGCTCTACAACTATTACCGAATTTCCTAAATCTCTTAGTTTTTTAAGTGATTCTATTAATTTTACATTATCTCTTTGATGTAGACCAATACTAGGCTCATCTAAAATATACAATACATTTACCAGCTGAGAACCAATTTGCGTAGCCAGACGTATCCTTTGGGATTCACCTCCGGAAAGCGTTTGAGAAGGACGGTTTAAACTTAAGTATTCCAACCCAACATCTAACAGAAAACTTAACCTTTTGGTTATCTCCTGCAACAACTCTTTGGCTATTATATTTTGATTTTCGGAAATTTTTGCGGGAAGTTCTTTAATCCAGACATCTAATTGTTTTAACGAATAATTTGATATTTCTGAAATGTTTTTCTCATCAAGCCTGAAAAATAAACTTTCTTTTTTTAAACGCGCTCCCTGACAAACCGGACAAATATTATCTTCAAATATCTGGGTCTTAAATTTTTGAGTATCTCCCTCTTCATTACCTTCCGTTAAACGGGTCAGATGTTCCAGCACACCCTCAAAACTTATCTTATAGGTCTTCTTGATCTGAGCATAATCCAAATCCATGGTAATTTTTTCATTAGCACCATATAACACCTCATTTTGCGCCTGCTCAGAAAATTTTTCCCAAGGAGTACTCATGTCAAAACCATTTTTTTTCAAAATAATTTCTATCTGCGACATAATCCACCCGGTATGTTTTAATTCTTCAAAGACTGGAAAAACATTTTTATTAAAAGACAGTTTGGTGTTAGGTATAAGTTTAGATATATTAATTTCTTTCACTCTTCCTATACCATTGCAGTGCTCACATGCCCCTTTGGGAGAATTAAATGAAAACGTATTGGGTTCAGGTACCTGATAAGAAATTCCCGTAGTAGGACACATGAGATTTTTACTAAAATATTTTCCTTGTTCTTCACCCTGTTTAAGCAACATGATTGTACCCTCACCATGCTGCATAGCTAAACGGACAGAAGATAAAATACGCTGATTATATTCATTCTCATCAATAACTAACTTATCTATAACAACTTCTATATCATGTATTTTATATCTATCCAGCTTCATGTCTTTTCCAATCTCTCTAAGCTCTCCATCAACTCTAACCTGTAAAAATCCTTTTTTGGCCAAACTGGCAAATAGTTCACGGTAATGTCCTTTCCTTGAACGGATTAATGGCGCCAGTAACAATACTTTTTCTCCTAAAAAATCCTTATAAATCAAATCGATAATCTGATCTTCCGAGTATTTAATCATTTTTTCTCCGGTATTATAGGAGTAGGCATCAGATGCACGCGCATACAATAAACGGAAAAAATCATATAATTCTGTAACTGTTCCTACAGTCGAACGAGGATTTTTAGACGTAGTTTTCTGCTCTATTGCTATAACAGGAGAAAGTCCGTCAATTTTATCAACATCCGGACGTTCCAAAGTACCTAAAAATTGGCGGGCATAGGCTGAAAAAGTTTCAATGTATCTTCGCTGACCTTCTGCAAAAATAGTATCAAATGCCAATGATGATTTACCACTACCACTCAATCCTGTAATTACCACCAACTTATTTCTGGGTATTTCCAAAGACAAATCTTTCAAATTATGTTCTCTGGCTCCGTATATTTTTATATAATCCTGATTCATAAATTTAATTGTCTTAAAATTATAGATTTACAGATATTTTCAAGACAAATGCAAAGGTACGAAAATTGAAACTTTTTAAAGATTATATTACCTCATAAATTCATAAACAGATTGTTATTTACACAAGCAAAAATTAATTACTGAATTAAAACTTATATAAGTCATTTTTGTACCTTTGCCTCCTCAATAAGGATATGGATAAAAAGCAAGAGTATCTAATAAATAATTCAAGCCCTTTAATTTTAGATAATATTCCGGATCAGGTTAAACCGGGATGGGCTTGTTCTATACTCTCATTATTTGATGTCTACATAGATACCTTACCTGATCCGGTTAGAGAATTATACACTATTATACCGGATATTGAACAGTGGCGATTTGCTTATGAAATTTATCAGAAATTAAAAGATTTTTCAACGTTAAACACTGATTTTGCACCAAATACTTATTTATTGTTAGCGGAACTTACAGCCCAAATTACTTATAATAATTCCGGACATTCTTATGCTTCTGCTTTTGATAAAAATAATGAATTGGATTTTCCTTATCTGGCTATTAATACTGCTAACTATTTTGAAGACAAAACTTTAATCGAAGAAACCGAATCATTACTTCTTTTATTTAACCGGAGTAAAGGCCTTAAGAATACACTAAAAACCAGTCAGGACTTTATTCTCTTCAAAAAAATTAATGATATTTTGTGGATTAACTGGCATTCTAATTTCGAAGGTATAATAAATGGTAATAATAAATTCCAGAATTATATTCCGGATATTTTCATTCTCAAAAAGACAGGTGCTGATATAACTTCCATTACCAACCGAATTTATCAGATTGAAAGAGACATATTAAATCTTCCGGAAAATTTAGAATATTGTACTTTATTAGCTGAAGCCATTCTCGCCATAAAATAATTACAGACTCTGATTAATAAATTATAGTTATCCATTTCTAAAATTTTTAATAAATATTGTAATATTGCAAAATTTTTAAAATTCAGTCAGAAAAATGAAAGAATCTGTAATTGATTTACTCCTGCAAATCCGATATGTGGAAATCATTGAATTTATAGGAACTTTTGCTTTTGCTATAAGTGGTATTCGTGGTGCTGCCACTAAAAATTGCGACTGGTTCGGAGCGTTTGTTCTGGGCTTCGTAACTGCTGTGGGCGGGGGAACTTTACGGGATCTTCTTTTAGATATAACTCCTTTTTGGATGCTAAACAGTATCTATTTATGGTGTACACTTCTGGCTCTCTTATTTTATATTTTTCTAAGGGAACATCTTAACCATCTCAACAGATTTTTCTTCTGGAGTGACAGTATCGGGCTGGGCTTATTTGTAGTCGTCGGTGCAGAAAAGGCCATGCTTCTAGGCTATAACTCATGGGTTATTATTTCTATGGCAACTATAACAGGTATTATTGGCGGAATTCTCCGGGATGTTTTTCTAAATAAAATTCCTCAGATATTTAAACGTGAAATTTATGCCTTTCCTTGTATTTTAGGAGGTAGCTGCTTTGTATTTTTACAACTGTTTAATTTTCAACTTCCTTTCATAAGTATTATCACTGTTGGAGTAGTTGTACTACTACGTTATATAGCTGTGAAATGGGATTTACAAATCCCAAGACTTAAAAGTGAAAGATAAATTGTTTTTTTTACTAATCATCAGATTTTGTTTCAGCTTCGGTGTATAATTGGGATGCACTGAGTAACTTTTTTCTTATTTTTTTTTGCAATAATCTGGGACTTAACACCTTTACTGTATCTCCAAAACCTAATATTTCTCTTTCCAGTTCAAAATTAAGTACCACATCAATTCGTATTACTATACCTCCATCCTCTTCGTTCTTTACAATCTGCTGAGAGCTATGCAAAGGCTTAGTAATTACATAGGGAGCATTATCTTTATTAAACCATAAAATAACTTTTTGTGCCCTATCTTTTTCTGTTTTGGAAACTCCTATTACCTCGTCAAAATAACGGTTAAAGTCAACCCCTTCATACTCAACATAAGGTTCTGCTGCCAATTCGTAGACTTCTTCCATACGATCCAAGGCAAGATTATAAAGAAATTTTCCGCTCTTCTGCTTAGATACCAGAAACCAGCGATTACGATATTCTTTGAGTAGATAAGGATAGTAAACAGATTGCCTAGCCTGTATGGCTTTAAAAGATTTATAATTAATAAGTAATGGTTTTTTATTAACTATTGCATGATAAATAGGAGTAATATATTTAATTCCTCTTAATCGTTGATTTCCTTCAAATTGTATAAATTCCTGTTTTTTATCTTCTGTTTTATATAAACTATTCTCTAATCTGGCTATCATTTCACTCATTTCATCAAAATACTGGAAACCGTTAAGCTGCTTTAATACAGCTACAATTTCCTTCATTTTCCCCATATCGGCATCGGTGATTGGTGAGTTGGTTATACTATATTCAGGATCATCATAAACATAATATTTTCTTTCTTTAACAATAATAGGTGCATTATATCCTAATTTATCGCTTCTCATTAACTGAATATCGGCCTGAATTGTTCTCTTACTTACACCCGTGGTTATGCCTTCATATTCGTATAATGCGTCGGAAACCTTATCGATCAAATCTTCAAGTGTCCATTTCCGATATGGGTTTCGTAAACAATTATCTATAGTTCTGTAACGTATTAATGCAGATTTGTTAGTTGCCATATTATTCTTATCTTTTCAAATATAATTCATTTTAATTTAAAAGACGCAATATAATTGCGTAATAGAGAATATTCTCTCCAATTAAAAAAATTAAATCATAAATAAAAAAGTGATTTACAGTTATATATAAAAAATTATATAAAATTGTTTAATTACGCAATTCTATAACACACTTAAGCATGTATATTTGCAGTATTGATATAGTTAATACCTACTTTCAATGATTCGCTCAAGTAGCACAATGGCAAGTGCATCAGATTTTCAATCTGGAGATCAGGGTTCAATTCCCTGCCTGAGTACGAGTAACACCGGTTCGTTGTCTGAATCTCATGTTTCTGTATAGCATGGAAGTGGTATAAGCCTTTGGCTGTTACCATACTGGAAACAAAACGTGTGTCTGCTAACCATGAACGCTGGGGTTACAGGTTCGAGTCCTGTTGTTTTTTTAAACATAGCTCAATGGATAGAGCACAGTTTTAATCTAGCTGGTTCGATTCCAGCATCCAACTTTTAATTGGACATTGGTTTGTTTAATAGACTGTAAATCTATTAGTAGGAAGGATGAGATACCTTAAAAAATTTCTCGACTTAGGTTTATTGAAAGGAGATTCGGCTTATTATCGTTGGATAATTAAACGGCACTTTACCGAATACTCTGAAAACATAACCAGGTTTACTTATAATTTTTATAAACATTTTGTGAATTCACTAAAATATTATACCATTAAATTTTAGTGATTAAAAACAAAAAAGGATTATATCAAACATTTTTAAACCTCTTTTGTTTCCGTATAAGGAAAGGAATTTCTTTTCAATACACCTTTTTAATTTATAAAATAATAATTATAATGTAAATTTTATACTTATGAAAAGAGTACGAATTATTACCAACACGATTGGATTGGTATTTAAAAATGGTGAATTGATACGAATTTTGGAAAAAGGTTCTCATTGGATTTTTTGGAAAGAAATACTGGAAATTTACGACATGGAGCAACCTTTTAATCCTTATATTAATTTAGAAACTTTACTATTAAATGAAAATTTAAAGGAAAAGTTACATGTTTTTGCCCTTGCGGATAATGAAATAGGTTTAGTATATAAAGATAAAAATTTTTATACTATACTAGAAGCCGGGAAACACGCTTTCTGGAAAAGTAATGAGGGTTTTTCTTTTACTACGGTTGATCTAAATTCACTTGAAATGGATGAATCTATTGATAAAAATTTATTTACCAGAGATATTTTCTTTAAATATATAAGAACTTATCAGATCCAGTCCTACGAAAAAGGGTTGCTTTTTATTGACGGTAAATTTGAAGGTTTACTGGAAGCCGGTTCCTATTACTGGTGGAAAAACAATACAACCATACATGTAGTTAAATCGGATGTACGAAAAATTTCAATGGAAATACCGGGACAGGAAATCCTTACCCGTGATAAAGCTCAGCTTAGAATCAATTTTACAATTACTTATCAAGTAATAGATTTTGTTAAAGCCCTGGTAGAAAATAAGGATTTTGATAAACAATTATATACTTGTGTTCAGTTTGCGCTAAGAGAGTACGTGGGGAAATTGACTTTTGACGAGTTAATGGATACTAAGACGGAAATTGCCTCTGTTGTACTTGCCCTTTGCGCCGATAAAGCTAAAAAACTTGGTGTTGAACTTATGGATTGTGGTTTAAAAGATATTATTCTTCCCGGAGAGATCAAGGAGATAATGAATCAGGTTTTAATTGCTGAAAAGAAGGCTCAGGCAAATAGCATTACCCGAAGAGAAGAAACTGCTTCTACACGTAGTTTGTTGAATACTGCCAAACTAATGGAAGAAAATAGTATGTTATGGAAGTTGAAAGAAATGGAATACATGGAAAAGATAGCAGATAAGATTGGTGAAATCAGCCTTTCCGGTGGTGGAAATACATTGGAACAATTAAGAACTTTGTTTTCTAAATAGCCTTTTAAGAAAAAGACAGCCCAATGATTGGGCTGTCTTTTTTTATTATAAATATTATGATTAATATCTGAACTGCAACCCTGCTCCCCATTTCCATTCACTGTCATAGTAACCGGAAACTGAAATATATTTGGTTAGCAAATAACGCATACGTGTGGTAAATTCAAGGTGATCATCTAAAGACAAGTCCATACGCAGCCGGGGACTTACTACCACATCTTCTTTTTCCAGCTTAACTCTAACCTGCCCGCTGGTTGGTGAAACGCTGGCATCTAAACGCACCAGCATCGGAAGAAGATAACGAAAACCTATGGTCAGGTCATTGATGGTTTGTCTGTTTTGCCTCTGTCCGAATATATTTTTTTCTCTTTCGGAACTTGTATGATTCCAATTGTATCCTATATACGGCATAAACCATTGCATTTTGCCTATATACCTCCCTAAACGAACTTCTGCTTCATAGCCTGGATCGGATTGATAGGCAAGTTTCCATTCCGATTGTAAAGCCCATCTTTTATTTTCCAGCATTAATTTCCCTGTATTACCTCCGCTGCTAAATTCATTTTGTATGCTGAACCGTTTCATTTTATCCATCATGGAAAACATTTTCCAGGACATGGCAGAATCAGGAAGCTGAGGGTTTTGCGGTGAATTTTCATAGCTGAATACCCTACCCATTCCACTCATCATATGATATAATATATGACAGTGGAAAATCCAGTCTCCGGATTCATTAGCTTCAAATTCAATCGTATCGGTTTCCATGGGCATAATATCCAGCGTATGTTTTAAGGGGGAATATTCACCCTGACCATTTAAAATCCGGAAGAAGTGCCCATGCAAATGAAGCGGATGCCTCATCATGGTATTATTATATAATACAATTCTTACCTTCTCTCCTTTCTTTATAACTATTTTGTCAGCTTCAGATATGGTTTTATTGTTTAGCGACCACACATACCGATCCATGTTACCGGTGAGTTCAAAACGCAATTCTTTTACAGGACCTTCAGGCAGTGTAGTAACTACAGGAGATTTAAGCATTGAATAGTTTAATGTAACCGGATTAGTATTTTTTTGAGTAGTGGTATGCATAGATTCATGATTCATAGTATGCCCTGAATGCTCATTTTTTGAATCTTCACCCTCCATATTCATGTTCATCCCCATAGCATGATCGCCATGACCGGAATGTCCGCCTGAGTTATTTTTAATTTCGGGATACATCACCTGATTCATATCCATCTTTTGCATTCCCATTTTCATTCCCATAGGATCCAGGTTTCCATTCATTTTCATCATACCGTTCATCATTTTCATTCCTTCAAAATATTTGAGCGGTTTCAATCGTTCAGCCGGCATTTTATGGCCTCCGTTACCAACCCAAAGAGAAGCTGTACGGGTACGATCTTCAGTAGTAGCTAATAGTTCATACGACATAGAATCATCCGGAACTTCTACCCAGACATCATAAGTTTCTCCATTTCCCATAATAAAACGGTCTACCGTTACCGGTTCCACATCTTTACCGTCGGCAGCAACCACCTGCATTTTACCTCCGGAATACGTAACCCAGAAATAGGAGGAGGAGCCTCCGTTAATAATTCGTAATTTAACTCTTTTATTATGATTTGTTTTGATAGTATCTCCCTGTTTTCCATTGATTTGTATCTGGTCATAATAAACATCGCTAACATCCATTGCACTCATTCTTTTCCACTCATTTTTTATTTTTGTTCCCAAATGTCCTTGTTGAATAGCTTCCAGATAACTTTGAGTAACTCCTTTTTGTATTTTATTTTTCTGTATTTCAGCCCAGTCATCGTGAAAATACAACCTGCGTAAAACATCATTGGAATTAGCATTGGTCCAGTCCGTAACAAGAACCGTATGTTCCGGATAGGTAATTTTTTCATCCTTTTTATCAATGATAAAAGCACCATACATTCCGTCCTGCTCCTGTAATCCGGTATGAGAGTGATACCAATAAGTACCGTTCTGAATAATCGGGAATTTATAAACAACCGTTTCTCCTGCTTTAATAGGAGCTGATGTCAGATAGTCTACACCATCGTATTGGTTGGGTAGCAATATACCATGCCAGTGCAACGAGGTAGTTTTTCCTTTCAGCTTATTATGTATGTATATAACTGCAGTATCTCCTTCCGTAAATCTAAGTGTAGGCATAGGTATTTGCCCGTTAACGGCAAAGGCTTTTTTATTTTTCCCTGTATAATTAACCAGGGTATCTGTAATGGTTAAGTCGTAACGTACTGTTTTTTGTGCAGTAAGCTGGTAGATGCTCATGAAAAAAAACAGCGGAATAATTTTATATATTTTGGATATCATAAATCTGATTGTATAATTAAAAAAAGTTTATAAGTGTTTTTGTATTTAATTTACTATCAAATAGTAAACCATGTTTTATCTTAAGCTTCACGAATACAAAAACGAAATTGAAAAAATCTAGAATTCCGGAGGCTGCCAGGCAACAAAATATACCTGCTGCAATTGAAAAAATTGTAATTTATTTATTTTTAACGTATACTTTTTTAAAGTATTGATGAAAAGTGTGTAGACTGGTGCTTTTGTAACAAATAAACCTGTGGCATGGCATGAATTGTTTATGCATAGCCGGTTTTTGGTATCTGTTGTTTTGCAATGAGTATCTTTTTCTTTCTTACAGCATTCTCTTGACTGGTGCTTCTGTGTGTAGAGTTCGTTACCCCTATAGACTGACTGTACAATATTCACTGAAAACAGGAATAGCAGAAACAAAATTATCGGAAATGGTTTCTTAATCAGAAGCATTTTACAAAAGTAAAGGATCAGGGCATATTACGTTTTATATAATTTCGGTTATTATTTATATAATATTTTTGCCTGGTAATTATAAAACCTATTTTTAATGTTTTCAGTGTAAATAAGGTATATGAATTAAATTTTAACGGATAATTATTCGGGTAGAATATTTCTACCCGAATAATAAAGTAAAATCTCATTCTTTTTCCAGGGCAGGTAATAATAGTTTATACAAAACTGGAGTTAGAATGCGTGATAATAATAAGGAGCTTATCAATCCCCCTATAATAACTAATGCCAATGGACTGTATAATGGAGAGTATTGTATCACAAGCGGTATCATACCAGCTACAGCAGTCATAGTGGTTAAAAATATAGGTATAAACCTAACTTCACCGGCATGTGCAACAGCATCTGTAACGGACATTTTTTCTTCTTTTCTCAAGTAGTGGGTATAATCAACCAGAAGGATCGAGTTTTTTATCTCAATACCTATTAAAGCTATAAAACCTACCATTGAAATAAATGAGAGCGGGTGTCCCGTTATAAATAATGCCCATATTCCTCCCATAATTCCTAAAGGAATAACAGATAATACAATAAGAATGGATTTAAAATTTTTAAATTCTAAAATCAAGGCTGATATAAAAGCTATAAAAGAAATAATCAACACTATGCCAAAACCGTTAAATGCTCTTTGTTGATTTTCTTTTTCTCCTGCAGCTGACCATCTATAACCGTTTGGTAAATCTAACGTATTTAGTTTTTCAATAATTTCATTGTTTATATTATCATATAAGTATCCTTCTATAGCAGAAGCTGTAATAAGGGTATATTGTTCTTTGTTGATACGTGTAAGTGTACTTGGAGTTTTTTCAAAAACTATAGTTGCAACAGATTGAAAGGGAATTGATTCTCCAGTATCAGATTGGATGTATATTTTGTCAAATACTTCGGCAGTTTGTTGTTTGTTTCGGGGTAAAGTCAATCTTATACCTGATTTATTTTCTACATATTCCAACTCAATTTCTCCGGCATCAATTCCGGCAATTGCCATTTGTACCGCAAGATCTATATTGGTAGGGTTAACTCCCAACAGAGCTGCTTTTTCTTTGTTTATAATAATTTGTAAGCCTGTCTTTGTTATCAGTATTGGATTTTGAACATAGTTAGTACCTTCAACCTTTTTTATTATATCTTCAATTTTAACCGAATATGCCTGTAGTGTATCTATATTCTCTCCATATAGCCGTATAGCAATTGGTGCTTCTAATGCGGGTCCTTGTTCATATTCTTTTATTCTGATTTTACTATCTGATACATTTTCTAATTTCTTTCGCAGTCTTTTTATAATTTCAGTTTTTTCCTCTACGGAAATATCTTCATAGCATTGAACAAATATCTCAGCATAATTATTCATAGTCTGCATAGGATTGACATTGTAATAAACTCTGGGATTACCCTTTCCTACATTAGTGGTAAAATATTGAATGTCTTTTTCTGTTGCTAAGGCTTTTTCAACTTCTTTGGCTTTTAAATTTGTGTATTCCAATGATGAATTTGGAGTTGTTTCAATTTCCATATAAAATTGGGGTTTATCCGATTTAGGGAATAGTGAAAATCCCATCATGGGAACAACAGAAAAACCTAAAAGAGTAATAAGCATGACTGAAAGAGCTGCCCGTACGGGATATTTTAAAGAAATTCTGATGATTTTACTATAGGTTAAATCTATTCCTTTTTTTACGGCTCTCAAAAATATGTTGCCTTGAGGATTAGTTTTATCTGTTAATATTTTACTTGAAAGAAACGGGACAATGGCCAGGGATACAAATAAGGAAGCTGACACCGCCAGGATTACTGCCATAGGCAATGATCTTATAAATTCACCGGTGCCTTCGGGTAAAAAAACTATAGGCATAAATGCTATAATCAAGGTAGCCGTAACTCCTATCACAGCAAAAGATATTTGATGGGTACTGGTTAAAATAGCTTTTTTTAAAGGTAGACCAGAACGTACCGTCCTTTCAATATTCTCGTTAACAACAATGGAATCATCTACCAATATACCCAGTGCAATAATCAATCCTACAATACTTAATTGATTAAGATTGTATCCTAACAGGTTTAAAGCTACTAAAGCTATTGCTAATGACAGAGGAATGGATATAATAACAACCAACGTAGATCTGAAGCCTAAAGGCAGAAGAGTTATTATTACCAAAAAAAGAGCAATTATAAAATCACCACCCAACTGTTTTAATCTTTTTTCCACACTACTCGATTGATCAAAGTTTGTTTCAAGTTTAATGGTATCTGGTAAGTTTTTTTCAAAGGAGGATATTTTATCTTTTGCTTCATCTGCGACTGATACTATATTATACCCTTCTTTTAATGATGCTGTAACCAAAGCCGATTGCAGACCATTAAGCCTGATTATGTGGTCTTCTTCTTTATATGTTCTTTTTACGGTTGCAATGTCTTTAAGCTTTAGGTTTGTCTTATTTTTAGTATAAACTATGGTATTGGCTACCTGCTCTACTGATTGATATTTATTACCTGCTTTTACACTAAAAACTGAATTTCCCGATACTACGTTACCTGCTGATATATTAAAACTTTCACGTTTTAAATAATTAATAATTTGAGAGACCGGAATATGATAATTGGCAATTTTATTAATATCAAGCTCAACTCTTATTTCCTGCTCAGGATAACCGTGAGTTTTTATATTTTTAAGACCCTCTACTGTTCTTAAAACATCTTTTAACTTTACAGCATATTTTTCTAATTCTTTATAATCTGCTCCTTTGGATTGTAAGGCCAGTTGAAAAATATTGACATCACTGTTTTTAAAATGTTCGATGCTAAGGATGTATGCATTATTCGGAAGTTTTTGATTTCTAACAATCTCCATTTCTCTTACAACTTCCTGATATTTACTATCTCCATCAACTCCGTATTTATATTCTATAGTAGTAACTGCAATATCACTCCATATCTGAGCTTTAATTTCTTTCACATCCTCCAGTTCGTAAAAACGATCTTCTATCGGTTTTACAATTCGTTCCTGAATTTCATTAGGCATTGCTCCCGGCATTGCTGTAACTATAACATAATAAGCATATTTGATTTCAGGATCTTCACTTCTGGGCATGTTGTTCAACGTTGTCCATCCTAAAGCTAAGATTCCTAAAACAATAAGCAAAGTCAGAGAACTTCTTTCTAAGAAAAATTTTAAAAATGAATTCATAGTGAATAATAGTTTGTATTTCTTATTGGTTAATTGACACCCTGGAACCGGAGGATAAAAATCCTGCACCTTCTTTTATTACTGTATTAATATACTCCGGCTTTTTTTTGAAATAAAATAGGCCTTTATCAATGAAGTCTATATCCAGTTCTACTTTTTCAACCCTTTTGTTTTCTTTGGGTACATATACAAAACCTTTCTTATTGTTACCCTCTATTAAACATTCAAGGGGTAAAGTATAATAGGCAATTGATCTTTCCGGAATAATATTTACTGTAGCAAACAACCCTACGGATATGCTTTCGGAATTTTGGTTTATTTGAATATCTACAGTATGTAAACCTGTGGAATAATCTGCATTATGGGCAATATGTTTAACTTTACCCTTAAATTTATTATTCAATTTTCCTTCCAATTCTATCTCTGCATAATCTCCAACTGCTACTAACAAACGTTCGTTGGCTGTTAAGGAAACTTTTATAATAAATTCATTATTTTTTTCAGAGCTCACCATATAAACTGGACTCCCAGCATTAACAAACTCTCCTTCATTATTCATCTTTTGTAAAACAACTCCATTTTCCGGTGCTTTTATCACTGTATACGCTTTATTATATGCTAATATTTTTAAAGATTCGCGAGCTATATTCATGGTTGTTTCAGCATTTTGTATCTGTTCAAGAGTAGCTGCTGAATCTGTTCTTAAATTCTGAAGTCGTTTGAAATCTCTGACCGCCTTGTTATAACTTTCAGTTGCCTGATCAACTTGTGCCATTAATTCTGTAAGCTCCAACTCTGCCATGAGTTGTCCTTTTCGTACATACTCTCCTTGTTTTGCATACATCCGCTTTATTCTTCCATTCATATTAAAAGACATCTTTACATCTTCTTGTGTTTTTATTATTCCATAAGCTTTAATTTCAGGAATTATACTTTTCTTCTCTATATCTATAATTTTAACAGGAATTGTTTCCATATTTTCCTTAAAATCTGCTTTGTGTTGATCTTTATTTCTGGCGCATGCAGTAAATAAAAGCATAATAACAGGAAATATTATAATTTCTATTTTTTTCATTTTTTAATAGTTTGATAAGTTAATACTGGCACTAGCTCTCTCTACTTCAGCATATTTAATTTTTATATCGTAATACGAGATATTGTATAACAGATTCGTATTGATAAATTGATTTTGTGCATCAAGAAATTCTATATATAATGCCATTCCTTCTTTAAATTGCTTTTCAACTTCTTTATAGTACTTTTGAGCTGCTGATAGTCGTTTTTGTATAGCATAAAAACTGTTGACGACTTCTTTATATGAGTTTATAGCTGTCAATAGTTGTAGCTTAAGCTGCCTTTCTGCTTCATCTTGCTTTGATTTTATTATTTCCAAATTTGCTTTGGACTTTTTTATTTTATATAGTTCTTCTCCTCCTAATGACAATTTCCAAATTAGTGATACTCCCACCATATAATAGCGAGTATTTTGATTAAATCTCCAATCTATACCTTGCGAACCTATATCAAAAAAAGCGTTCATTTTAGGTAGATAATAGCTTTTTGCACTCTGGTTCTCATAGTCGTATATTTTACTGGCAAAATCAAGTTTTTGAAGTTCTTCTCTTTCTCCTAAGCTATCTTCATTAATTTCATCCTTATTTATATCTGAAATTTCGAAATCAGTGAAGCTAATATGACTATCAAAAGGTTTGTTTAGTAAAAAGTTAAAATAAGCCTGAGTATTTTGTAATTTTAGTTTTGCTGAAAATAACTTTTCTTCATTTTTGCTTACTTCATTTTCTGATCTCAACACTACTGATCTATTTACTTTACCATTTTTGAACATAGATTCATTTATTCGTGATCCCTCTTTTGCTAGTTTTACTCCATTCTCATATATATTTATTTCTTCTGTCATCTGACAAAATTGGTAATAAGCTATTTTAATATCTTTTACCAGCTCTCTCTTATATATTTGTAATTCTAGTTGTTGCATGTTAAAAGCTGATTTTTGAATCTTTTGATTGTAGTAGATTTCCGAATTAATTATGGGAAGAGACCATCTGATTTTACTGTCATAATAGTTTTTTGGATTGAGTTGTTCACTAATATTATTTACCTCTGAAAATTGCGCACTGGTAGAGAGTTCATTTAACGTAGAATAAATAGGATTTAGTAAATCTCCTATGGGTAGTTCTATAGCTCTGCCTCCTTTCGCGTAAGAATAATTTCCTTCAAGTGATAAAGTTGGAAAAAATAGAGCACGAGCTTCTTTTAGCGAATACATATTTTTTTTTAAAAGAAAAGTTTGCTGCTTTATACTTTCATTATTATTAAGCCCTTCTTTCAGGTATTCTTCCAAAAATACCTGACCTTTCAAGTAATTAGAATTTAATGAAATAATACAACTTAAAATTGCTAAAATCCACATAGATAATCTATGTTTATAATATGAACCTTGTTCATATAGGTAGTAAAAAAAATTTTTCATTATCATAGTTTTGAAATTAATTATTATAATAACACAAAAATAAACGTTGATTTTTTATTGAACAATGTTTAGTCATTAGGCAAAAAATTTTATTTTTTTATCAGTTTTATAAAAGCGTCTAACACTTCATAATTCATGATGTTTTTAATATTAGCCTCTTCAATTACATTTAATCGATTTCTAATATATAAAGAACTCATTCCGTGTACTGTACTCCAAAATAAAACTGCAAGTACATCTGGTTCTCCATCCTGAATCATTTCATTGTCCAAACATCGTTGAATGATAGTCTGCAAAAATCCAAATGCATCCTGTCCTTCCCACCCTTCTCCATCGCAGTGCTTATAAACATGATCTATAGGAGCTGTCATGATAAACATGAGATCGTAAAGCTCTCTGTTTTCTAAAGCAAATTTAACATACGCATGTGCTATGTCTGTTAATTGTTGAAATGCATCTTCCGTATTGGAAACAGCTTCTGCCATGTATTGCTTCAAAAGGCCGAATCCGGACTTATTGATCTCAAATAGTATAGAATCCTTGTCTTTAAAATAAAGATATACAGTACCTACGCTGTAATCTATTTTTTCCGCAATATTGCGAATCGTCGTATGTTCCAATCCTTTTTCAATAAAAAGTTCTTTGGCTGCTTCGAGTATGGAATTTTTAAGGTCTTCTTTTTCTTTTTGTCTTCGTTCTGCTGTTCCCATGGAAAATTTCTAAAACAAAATTAATGAACAACGTTCATATTTCCAAATATTTTACTCATAAATAGTATATTGAATAAAAATATTTGGGTCATATTTTAAAATTTTTAACAGCTATTAATTTAATCAACAGTAGAATAAAATATCATTCTTCATCCGTTAAAAAATTATTTTATGAAATTATATCTACCGCTTTTTTCATAAAAAAAGGAGCTGTTTAGCTCCTTTTTTTAATATCCGATTGTCATTCTCTGCTGGTGGTGCTGAGGAGTTTCTAGCTCATCTACCATAGCTTTAGCATAGTCCTGTACTGATATTTTACTGTTTCCTTGCTCATCTATAATCAGGTCATCTAAGCCTAAACGATATTTTTCGGTACGTTCTCCCGGTTCTATAACTCCTGCCGGAGAGAAAAATACCCAGTCCAGATCTTTTTCCGGAAGAAACTGCTCCTTTAAAACCAAGGCCAATGATTTCACTCCGAGAAGAATCTCCTCTGGAATTACCCCGGTATCTACCACTGTTTTTCCTGGTGCTACCAATAAACTACCGGCACCTCCTACTACTTGCAATCTCTTAATTCCTGCCAGTTTTACTGCGGCAATTATAGAACGGTATCCTTTTATTGTATCTTCATAAATTTCCGGGTTAGTCCATCCGGGGTTATAGGCACTAATTACGGCATCATTACCTTTTAAAACTTCTGCCAGCTTTTCTTTATCAAATATATCAACGCTAACTACCTTTAAATGTTCATTTTTCACTTTAACTTTTTCAACGGATCTAGCGATGGCTGTTACTTCAAATCCTCTGTTAAGTAACTCGTTTACTAATTCAGAGCCAATAAATCCGGTGACTCCTATCAATACTATTTTTTTCATAACTATATGTATATATTATTTAAATTTAAAACTGAAACTTTATATGTTACAGTATAGGCCAAAAAAAATTAAAATTTTTCACTGAATTCCATCAGACTTTGTGTTTGTAGCTGTTTAAGTACTACTTCTTCAATGGAACTGCTGAGTTCATTAATATTTTCGTTTATTTTCTTTCCTACACAACATTTGGGATTAGGATCCGCCAGAAGCTTTCCTAATAAGGTCTGATTGTACACGCTAGCATAAACTTCGGACAACATAATCTTTTCCGCCGGCTTGTTTAATCTACTCCCTCCGTTTTTCCCTTCTTTGGTTTGGATAAAACCATGCTTACTCAAGTTGGATAACTCTTTTCTTACTAAAACCGGGTTAACATTAATACTTCCAGATATAAATTCAGAAGAAAGCCATTCATCTGAATTTTTAGCCATAAGAGTTAAAATATGCATGGATAGTATAAAATGTCTGTCATTCATTACTGTAACAAATTAAATTACAGTTCAAATTTACATATATTTTTTAAACTGACAAATTTTTCATTGAAATATATACTAATCCCAATATCCAGTATAATAAAGGAAAAAGGCTTATGAGTAAAACTCCCCATTTAAATTTGATTTTTTTTTTACTAAATACAATTTCAACTGAGTTGATTATTGATAGTAAAACAGAAGTAAAATGAACAAAAAAAGAAAACATTGTTCCCCAGGTATAAATCCATCGATAATTTGAATATCTGAACCCTTCCAGTCCTCTTGCAGCAAAAACAGAGAAAAAGAATAAAAATAACAGAATTAATGAATTTTTTGTACGATTGGCAAACATGTAGACAAAGATATAGTCTTTTTAGTTAATTACATGTTATATATTATACCGTTATCTCTATGCAGTTGCCTTCCGGATCTAAAACAGCGCTCTCATAATATCCATCACCTGTAGTTCTTGGTTCACTTGCAATTGTAAAACCGTCTGCTCTCAATCGTTCAGTAAAAGCATCTACCTTATCTTTATTTCTTACCGATATTGCAAAATGAGCTAATCCTTTTAAGTTTTGTCTATTTACAGAATTTTTCATATCAGGAATATGCATTAACTCAATTCGAGTTTTATCTTCTCCAAAAGATAAAAAATATGACGTAAAATTTCTTTTAGGATTATTATACCTTTCGCTGCAAGTAACTTTAAAATATTTCATATAAAATTTTCGAATTAATTCTATATCATCAACCCAAATTGCTAAATGTTCAATTTTCATTACAGTATATTCTCTTAAGTTATAATACAAATATAATCCCTTGTCAATAATCAATAAATGATCTTCGTCAATTTCAAAAATATCCTGAAGGTTAAATAAAATACACTACTTTTAAGAACTTTATAAACTGCAATTATGAATGCAATACATAAACTCATAGATAAATATAAGGTCACTCTTTCTCCCCAATCAGTTGATCAGTTTATATCTATAGTAGAAAGAAAAAAGTATCAGAAAGATGAAATCATTTTAAAGCAGGGGCTAACAAGTCGTTATATGTATTTTATAGAACAGGGAATTATTCGTCAATTCTATTATAAAGAGGGAAGAGACATCACAGAACATTTTTCGTCTGAGGGAGATATTGCCGCTTGTATTGAAAGTCTATTTCTGAAAGAACCTTCACATATTAACATCGAAGCTATTGAAACCTCTATCATTTATCGTATTAATTATGAGAAATTTAAAATTTTATCTAACAAATACCCTGAAATCAATTGTTTATATCAGGCAATATTAGAATACAAATTAATTGTGTCACAAAAAAAAGCAGATTCATGGAGATTTGAAAACTCACATGACCGATATAAACGCTTTTGCAAAGAATTTCCTATTGTTTCAAAAAGAGTATCTATTGCACATATTGCTTCGTATTTGCTGATGACACCCGAAACTCTTAGCAGGGTCAGAGCCATAATTTAACGCTATATGAAAATTTAATTTTAGTTTATTTTATCTAACTCCTGATTATTTAGGGATAGTTATCTCTATCTAAGATATTTGCGATAAACTTATCTATTCGCATTGAACATAAATTATATGATTTCTGCAATAATTTTTATAAAATTGTAACTAAAATATATATGTTTGCATTAAATACAAAATGGTAATTCTATGAAAACAAAAATATCCAAAGCATTTAATGATTTAAAAATGTTAGGCATACGCGTCATCTTTACATTTATAATAATGCTTTTGTTATTTATTTCATTAAATATCTTAGCCTTCTGCTATCCTTTGTTATTTTCAAATTTAACCTACAAATCACTAATTTTTTCGTGCTTAGGCTCTCTTTGTATTGCAATCATTTTTATTGCTCTTGCCATGATTATTTATTACAGATACGCTATCAATCTGGGTTTAAATACCGCATATCCCTATTTAGAGCCTTTTTTCAGAAAAATATGCAATTCTGTTATCTCCAAGACTTACAATGCTTCATCTAAGAAATTGCTGACCAACACCAATGTAAAAAAAACTATTGATTGGAAAAATTCACTTAACCAGACTTATCAGGATAAGACTCCCTGGATATTAAAGGCTATTATTTCATACTTAATAAATAAAATCCCTTTTGTTTCTATATTAAACCAAAGTAAAGTCAAATTTGATTCGGGGAATTATTCGAAAGGAGAGTTTAATGAATTATTCTATTCAGAAGTGGATTCGTATATCAAGCAAACTTTTTTAAGTGGTTTTACACTTACGTGGATTTTAGGCCTTTTTATAATTAATTTAGTTATTCAGGCACTCTATTTATTTTTAATGGGTAACTTTTAAATACTGAAAAAAGAGCTAATTCATTAACTCTTTTTTCAATACTATATGTGTATAATTATTTCTTTAGAAAACAGGTTTTCAGCACAATGCTTGATCCGTCAATTTTACAATCCACTTCTTCAGGATTATCGGTCAAACGGATACTTTTCACTTTAGTACCTCTCTTAATTACCATAGATGAGCCTTTTACTTTTAAATCTTTTATAACCGTTACTGCATCCCCATCCTGTAATTCCGTACCATTACTATCCTTTGGAGTAGTATTATTTTCTGCTTCATCTCCGGACCACTCATAAAAACAATCCGGACAAACATAAGAAGTACCGTCAAAATACACATTTTCCATGGAACATTTCGGGCACGTTAAAACATCTGTCATTATATTTTTTTTAATTATTAGTATATTAAATTAAGGCTGCAAAGATAGATAATTTATCCAGCCTTTACAACTGCCGGTTCAAACGAACTGTCATACCATATAGGTGGTTCTTAAAAAGTAATACATATACTATTTTTAACATTATATTTTTAAAATAAATTTTATTTTCTATATTAAATATTCATAATTATAATAGTATATTTGTTTCTATTCATATTTAAATTTATGAAAGATCGTATAGTCATAAAGATTGGAAGCCAGGTACTCACACGTCCGGATGGATCATTGGATATTACTCAAATGTCCTGCATTGTTGATCAAATTGCTGATCTTCATAAAAAAAACAAGGAAATAATTCTTGTATCTTCCGGTGCAGTGGCTTCCGGAAAAAGTGAGCTAGAAACTATTTCCAAACTGGACAGCGTATCTTCCCGACAATTATATTCTGCTATCGGTCAGGTAAAACTAATCAATCGCTATTATGATTTATTTCGTCATCATGGAATTGTCTGCGGCCAGATACTTGCCACTAAAGAAGATTTTTCTACCCGACGTCATTATTTGAATCAGCGAAATTGCATGTCTGTCATGTTGGAAAACAGAGTGATTCCCATTGTTAATGAAAATGATGCTATCTCCGTTAATGAACTGATGTTTACAGATAATGATGAACTTTCAGGTTTGGTGGCAGCAATGATGCATTGTGACAAGCTATTAATTTTAAGTAATATTGACGGAATTTTTACAGGAGATCCTTCTCATCCGGAGTCCAGACTTATTCAAGAAATAGACACTTTGAAAGATGATATGGGAGCGTATATTCAACCTTCACGTTCTAAAACGGGACGAGGAGGAATGATAACCAAATACAATATAGCCCGAAGAGTAGCTGAAGAAGGTATTGAGGTTATTATAGCCAATGGAAAAACAAAAAATATAATTACAGACCTGATACAAGGAGAAAAAGTTACATCAACCCGATTTATTCCTTCAAAAAAAGAAACTTCCAGTGTAAAAAAATGGATTGCTCATTCCCAGGGATTTGCAAAAGGAGAAGTTCATATTAATTCTGGAGCAAAACAAGCTTTACTGAGTAATAAAGCTGTAAGTATACTACCTGTAGGAGTAACTCAAATATCAGGAAACTTTGAAGCAGATGATATTGTACTCATTATAGATGATCATGGAAAACAAATCGGTTTGGGCAGATCTTCCTATGACAATGTGAAAGCCACTGAACTAATAGGTCTGGCTAATAAAAAACCTATTGTACACTACGATTATCTTTATATAGAAAATAACCTATGATTTCCAGACTAAATAACCTGTTCGAAGATTCATTGCTGGCAAGCAGGCAGGTAAATCTCCTGAGTGATACTCAGATTAATGGCATCCTTAACAAACTCATTGAGGAAACCAAAAAAAATATTTCTTATTTACTAATTGAAAATCAAAAAGATTTGGATAGAATGTCTCGTTCTAATCCAAAATATGACCGGCTTTTACTTACTGAAGAACGAATTTTTAATATCATTAAAGATATTGAAAACGTAGTCTCACTACCAACTCCTTCTAATAAAAAACTTATGGGAAAAACGTTGGCTAACGGCTTAACAATTTCAAAAATTTCAGTTCCTTTCGGAGTAATCGGAATCATTTATGAAGCCAGGCCCAACGTATCCTTTGATATTTTCTCTTTATGCCTTAAATCTGGAAATGCCTGCATATTAAAAGGAGGTTCCGATGCCATAAATTCTAATACAGCTATCGTAAATATAATACGAAGAGTCATTGCAGATGAAGGTTATAATTCTGATATATGTACGCTGCTGCCTAATGAACGCTATGCTACTCAGGAATTAATGAATGCCAGAAACTATGTGGATCTGATTATTCCCAGAGGAGGTAAAGAACTCATAAATTTCGTTCGAGAAAATTCAAAAATTCCAATTATTGAAACCGGCGCAGGTGTGTGCCATACCTATTTTCATAAAGATGGAGATATTGAAAAAGGTGAAAATATAATTTTCAATGCCAAAACACGAAAAGTTAGTGTTTGCAATTCATTGGATTGTTTGGTCATAGATGAAGAACGAATTAAAGATTTACCTACATTATGTAAAAAACTTCAGGAAAAGAATGTCATTATTTATGCGGATAAGCTTTCTCACAAGGCTTTATATGATAGCTATCCAGCTGATTTATTAAAAGAAGCAAATGCGGAAAGTTATGGGACGGAATTTTTGGATTATAAAATGGCAATTAAGACCGTTACTTGTTTTGACGAGGCTATTCAACACATATCTTCTTACAGTTCCAAACATAGTGAAGCCATAATTAGTGAAAATGTAGAAATGATACATAAATTTGAAAGACTGATTGATGCTGCCTGCATATATTCAAATACCTCTACTGCTTTCACAGACGGAGCCCAATTCGGTCTGGGAGCTGAAATCGGTATCAGTACTCAAAAAATGCATGCCCGTGGCCCTATGGCCTTAGATGAACTGTGCACTTATAAATGGATCATTGAAGGCAATGGTCAGATACGAATATAAAAATACCCGATTGAAAATTTATGTATAAATTTTCAATCGGGTATTTTTATAATTTTAACTATTATATCTAACGTTATATTTTAATAAACCAGGCGGTACCCAGCCTTCCAAAAGTTACCTGATTTTGACCGTAAGACGTTCGCCATTGAACCAATACGTTTTGATCGCTCACTGAATAATCAGACATTTGAGCATTAGGACTAAATATAGATTTCCAAACAGGGAATAAGTCTGCAAAGTTTCCCCAGACATGGCTAAATGCATAATTATATTTAGAAGAATTATTCTTTTTGAATTCTATGTCCATACATTCAGCACAAGGTTTATTTATATAGAAATCTTTATTGCTGATACTTGTCGGAATATACCTTAAAACTATGACTCCTGGAGTAGACGATTCTTTTTTTTGAAGGAATACATATTTTCCTGAAGCACCTGCCACTTTATCAGCAAATTTTTTAGCATCTGCCCAATCTTCAGCAGCGAAGGGATCATTTATATTATCCTTTTTATTTGAGTTATTCGTGGAATTTGAAATTTTTGGTTTTTTGTATTTTTGTCCATAACCTCTCACCTGTGCCGGCAAAAAGCTTATGATAAAAATACTTGAGAGGGTTAAAAAAAATTTTTTCATTCGATTTTTAGCATTTTCTTAATAATAAACTACAAATTTTAAAGTTTATTGTCAAATATTGAACCAATTAACAAAAATATTATCTACTAACAAATTTAACTTTTTTTAAAATATTTATTTTTCGCTCTTTATTTATCAAATATAATAATTTTAGCATAATTTTTATTTTATTACATAATAAATGAATCTGAATTAAATCCTTTATTCATCTAATATTTTTTTTTAAAATTATCAGACTTGTTTCATTATTTTCTTAATACACATTAATTTTACTAAAATTAATTCAGTTAAAAAATTGAACGATAAAATATTAAATTCATTGTATAAAAATCACATTTTATATTTACTTAATATTTACATTTTATTAGCGTAAATTTTATTTTTTTGATATTGTAAACGAATTGCCAATATGTGCTCACAGGGTCCTTTTCTTAGACGATTCCTTTTAAAATGATCACAATCACATTGAGCATCAATTAATCGCTGATCATTATCTATTACAGATGAGGTATGAAATACTGAGTTTTTATCATATACTTCTGCGGTTAAAAATAATTTTTTGTCTTGTATTTTAAATTTTAGATTTTTAACTCTTCCTTCACTCACCAATTCTTCAGCTAACTTTTCCTGCTCCGAGGTAAAGCGTAAATCCTCTATATCTAGTGGCTTGTTGGATAATTCACGAATTCTGTACACACCCGAGTTCAAATCATAAATTACATTTCCCGCTTGTGTATAAGAAGTCAATACTGATTGAACTACGGAAGAATGTAAATTTAATTTTTCAGCTAAGTGTTGAGATGTGTCAAACCAGCTTTCTTTAAGTTTATTGAAAACTCTTTTTTTTGTCAGTATATCCACTTCGTTTCTTGGAGCCATTAAATCGAAATTTCCTAACCTGCTCCAATCATTAGCCGTCCAGCCTGAAAGTCCTAACGTAAAAGACATATCCCCTAAATCCGCCACGTAAAACGAAGGCATTCCCGACCCCAGTAAAAAAACCTTAAAACTCTTAGCTATAGGTATCAATCGTTCTAAAATAAATAACCGTCTTCGGCCCCATACACGTATATCTTTTTTACTGTCCCCATGGTAAACCGATCTGTAAAATGTCAAAATTTTACCCCAGGGTTCTATTACCAATCTAACAGGCTTATCAGGTTCTAATAAAAAACGTAAAGCTCTCGGACCTTCTTTT
Organism: Apibacter sp. HY039; assembly: GCF_004023655.1. Taxonomy (NCBI): domain Bacteria; kingdom Pseudomonadati; phylum Bacteroidota; class Flavobacteriia; order Flavobacteriales; family Weeksellaceae; genus Apibacter; species Apibacter sp. HY039. The sequence goes on along the minus strand of NZ_SAYM01000007.1, from coordinate 84,806 downwards.
TCTTTGAACCTTCTCAGATACTGGCAAATGCTATAAATATCCATAGGATGCAAATTGAAAACGGCTGAAGGTAATGTCATGGCTGTGCTTACCTGCAAAAAACCTCTCACCCAGGAATCGGGCAAATCTATTTTAATTTCCTTGTAAACCTCTTCATAAGTCGTTTTCATTTCAAAACCGGAAGAATCTATACTAAACTGTGTATCTTTATATCCTCTTATTTTTTGAAACTCACCATATAATTCTGCGGAATAATCAATATTCGTTGTACCGCATTTAAATTCGTTTATTTCATTAAAAACATTATAATTACAGCTTAATTTTCCATAGGAAGATTCATCCTGACTGAAACATTCAAAAAAAACTTCATCGGGATGTACGGTTATAACGGGATCTAAAACATACCATGCATCGGGATCATTTTGATACAAATAATCAAAGTATTTCTGTTTAGCCTGATTGAAAGGAGCCAAGACTTTATTTTTTTCTTCGTATAATTCTGAAAGTTCTTTTTTAATTTCATTTATACGAAACCGTACTTCTTCAATTTCAAACTCAGCCATATATTCCCCTAACCAAATCTTTTCCTGCTCCGCTACCCAGGCTTTATACTCTGTTTTGTCTTTAGGCTTGAATCGTAAATCTGAAACCACTACGTCATGCAATGCAGAAATAGCTTCTCTAAAAGCTACTTTTTTATTTAATTTACCTGTAAAAAAAGTAGGTTCTCGAAGTAAATCCGGAGCAAAACTCATTTTTGTTCCGGCAGAAGAGTTATCTATGGATGTATTGCCTGTATATTTATAATCTACTATCATAATTTCTAATTTTTAACTTCCAGATTCATATCTATGTGAGGATACAAGCTTTTAATATTTGTCAAAATATCGATGCAGGTGGCTCTATCCTGTATGGTTGACTGAGCAGATAAAAAATCTAAAAGCGGAGTGACTATTTTAGCTGTTTCATAATCTTTAATTGATTCCTGATGCAAAAATTTAAATATTCTGTTTTTAGCAACTCTTGCTTTATTTACCTGTGAAAGCGTTGTCTGAAAATAATTAGTTAGCTGACCGATTATTTCCGGCCTGCCGGCTACGTATTGATTTAAATAACCAGTTATAAACGCCTGCACCTGTACACTCGGATGCTCACTTAAACGGGTTAAAAACTTTATATCCCAATTGGATCCGGAATATATCTTTATTAACTCTTTTCCAAAATTTTCAACATCCGGGCGAATTGAATCTATAATACTCAAAAGAGTATCCATGTCCCAGTCAGATTCATTGAATTCAGATCTGAAAAACTCAAAAGCATAATTTCGGGTATCCTCCCATCTGGAATTAAGCAAATTAAGCGCTTTTGTTTTTTCGGTTTTTATACGGCTTATATTTTCTTTATAATAATTCCAACACCATTGTCTTAAAGCCAGAATTTCATGATTTCCGAATGAAATAATCTGTTTCAGTGTAAAATCATCTGACTTTTTATAATTTAAAAGAATTTCATATCCAGTTATTTGACTTTTACGATATTGCGAATGAATAAGTTTAGTAATATCTTTTGGAGCTAATCCTTCGTTCCAATTAGATTTTAACTCATTAGTAACAAATGAGTTAATATATGCATGTGCTCCGGAAAACTTCTCCTTTCTCATAAGTACATAAACTAAATAACGCAAGGCTGTATTAGCGGTTGTTTTGCTATAACGTATCAGTTGAACCAAACGAGATACCATTTCTTTTACTACTTCTTCATATTGAGACTCCGTGTGACTTAAAATAAAATTAATATTATTAACGAGATAGGTATCCGAATATTTTTTCAATAATAAGAGGCCATTTGATCTTATGTCTTTATTTTCATACTTGAGAAATGAATCAATTAAAGATAATGGTAAATCAATTATGTCTTTATTTTCATATTTTTTCATGATGATTGAACTGGCTAATATATGGTTAGCTTTCAACGTTGATGAAAACAACTGCTCTAAAATCTGCCAGTTAATACAATCGTATTCAGTAGAAGCCAAACTATTAAGCCTGGAAATTACTTCTTCAGCAATATCATTATTTTCTTTACTATCTGACAAAATGAGCAATTCGGCAATGGTCTTACCTATCAGTGCTTTTTTTCGTTCTGTCTCAAATGATGTACTATGAAGCAGAATGTTGATCTCTTCTTTAAAATCTTTTACTGAATTAAACAATACCAGTAATGTAAACTCAATCGATTCGAAATAGTATTTTGTGTTGGACTGTACATTTTCATATGCCCAGCTCCTTGAAATGGCTGATTTAGAATTTAAAACTTTAGCAATAAATTCTCTGTCTTCTTTAAAATCATTTTCTTTATTTTCAATAATTCTTTGTCCAAAATTATTAGGTATATAAAAATCACTGTTTAATAAATCTAATATATCGTCTTTATTTAATCGCTGTAAGAGATCATGATACTGCGGATGAGCTGACAAATTATTTAAGGCAAATTGATGGATAAGAGTCATCTTTGCTTTGAATAATAATTGTATGTAAGCCTGAGGATACTGATCCCAGTATTCCGGATAAAGTTCATTTCTTACCCATACAGCTGATAAAACCGGTTCTTCAAATTCATCATCACTTATGTTTTCTACGGGCTCAACTTCAAAGGATTCTGTAATATTCTCATCCCTATCTTCCGGTTCGTCATCATGTTCCGAAAGTAAATTATTTTCTGGTCTTAATTCTTTTTCACCTCCTAATATATTTTTAAAAAAGTTTTTGATTGTTCCAACTATTCCTTTGTCAGAATCATTGTTTAAACTTTCCTGCAGAACAAACTCCTCTTCTTCTTCTTCTGAACTTTCCATTGTATTTTCTAAAAAATCTTCCTCATGTTCTGAAATCTGAGATGTAAAATAATAACTGCGACTATATGCTTCTCTTTTACCTTTTATAAACCTTGAATGATTATTTAAATACACCTGAGGCGAATGACCAAATAAAATGGTAAATAATAAAACGGATTCTGAACACTCCGGATAATCAATCAAAGTATAACGATAAATTTCTTTATCATAATCATAAATACCATAATTAGATACCGGTATTTCTTGTTCTGGAGAATAATCCGATTCTGTATACTGCAACAAAAGATTTACTGCTAATTTTAAGTATTCGTTCTTTCCATCTTTGGCTGTATTTTTGAGAAAATACAGAGCATTTTTCCGAAAATAAGTTTGGGTTTGTTTTGAAAATGCCTGTTTTGCAATTTCTTCTCCACCCACGTCTATACTAAGCAGATAATCTGTTTTGACTGAATCAAAGCCATCATAGTAAGATGCGTTAAAACTACCTTGCTCTTTTTCTATCCGATATGATAATACTGCTACTACCGGATAATCATTCCTAGCCTGTGCCAGTTTATATACAGAACGGATTTGTTTAAAACAGGGAGGCTGAAACTTGCAGATTGTAAAAAATTTCAAAAAATAATCGGTTAATACCGGCCTAATCTTATTAAGTTGATAAAGGACTGTTAAATAAGTTAATTTATCTTTTTCATAATCCTTTAAAAGCTCCTGATAAAGAGCTTCATAATCTTTAATCTGCCAGTAATATTTTATTTCTGCCGAAACTCTCTGTAATAGTTTTTCCTCCATCTCCAAGAGTTCATTTTCACCTGCAATAGTTAAAAACCCTTCGATGGCTATATTTCTGATATATTCCTTTTTATTCGAAAAAGAATAGTGATAGAATAACTCTTTGGCTTCTACTGATTTTAATTTATTTAATGCCCATAATGAAGCATAGGTCTGCATCTCATCTCCTTTAAAAACAAGCTTAATGATAAAAGGTATTGCCTGCTTTATATTATAACAGCCTGCTTTCCATATCACCCGACTGGTTTTCCATGGTGTATTGAAACTCTGAGTTCCGTTAACAGCATCTTGTAACCTATGCAGTATAATTCCTTCTTTTGAATCCGGAAATACTCTTTCAGAAATAGATAGCTCTGTTTTATGTTCTTTTTCCGGAAGGTACCCCTTATTTAATTTTTCTTTTTCTACTGCAAGAAATATTTTTTCCGCCTCATTGTGAGAAACAACTTCCGGCGTTTTAGTTCCTTCTTTGAGTCTGCTTCCTCTTTTTCCATACCGAAAATTCACCAGGTATTCTGATGCGGTTAATTCTAACAGTTCAATTTCATAAACTTTATTAGAATTCCCTTCATTGAAATATAATTTACTTATCTTAACTAGTTTCATTTATCTACTATTTATAATTAAAAAATATCCCACCAGTCCTGGCTGTCATTTTCTTCTTTTTGATTAGTCTCTGGTTTTGTTATAGAAGCTGTTGTTTTTTCCGTAGTATCATTTGAGTTATATTTTTGACACGATATTTCCGGATATCCCTGTTTCTTTATTATGGTTGCTAATTTTTCTGCAAATTCTTTACCTTTTTCCGGATTAACCATTTTAACAAAACGAATATATCCTTCCACTGCATGAATAAGATGGACAGCATTTCCCCACTTCTGATCTTTCCATCCGTTTAAATTTAAGTTGTGTAATAAGGCTCTGAAATTTCTTAATTTTTTTCTCTCTATATTTAATTTTCGATTGACCACTATTCCGGTGACCATTTGTAAATTCCCTTTTCTCATGATATGAGTTTTTTCCGGATGAACCTTAAACCCTTCTTCTACAACTATTTGATTTACAAAAAATAGTAATTGACGGATATTTTTTTGATTTTCATTGGTTGTAGAAAAACTTAAATCATCTGCATAACGGGTGTAAGTAAAATTCAGTCGCTCTGCTAATCCTTTAATTCGTTTATCAAGCTTGTAGGCTATCAAATTACTGATTGCAGGGCTTGCAGGTGAACCCTGAGGCAGAAATCGGGCTCCTTTCTGAACATGATAAGTAACTCCGTCCATGTTCACCTCATAGGTATCTGATTGCGTACATACCAGTGCCAACATTGTTGAAATTTGTTCGGAATATCCCAGTTTATTAAATAGTCCTTTAACTCTTTTGTATTCTATTGATGGAAAAAAATCTTTTAAATCCATGTTGATTACAATATCTTTATTTACATGCGGTTGAGCATTTGATACTATGGATTTTCCCTGAATAAATCCATGCACGTAATCATTTACAGGAATATTTTTTAAAATTTTATCAAGCACCTGAAGCTGAAGTGCTTTAATCTTTGGTTTAGGAGCTGAAATTTTTCTTTTTCCTCCCGATTTTTTAGGTAATTCAAATGTATGATAGTGGTTTATGGTAGAAACCTTTCGCTGATATAATAAATATCGTAATGACGGTAAATCAGTTTCCATATATCCAGCAAATTCAACTACTGAATGAAATACGGGTAAATTAAATTTTTTTAAAGAATTAACATTCGGCTCTGTATTATTTAGGCCTTTAGATACTTGTTTTCCTAAAAAGAGAACCTGTTCCTGTTGAAGTTTCTGCCATCGTTCGGCCTTTTCCAACGCTTTTAATTTATTATTCTGACGGGTAATTTCTCTTTTTTCTTTTGCATTTTTCATGCGCACCTTTCGCATGGACTTAAGCATGCTCAGCTGATCACTGTATTGTTTATTTTTATCCAGTAATTGGTTGAGCTCCTGAAGTAATCTGGTTTCATTTTCAATGAAGATTTCCGGAATTTGAGGACTATCTGTTTTTTCCCAAAATCCTAATCGCTGCATTTCCTCTAAAATATAACTATCTTTAGATGTAGCTCTGATTCGGTCGTAAATTTGCTGTTTCGTTAGTTTTTCAGACATAAGCCTTTTCTATAATTAATGATCATAAAAATAAAAGCCCTGTTTTATTTATCAATAAAATAGGGCTTTCAGGTTAAAAAACCTTCGTATTTTCTAAGGACTATATCAATCAACTCCAGAGAGTAACTACTATACGTATGGTTAAACTCGTGGAGAGGAGAACCGTAACCATACGTATAGTAGTTACTCTCCCCATAAAGATTGCAGGTAGTGCCGAATGTCTAGCAATAGCTCACCGATGACGATACATCATCTTTTTCTTATTCAGAAAAGCAAGGTATTTTTTTAACCCTGAACAAATATAGTATTTTATGTGAAATTAAACAATAAAATCTGAATTAATTTATCAAATACTATGATTTTTACAAATTTATTACAACTCTTGTGTTAATTTATTCTTTATTTTGAGGAATTTAGGTTAACATCTAATTTGTTGTAGAAACATCAATATCGTTATCCCAAAATATGTGAAGCATCCATTACTATTTTCACAAAAAATAAAATAGAAACTACATAAACAGTCGGAGTTACTTCTTTGTATTTTCCTGTAAATACTTTGAGTAACATATAACTAAGCATTCCGTATACGATACCTTCTGCTATGCTGTATGTAAAAGGCATAAAGGCTATAGTTAAAAATGCAGGTAATCCTTCGGTAATATCCGTAAAGTTTATTTTAACTACCGAAGATATCATAAACAGCCCTACAATAATCAATGCGGGTGCTGTAGCAGCTGCGGGAACCATTAAAAACAAAGGAGCCAGAAATAAAGCTAAAATAAACATTAATGCAGTTCCTACAGCTGTCAATCCTGTTCTTCCACCGGAAGCTACTCCGGAAGCACTTTCTACATAAGAAGTAATGGTACTGGTTCCTAAAATGGCTCCCACAGTGGTTCCTAATGCATCGGAAAACAATGCTTTTTTCATTTGCGGAAAGTTTCCTTCTTCATCGGTTAATCCTATTTTAGATACTACTCCGATTAAAGTACCTACCGTGTCGAATAAATTGACAAACAAAAAAGTAAAAACCACTAACAACATATCAATTGAAAAAATCTGTTTCCATCCCTGGGCAGTCATCATAGGCTCTATGGCTTTACCAAAAATAGGTTCGATTGACGGTGGTAAACTGATTAGAGAAGTTTCAGGCAAAGCAACATCTCCCAGAATAAAACCGAATAGACTTGCTACTACGATTCCCACTAATATGGCTCCGTTGATGTTTCTTGCAAACAAAACAGCCGTTACTAATAATCCGGTAAATGCCATCCATACTGAATGCTGGGAAAAATCTCCCAAACTTACTAAGGTATTGGGATTAGATACAATAATTCCTGCTCCTTTTAAACCAATTAGAGTAATGAACAACCCAATACCGGCAGGTATGGCTTCTTTCAAAACTTTCGGTATGCTCTTAACAATTAACTCCCTGATATTAAAAAATGTTAAAAGAATAAATATAATTCCTTCTATAAATACCGCTGTAAGGGCAAACTGCCAGGAATATCCCAAACCTAAAACTACTGAAAAGGCAAAAAAACTGTTCAACCCCATACCTGGTCCTTGTGCAATCGGAAGTTTGGCAAATATACCCATTAGCAAGGTAGCAAAAATAGTTGCTATTGCTGTAGTTGTAAATAAGGCTTCTTTATCCATCCCTGTTTCCGATAATATACTGGGATTTACTATGAGAATGTACGACATGGTAAGAAAGGTTATTAAACCAGCCGTCAGTTCTTTTTTTATGGTAGTATTGTTCTCTTTTAGCTGAAAATAGCTACTTATTAAGGTACGCATGATAATTAGTTAAAATTTAGTTTAGTTTTTTGTGGCAAAAGTAAGAACAAAAAATTAATCGTTTTAGTAATTGCGTATTTAAATAAAGAAAAAGATGGAAAATTCCATCTTTTTCTTTAAAAATAAGTAGTATGTACACAGTACATGTCATTTATATTTTTACATTCACTTGATTTAATTTAGCAGCTCTTCTTCGCTCAACTTCAGGTTTTTTAACATAATTCATTAATATTATACTCAGATAGTACAGAACTGCTAGAAATATAAGAATTCCCTGTGCTTTAAGCTGAGCAATACCCAACGCTACAATTAACGGACCGACAAAACTGGATAATCCTGCGCCTAAATTGATCATGGTTATCGTAGCTCCTTTATATTCAGGTTCTAAGGAAGGAACTAAAGCAGTGAGCGGGGCAAATCCTGCGATGAAGGCTCCGTATAATGCTCCTACCACCATCATTGCTATAAAATTACCCTCAAAAAACGGAGGCGCAAAAGCCATAAGAAGTAAGACAGTTCCACATCCGAAACCTCCAAAAATCTGAACAGCTTTACCCCAACCGATTTTATCGCCTACTATTCCCCAAAAAATATTGAAAAATATATTGACAAAGAATACTAAGGCCCATATCTGAAGCCATTGTTCGGTACTTATTCCATACTGTGACAAAAACAGAGGATAAAATACCGGCATTGCAAACTGTGAAGTTCCATTAATTAGACGAACTAATCCCCCCACTCCTACTCTCGGATTCTTTTTAATTATGGTAATTCCACTCAGTAATATTTTGAGTTGTTCTTTGTATCCTATATTTCCGTGAATACTTCCTTTAACTGCCACACAAATAATGACCACTCCTATCAAAACCCATATCAAAGCGCTCCATAGTAACCCTATACTTCCTATGATTGGCATCATAAAAGAAGCGAATAGATTGGATACTACATATAAGCCTCCGGTAAAGGCTACAAAGAACCATCCTACAGCTGTGGCAAGTGTTTCGGGTTTATTTTTATAGGTTATCCAAACCAGATAGGAGTAACAAAATAACGGATATCCAAACCCACGAACGCAATAGGTAGGTATCATAATGGCAAAACTCATCGTAGGCAGGGCAACCAGTAAAAATAACAACTGACCGACAATCCATAGTAGAGCACCTACCAGCATGGTTTTCCGCGGCCCCCAGGCTTCCGCTAAAACACCCGAAAACCAAGCCCCTATCGCCACAGCTATTCCATAAATTGAAATTAAAGTAGCTGTTTCTTCTACCACCATACCTTTATCTATAAGAAACGGCGATATCCAAGCCTGCTCCAGTCCGTCCCCTACAATAAAGAATAAAACACCTACCAATCCCCAGATTAAATCTACATTTAGCCCTAACACTGTTTTACCTGAACTCTGAACTGTCGTATATGAACTATTTTTTTCCATAAGATCTTCTTTTTTGTTAAATATTAGTGAATAGGAATCCTAAGCGAGATTCATATCTCACTGATAATGATAAGTTTAATAGTTAATTAAATCTTATCAATTAACTGGATTCAAATTCTTTTTTTTGGTTTTATGAGAAAAACATTCCTCCATCTATGTTTATGGTTTGACCTGTAATATACGATGCATCTTCAGAGGCTAAAAATGCGATTAATCCGGATACGTCTTCTGGCTGTCCTGCTCTTCCTAAAGGTATCCCTTGCACCCATTCGGCCATCAGTTCTCCTTTTTGATATTTCTTTTTTTCTGTGCTTAAGATTTGCCCCCAAACTCTGTCGTTATATTCCCACATATCTGTAACGATAATTCCCGGACAAAACGCATTTACAGTTATGCTATGTGGAGCCAGCTCTAAAGCTAAGCTTTGTGTTATTCCTATTACTCCCATTTTACTGGCGGCATAATGCGGAGTATAAATAAATCCTTTTCTTCCCTGCCCGGAAGAAGAATTGATTAATCGTCCACCAGTCCCCTGCTTAACCATATATTTGGCGGCTTCTCTACAGCAAAGCCATACTCCTGTCGTATTTACTGCCAGCACTTTATCGAATTCATCTCTTGTCATTTTATCAAAATGTTCAATGGTAATGATTCCGGCATTTTGTACAGATATGTCAATGGTTTTGAAATGTTTTGCAGCTTCTGCATATAAATTTTTCACCTCATCCTCTTGGGTTACATCCACTAGAACGGGAAGTGTTTGCACATTATATTTTTGAGCCATTTTTTCTGAAGTTTCATAGACCTTTTTATCTATCGAAGCCATTACAAGGTTAGCTCCGTCTTCAGCAAATCGTTGTGCTATTCCTTCACCGATACCTCGATCGGCTCCGGTTATAACAATGGTTTTGCCTTTAAATTCGTCAGAAGTTCTTGTTTTATTTCTCATAATTTCATGGTTTGTAATTAGTATGATTAAACAATAGCAAGTAGTATTATTTAACCTAAGCTGTGATTTTAGTTTTTGTTTTTTTGTTTATTTGATGGTATATCCTCCATCAACCAATAAATCGTGTCCTGTAATCATTCCTGCACCACCGGAACACAAAAAAGCTATAGGTGCCGCTATTTCATCTGTCTCTGCAAAACGTCCGGATGGTATTTCTTTCTTAAAAGCATCTCCTGCCGGGCCGTCCCATGCTTTATGTCCCATTTCGGTTAATACCACCGTTGGTGAAACGGAATTGACTCTGATGCCGTATTTCCCCCATTCATATGCTAGTATTTTAGTCATGGAGATTACACCTGCCTTAGTCACGCTATATGCTACGTGTCTGTCCAAAGCTATGGTTCCAGCCTGTGAAGCTATATTTACTATGGAACCGCAAACATTATTATCTACCATGTAGCGGGCTACTTCCTGATTCATTTTAAAGGTTCCCATGATATTAACCGCTATTAAATCCTCCCAATCTTTATCCTGTACATCTAAGGCTGCATCTAAAGCTACCATTCCGGCACAGTTAACCAGGATATCTATTTTCCCAAACTTTTCTAACGCTTTCTTTATAAGATTTTTTCTGTCTGAGTCTTTAGTCACGTCTATTTGAACTCCTAAACAGTTTTCTCCGAATTCTTCTGCCGTTTTATAGACATCTTGTTTGAAATCTCCTATAACCACTTTCACTCCTTTTTTAATAAAAAGACTGGTGGTTGCTTTTCCAATTCCATTGGCTCCTCCGGTAATAATTGCTACTTGTCCTTCCAGTGAAAAATCGGCATCTGCCCCATAATATTTTAACATAATCTAAGATTTTAATTGTTTATTTTTTATTTATTGATAAGCTCTACAGCTTCTTTCCAACCGTTATATAGATTTTCTCTTTGTGCATTTTCCATTGTTGGATAATAAAAGTTATCGATACCTCTTAATTTTGAAACTTCTTCCAAGTCTTTCCAAACTTTTAATCCTAATCCCCCCATAATAACTGCCCCAAATGCTGAAGCTTCTTCAATGGACAGCTTGTTGATAGGAGCATTAATCATGTCTGACTGAAATTGCATTAAAAATTTATTTTTTGTAGGTCCACCGTCTACTCTAAGTTCTTTTAATTCTATAGCTGCTTTTTGAGTTATAACATCTATCAGATCTTTTATTTGATAAGCAATAGCTTCCAGAGCGGCTCTTACAATGTGAGCTTTTCCCGTTCCTAAAGTTAATCCGGAAATGATCGCTTTGGCTCTAGAATTCCACCAGGGAGCTCCCAGTCCTGCAAAAGCCGGTACCAGATAGACACCGCCATTATCCGGAATACTATAAGCTATTTCATCGGTAGCATATCGATGCTCTATAAGCTTCACTTCCTCTTTTAACCAGTTTAATGTAGCTCCCGTACAATGAATGTTCCCTTCGTATACATAATAGACTTTATTGCAGGCTGCAAAACCTACGGAAGTTACCAAACCCTCCGGGGCTAACTGAGGAGTTTCCCCTATGTTGATCATAACGGAAGAACCTGTACCGTAGGTAGCTTTTCCCTTTCCTTTATCATAACACATCTGACCTACCAACGCCCCATGAGAATCTCCAATCACGCCAGCAATGGGTATTTCGTGTGTAAAATATCCCAGGAATGTAGTATTCCCATACACGGAATCACTGGGTCTAGGTTCAGGCAGCATAGTGGGTGGTACAGAGAAAAGCTCAAGCAAATTTTCATCCCAGTTACATGTATGGATATTAAAAAGTAATGTTCGTGAAGCATTGGTATAATCGGTAGCATGCACTTTACCCTGCGTTAACTTCCATATCAACCAGGAGTCCATAGTCCCCATCAAAAGTTCTCCCTTATCGGCCAATAGCCTGGCTTCTTTAACTTCTTCTAAAATCCATTGAACTCCACTTGCCGAAAAATAAGGGTCTACTAACAAACCTGCTTTCTCTTTAATCATATTTTCATATCCTCCGTTTTTTAACTTTTCACATATTGAAGCTCCTCTCTGACATTGCCAGACTATAGCATGGTAAACAGGCTTTCCTGTATTTTTATCCCAAACTACTACCGTTTCTCTTTGATTTGTAATAGATACTGAGAGTATATCCTGCTGTTTAATCTCGTTATTTTCAAGCAAAAGTCTTACGGCTAATAGTGTGTTTTCAAAAATTTCTTCTGCATCGTGTTCTACCCAGCCTGCTTTTGGATAGTATTGCTGGTGCGGTACATTTTCCCTATGCACCACCTGCCCTTTTTTATTAAAAAGTATTGCTTTAGTAGCAGACGTACTTTGATCTATGGCTATGAAGTATTTCATATTATCTTGCTTTAACTACTTTAAAAATTCAAGGGTTGATTGATAAATTCCTTCTGAATCAATTCCATAATGATGGAAAATTTCTAAAGCGTTGGCATGTATGGTATTTTCGTCCGGTATACCCAAAATTTTTACAGGCACTGGATTTTCAGATAAAGTTTCTGTCACAATTGCTCCTAAGCCACCATAAATACTGTGTTCTTCAACCGTAATAATTTTACCTGTTTCCCTGGCTGCTTTTTTTATAATTTCCGTATCTGCCGGTTTTAGGGTATGCATATCAATTACTCGTGCATAAATACCTTTTTCTTTTAATTTTTTGCCTGCCTGTAAACAATGATAAACCGTTTCTCCGGTTCCTATAAGAGTAATATCGTTACCCTCCATCAGGGTGTTAGCTTTTCCAATCTGAAAATCAAAATTTTCATTATCATATACATTAGGCACTGCATTTCTTCCCATACGCACGTACACCGGATATTCGTGATCTACTAATATTTCTGTAAGCTTTTTAGTTTGGTAAATATCACTTGGAAAAATAACCTGAATACCCGGGAAAGTTCTTATAGCAGCAATATCATGTAAGCTGTGATGTGTGAAACCCAGAGCTCCGTAACTTACGCCACCGCTAACACCAATAATGCTTACATTATTTTGAGAATAAGCAATATCCACTTTTATCTGCTCTAAGCTTCTGGCTACATAAAAACATGCCGGACCACAAACAAAAACTTTTTTCCCTGTTGATGAAAGCCCTGCTCCTACGCCTACTGCATTTTGTTCTGCTATACCTACTTCAACAAATTGCTCGGGTAATTCTTTAGCAAAATTATTTAAAGTTACCGAACCTCTTGCATCTGAAGTTACCACAACAATATCTTTATCTTTTTTCCCTAATTCAAGTAAAGTGGAGGTAAAACTTTGCCTGCATGGAATTTTATTTTCTATCATTTTTTTATAGTTTAAGGTGAGTTACTTGAGTTACTTTTCTAATTGTGCTATACGTTGCTCAATTTCATCTGAAGCTTGAATAAATTCTTCTTGAGATGGTACTCCGTGATGCCACTTAAGAACATTTTCCATATAAGATATTCCTTGTCCTTTGGTCGATTTTGAAATGATTAAATGTGGTTTTTTATTTTGATAATTAATGGATTCAAATGTTTTAATAATATTTTCCATATCGTTTCCATTCATTTCCAACACTTCCCAGCCAAAGGCTTCCCATCTTTCTCTCATAGGCTCTAAAGTCATTACTTCTTCCGTTTTATCGCTTATCTGAAGGCCGTTTCGATCAATAATTCCTACTAAATTATCTAATTTGTAATGACTTCCTGACATAGCAGCTTCATAAATTGAGCCTTCTGCCTGTTCACCATCGCCCATTAAAACAAATGTTTTATAAGCCTCTTGATTCATTTTGGCTGAAATAGCCATACCAACTCCAACAGACAATCCATGCCCTAACGCTCCACTGCTGACTTCTACTCCTGGAATCTTAATGGTCGGATGTCCCGCCAATACAGAAGCATAATCTCCGTAACTATCAAGAGTTTCTTTTGATATAAATCCGGCAGCTTCCAATACTGAATAAAGAATTTCTACACTATGGCCTTTACTCATAATAAATCGATCCCGATCTTTTTTCTTTGGATCTCTGGAGTCCACGTTTAATACGTGAAAATATAATGCTGTGAGTATATTTGCCGAAGAAAGCCCTCCGCCAATGTGCCCCGCCTTAGCTTTATATATTACATTTAAAAGCCTTAGCCGTACTTGTTCTGATTTTAATTGTAAGTTTTTTACCATTATTATTCGTTTAATTCTACTTTATAATTTCCTGCTTTTGAACAAATCCATAGGTTTTTAAGCCGGGTATTATTTTTCTTTTTACTTATTATAGTTTTTGTTTATGATTGTAAAAGTAAAAAATAAAAAGATAAAAACAAATAAATCGAAATAAAAAAATTAATGATATTTGTCTTATTAAAAAAAATACTTTTTCAGAATCCACCACTTAATAGATAATAATTTAGAGAATAAATAAATATAAAGTATTAAAAATCATAATTTTAATTCAAAAAAAATATTAAATCAATTATTAAAGACATTAAAAACTTTAAAACAAAATATTTCAAAAAAAAAAAAAAAAAAAAAAACCAAAATAATATTTTGGTTCTTTTTTTAATTTATATATCTTTTAATATCTTTTATATAGCCTCAGAAAGCTCTGCTAATGTGTATTTGATCTCATATTCCTCAAGGAATTTTACATGGTCTGCTGAAATGTTAGAGTCTGTTATAAGCAAATCTATTAACGACAAAGCTCCCAGACTCGCAAAAGAACTTAATCCTATTTTTGATGAGTCTGCGACTAAAAAAACCTCATTAGCTGATTCTATCATGGCTCTTTTGACACAAATATCATTAATGCTTGGATAGGTAATACCTGATTTAAGAGTTATTCCTGCTGTGGCCAGAAACAGCTTGTCTACATTGAGGTTACTAAAAAAATCTGCTGCCTTTTGTCCTGTTAAAGATAGTGTAGGCGCTTTAAATTCTCCTCCGGTCACCACTAATGATATATTAGGGTTTACACCCAGAATCAGCGCAATGTTTAATGCGTTGGTAATAACCGTTAAGTCATTATAATTAACTAGTAACTTAGCTATTTCAGAAGTTGTGGAACCTGAATCAAGAATGATTGTGTCTCCATTTTTAATAAACGATTGAGCTGTTTTAGCAATGGCCATTTTTTCTGCAACTTTTTTATGCTGATTTTGAAGTGCAAAATTTTTGACATGAACACTTATATCTTTTAACACGGCTCCTCCGTGCTCTTTTATTATGAATCCTTCTTTTTCCAATCTGTCTAAATCCTGACGTATAGTAACTTCAGTAACTTTAAAAATACGACTTAGAGCCTGTACTTTGGCTTGCCCATCTTCCTGTATAAGTTCTAGAATTTTATCTCTTCGTTGATTCGGTAACATGTTGAAAATTATTGTTTTTTACAAAAGTACATATTTTATATTCAACAATAGAAAATAAAAGAAATAAATATATTTTTGTTTATTTTCTTTTTATATTATAATATTGGATAAAATACTGGTTACTTAAACCGCAATCAGCACAATTCGCTAACAGGTAACTGAAAGGATTTTTTTTATATGGTTTATAAAGTTTACATAGTATTTACATTATAGATTACATTTTCACTGTTAAATATTTTAGGAAAAATTAAAATAACATTAAATTAATTTATTACATTTATATTACATATATTTAAATATGTAACTACATTAATAAAACACAATATATCTAACCATAGATTAAACTTGTTTTTTATATGCATAATAAACATACATCTGCCGAAATATATTCATATATAAAGGAAAGAATTTTAAACGGCATCTTTTCGAAAGATTCATTATTACCTACAGAAACGACTCTGGCATTAAATTTTTCAGTATCCAGACCCACCATTGCTAAAGCATATAACAGGCTACAAAAAGAAGGTTACATTGAGAAAAAGAAAGGTATTGGCAGCACGGTTTTATACGAATCTAATAAAATATACTCTTTCGGATTATTATTACCAGGTAGCGGCGAATCCGAAATTTTTTCAGCCATTAATGATCAGCTGTTACGGGTATCTGAAAAAGGAGAATTTAATTTACTTTGGGAAGGAGCAACTGCCAGCAGTGCTGATACTAGAAAAAAACATATTTTCACTTGTTGCGAACTTTACATAAATAAGAAAGTAGATGGTATTTTTTTTGCTCCTTTAGAACGCACAGCTGATGCTGTGTTAATCAACCAGCTTATATGTAAAGATATACAAAAAGCAAATATTCCTCTTGTCCTTATTGACCGAAGTATTCATAGCTATTCACAAAAAAATGACTTTGATTTAGTCGGTTTAAATAATTTTGAAGCCGGATATTTAATGGCACAGCATCTCATTGATTCCGGCTGTGAAAATGTGTACTTCTTTCACCTTCCTCATTCTGCAACCTCTGTTAAACTAAGAATTGCCGGTGTTCAAAAAGCTTTATCTGATCATAAAATATTTTTTTGTGAAGAACAGATTCTTTGTGCAAATCCTTTTGATTTAAAAATTATTGAACAAATTAAAATTACAAATGGAAAAACAGGAGTAATCTGCGCAAACGATGTTACTGCTGCCGCTCTAATGTCTAGTCTTGAACAATTACATTTAGTTATCACTAAAGATCTTGTAATTTGCGGATTTGATGATATGAAATATTCCAGTCAGCTTAAATATCCTTTGACTACTTACTCTCAACCCAGTGAAGATATAGCTAACGTCAGTATTGAACTAATGATGAGACGATTGAAAAATAAAAATTGCCCTCCTGTTACTGTTTCTTTATCCGGAGAATTGATCATACGAAATTCGAGTATATTTATTAAAAAAGATACCATAACACCATAATTTTTATTTAGATTTCTTAAACAACCTACACTTTGCATCTGAAGATGTAAAAGATATTTCTATCCGGTAAACAATAATTTAAACCTATTAATATACAAATACATTATTATATTAACCGAAAAATATTTTATTTTTTATCATTAAAGAATAAAAATATTCATATAGAGTAATAAATGAAAAATACATAGAAAAAAATATTGATTTAAGATAAAAATAATATTACATTTGATTTACATACATCTTTATTATGTAAAAATACAAGAGGATCATGTAAACATCAATTTAAATATAATACCTTATCTCATGAATCAAAAAGAATGTATCTTAGGTATAGATTTTGGAACAACTTCTCTCTCTATTGTTCTTCTTAATGTAGTTTCTGTTAAAATTGAAAAAGTATATAACTACAATACAGATGCATATATTAAGTATGAAGATTCTTCAATTAAAGAACAATCACTTGAAAAAATTGCTTTTTGGTTTGATAAAGTTATTGATATCATACAATCCAAACCTGAATATAAAATTGTTGCTTTTGGCTTTACCGGACAAATGCACGGTATAATCGGACTGGATAGTAATGGTAATGCTGTTACAAATTTGGTCACCTGGCAAGATAAGTCTTGTGAAAAAGTTACTGTAAATAATCAAAATATACTTGAGAGAATACGATTTCTTACCGGTGATAATACTTTAGTTTGCGGATATGGAATAGTTACCTTATTTAAATGGCTAAAATATGAACACCGTGTTGATATTGAAAGTTTTTGCACGCTTCCGGATTATTTCGCTAAAAAATTAACCGGCAATAAAAAGAGTGTACGAATGTCACCTAGTATGGCTCATAGTATTGGTTTATTTAATATTGAAACAAACGAATGGAATAAGATATTAATTGAAAAAGCAGGTTTAGAAAATTTAAGTTTTCCAATTATAGAAGAAACCGAATCAATTATTGGATATATGAATTCAGCTCCGGTAGTTTGTCCGATAGGAGATAATCAAGCCAGTTTTTCTGGCAGCATAATCGATAAGAATAAAACAGTTCTGCTGAATGTGGGAACCGGTGCCCAACTTTCATTTTTAGTAGAAAAAAAAGATCATGTACTTTATAAAAAATATATTGATGGCCTGGAAACCCAGCTAAGACCTTACAGTGAAAAATTTTATCTGCTAGCCACCAGTTTTGTGAATGGTGGAAACGTTTATAAATCTCTTTTTAATTTTTTTAAAAATGTTGGCTATACTTTATTGGGTATTGAAAATTTTGATGATTTATCTATCTGGAACAACATGATGAAGGCTGGAACATCTGTTATCAATTCATCTTATCCGGTACAAGTATCTCCTTTTTTAGAAGGTCAACGTAAAAATCCAGATATAGGAGCCTCTATTTCAAATTTACGTTCTAACAATTTTGATGCTCCACATTTAATTTATGGTTTTTTGGAAGGTATGGCTTTATATTATAAAACAGGATTTTTTCCTGAACTTAAAAATGAAATAAACTATATATGTGGGAGTGGTAACGGCCTTAAAAAAAATGAACTGTATTGTAAAATTATTGAAACTGTATTTGAATATCCTTTGCTCCTCACCTCCTATAATGAAGAAGCAGCGGTTGGTGCTGCTATACATGCAGGTATAAAATCAGGTATAATAAAAATTAGTGATTATGAATTTATGAGTACTCTTTCTGAAAATTCCAAATATGACTAATAACTGCTTTTGACCAATAAGTCTCATATTCAGATACGGATTAGTGAAAAATTATTTTTTGTATAAATAAAATTTAAAACCTTTATATCTATGGAACTTTTTATTGATTATATAAACCGGAGTTTTGTTTTTTTTATAGGACTTGGTGCATCTGCCATGATGTTTTTTATTATTACTCTTCTGTCTTTAGTAATGAAAGTAAATTTATCCAAATCTTTAGAAGGGGGCTTAAGAATGGCTATTGCTTTGACGGGTATGGGAGCTATTATATCACTTTTAACCAGTCAATTTGGCCCTGCTTTAAATTTGTTTGTGGAACGAACAGGTTCCAGCCTTGTTATCAATGATTTGGGGTGGGCTGTTTTAGCACTTATTACCTGGAGTTCAGTATATACATTGTTATTTGTTTTTGTCTGCCTGATTGTTAATTTGGTCATGATTCTATTAAAAAAAACCAATACATTGAATGTTGATTTATTTAATATCTGGCATTTATCCATTTTGGGACTTATTATTGACTTTTATTCGGGTTATATTTTTATTTCTATACTATTTGTTGCGTTCATTTATGTACTCATGCTAAAAAATGCCGATGTTATGAAGCCCAGACTCAATTCAGTATTGAATTACGATTCCAAAAACATCACTACTACTGCTCATCCGGCATTTTTATTTAACCCTATCGTTTTAATCTTTAACAAAATAATTGATAGACTTTTACCATCTATTGATAAACTTGATTTTAATGCAGATACTCTAAATCAAAAGATAGGTTTTTGGGGAAGTAAATTTGCTATAGGTACTTATCTTGGTATCTTCGTTGGCTTACTTAGTAACTCTTCTTTACAAGAAATGTTAGCTTTGTCTTTTATCGGTGGGGTTTGCATAGAATTATTCGGTATTGTAGGCAGCTGGTTCGGACCTGCTATTGAGCCTCTTTCGCAAGGTGTTACTCGTACAATGACACAAAAGTTCGGAGGAAGAAAATTATATATTGGTATTGATTGGGCCATTGTAGGAACCCGTGCTGAAATATGGGCCACAGCTAATATTTTAGCTCCTTTTTTAATTGTTATTGCTTTATTTTTGCGAGGTAACCAGACACTACCTCTGGGGGGAATCATTATGACCTGCCTGGTTCCATCTTTATTACTTATTACACAAGGGAAAATTATTAGAATGACTCTGATTGGTATAATTTCTATTCCTTTGTATTTATGGGCCGCTACAGAAATTGCTGAATTCACTACACAGACCTCTCTCTCTTTAGGAACCTATCCATCCGGACTGCCAGATAATTCTTTATTCACTTCTATTGAAGCTATCCCTATTGAAAAATTAATAGCTCTATGGATTGGTCGAACGGCTGCACAACCTACATATTTATCACTTATTATGATTGCAGGAGCTTTAATTCTATATTCCTTTTTATTCCTATGGTATTTTAAAGCCATGGAAAAAGAAACGTCCGAAGAAAAAAAAGCAGTTAATTAAAAATTGAATTTCTAAACTTAGATATTAAAACTTAAAAAATTAAAATCATGAAAACAAACTCAATGACTTACGGTATCTATTTTGCGTACTGGACTAAAGAATGGAAAGCAGATTATAAATATTATATAGATAAAGTTTCAGCTATGGGATTTGACGTACTGGAAATATCCTGCGCGGCTTTTGGTAGTCAATATACCACTGATAATGAACTTTACGAGTTAAGAGATTATGCAAAAGACAAAGGAATTATTTTAACAGCCGGATACGGCCCTACAAAAGAACAAAACCTTAGTTCTTCAAATCCTTCCATAGTTGCAAATGCAAAAGAGTTTTTCAAAAATACATTAATTAAACTCAATAAATTAGATGTAAAGCACTTAGGTGGAGGTTTATATTCATATTGGCCGGTAGATTATTCAAACCCTATTGATAAGCCCGGGGACTGGAAAAGATCGGTTTCAGAAGTCAAAGAAATTGCATCTATTGCCGCCGATAATAATGTAATTTTAGGCATGGAAGTTCTAAATCGTTTTGAAGGATATCTTCTTAATACTTGTGCAGAGGCTTTGGAATTTGTAGAGCAGGTAAATAGTCCCAATGTAAAAATTATGCTGGATACATTCCATATGAATATTGAAGAGGACAACATTGGTGATGCCATACGTATGGCTGGAAATAAATTATCTCATTTACATATCGGTGAACAAAACCGAAAAGTTCCAGGAAAAGGAAGTCTGCCCTGGTATGAAATCGGCAGTGCACTAAGGGATATTGATTTTAGCGGTTCTGTTGTCATGGAGCCTTTCGTAATGCCGGGTGGCACTATTGGTTCAGAAATTAAAGTATGGAGAAATCTTGTTGATGATGTAAGTGAAAATTCTTTGGATAAAGATGCCAAAGGGGCTCTTGATTTTGTCAAACATGTTTTTACCAAGTAAAATCAAAAATCAGCTGACATAGTTATACTCAAACAAAGTCATCAAAAATTTGATGACTTTGTTCATTTTATAAATTAGTAGATTGTTAATTACTTTTAAATTACTATACATTTCTTGTAAAAATTCAAAAATTGTATTCTTTATGCTAAAAAAATATATAGATTTCCAACTTTTTATTTTACAAAAGAGTTTTAAATTACTGATTTTCAGTAACTGTATTTTGTAAATAAAACTACAACTATTTTATCCTTATTTGAAAAATATTTACCTCTACGTCTCCTTTATCTTTGGCATAAATAAAAAGTAAACATTATGAAAACAATTTCTTTTTTAGTAGTAATCTTATTGAGTTCTATCCTATTTATACGATGTAGTAAACAAGAGAAGAAACAACGAATTGTCGAAAATGAGATTATAGCATTTGATAGCATCTCTTCAACTACAGGCGTAAAAGATCCGGATAAAAAATTTATTCACGAATCCAATATAATAATTGAAGTAAAAGATGCTTTAAAATCAACATTAGCTATCGAAAAAAATGTAATTGCTCTAGAGGGATATGTGGGTAAAAGTGAGCTAAAATCAGATATTATTTCAGAAAGTATAACTCCAATATCAAAAGATAGTACCCGAGAAACCAAAGTATATTCTGTAGTAAGTTATATGGAAATAAGAGTACCTCAAAAGAATCTGAACTCTTTTCTTCTCACTTTAAATCAAGAAATTGGTTTTATAACCTCCCGTAATCTCGAGATATTTGATGTTTCGATTAATAATAAGTTATTAAATGATCAAAACATAGATTCTGTCTCTAGCATAGACGATTTAACTAACAATAAAACAACTTCTAACAAAGCATCAAAGTATCAAGATATTAAAAAAGAATTATTAAATGACAAAATAAAATTTGCTACAGTAATTATAACTTTGCAAGAAAAAGAAAGTATAAAAAATACTCTTATCCCAAACACTAAAAATTATAAGACTAATTCAGATTCAAACTTCGGATATCAATTAAAAACCTCTTTTCTCAGGGGTAGTTATATGTTTGAAAAAATGGTGACATTTTTATGCAGTTTATGGCCTTTATGGCTTCTACTTCTTTCCGGTTATTTTTTTTACAGGAAATACAAAACTAAAAAATCAAATTCCAACTAAAACATCATAATTTTGATTATACACATATAACTAATAAAAATTCAGGGAGATATAAAATTCATATTCCTGAATTTTTATTTATATACTATCTACAATAAACTTTTTTGCATTATTCTAATATGTTACATATATCTTTAAAATCAAATGTTTTCAGTTCTTCAGGCAACCATGTATTTGGAAAAACAGAGCAAGCTTCATCTCTAAAAACGGAAAGTTCAGTATATCTGTTTGAGAAATGACCTAAAATCAAATTTTTAACATGAGCATTTTTAGCTATTGTAGCCGCCTGTAAAGAGGTGCTATGACCAGTTTTATATGCTAAATCTTCCAAATCTCCTAAAAAAGTAGATTCATGATACAGAACATCTGTTCCTTCAATTATTGGAACAACGTTCATATTAAACATAGTATCTGAACAATAAGCATAACTGTACGAATGCTTTGGAGGTAATGTCAAATTTTCGTTTTTAATTACTTTTCCTTCTTCAGAAACAAAATCTTTACCCATCTTCAGGTTTTGATAATCACAAATTTGAATTTCCGGATACTGTTCTATAACTTCCATGTTAAGTCTTCTCAAACGAGTTTTTTCTTTGAATAAAAATCCATTAGTATAAATTCTGTGATATAAAGGTATGGTATAAATCATGACCTTCTCATCCTCATATATCAATTCACTTTCTGTTGAAGTTAATTCTATAAAATTTAAAGAATAGCTCTTATGGCTTTCGGTTAATCTTAACTGCGTTTCAATTAATTCTTTAATTCCTTTAGGACCATAAATATTCATCGCTTTTTTTCTTCCAAGTAAATTAAAAGATGAAATAAGTCCTATGAGTCCAAATACATGATCTCCATGAAGATGGGATATGAAAATATGGTCTATTTTTGAAAACTTAGCTTGAGCTTTCCTTAACTGGACTTGAGTTCCTTCTCCACAATCAATTAAAAAATGTCGGTTACGGGTAACTAATAATTGCGATGTGGGATGCGAACGAACAGTCGGAATTGCTGAATTAAATCCCAATATAGTAAGTTTCATGGTTAATTATTTATAATCAAAATTATTAAATGATTTTATCAACTTATAAATTTACATTATTTTTTTCATTTTTGACCTTTATTCTACTTTAGCTTACTTATTTTAATGGTAATATGGTTGAAAATTGATTGCATTTTTATAGCTAATAACAAAAAATATTCTTTCATAGCCTAATCATAGCTATAAATAATAAACTATAAATCAATAATTTAAAAAACAATGAAGTTTTTTTTAATTAAAATGTAATAAATTTTAATTAAAGTATCCTAAAAATTTATACATTCCAACGAAATAAAATAACACAGGAATGAAAATATTTAAAAGCCTCTATGTCCAGGTAATCGTTGCTATTATCATTGGTATAGTATTAGGGTATTATTATCCCAGCTATACTGTTCAGATTGATCCTATTAACGATGTAAATGCCCATATACCTGGACTTGCTGAAAAATTAAATCCTTTAGCACAAGGATTTATCAAACTAATTAAAATGGTAGTCGGTCCTTTAATTTTCTGTACTATAGTTTTAGGTATTGCAGGAATGGAAGATATCAAGAAAGTGGGCAAAGTTGGTGCAACTGCTATTATTTACTTTGAAGTATTAACCACTATAGCCCTAATTATAGGTCTTGTTTTTGTAAACATTCTTAAGCCCGGAGACGGAATGCATGTAAATGCTGCCTCACTTGACTCTTCTTCCGTTGGTAAATACATTGAGCAAAGTAAAAGTGAGGATAATAGTACCATTAATTTTTTGCTCGACATGATACCGGAAAATGTTATCGCTTCCATAGCCTCCAATAATCTGTTACAGGTTTTGGTATTTGCTGTATTATTTGGAATTGCCCTTACTAAAATTGGTCCTAAGGCATCTCAGCCCGTTTTGAATGTTATGCAGTCTTTTCTTGATGGATTATTTACTATTATTAAAATCATAATGTATTTAGCTCCTTTAGGTGCCATGGGAGCTATGGGATATACTATTGGCAGATATGGATTAAGTTCTCTGGTGAATCTCGGCATGCTAATGGTCAGCTTTTATGCAACCTGTATAATTTTTATATTTTTAGTTATCGGCGGAGTCTTATATTATAATAAATTCAGCATATTTAAACTTTTAAAATATATCAAAGAAGAATTATTGATAGTATTAGGTACTTCTTCTTCTGAATCTGCTCTGCCCGGGGTTATGAAAAAGCTTGAAAATATGGGATGTTCCAAATCAGTTGTTGGCTTAGTAATTCCTACCGGATATTCTTTTAATCTTGATGGAACCTGTATTTATTTGACTATGGCAGCTGTATTTATTTCTCAGGCTCTGGATATGCATTTAGGCATAGAACAGGAAATTACCTTGTTACTTGTCCTGTTGTTAACATCTAAAGGTGCTGCTGCTGTTACCGGAGGAGGCTTTATTACATTAGCTGCAACCCTTCCGGTAGTAGGCCATGTTCCTGTTGAGGCTGTTGCTCTTATTTTTGGAATTGACCGATTTATGAGTGAAGCCAGAGCTATCACTAATCTAATTGGAAATTCCGCTGCCACTATTGTAGTTGCCAAGTGGGAAAAAGAAATTGATCTGGAACGGGCTCATGATGTCTTAGACGGTAAAATAATTACTGAAAATTTAAATTAAAAAAAATGAAAAAATTAACCATACTTATATTTACTATTATTCTGTCTGTTCTAACTTTATCCAGCTGCTCAAAAGCTCCTGATAAAAAAGATCTTACTATTATATTGAAAGATGAACTCCAAAAAAAGGCATTTGTAAGTAGTGATATTTTTAAAAAATTTCCCGTTTCTGTGAAAGACAGTATTTTTAGCATCAAGAAAAATAAAAAAATGTTTGATGCTTTAATCAAAATGGGTATTATGGAAAAAAATGATACTATATACTACCTTTCCAAAGCAGGAAAACGTCTACATGATGAAAAGACATCCAGTATGTTTTTTGTTGGTAGTTATGAAATATTAGAAATTAAGGATGTACAGACAACTGATAATGGATGGGCTATGACTCTTCTAATTGCTCCAAAAGAATTACAGGCATGGATTAATGATCCTGCAATCATTGAAGATCTAAAACCTGTAAAAGTTTCTGATTATATTGACCCGCAGGAACAAAAAATAGAGATTGTCAGAGCTGTCAATAAAAAAGATCCTGCAGATAAACGCTTTTATAAACTTATAATTAAAAATAAATTAAATCAATCATTTACTTTTTAATTGATAATAAAGACTTTTAATAAAAGTTACATTTTTAAAACAGTTATACCATTATTTAGATTTCCACATTCATTTAAAGATATTTTTTATCTTTGTGATGTGGAAATCTTTACAATGAAAAAGGTAGTTTTTTTATTTTTAACTTTTTTTACCGTTATTTTTGTAAGTAACTGTAAATCCAATAATATGAACTCGGAACCTAAATTTGAATACACAATAATTGATTCCGGAGATTATGGAGATATTTCTGAATATTCAGAAACTGTAATCAGTGATAAAAGCAAATATGACGCTCTATTTACGCGATTAAAACAAAATCAATACCCTATTGAATATCCTGAATTTAATCCTGATAAAAGTTATATTTTTATCACCTTCGGTAAGCAGAATAGCGGAGGACTAGATTTTCAACTTAAAAAAGTAGAACCTAAAGAGGGTAAAATTGTAGTAACTTTGCATTCTAAAAGTTTTAATGGACCTACTATAAGTACTATGGCCATTGCCCTTCCTTATATGGTCATAGAAATTAATAAAACACTAAGCACTGAGTTGCTTATTTTAAAACAGTAATAAGACTTAATCAGATGAAAAAGATATATTTGGATAGTGCCGCCTCAACTATTATAGATCATCGTGTAATTGATGCTATGACAGAATCTCTCAAAGATGATTTTGGAAACCCATCATCCATTCACAGCTTTGGGCAGGAAGGTAAATCCAAAATTGAATCAGTACGAAAATTTATAGCCAGAAGTTTAGGAGTATCTTCAGGTGAAATTATTTTTACATCCTGCGGAACAGAATCCAATAATCTTATTATACGTTCATGTGTTGAAAATTTGGGTATTAAAAGAATCATAACTTCTCCTCTAGAACACAAGTGTGTTACAGAAACAGTTCGTGATATTAAAGAAAAACACCCGGAATTGGAAATACTATTTATTCCTGTAAAAAATGCTCAAGGTGATTTAGATTTAGACTTTTTGGAAGAACTTTTACAAGACTCTGTACCGACTTTAGTTTCCATAATGCATGCAAATAATGAAGTAGGTAATTTAATTGACTTAAAAGAAGTAGCTGTTTTATGCAAAAATAACAATGCTTTATTTCATTCTGATACTGTACAAACTGTTGGACATTATCCGTTAAATTTTTCTGAAATACCTATCGATTTTGCCTCTTGCAGTGCGCATAAATTTCACGGTCCTAAAGGTGCTGGTTTTGCTTTTATAAGAAAAGCCTCTCATTTAAAGGGAATAACTACAGGTGGTGCTCAGGAAAGAAATATGCGTGCAGGAACAGAGAATATCTATGGTATTATCGGTCTTGGAAAATCTTTAGAACTAGCACTTAATGAACTTGATGAGAGAAGAAAAATTATTGAAGATCTAAAAGTATATACTCTGGAGTCCCTATCAAAAAAAATACCCGGTGTTAAATTCAACGGTTACAGCAATGTCATGGACAAAAGCATATATACTTTAATTAGTGTTTTATTACCATTTCCGAATACTATGGTCGGATTTCAACTTGACATGAAAGGTATAGCGGTCTCTCAAGGCAGTGCCTGTGCCTCAGGAGCAGCCAAACCGTCCAATACTATGCTTCAGTTATATTCTTTGGAAGACTTAAAGGATACAACCACATTAAGAATTTCTTTCAGTCATTACAACACGAAAGAAGAAATTGATGAATTAATAGCTGTTTTAGTAGATATATACGAAAAATCAACGGTTACTTCTTAATACCAACCTCTTCTAAAATGGCTTATAGCTGCCTGTAAGTTAAGGTTAAATGTAAATCTGATATGAGATAAATATTTATCTTTACCAGGTTCAAATCCTAATGTTGATTGTATTGGGAAATATAACTCAAGAAAATCAGGTATAATTTTTAATTTAACACCTGTATCATATATAAAACGATTGGATTTTCCCATCCCTTGATATACACCTACATCAGCATATAAATCAAAAGGTTTCCATAGATGTATTTCACCGTTTATAGCTGTTATCCATTTACTGGCAGATTTATCGACCATTGATTTAAATCCTCCTTCAGCCATAATATATTGCTGATATAACAAACCATTGGTAGCTGACCTTCCCAAATAGTCAACATAATTAAAACTATAATCTGTTATATGGTCAATACCAAAATCAAAATAAGTTGAATTGGATTTGTTATTTAAAAAATATCCTCCGAAAAATCTTAGAGTTATTTTTTTATTGGGTGCATATTCATGACGGTAATAAATCTCTGAACTAACTTTATTAAATAAATTCGAATGTTGAAAATCTAATTTACCAGACCATTCATTTATTACTTTTTTATCTGAATAAGTATACGAAATATCTAGTAAATTATATTGTGAATAATCGTTAGAATTTGTAAATTTATTGGGATTTCTTTCTCTATCAACACTATTAAAAGATAAACCTATTACCTGATTAATTTCAGAACGGGGCCTTTTTTTAAATATCAGTCCTAAACCTGCAGAATATTTTTTATATGATAAATTTTTATCGTAATGATAATAATTATATCCCGAACTTAGTGCAATTCTACGGAACAAACCTTTTTCCATGTCATAATTATAATTAAATACAGCGCTCCCTGTTAAGCTATTGGTTCCTGTTGAATAGGTAGGAGCAATTGAATACTCAAAAGGTCTGGAAAAAGGAGAGCGATTGTAAAAACGTAATCCAATTATAAATTTGTCATAATCATTCCATTTAAGTTTCGGCTCGTAAAATATTTGATTATAATTAGGGTTATCAACATCAGCATAGAATTTCATTTGTATCCGTTTTCGGTTTTTGAAAACTCCTTCCGTATTCAAAATATTATCATTGTCATTAATTTCGGGGAATAAATAGTTCCTGTTTATAGATAACTGATTGTAATTTCCTTTAGGAAAAGTATATAATGAATCTTTTTGGGTAGAAAAAATCCATTTCTGATTCACAACTTCTCCTTTTTTTTCTCCACTAATTAAAATAGGCACAGGCAATGCTGTTTTATTTTTAATTTTTATATCAATACTATCTTCATTCTTGGAATGAAATTTTAAGATTTTGAAATTTATCCTGTCATTTGTATTAATATAATTTTGAAAAAACCAGTTTAAATCTACTCCTGAATTCTTTTCTAACGTATTCCTTAAATCTTCAGGTTGCCACTTTTGTCCGATTTTTTCATCTATTAATTGTCTTACTGAACTTTGAAAATTATCATCATTTAAATACTCAGATAAAAAATTAAAACTTAGCCCTGTCTTAAAGCCACTAATGATAAACTGATTTATGTTACTAAGTTCAAGGTATTTTTCATTGATAGGCTGATCATAATTTTGAGTAGCTATGTATCGATAACCTAACTTATACCTGTCAGTTAATGGTACTTTAGAAATAAAAAAATATTTTAATGGTTTTATGCTAAATATTTTAAACTTATCAGGTAAATCTCCTAATAATTTAGTGTCATTATAATATGTTTTTAAATATTGAAGTTGATAATAGGTAAGTAGCCCATTAGGTATCCAATGATTTAAATTTTTATCTACATTTATTTTAGAATTTATTACTTCGTAAGCTATTTGCTGAAACAATTTTAAATCACTTTTAATTTCATCCGAAAACAAAGCCCATTCTTTTATTCCAAATAAATCAACATCATCGATTCCTATAAAATTTTGATTTTTTTTAACTTTTGAAGATATGAATATTTTTGAAGGTAATTCTCCCAGTTTGTCATTTAAAAAATTAAGTTCTCTTTCTATATTCTTTTTATATATTGAATATAATTTTTCCTCTACTTTATACCCTAGAACAACTTCAGTTTTTTTCCCCTTAATCTCAAAGTTGAATGAAACCGGAGGTATTTTGGAAATGAATAGGGTAATAGCCGTATTATTTTCTCCAGCTAAGTGATTATCTGATATCTTAATTAAGTCAGAGTTTATAGTGAATCCCTCGGGAAATAAAATAGAAACTTCATATTTTGTATTTCTGTAAGGATTAAACTCAGTGTCAGTATATGCTTCTAAGAGAGGTTTACCTTTAACAAAATCCAAAGGTTGGAGAAAAAAATATTTTAATAAATAATTATTTTCTGGAGAATATCCATATCCTGATATTTTATCACTTGGAATTTTAATTGTATATTTTAGATCTAATTGTACAGAATCATTAGGTAACAAAGGCTCCAAAAGGTATATTTCGTAAAATTCCAAATCACGAAGAATAAAAGGGGCTGGTTTTTCTGCAAAATTTATTTGTAAATCGTTTATTTTTCCTCTGTCCTTAAATTTAGAAAAATACAGTGATTTATTTCTGTCTTCCAGTTTTCTTTTTCCTAAAACTGTGTTATTTCCGGAATATGAATTAGCTACTGCATGAAGGTATATTGAATTTAAAATAGTACCTGTATTATTAATAAAAATGATTTTCTGATTTACACCTAAACTATTGGAAATAGTATCTAAACTTGCCTGTATAGAACTATAATCCTTCTGTGCAAAGCATAATATAGGTACAAACAGAAAAAATAAAATCTTTTTCATTTTTATAATTATTCTGATTAATAAAATCTGATTTCAACGGCTCCAAAACGATACTTCATAATATCTGCTTCAAAAAATTCAATTCTATCCATAGTTTTAAGCATTTTATAAATTTCTTCTTTTAAAACTCCTTTTCCCTTTCCATGAATAAGAATTAATTTTTTGAGCTGATCTTTTCTTGCTCTATCAATTTCATATTTTGCAGTATTTAGTTGTTTTTGAAGCATTTGATGAGGTTGAACATTTTTTATAGAATCCATTAAATGACCAATATGTAGATCTATTTCTCTACATTCTTCTTTACTGTTGACTAATTTATTTTTAGCTTTATCCGTTTTATTTTTAGCTAAACGAATTTCAACATCTATTACTGTTTCATCTACTGATATATAAGGCAATATTTTACTCAAACTATATTCCGTTTCAAATCCATACTGATCTTCCAGGACAGCTGTTCCTTTGTGTAATTGCTTAATAACAAATACACCTTCTTCGTCTACCACCTTAACTTTATCTCCAGATTTGAACATGTCAGAGTCCTTACTAAAAAAGGCTATCTGTCAGGATAGCCTTTTTATTTATAATTTTATTTAAAATTTATTTATTTAGGAATTTTATTATTGGTTCCTCTTTTCGTCTTAGATGAAGATGATTCTTTACCTTTATGATCCTGAGCTACTCTGAATCCTACCCATACAGCTGATTCATTTTCCAACATATATCTTCTTTGTCCCGGATCTAACCAATATGCAGTGTCATTCCAAGAACCTCCTTTAATAACTCTTAAATCATTGCTGATTTGCGATGTTCTCATTTTAGAGTCTTTTTCAAGTACAACTCTTCCTTTTTTATCTACTGTCCAGTTTCTTATAGGAGAGTTATAAAAATTGTATGAACCTGTTGAATCTACTCTTCCATCTCCTGCTTCTAAAGATGATTGTAAATCTCCGTCTCTGAAATTTCTTGAGTCATCAACAACCTCCGTTTCAAATTTACCGGATAAACTTTTATATATTCTTCTTCCATCAGATAAGGTATCGTATTGAATATTATCATCTTCTACCTTTTTAAATCTTCCGGCACTACCTTCTTCGTTTATAAATTGCTGATAAACATTTCCTCTATAATAGTTAAAATCATTGTAATCTGTATCAATAAGAGGTCTGTATACATCCTGTGTCCACTCAGCGACATTCCCGTACATTCCGTAGATTCCGAAAGGATTTGAAGGATAAGCCCTTACATCTGAAGTAATCGCATTTCCATCATTACCCCAACCACCAATACCGGAATAGTCTCCTTGTCCGTATTTGAAATTATCTAGGAACTGACCTCTGTTTCTTCCTTTTTTACCACGCATTTTGTTAATCATAACATCTTTACCTTCAACCAAATTGTACTGTCGGTTGTCAGCTTCTGCAAGCGCAGCATATTCCCATTCAGCTTCGGTAGGTAGTCTGAACTTTTGAACTAAATTACCCTGTGCACTTTTATTTACAGCAATTACCCGTTCATTTTTACTTGTAATACCGTTTTGTTTAGCAACTTTATCTTCATTAATAATTCCTTCTAAACCTGGGTCATTATATTTATATTTTTCTACATTAAATGAATTAGATCCGACGTTGTTGGAAGCATCATTATAGAAATCTTTGGAAATAATACCCTTATTCATCAGTTCTCTTTCGTTTGCACGGTCGGTAAGCCAGTCACAGTATCTTTGTGCCTGTAGCCAGCTAACTCCTACAACAGGATAATTATCAAACTGAGGTGCTCTGAAATAATCTTCCGAATACACATCATTTCTTGACAACTTGTTTTTCCAGACCAATGTATCTGGAAGTGCTCCAAAGTATATATCTTTATAATTCTGCTCGGTTGGAGAATATACATATTTCAACCAGGTAACATACATTCGGTATTCATAATTAGTAATCTCCGTTTCGCCTATAAAAAAGGATCGTACCTGCATACGTGTAGGAGTATTATTCCAATCGTGCATTACGTCATCTTTAACAAGTCCCATAGTGAAAGTTCCTCCTTCAACAAAAACCATTCCTGTCCATCCTTTTTCATTCTTCTTTTTGTTGCTGAAAAACCAACCGTTTCTATCATTAGCTTTCCATCCGGTTAGACTTGTACTATTTTTGGTACCACCACCCGGCTTGGTCCTTCCTCCACCGCCTCCACAACTTACCATAGTAAGAGAAACGGAAGATACAATTGCTAATAATAAAATGAATTTCCCTATTTTCATTGTATTTATTTTCATTATTTTAAACATGCAAAAATAATATATTATTGTGAAATTAAAAATTTTTATGTTCTAATATAGATTATTATGTAGCCTTAAACGCAAACAAAAAGAAAAATATTGTATCAGGTATTAAAATTTTTTTATTATTTTTCCGTTTATTTGAATAATTCTTATGAAAAAATACAAACATTTTCTCTCCATATTTATTCTAGTGTTTTTTTGCAGTATGTTTTTAAAAGCGCAAACCATTTATTTACAATGGGAAGGACTTAAAGAGGCGTACGATACAGAAAATAAATCAAGCAAGTTCCCCTACTTTTCCAATCATCACTATTCCTTAGAGGGAGGAATACCCACTTTAAATTATTCTGAATCTACAAATTATGTTGGTGAAATTACTCTTACTGATTTGCAATGGGTTCCTGTGAACCTTTCTGAATTGGGGGATATGCCTATATCTTCGCTCCCTAATAATGATGAGTTTGCAGCAGGCTTTAATTCAGCACGTTCAAAACGAGTACTTTCGGTATCTATTAGAACATTTAAAAAAACAGGGAATACCATTTATCAGTTAAAAAGCTTTACTATCTCTAAAGCAACACGTCTATCAACATCAAGCACTAACTATAAAATAACAGGGAGCACTGAGAGTATTTTTGAAAATGGTGATTGGTTTAAAATTAAAGTAAACAAAACCGGAATTTTTAAAATTAACCGGAATTTTTTACAATCGTTGGGTATAAATGTAAATTCCGTAAATCCTAAAACAATCAGAATTTTCGGGAATGGTGGTAAAATGCTTCCGGAACCCACTTCAAGCTTCAGATATGATAACATCCAGGAAAACGCCATTTTTGTAGCTGGAGAAGAAGACGGAGTATTTAACAATGATGATTATATTCTTTTTTATGCGCAAGGACCTGACTATTGGGATCGTTCTAATGGAAAGAATATAAAGCATAAAAAAAATATATATGAAGATTATGCATATTATTTCATAAATATTAATCAGACCCAGGGGAAAAGAATCTCATCAACTTCTTATCAAACTCCTAATTCCACACAATATACAGAATATGACGATTATCAATTTTATGAAGAAGATGCTCTAAACCTAAATGAAGTCGGCAAAATGTGGCTGGGCGAAAATTTAGGAGTACGCAATAATCTGGAACTGAATTTTCCTGTGCATGCATTAGCTCAAAGTACAATCAATTGGAGATTTTACTGGGTATCCAGAAATGGCACAAATGGCAAGGTGAATATTTTGTATAATGATTCTCAGGTTTATTCAACTACCTTAACTCCTGCCAGTAATGAATTGGACTTTTCCTTAAGAAATGTAAGTCAAACGTTAGAACCCACTAATAATCTTTTAAAGTTCACACTCAATTTTGATAATTCTTTAAATCCTTCCGCTCAGTTGTATCCTGATTACTTTGAAGTTATTTATAAACAAAAATTACAGTTCAACGGCAGCCAGATGAATTTCAGAACTCTTGACAATATTGAAAACGGAAATATCTATGGTTTTAATTTCAGTTCCGGAAATACTTTTGAAGTATGGGATGTTTCTGATTATGTAAATGCCAGAAAACTCGAAAAATCGCAAGAAGGAAACAAGTATTCTTATCAATTTTCCTCTGCTACTTTTAAAAACGAATTTATCGCATTCAATCCGGATCATGCCTACACTCCTGAAACTGTAGGAAGAATGCCTAATCAGGCACTTCATTCCCTATCAGATTCCGATTACATCATAATAACAGTCCCGGAATTTATTACTCAGGCCAATCGTTTAAAAACTTTCCATAAAACGAGGAACAATCTTCAGGTTGATGTAGTAACAGTTAATCAGATATATAATGAATTTAGTTCGGGAGGACAGGACTTAGCCGGAATACGAGATTTTTTACGTTATTTATATAATAAAGATGACGGTAAGCTTAAATATGCACTTTTATTAGGCTCAGCATCTTATGATTTCAAAAATAAAACAAAAACAGGTTATAATCTGATTCCCACTTATCAAAGTTACAATAGCCGAAATCTGGAATTCTCGTTTGCTTCAGATGATTTTATAAGTATTCTTGATGATAATGAAGCCATCATGGTTGGTGAAGATGCTAACCTATCTGCCAATCAACTGGATATTGCTATTGGAAGAATGATAGCCAAAAACGTTTCTGAAGCAACTTTATGTATTGATAAAGCGATTAAATACGATAATGGAAATGCTCCTCAGGGAACCCCTTTTGGAGACTGGAGATTGAAAACCTCTCTCATTGTTGATATTGACCGTTCCAGTTATAATTTTCACGAGACCATTGAAAATAGTATTTCTAAAAATATTTTTGAAGCAGAACATACCGAATTTACATTAAGAAAATTATATATTGATGCTTTTACAGCTGATTATACTTCCGGAGGTGCTAGATTTCCACAAGTAACCGAAGCTATTAAAAATGCCTTAAATAACGGAAACTTAATTATCAACTATTTCGGACATGGAGGCCCCTCTTCTATTTCTCAATATCGCCTTCTTGCTAAAGATGATCTTTTCAATTTATCAAATTTCACAAATGATTATTCCAGACTTCCGTTGTTTATTACTGTATCCTGCGATATTTCCGTCTGGGATAACCCCGGAATTAATTCTATAGGAGATATGTTATATTTAAAAGAAAATGGAGGAGCCGGATCTTTAATTACTACAAACCGGGCTATATATATTGACTACGGTATCAATATGAACCCGGTAATTATGAAAAATATTTTATCCAAAGACGATTCAGGTAAAAATTACATATCCATGGCTGAAGCTTTAAGACTTTCAAAAGCAGAAGTTCTTGATGGAGATAATCGTAAAGTAGCTTTTTTAGGAGATCCTGCACAATCGCTTGCTAAACCAAAGAGAGAAATTAAATTAACAAAAATAAATGGTATTGAAGCCGATTCTTTTTCCGGAACTTTAAGAGCATTGGATTTTATTACTCTCGAGGGAGAAGTTCTTAATGAAAGCGGTGCTATTGATACATCATTTTCAGGAAATATACAAACTACATTATTTGATAAACCTGTTGACAAAAAGACACTGAATAACTTTAACTATAGTTATTTAAATCCTCCAATGCAATATAAAGAACAAATCAATGCCATTTATAGAGGAGGATCACAAGTTAAAAACGGAATATTTAAAATTGAATTCTATATACCAAAAGATATAAATTACGAAGTAGGAAACGGCAAATTAATCTTATATGCGGATAATTCTTCGATTGACGCATTTAATTTTAAAAATGACATCAAAGTAGGAGATATAAATCCTGAAGGAATTAACGATAATGAAGGTCCAAAAATAAGATTACATATGAACAACCTTAATTTCGCCAACGGTGGAATTACAGACAGATCTCCTTATCTATTAGCTTGTGTAACCGATGACTCTGGAATAAATTCAACGGGACTAGGCGTTGGTCACGATATAACGGGGATTTTGGATAATAATGTAAATAATACAATAATACTAAATGAATTTTATACAGGTGGAGAAATATCTCCCTGCCTGAATCCAGATTTAAAGGATTTTCAAAAGGGGAAAGTGTGGTATAGATTATATGATTTAGAACCAGGAAATCATACAATTAAATTTAAAGTTTGGGATATAAACAATAATTCTTCAACTGCGTCGTTAGACTTTATAGTAATGGAAAATGGTGAACAGGGTTTAATCATAAAAAGATTATTGAACTGGCCCAATCCTTTTACAACTAAAACATTCTTCCATTTCGAACACAATTGCCCGGATATTCTGGAAGTTCAGGTTCAGATTTTTACAGTTTCCGGAAAACTGGTTAAAACCATAAATCAAACGGTTACATCAGAACCTTTCCATGAAGGTTATCGAACTGATAAATATGGATTAGAATGGAACGGTTTAGATGATTTTGGCGACAAAATAGGTAAAGGTGTATATATTTATCGGGTCAAAGTCAAAGGAACATCTGACATGTGTAAAGGATCAGTTTCTCAAGTAGAAAAATTGGTTATTTTGAAATAAAATTTAATTTTGCATTATTCAATTATATTATAAACTATTACTAATACAAATTTTTTTAAATGAAAAAATATTTTTTATTTCTGGGATTACTAAGCTCTGTCTTTTATAATGCTCAGAATAGATATCAAGCTATTGTAACAGGAGCTCCTTTTTTGAGGATTTCTCCAGATGCACGTTCCGGTGGTTTAGGTGATCAGGGGGTTGCTACTTCACCCGATGCTTTTTCTCAGTACTGGAACCCTTCTAAATATGTTTTTGGCACAAGTTATTCCGGAGTCGGAGTTTCTTATACTCCATATATGAATAAACTGACAAATGATGTTTTCTTATTGAATGGTACTTTTTATACTTTTTTAGGTGAAGAAGAAAGAAGTACTCTAGCTGCCAGTGTCTACTATTTTAATATGGGAGAAATTCAATTAAATGAATTGATGGGTAACGATATTGTTGGAAAAGGAATTTCTAAACCTAATGAATTTGCCATTGACGTATCCTATGGTTTAAAACTTGCCGATGTTTACTCTATGGCTGTAACTGCAAGATATATTCGCTCTGATTTATTTAACAACGTGGATAACTCTTCTGCGCAAACAAAAGCTGCTAATACTTTTGCTGTAGATGTTACCGGATATTTTCAATCTGAAAAGTCTGATTCATTCAACGATTTTGAAGGCAGATGGAGAGCTGGATGGGGAATATTTAACATGGGTCCTAAACTGGATTACTCAGATAATAGTCAAAA
This sequence comes from Apibacter sp. HY039, assembly GCF_004023655.1. NCBI lineage: Bacteria > Pseudomonadati > Bacteroidota > Flavobacteriia > Flavobacteriales > Weeksellaceae > Apibacter > Apibacter sp. HY039. Next base: position 47,804 of record NZ_SAYM01000007.1, on the reverse strand, counting down.
TTCAAGTTATTTACCTACGAACTTACGTTTAGGGGTAGGTTATGATCTTTTTATTGATGAAGAAAATAAAGTCGGATTAACCCTTGAGGCTACAAAATTATTGGTTCCCGGGCCTGAAAAAATAACAAACGAAGACGGTAGCTCAACTTATCAGGTTCCTGATAAGAGTTTTATCTCAGGTATGTTTAGCTCTTTTGGAAATAAAGATGCTGGTAAAGAAATTACTTATAGCGTTTCCGGAGAATATGTTTTCAACAATGCTTTTGCTTTCAGAGCCGGATATTTTCATGAAAATCCGGATAGAGGAGCCAGACAATACGTTACTTTAGGTGCAGGACTTAAATATCAATCATTTGGAATTGACTTTTCGTATTTGATAACCACATCTAAAATTAATAACGCGTTAGATAATACACTCAGATTTGGACTCACATGGGATTTTGGAGGAGAAACATCCAATTCTGATTACTATTAAAAATCTAATTTTTTCATAATTCAAAATTAAAATCACTCTTCAATGAGTGATTTTTTCTATTTTTACTAAAACTTTTTTATATGTTCTCATCCCAGGAGTTAATTGAAATAAAACAATTACTGACAACAAAAAAAAATATACTCATACTTTCCCATCAGAATCCGGATGGAGATGCTATAGGTTCCTCTCTGGGATTGTATCATTTCTTACAGGCTTTGGGTATAGAATCAACAATTATCGTTCCCAATGAATTTCCTAAATTCCTAAAATGGTTACCTGAAGCTAAAAATATAGTTATAGCAGATTACAGAACGAAGTTCACGGAAATTGCGTTTAATAATGCAGAAATTATTTTTTGTCTTGACTTTAACACCGCTTCAAGAATTAATCAGCTCGATCAAAAACTACGTTCTTCCAAGGCCGTAAAGATATTGATAGATCATCATCAGGAACCCGATCCGTTTGACTATGTTTATTCCGACACCTCACAGCCGGCAACCTGCCAGATGATTTATAAGTTTATCGAAAGTCTGGGTAAAACTTCATTAATTAATGAAGACATTGCGTACTGCCTATATACCGGAATACTAACAGATACAGGAAGTTTCAGGTTCAGGAATACAACTGCTGAAACACATAAGATAATTTCAAATCTTATTGAAGCAGGCGTCTATCCTGATATAGTAGCATCTAATGTGTTAGATAGCAATACACCGGAAAGAATTAAACTTTTAGGTACTGTTCTTGACTCCATTGAAATTTTACCTGAACAAAACACGGCTATACTTTCATTGACAAGAGAACAACTAAAGTCGTTTGGATATCAAAAAGGAGATACTGAAGGCTTTGTTAACTACGGACTTTCTATTATCGGTATCAAATTTGTAGCATTTTTCATGGAAGATATGCAGAATAACTTTATTAAAATTTCTTTTCGGTCTAAAGGAAATTTTGATGTAAACCAATTTGCAAGAAAATACTTTAATGGCGGTGGTCATATTAATGCTGCCGGTGGCAGAAGTGATATGTCAATAACTGAAACTATTATAAAATTTAAAGATATTTTAGAAAGTGAAAATATTTCAAACATTTAATTTAATTTTAGTCCTGCTTTGTTTAATCGGGTGTCAAAAAAAAGAAGTTTTTCGTCCGGTAAGCCAGACTACTTCTGACTATTTAAAAGATTCTCGTGAATATTCAAAGTCCAGGGAAGAAAGCGAACGGAAATTTCTAACACATTGGATTGAAAAACAAAAAGATTCTCTTAATCAAATCTTTATACCTACTTCTTCAGGAATATGGATTAGATATATTAAAACCAACAGTCTTCCTAAGATTAAAAACAAAGATTATGTGTCATACACTGCGGAAATAAAAACCATTGCTAATGAAATTATTTATTCTTTTGCAGATATTGGTAAAAAAGAAGGTATAGTGGGTAAGTTTAAAGAAATCAGGGGTATTGAAAGTGCTTTATTTTTATTGAGTCAGGGTGATAAAGCTGAAATTTTAATTCCTTCTTTTTCCGCATACGGATTATATGGCGACGAAAATAAAATAGGTTCCAATGTTCCTTTATTAGTAGAATTACAGATTAATAAAGTAGAAAATTCAAACAATTTTAATTCTACTAAATAAGATTTCAGATAATGAAATATTTTTTTTTAAACATAATAATTTTTACCAGTAGTTTTATTTTTAGTCAAACGTATAAAGCTGTTTATAAAATTTCCCAATTAAATATTACTGATCAGGAAAAAAATAAACAATTAGAAAATTTTTCAGTTTTAATTTTTTCCGATAACAAATCTGTTTATGAACAACTTGAAAATAATCCTGCAAAAGCAGAAATACCCAGAATCGTATTTAAAAATTTCGACCAAAATATAAAAATAACTCAAACTTCTTTTTTTGGTGAGGGTATAAACATTAAAGAGGATTTAGCGAGCTTAAATTGGATAAATTTAAATCAGAGCAAACAAATTAACCAAATGAAATGTTCTCTTTATCATACCCAAATTAAGGATATGTGGAATAAAGTTCAAACAGTCCATGCTTGTGTTGATAAATCCATACCGGTTTTAGATGGCCCTGAAAATTATACCGGATTACCGGGCTTGATAGTTGAGTTACTATTACCTGATAAAAAATTTGAACTAACTGAAATAAAGATCCTCAAAAACAACACATCATTAAAAGAACCTGTAAATAGTTTTAAAACTCTAAGCAAAGAACAATACGATCGATGGACAGATGAGAATATGGAAAAAATGATGGAAGATATGAACAAACGTGAAGGCTTAAAGATTTCTTCTGAAAATTAAAAAACCCTGTCGCAATCTAAATAAATAAACAATTTATCTTTAATTATTCAACAAAATAATTACTAGCTATAAATTTATTTTATTAGCTTAAACAACACCTTTAAAGTTAGGCATATTAAAAAATAAATTAGTACGGAAAACCTCAATTATAATATAAAATAAAGCTTTATTTTTAATATTAATTAGAAGCAAATGGCTTGGTTACACTAAATTATTATTATTGTTGGTCTTAGTTAGTATACTAAGGGTAATATTTTTATATTTAAAACAAATTTTCTACATGAGCTATTAATTTTTAGTCTCTCTAATAAAATACTCATGTAGGATTTTTTGAGATTGAAATATATTATTTATACATTATAATTTTAATCATAATTACATATTCTTTAGTAATATCAAAAAATTTTTGTACAAATATTTTTTATATTAACTGATTTCTCTAAAATAATCTCTCGTATTTTCTCTGTCGGTGTAAAGCTGCTTTTTCAAATCCTCGATTGATGAGAATTTTTGCTCATCTCTTTCTCTATCATAAAAATGAATTTCTAGCTGTTCTCCGTAAATATCCTGATCAAAATCTAATATATTAACTTCAATTTGTTTCTTCAATCCGTTTACAGTCGGTCTCATTCCAATATTCATCATTCCGTGATAAAATTTATTCTTTAAAGAAACTTTCACAAAATAAACCCCGTTTTTAGGACATATTTTTTGAGCGTCTATATCTATATTAGCTGTTGGAAACCCTAATTGCCTACCTAATTTATTACCTTCCACCACTTTTCCCGTCATAATAAATTTATAACCCAGCCATGAATTAGCTGTAGATATGTCGCCTTCTAAAATTTTATTTCTTATTTTAGTAGAACTGATAACCATTTCGTTTTCACTGATTGGAGGAAGCTGATACAATTTAAATTCAAACATTTCAGAAAAAGTTTGTAATTGCTCAAAATTACCATCTCTATTTCTTCCAAACTGATGATCATATCCTACTACCAAAGAATGTATATTAAGTTTAGCAACTAAAATATCCCGTACAAATTCCAGGGATGAAAGCCTGCTGAATTCTTTAGAAAATTCCTGTATAAATAAATGTTGAATTGACAATTCACTTAATAAATTAATTTTTTCCTGTAATGTAGTAAGTAAACGAAAATCGGTATCTGGTTGTAATACGAACCTTGGATGAGGGTTAAAGGTCATGATTGCCGTTTCTCCATCTTCTTTTTTTGCAATTTCGTCTAAATAATTTAAAATAAACCTGTGCCCTAAGTGAACCCCATCAAACATACCTAATGTAAAAATGATTTTCTTATCCTGGGGCAGACTATATTTTTCTCTCTGAATTTTCACGTATTTTTATAAGATATAATTAAATGCAAAGATGATAAATTTTGTATTTTTTTCAAATAGATACGAATAAAATATTATATTTGCATGATCACAAGAAAAAGTATAGTTATTTGAATTTTAAATTATATGGCAACTGAAAAAAAAGGTAAAATATCTCAGGTTATAGGACCAGTTATAGATGTTGTTTTTGATGAAGTGGCACAACTGCCTAACATTTATGACGCTTTAGAAGTACTAAGAGAAAACGGAGAACCCCCTTTGGTTCTTGAAGTAGAACAGCATATTGGACAAGATATAGTTCGTTGTATAGCTATGGATGCAACTGATGGTCTATTTCGTGGTCAAACTGTTATAACCACTGAAAAACCTATTACAGTTCCGATTGGAGAAGAAGTTAACGGTCGGTTATTTAATGTGATCGGAAAAGCAATCGACGGAATCGGAGAGGTTCCTAAAACCAACGAATTGCCTATACATAGATCAGCTCCAAGATTCGAAGATTTATCTACTTCCGCTGAGGTACTTTATACTGGTATTAAAGTAATTGACCTGGTTGAGCCATATTCTAAAGGAGGTAAAATCGGTTTATTTGGAGGTGCTGGTGTTGGTAAAACAGTATTAATTCAGGAATTGATTAATAATATAGCAAAAGGTCACGGAGGACTTTCCGTTTTTGCAGGAGTGGGAGAAAGAACTCGTGAAGGAAATGACCTTCTTAGAGAAATGCTTGAGTCTAAAATCATTTCTTACGGTGATGAATTTATGAAATCTATGGAAGAAGGTGGATGGGATCTTTCTAAAGTAGATCATGAAGCATTGAAAACTTCCAAAGTTGCTTTCGTATTCGGGCAAATGAATGAACCTCCGGGAGCTCGTGCAAGAGTTGCTTTATCCGGACTAACCTTAGCAGAATATTACCGTGATGGTTTAGGAGAAGGTAAAGGACGTGATGTTCTTTTCTTTATCGATAATATATTTAGATTTACTCAGGCTGGTTCTGAAGTGTCTGCACTTTTAGGCCGTATGCCATCAGCCGTAGGATACCAACCTACGTTAGCCAGTGAGATGGGTGCACTTCAGGAAAGAATTACTTCTACTAAAAATGGTTCCATTACTTCCGTACAGGCAGTATACGTTCCTGCAGATGACCTGACTGACCCGGCTCCGGCAACAACTTTTGCATATTTGGATGCAACTACGGTATTAGATAGAAAAATTGCTTCTTTAGGTATATATCCTGCAGTTGATCCATTACAGTCAACTTCGCGAATACTTACTCCTGAAGTATTAGGAAATGAACATTATCAATGTGCTCAAAACGTAAAAGAAATTCTACAAAGATATAAAGCTTTACAAGATATTATAGCCATATTGGGTATGGAGGAATTAAGTGAGGAAGATAAACTGGTTGTTCACAGAGCAAGAAGAGTTCAGAGATTCCTTTCCCAACCTTTCCATGTTGCTGAACAGTTTACAGGTACTCCGGGCTCGTTAGTTGATATTAAAGACACCATCAAAGGATTTAATATGATTCTTAACGGTGAGTTGGATCAGTATCCGGAAGCAGCTTTCAACCTCAAGGGAACAATTGAAGAAGTTATTGAACATGGTGAAAAAATGTTAGCTGAGTTAAAAAACTAATTTTATAAACTTATCTGATATATAACCATGAAAATACAAATATTAACCCCGGAAGAAATAATTTTTGATGGTGAAGTTAAGTCTATAATACTTCCCGGTTCTAAAGGAGAATTTCAAATGCTGGAAAATCACTCAGCTATTGTTTCTACCCTTATTGAAGGTAAAATTAAGTTAGACTCTGTAATTTCATCAGTAACAATTAATGAACAAAAATTATCTGATGAGGGTAAATTTAAAACTCATAATATAAAAGGCGGATTATTAGAATTTAATAATAATAAAGGTATTATCCTTTGCGACTAAATTCTACTAACAATTATAAAAAAACGGTTTAATGTAAAAATTAAACCGTTTTTTATTTTATCAATGTATTTTAAAATTAAGATAAGTAATTCTTTTATCTTCATTTAAAAAAAGCTTTTCATAATGTGTCTTTATATCTCTTACATAAGAAGGTAAATTATATTCCGGTGCCCCGTAAATATCATGATGTGAAGATAAAATTTTATATCCTAATCCTTGTAAAAGACCATTTGCATATCCATGTAAAAACTCACTATCTGTTTTTAAATGTACACTTCCTTCAGATGTCATTATTTTTTTGTATTTATCTAAAAATACAGGATGCATTAACCGATGTTTTGCTCTTTTATATTTTATTTGAGGATCAGGAAAAGTAATCCAAATTTCATCCACTTCTTCCGCTGAAAAAATGTAATCAATAAGTTCTATTTGAGTACGAAGAAAACCTACATTGGACAGCCCTAACTGCTCTGCAGTTTTTGCTCCTCTCCAAAATCTGGCTCCTTTAATATCCAAACCCAGAAAATTTTTTTCAGGAAAATGCTGAGCTAAACCTACTGAATATTCTCCTTTCCCACATCCTAATTCTAATACTATCGGATGATCATTTTTGAAAAATTCTTTTTTCCATTTTCCTTTTAATGAAAACCCATTGATTACTTCTTCTCTTGTTGGCTGAATTACATTAGCAAAAGTTTTATTTTCTGCAAATTTTCTTAATTTATCTTTTCCCATGATTTTATGAATGCGAATGCAAAAATAGTAATTAATTTACTCCTAATAAATGATTATTAGATTTTAACAGTGTTTAAATTAAAATTACTAACATGAATATTCATCTTCTGCAAAATGCAATAATTTAGCAATCATATCTACCTTAGACATATAATACCCTTTTTCAAGTGCCATTTTTATCGGCTTTTCATACATATAATGAATTTCCATTTTTCTATGATTATCAAAATCTAATTTCATACTTGGAGAATATGAGGGCATTTTTTTTGTAATTTCAATTTGTTCCTTAATTAATTTTTCAGAAATTTCTACTCCACATGCTTTTGCGCCGGAAACTACCTCTCCCATTATTTCCTCAATCAGATTGAGCATGCTTTTGTTATTTATTAATTTATCTGTTTGAGCATTCAAAATTACTGACAGGCCATTAAAAGGAATATTCCAAAGAAGTTTATTCCATCGACTGTAATTCAAATTTTTCTTTGTACATATAATCTTAGATGTTTCATTAAAATCTTTAATCACCTGCTCTAATTTACTATCATCTTTATCGTTAAATGATCCGAGACTTAAATTGCCTAATTGCTGATGTCTTATTATTCCCGGTGAACTTTTATGGGATAATATCTGAGCTACACCTCCAGCTATTTTAATATCAGGAAATACCTTCTCCAAATCCTGCTCTGCTCCAAGACCATTTTGTATTAGTATAACCAAACTATCATTTTTAAGTACAGAAGGTAATAATTTTTGCAAAAGGTAGTTTTTATTTGTTTTCAAACCAACTAAAAGTATATCACATTTAGGCATTTTTTCAACCGTATCGTAATAATTCCCTTTGCATTTTATTTTACCGAAAACAGCTGAGTCTATATATAATCCATTTTGCTTTACAAAATCATAATCACTGTTTATCAGGAAATTTACATTTTTACCAGTATCTGATAAAATTCCTCCATAAAATCCTCCTATTGCTCCTGTTCCGATAACTCCATAAGTTAATTCCATAAACTTTATTTTATATACACAAAGGTATAAATTCTTAGTATAGTAAAGTTTTTAATTTAAACTGCATTACTAATTGTATAAGAATTAAAATTCGTAAATATTTAATAATTTTGAAATTCTAAATATAGAAAATTTGAATTCATCTTTATCACAGCCCAAACTAACATCGGGCGTATTATGGCTAATGGCTATAAGTTCGGGTTTAATCGTTGCCAACAATTACTATAATCAGCCTTTACTAGGTTTAATGGCTGAAGATTTTCAGGTTAGTGAATCTGAAATTAGTGGTATTCCTATGTTTACCCAAATAGGATATGCATGTGGTTTATTTTTCTTTATCCCACTTGGCGATATGTTCAAAAGAAAAAGAATGATTCTTATTGATTTCATTTTTATTATTATGGCATTAATAGCCATGTCTCTAAGCAAATCAGTTAAATTGTTGCTTCCTATCAGCTTTATTATAGGTTTTACTTCAGTTATTCCTCAGCTATTCATTCCTATGGCAGCAACTCTGGCTACACCAGAAGAAAAGCCCAAAGCTGTGGGAATCGTAATGAGCGGTTTGTTAGTAGGTATATTAGGTTCAAGAGTGTTAAGCGGTTATGTCGGAGATTTTTTTGGCTGGAGAGAAATGTACTATATAGCTACAGTGATTATGATTATTTTGTTTGTTCTTATTTATTTTAAATTACCTGAAGTTTATCCCCGATTTAACGGAACTTATAAAGAATTAATGTTATCACTTATTCAACTTTTTAAAACTAATTCTTCGCTGCGGCTTGCTGCTTTAAGAGGAGGATTAAGCTTTGCAGCTTTAAGTGCCTTTTGGACTCCGTTAGTTTTTCATCTACAAGCTAATTTTCATTTAGATGAACATATGGCCAGCAATATTGCGGGCAAATTTGGCCTTGTTGGAGCCTGTGGAGCTATTACAGCAGCTTTTATGGGTAAGATCATTGCAAAAAGTAATAAAAATAATTTTTTAACTAATTCTATTTTATTAATTCTTGCATCTTGGGTAATTTTTTACTTTAGCGGATATTCTTTCTGGGGACTAATTTTAGGAGTTATATTTATAGATATAGGAGTGCAGGCTGCACATATAACTAATCAATCAATAATATTTTCAGGTAATCCTAATGTTGCCAATAGGGTAAATACTATTTATATGACTTCTTATTTTATTGGCGGTGCTTTAGGAACTTATATTTCAGCTCATGCTTTTCAGTATTTTAATTGGAACGGTGTAGTATACACCGGGGGAGGAATAACACTTTTAATGCTTGTGTGCCACTGGACTTCTTTAAAAAAATAAAAGGAATTTTAATTATGTAAATAATTAAAATTCCTTAAACACATAAAGTGAAACATTAATAGGAAATATATATTATATTATAATCAGTATTTTAAAGAGCGCTTAATTTTTAGTCCTCATAAATGAGAAATGTAAAAAATAATGTTTCTATTATGTATATATTATATGTTGAATGACTCGACTTAAACTTTTAAATTCAGAAACAAATATAACAAATCATACAAACCCTACCAACTTAATATAAATTAATCTAAAAACAGATAAACTTCATTTTTTTATAAATTATATATTAAGAATTAATGTATTACTATTTATACTTCTGTATTTTTTTACATGTATCATAAAAAATTAAAAACTTTTTATGTAATACTAATTTCAATTAACTACAAAAAAAGAGCCGTTATGATAAACGGCTCTTTTAATATTCATTATCTTAAGCTGAACTTAAAACTTGTATTGCCCACCAATTCCTAAGGTAACAAATGTTGAATTAGAAGTTCCTCTTACTTTAGAAGAAATTCCTTTAACAAATCCTTGAACCTGGAAATCACTGATATTCCAACCTACTTTTGGCTGAAAATAAAAGCCCGTATCAATTCCTTTTTTTGTTGAAATAGCTACACCTAAGTCAGTACCTACTACAAATTGTTTTCCTAAAGCATATTCACCAGCTACCGCTACAGGGATAAATCCGAAATCCCCAACACCTACTTTAGTTGTAATAGTTTGATCAGGAATTAATGTTGGAAAAGGAGAAGGAATAGTTACTGTGGTAGTTTTATCTTTACCAATGTAATGAGTATACCCTGTAGCAACCCCAACTTCTAACTTATCAATAGGTTTCCAGAAGAAATAAGCTACATCTAAACCTAAGTTAAATGAAGAGATATCAGCTGCATCTCCTACTGGTAATCCCAAATGTACACCTGCACGTAAACCTTCCTGTGCTGAAAGTGTAAACGTTGCTCCTAATGCTAAAGCAATTGACAAAAATAATTTTTTCATATGTTTGTTAATATTTAAGGCTGCAAAGATTTGACAAAAAAATTTAATAAGCAAATATTAATTTGAATAGTTTGGTGCTTCCTGAGTAATAATTACATCATGAGGATGGCTTTCTTTAAGACCTGCTGAGGAAATTTTAACCATCTTACTATCTCTTTGCAAAGCTGTTATGTTGTTGGTGCCGCAATATCCCATTCCGGCACGAATACCTCCACATAATTGATAGACAACATCTGATAATTTTCCTTTGTATGGCACTCTTCCTTCTATCCCTTCAGGGACTAATTTTTTAGCTTCAGATTGAAAATACCTGTCTTTACTACCTCTCTTCATAGCTGATAAAGATCCCATTCCCTGATAGCTTTTGAACTTTCTTCCCTGAAATATGATTTCTTCTCCCGGAGCTTCTTCAGTTCCTGCAAAAAGAGATCCTAGCATAACACAAGAAGCTCCGCTAGCTATAGCTTTAACAATATCTCCTGATAATTTAATTCCACCATCAGCTATTACGGGAATGTTTTTACTGGTAGCATATTCAAAAACATTATATATTGCAGATAATTGAGGTACTCCTACTCCTGCCACGACTCTGGTTGTACAGATAGAACCCGGACCTACTCCCACTTTTAGTGCATTTGCACCAGCATCGATCAAATCTTTCGCTGCTTCGGCAGTCACAATATTTCCTCCTACAATGTCAAGTTCCGGGAAAGAACTTCTTATTTCTTTTATTTTATTTAAAACATTTATAGAATGCCCATGAGCTGAATCTACTGCAACTATATCAACACCTGCTTTTACTAAAGCAGCTACTCTACCTAACGTGTCATTGCCTACCCCTACTCCTGCTCCTACTCGTAAACGTCCGTCTGTATCTTTACATGCGGTTGGATATTCTAATAAATTATCTATATCTTTGATGGTTATTAAACCTATTAATTTATTATTTTTATCAATAATAGGTAATTTTTCAATTCTATTATCCAATAGAATTTCTTTTGCCTGTTCTAATGAAGTATCTCTTGAAGACGTAATTATATTTTCTTTTGTCATTATGTCTTCAACTTTTCTATCCAAATTTGACTGATATTTGATATCCCTGTTCGTAATTATTCCTACAAGGGTATTATCATTCTCTATAACAGGTAATCCGGAAATATGATATTCCTGCATCAGGTTTAAAGCATCCTGCAATGTATGGTTCCTGCTTAATGTAACAGGATTGGATATCATACCATTTTCAGACCTTTTAACTTTATTAACCTCTGCAGCCTGCTGCTCGATTGTCATATTTTTATGTATAAAACCAATACCTCCTTCTCTTGCTAAAGCAATAGCCAAAACAGATTCAGATACGGTATCCATTGCGGCAGAAACAATAGGAATACTTAGTTTAATTTTTTGAGTGAGTTGTGTTTCCAGAGAAACCTGAGAAGGTAGAACTTCTGAGTAAGAAGGAACGAGAAGTACATCGTCAAAAGTAATGGCCTCCTCTACAATTTTGCTTTTAAGTGACATATATGCTTTTGCCGAGCAAATTTACTGTTTTTTTTATTAATATGAAAAATTTCATAGAAATTAATATCGTTTAGTTTAGCATTCGGCAATGGTAACCGGTATACTAACTGCTAAACCTCCTTCTGAAGTTTCTTTATATTTAGAATTCATATCTAAAGCTGTCTGCCACATACTTTGTATAACTTCATCCAAACTAACCCTTGCATTTTCAGGATTGCTTTCCATTGCTATATTGGATGCTGTAATAGCTTTTATGGCTCCCATTGCATTGCGTTCAATACAGGGAATCTGCACCAGCCCACCGATAGGATCACAGGTAAGCCCTAAATGATGCTCCATTGCTATTTCTGCAGCCATTAAAACCTGTTCGGGACTTCCTCCCATGATCTCAGTAAGCCCTGCAGCAGCCATTGCTGAAGAAACTCCTATTTCTGCCTGGCAACCACCCATAGCAGCAGAAATGGTGGCATTTTTTTTAAACAGCGTTCCTATTTCACCTGCTGTTAGTAAAAAATCAATTATATGTTTTTCCGTTCTTCTTCTGGTAAATAAGTGTGCATACAACAATACGGCAGGTATAACTCCTGACGCTCCATTGGTTGGAGCCGTTATAATTCTTCCGAACGAAGCATTTTCTTCATTTACTGCCAAAGCAAAACAACTGATCCATTTATTTATCTTAGTAAAGTTTGTTCCTGAAGATTTCACTAACCTCATCCATTCGTCAATATTTGAGTAATCTTTTCCATCCAATAGTTTATTATTCAAATCAAAGGCTCTTCTTTTCACCTTTAAACCTCCAGGTAAAATACCTTCTTTGTTCACACCCTCATAAATACATTCTTTAATGTTTCTCCAAATTTCAAGTGCATTACTCACAATTTGCTCTAAAGGGTTCCATGCTTGTTCATTCCAGAGTACCAACTCGCTTAATCTCAGACTAAGTTTATTACAATTTTTAATAATATCCTTTGCACAATGGCACGGATACGGAGTTTTTATTGCATGCTCTTCGATAGTATTTTCATCTTCTGTAGAGATAAAGCCTCCTCCAACTGAGTAATAACTCTTTTCAATTTTTTCTTGATTATTAAAAGTTACATGAAATGTCATTCCATTAGGGTGAAATGGCAACAATTCCTTATAATGAAAACGAATATCTCTTTTATACAGAAAATCAATATTTACTTTTCCTGCCAGGTTAATTTTTTTTTCATTTTTAATTAAATCAACAAGTTCAGGTATACTTGGTGTATTAATAGTTTTAAAGTTTTGACCACTGAGCCCCATCAACACAGCTATGTCAGTACCATGTCCTATACCTGTTTTAGCAAGAGAGCCATATAAATCCACAGAAATTTCTTTTACGTTATCTAAAGAATATTTATCTACAATTAATTTAATAAAAAGTTCAGCGGCATTCCATGGTCCCATAGTATGAGAACTGGAAGGGCCAATCCCTATTTTTATAATTTCAAAAATACTGATTGATTTCATAACTTCTATTATTTCATATCATGCTAGCCTAAGTAACAAATCTAATAATTTTGTTTTACAATCACTCCATTTGTTTTAATTCATTGTTTTCCAATTTTAATGAGTTTAATAAAAAAATTATAAATTTGAAAATAAAACAAATTAATAAGAAAAGATATGAAATGGGAAGGCCGTCGGCAAAGTTCTAATTTAGAAGATAGAAGAGGTTTATCAGGTGGTGGTAAAGCCGTTTTAGGCGGCAGTGGAATTTTAATTATAGGAGTTATTATATTTAGTCTGTTTACAGGCAAAGATCCTTCTCAACTTCTTAGTTTAATTAGTGACAATTCGCAAATTACAACTGTTGATAGTACTTCTCAAGAACTAACACCTGAAGAGGTTAAAACCGGTGAGTTTGTATCTACTATTTTAGCAGACACAGAGGAAGTCTGGGATAGAATTTTTAAAGAAAATGGTTTAACTTATAAACAACCTAAACTTGTATTGTTTACAAATGCAGTACAAACTGCGTGCGGTGGAGCAAGTTCCGCTGTAGGGCCTTTCTATTGCCCAGCTGACCAAAAAGTTTACATGGATATGTCTTTTTTTAAAGAATTAAAAGATAAATATGGAGCTAAAGGAGGTGATTTTGCCGTTGCTTATGTGATAGCTCATGAAATAGGACACCATGTACAAAATTTACTTGGAACTTCTGAAAAAATGCAGAGAGCTCAGATGGGTAAAAGTGAAAAAGAAGCAAACAAACTGTCTGTAGCTCTTGAATTGCAAGCAGATTTCTATGCCGGTGTATGGGCTCATTACGACGATAAAATAAATCATGTACTTGAAGATGGTGACATTGAGGATGCTCTTAGTGCAGCTAATGCTGTAGGTGACGATGAAATACAGAAAAAAACTCAGGGTCAGATAATACCCGATTCTTTTACCCATGGTACTTCTAAACAAAGAATGTATTGGTTTAAAAAAGGATTTACTACAGGAGATATCAGCCAAGGTGATACATTTGCTTACTTATCTAATTAAAAAGATAAATGGTATTTACTATTTACATGTATTCTGCTCAGTATAATTATTAATTCATAATGAAATTATCATTTATTACACCTATATAATAACATAAATTAAACATTTTTTATTTGTACATTTAAACTTAATTTCATAGTTTATTATATATTCACTTTTAGAATTCATGAAGGGTTTTAAACGATACATAGTTAAGCGCAAGGAAACTTTGGAGTCTATCGCTATAAATCTTAATATGAAAGTCGAAGAATTAAGACATTTTCATAATTATAATTGTGATTTAAAACATTTAATTGGTGGAAACAAAATTCCCAGACATGTAAAAGAAATATATTATCCTGCAGTAAAGAGTAATAACAATACTTTTGTAAATAACCATTCGGTAAACACGATAGTTTCATCAGATGACAATTTATTTAGTCAGCTTTACACATCTCAATTGTTACATTTTAAATGTAAAGTAACTGTAACGTCAGATAACAATGTTATTGATTTTATAAACCATTATTCTCTTCAATATTTTCATAAATCGGATGAATATTTTTACGTGGAAATAAATTATAATCTTTCACAATCAAAAAGTTCAGATCCTCTATCTGAGATAAAAGAAAAAATATATTCTAACATTTATCCATTAATGCTCGTTATTAATATAGATGGAACTATACATGATATTCATAACTTTTCCAGAATAAAAAATCGTTGGTTTAAACTTAAGAATGAAATTAAAAAAAAATATTCTATTCCGTCAATTCTTAATTTTTTAAATCGAAATGATGGTATTTATCTGAATAAAGAAAGTCTGCTTCAACGGTTAAAAAATGATTGGTTTTTGAATTCCTATTTTTTTGGAATATTTACTAATTACAATAAGGAATGGGAAATCACTAAAACAATTAATATTCCTATATCCAGTTCTTCATATACATCTTTACTTGTTAAACAAAAAATTATAAATTATTCTGAAAAGGAAAATTATATTGTTTCGGAAATCGAAAATTATGCTAAATCAGAAAATTATCTTGTACCGGATAATAATAAATATACAGCCTGTTTTACTTTAGAGCCTTTATTTCATATACCCCATAAAATATTTATAAATTGTTATTTAGAAAATCAAGCAGCTAAAAAAATATCAATTTTAATCACTCAAATAATTAAATCTTAATAAATTTCAAGCTTAAATCTTATTATTAAAATATCTTATTAACTTAAATACAGTATAAATTTTACAATTTTAATAAAATAAAATAAAATTTGTTAAAAAAATTAACTTTTTACTTTGTCAGTAAAAAAATTAATTATAATTTTATTTCTCAATTTACAATAAATATATATTATTAGACATTCTTTTTAAGAAACAATATTTTAATTAACATTAAAAAATAACATAATTACTAAAAAAATAGTAATTATAACACTAAAACTTTTAATTTTTTGGGTTTACATGATTTAACGTTTAAACATGATTTATCCCATATTCAATTTATTTAGATAAATTGAAACCAACTAATTATTATTTATCATGATAACAAAAACAACTAAAATTCTTTTTACTATTTGGTTTTTATGTAACTTAATTTCATGTGGGCAAAAAAAAGAGGCTATGCTCATGGGGAAAGAAAATTTTTTAATAACCGAAGATAATTTAGTCCCTACACTTCTCAATGATGTAAAAAAATATTCTGAAGAGCCTTTATATTATCTACATATTGTTCCTGTAAAATGTGATTACGAAATACTTATCAATGATTTCCCCATTTATAACAGTCAGAAAAGCAACAAAACCAGAATTATTTATATTAATCAAGCTATACTACAAACAGGATTACAAAAAATTTCCTATTATCTTTACCCTGAGAAAGGTGAAAAATGTTTAGTTGATTCCAGTGAACTGCAAATAAGTATATGCAAACATCAAGCCAATAAGAATGAATCTCATGAAGTTTTTATGTCATTTCCTAGTCCTAAAATTGAAATTATAAAAAGCGGGCAAAATAATAAACAAATATCTGAAGCCAGCGGACATAAAATTTATAAAAATAATCTTATGTTTCATGCTGAGGTACCTTATAAGATTAAAGGTTGGAGCAACGGTCAATATCTTAAGAGTTATGATTCTTTAGCTTTAAGGCAGGCGGTAATAGATTTCTATAAAAGCCAGTGGGAAAATTTTAAACATCACAAAAAAGATGAGATATTTTCTCTTTTTTATAAAAAAGAGAAAGAAAGAATCATTTGTGAGTATAACAGTAAAAAGCATATTGATTTAATTTTAAAATCTTATTCAAAACTTTTAAATAATACCTCTTTCTCAACTCAATCATTAGACAAGTATAAGATTTCATTTTATGGAAATGGTAAATTAGTTCGACTGGAAAGAAAAGATAAGGACTCCGTAGCCGATAAATATTTAAGCAGTAATTATGAAAATACATCAAACTCTAATTTATTGAATTATTATTTGTATCTTCCTAAAGGAAAGAACCTTAATAACGGGCTTGAGATTATTCGTTAATCTTAACCGCTAATAAACATTTTTCTTTTTTCTTGTTATTATACTTAAAAGGCTGTCAAAAAACAGCCTTTTAAATTTTTATTTTTTTATAAATAAAAAAGAGAATTAAGAACAAAGTTCTTAATTCCCCCAACAAAACCACAAAAATGCATAATTATTTTATGCTTAATTTGTATATTTTAGTACTGATTACCTTGGTTTAAGCTCAGTAATTTTTTCTTTAGGATTCATTACATTATTTACTTTTTCAACTACGATATCTTTTTCTAAATTAAAAGTGGTAGTCTGTCTTGAGTCAAGAGCAGAAGCTCCGACTTCGATTTTATAAGTACCTTTGTCTGCTATCCAAGAGCTTTTATCTGTATAAAAAGAAGCCAAATCTTTAGGATTTATAACCATTATTAGTGTCTGAGTTTCTCCTGGTAATAATAATTTGGTTTTAGCAAATGCTTTTAATTCCTTAACCGGTTTGTCTATTTTTCCAGCAGGGGCAGAAAGATATAACTGCGCAGCTTCTTTTCCTGATGTTTTACCAATATTTTTGATATCTATACTTACTGATACTTCTTTCGTAAAATCTGAATTATTTATTTTCAGGTTAGAATACTCAAACTGAGTATATGAAAGTCCATAACCGAATTCATAAGCAGGTTTTACATTAAATGTGTTGAAGTATCTATATCCAACATAAACTCCTTCTTCATAAACAACGTCTGTAGGGTTGTCTGCTGGAAAACCTTGGAAATTTCTTGCGGTAGAAACATCTTCATATTTTATAGGGAAGGTAATTGTCAATTTACCAGACGGAGAAACTTTTCCAGTAAGTACATCAGCTACAGCGTTTCCTCCTTCCTGTCCTGGCAACCAAGCTTGTAAAATCCCGTCAACCTTGTTACTCCAGCTCGCTATATCTACGGGACCTCCTACATTAATAACTACTATAACTTTTTTATTCAATGAATGAAACTCTCTGGATACATTATCTATCAAGCCTATTTCATCTTTAGTTAAATAAAAATCATCCTGTATTTTTCTGTCATCCATCTCACCTGAACTTCTGCCTATTGTCAAAATAGCTAAATCATTTTGTAAAGCACTTTTTCTAATAGTTGCAATATCAACCTGAGGTTGTGGTATCAACGGAACCAAATTCATTGGATCTGCTTTAAGCTTTTCTTTAATTTTAAGTACTTCCTGGTTTACGAAAGATTTATAGATTGCACTTAAATCAGAATCAATCTTAAATCCTGCATTTAAAAGACCATCAGTTAATGAAACCACATAAGCTTTATTTACATCTCCACTTCCTGTACCTCCGGCAACAAAATTATAAGAATAACTTCCAAAAACTGCTAATTTATTAGAGCTTGAAGTGATAGGCAAAGCTTGTTGTTTATTTTCTAATAATACCATGGCTTCTGTAGCAGCTAATCTGGCAATAGAAGCATGAGCTTTTAAATCCGGATTGTTAGAAAATTGATAATTTTTCATTTTCTGTGAAGCAAAAACCATTTCTAAAATTCTTTTCACACATACATTTAAATCTTTTTCTTTTAATGTACCTGATTTTAAGTCATTAAGTATATCTTGTTTTTGTAAAGCAATACCAGGCATTAATAAATCATTACCTGCTTTAAGCTGTTGAGAAGTATAATGTTCAGAAGCATTTCCTTTTAAAGCTTCCAAGCCTTTACTATACCCTCCTAACCAATCTGTCATTACTAAACCTTTAAAACCCCATTCATTTCTAAGAATTGTAGTTAATAAATCGTAATCAGCAGAAGTATATACTCCATTGATTTTATTGTATGAAGACATTATAGTTGCCGGATTAGATTCTTTTACAGCAATTTCAAAACCTCTGAGATATATTTCTCTTAGTGATCTTTGTGAAACATGGACATTTAATTCCATTCTGTTTTTTTCACTGTTATTGGCTGCATAATGTTTTAAAGATACACCAGAACCGTTTTTTTGAATACCATTGATCATTGAGGCTGCTATCTTCCCGGAAATTAATGGATCTTCTGAATAATATTCATAATTTCTTCCACAAAGCGGGTTTCTCATAATATTAATTGCTGGAGCCAGCTGTATATCAGACCCATATTCCAAAACTTCGTTCCCCATAGCTTCTCCAACAATTTGAACTAATGGAGAGTTCCAGGTTGATGCTAAAGCTATTCCAACGGGAAACCCTGTAGCATAAAAAGTTTTATTTGTATTTTTTCTGGTAGGACTAATCCTTACACCTGCTGGTCCATCGGTCATAACAACTGCCGGAATCCCATATTTTTCTAAAGGAAAAGTGGTACCCGCAGCTCCCGGAACTAAATATTCCGTACCTCCTACAACCATATCTTTAATCAATCCTTCAAATCCTTTCATCCCCGTCCCCATAACCAGGTCTATTTTTTCGTTAAGAGTAAGTCTGGACATTAAATCGTCAATTCTTTTACTCTCAGGTAATCGGGTATCTTCGTATTTATCAAGTTTACCATTCTTGTTTAAATCTAAGAATTCTATTCCGTCAACAATTATTTTTTGCATAGAACCAGATTCCTGTCCTGAAAGAAATGAAGTTCCTATTCCAACACTCAATAGAAGCGCTGAAAAAACTTTCATTTTTGATTTTGTTATTACTTTCATTATTTCATTTTTTTGGTGATACATTATTTATATTTACTGTATAATTAATCATACAGTTACAAGTGCCTTGATTGAATATTAAATACAAGTTTTTAGATTTATCTAAGTTAAATAATACTTGATAAACCGAGAAATAATTATAGAATTTGTATTTTTTTAAGATATGGGTGTAGTTAAGTAGCTTAATCCAAAAATGTAATTTTTGAATATTATATTCGACTTTTAAATCTGAATATTCGGATGTTATTGTGTTAAACATTCTCATTTTTACTGCTACTCTGTAGTTCCGACTATTTCTTATGAATACTAAATGTTAATATATTTATCAGAAGAATATTTTAAAAAAAGTATTTATAAAAAGATAGTTGTTGGTTTGGTTTTAGTTTTACAACCAATCATTGCTGATGTAACATACAATGATGTGTTGTATAGACACAAATATATTATTTTATTTTTTATTTTGTTTATTTTTTATCTAAAAAAAAATTCTTATTTTATGTCTCTTAAATAAATTAAAATTTAAGCTTTATTTGATTTTCTTAAACAATACTAAAATAAATGAGTGAATCATTTTAATATTTAACAAATAGAAAAAGCCTGTTAGAAACTAACAGGCTTTTTTATAAATTTAAAATTAATTTTTAATTTTCAAGTGCTTGTGCACCACTTACAATCTCGATAAGCTCGTTGGTTATAGAAGCCTGTCTGGCTTTATTGTATGAAATTATAAGATCTTGCTTCAAAGTGGTTGCATTGTCAGTAGCAGACTGCATCGCAGACATTCTGGCTCCGTGTTCTGCAGCATTAGAATCTAAAATAGCTTTAAAAAACTGGACTTTTAAAGTTTTTGGAATTAACTCTTTCAATATTTGCTCTTTAGAAGGTTCAAATATATAGTCTGTATTTAAAGAATGTTCGTTAGCCTGAGAAGATGTTTCAGTATTTAATTTGATAGGAAGAAATTGTTCTACCTGCAATAACTGAACTACAACATTTTTAAATCGGTTATATACCAATTCAATTTTATCATAATCTCCGGATATAAATCTTTCGATTATGTCGTCAGTAATTTCGGTTGCATTATCATAAGATAAAGAATCCCAAAGATTACTACAATTTTTATAGATAGGTGCTATTTTACTTAAAATATCATGGGCTTTTTTTCCTACAGTCAAAATATCTACCTGAACATTTTTGTATTTATTTTCAAGTAAATTTTTTACGGCTTTAACAACCGTTGAATTAAAAGCTCCTGCTAACCCTCTGTTAGATGTTATAGCTACAAGTAAAACTTTTTTAACTTCACCAGTTCTCATATATTCTTCCCCTACATCACTGTCAGAAGCAGAACTAACATTTGACAAGAGCTCCTGCATTTTTTCAGAATATGGACGTAAACGTTGGATAGCATCTTGTGCTCTTTTTAATTTGGCTGAAGAAACCATCATCATAGCACTCGTTATCTGCATCGTAGAGTTTACTGAGGTAATCCGGTTTCGTATTTCTTTTAATGTTGCCATTTTTCTCTTATCTGTTTATTTATCGAACTGATTATTAAGAATAATTTTTAACTACTTCAGCTATTATTGTATCTAAAGCATCAGTTATAGATTTATCTATTTTTCCGGCCTTAATATCTTTCAATAAATCGGCATGCTTAGTTCTTAATGTATCTGTTAGATTGGCTTTAAAATCACTTACCTTATTAACGGGTACTGATTTTAATAAATTTTGAGTCCCTGCATATATTATTGCTACCTGCTCTTCCACCGGCATAGGTGAATTAACAGATTGTTTTAAAATTTCAACGTTTCTTTCTCCTTTAGCAATCACAGCAGCTGTAGCTGCATCTAAATCGGAACCAAATTTAGCAAAAGCTTCAAGTTCCCGGTATTGTGCCTGATCGATCTTTAGTGTTCCGGAAACTTTTTTCATTGATTTAATTTGTGCTGCACCTCCTACTCTGGATACGGAAATACCAACGTTGATAGCTGGTCTTACTCCTGAGTTAAACAAATCAGATTCAAGAAAAATCTGACCATCTGTAATCGATATCACATTGGTAGGAATATAGGCAGAAACGTCTCCCGCCTGCGTTTCAATAATTGGTAACGCTGTTAAAGATCCACCTCCTTTTACTCTTCCTTTTAAAGATTCAGGTAAATCGTTCATGCTTGATGCTACTTCATCGTTAGCTATTATTTTAGCTGCCCTTTCCAATAATCTTGAATGTAAGTAAAAAACATCTCCTGGATAAGCTTCTCGTCCCGGAGGTCTTTTTAATAAAAGAGATACTTCCCGATATGCTACTGCCTGTTTAGATAAATCATCATAAATAATTAATGCAGATCTTCCGGTATCTCTGAAAAATTCTCCTATAGAGGCTCCGGCAAATGGAGCATATACCTGCATTGGAGCAGGATCTGAAGCATTGGCAGCTACTACTACTGTGTATGCCATGGCTCCTTTGTCTTCTAATGTTTTTACTATTTGTGCTACTGTAGATGCTTTTTGTGCTATTGCAACATAAATACAAAATACAGGTTCTCCTCTGTCGTAAAATTCTCTTTGATTTAATATAGTATCAATAGCTACTGTTGACTTTCCTGTCTGACGGTCACCAATAATTAACTCTCTTTGTCCTCTTCCGATCGGAATCATAGAATCTATAGCAACAATCCCTGTTTGTAATGGCTCATTTACAGGTTGACGATATATTACTCCCGGAGCTTTTCTTTCTAATGGCATTTCAAGCAATTCTCCTGTTATCGGACCTTTACCATCAATAGGAATACCTAAGGTATCAACCACACGGCCTATCATTCCATCCCCAACATTTATTGACGCTATGGTTTTAGTTCTTTTAACTATATCTCCTTCTTTTATACCGCTGGATTTTCCAAATAGCATAACCCCAACATTATCTTCTTCCAAGTTCTGAACCATTCCTTCTAATCCGTTAGAAAAACGAACCAATTCTCCTTGTTCTGCTTTACTCAATCCGTAAATACGAGCAATACCATCACCTACCTGTAATACAGTTCCTATTTCATCTAAAGAAACATTTTGATCAAAATTTGATAATTGTTGTTTTAATATTGCAGAAACTTCTGCTGGTTTTATATCTGCCATAGTGGTTCTTATTTAATAATTAATTCAAAAAATATTCTTAAAATACTTTTTCACCTAATTTTTTCTTAATATTATTTAGTTTAGTTTTAACGCTTGCATCTATTTGTTGATCTTCCATTCGTAATATGTAACCGCCTATAAGAGATGGATCTACAATATTTTCAATGATAGCCTTTTCCGGGTTAATATTCGGATCTGATGCAATAATTTTATTCAAGAATTCATCATCCAAAGGTACTGAGGAAGTTATCTCTACCCTTTGTATGCCTTTATATTCGTCATTTAGTTTTAAAACATCTTTAGATATTTCAAGTAAGATATTTTCTCTTTTATGCTTTAATACTAAAGTTATGAAATGACGGGTGGTGGCAGAAAATGATTTAAATATTTCATCGGTAATCTGAATTTTTTTCCAGGTTTCAATGATAGGAGATTTTAAAAACAATTGAAAATGCTTGTTTTCCTGAATATTCTCTATAATTGACTGCACTTCTTGAACAACTACTTCAGTTTCGTTAACTGAAAGCGCATAATCCCAAAGCCCTGAAGCATATCTTCTTGCAACTCTTGATACAGCCATGTTAGTTAAGTTTAGCTTTATTAACCAACGATTCAACTAACTTTTTCTGTTCTTCTTCTGAAGATAATTCTTTTTGAAGAACCTGTTTAGCTATATCTACAGATAAGTCTGCCACTTCACTTTTGATCTGGTTGATTGCAGAAATTCTTTCGTTATTAATACTTTCTTTGGCTGCTCTTATTATTTTATCTCCTTCATCAGATGCAGCTTCTTTAGCATCACTGATAATTTTATCTTTAATTTCACGAGCCTCTTTTAAAATACTTTCCCTCTCTAATCGAGCCTCTTTAAGTATTTTCTCGTTTTCGGATGTTAGCTTAGCCATTTCTTCTCTGGCATTTTTAGCCTCGTCTAAAGATTTTTGAATTGTATTTTCTCTGTCTTCTAAAGCTTTTAGAATAGGTTTCCAGGCAAATTTCCCTAATAATATCAATAAGACAATGAAGGATATTGTCATCCAAAATACTAATCCAATTTCAGGTGTTAATAAATCCATATCTATTTATTTTACTCTTTATATAATAATTAATTTTTTCTTATAAGAAAAACCCGAATAACCAACCGTTAAATTCGGGTTTTCATTTTTTTTGTCTTACTTAATCAAAGAAACAACTATTGCAAATAATGCAACCGCCTCGATTAATGCAGCTAAAATTAAAGCTGAAGACTGGATTTTTCCTTGAGCTTCCGGTTGTCTTGCAATTGCTTCCATAGCTTTACCGCCAATTAAACCAATTCCTAAACCTGCTCCAATAGCAGCTAAACCTGCTCCAATTACTGAAATTCCCATAATTTCGATGTTTATATTTATATAATTTAAATTAATGTTCTTCGTGATGCTCTTCTGTAGCCATTCCAAAATACAAGGCTGATAAGGTTGTAAATATGTATGCTTGTAAAGCTGTAACTAATATTTCAATTACACTTATAAATACAACTGCTATAATTGATGCAGGTGCAACTAAATAAGATTTAAATACAAATATCAGAGAAACCAAACTTAAAATAATGATATGTCCAGCTGTAATATTAGCAAATAGACGAACCATCAAAGAAAATGGTTTTGTAAACATTCCTATCAGTTCGATTGGAGCCAAAAATATTTTCATAGGTACGGGTACTCCCGGAGCCCAGAAAATATGCTTCCAATAATTTTTATTCCCACTGAAGGTTGTTATTATAAAAGTAAATACAGCTAATGTACATGTTACAGCAATATTTCCAGTTAAGTTAGCTCCAAAAGGAAAAAAAGGTATAAGCCCCATTACATTATTTAACCATACAAAGAAAAATACGGTTAATAAATAAGGCATATATTTTTTATATTTTTTTTCTCCTATATTTGGAATTGCTATATCATCTCTAACAAAAACTACAAGCGGCTCAATTACTTTTGCAGCTCCCTTAGGTACTCCTTTATACTTACTTGTTTTGTAAAACCTACCTGCAGAGATGGCTACAACTAATAAAAGTATTAATGATAACCACATTGAAAATACATTTTTAGTTATTGAAAAATCCCATGGCTTTTTATTTATTGGATGATGCTGATCATCTAAATGAACAATTTTAGCTGATTCGGTAATATAATCACCCTGATCATTTTTCTTGGAATTAGCATAATAAATTTTTTCATGGAATTTGGTAAATTTCATTCCATTTTTTTCTACAATAACTTCACCACTATCATCTCCATGAAATTCTTTTGATGAAAAAGTTACCAGCCCATTTTCTGTCCATAAAATTATAGGCAAATGAATGGTTAAATCATGTCCCCAGATATCAAACTGATGTGAATCTTTAACATGGTGCATGGCAGTTTCTGTAGGATTGAATTCTTCTGAATGTTTTTCGCCACCCGAAGCTAAAGCTAAATTTACTGTAAAAAGTAGAGTTAAAATACTTAATATAAATCTTTTCATATTTCTCATTCGTAGGTTTGCAAATATAATTATTTTTAGCAAAATTCCAATATATATGATTTTAATCATACAGTTAAGCTGTAGACTTTCCGTATTTATTTAATTTTAAAATAAATATAATCTCTATAATCATCAATATTATATAAATAAGACAAATTATAACAATCAATTCCTTTACAATTTGCGGATATTTGTAACAACCATATAATAATATCGCATTCTTCAGTAATGAACAGAATAAATACATAAATAGTATTTTACCTTTATCTATAATAGCGGCTGTTAAAGCTCCAAAATAGACAAAAACAGAGGAAAAACTTATAATAATATAGGAATTTGAAGTAAAATGCTTTAAAGATGCATTAGCCCAATTATATGTATTTATCAATATATAAAAGATAATAGCTAAAAGAATGTTTATAAATAAATATAAGAACGTATTTTTTTTCATTTTTGTTTTTTTATTATTTGTCTTATTACACTGAACAAGCCTAACCCTATTCCTAATAGACTGAATATGATAATAAACAAAGGATTATTATTATTGTATTTTTTATCCATATAAAAACCTGCTCCTGCAAAAAGTAAAATCGTAACTAAAAGTTGCATTCCTAATCCAGAATAAAACGCATAATCTTTCATTTATTATTTAATATAATAAGCAAAGGTAGATATTAACTTATCAGAATCAAAAAATATTAATATATAAATATGGCTTTACAAAGCCTGTTTAATAATACAATTTTTTACGTACAAGAAAGTTACCTTTAAAGTAAAAACAAAAAAAATTTGCAGTTCCCGAACAAATGCTTAAATTTGCAATCCATTTTTATGGAAAAGTTACGCAATTATGATATCCTATTTTCATCATTAAAGCTTGGTAAACATAGCTTTAAGATGTTTGCTGATCAAAAGTTTTTTGATTTATTTACTTTTGAGCAGGAATTCAAAGAGCCTAAAATTGAAGTAGATGCAACGCTTACTAAACATTCTTCATTTTTAGAGCTTGAAATTAAAACAGAAGGAAAAGTTCAATTAGAATGTGATATTTCCGACGAAGTTTATGTTGAATCTGTTCATAACATAATTAAAACTTTGGTCAAATTCGGTGAAGAATTTGATGACAGTAACGAAGAGGTTTTAATCATTCCTATGGGGGCTTATAGCGTTAATATTGCCCAGTTTATATTTGAAAGCGTACTTTTATCCATACCTATGAAGCGTATTCATCCCAGATATGCCGAAGGCTATAAAGATGAATATACAGACCTAATTGAAAAATACAGTCTACCTGATGAAGGTGACACAGAAACAGAATAAAAATAAAAAATATACTTAAGGAATTATGGCACATCCTAAAAGACGTCAGTCATCTACAAGAAGAGATAAAAGAAGAACTCATTACAAAGCATCAGTTCCTCAATTAGCAAAATGTTCTGCTACCGGTGAATTACACCTATTTCACAGAGCATACTGGCATGAAGGTAAACTTTATTACAGAGGTAAAGTAGTAATGGAAAAAAATGTTGAAGAAGTAGAAGATTAATAATATCTAACTGATTCAATTTGAGAAATATAACCATTTAATTAATATGTTAAATGGTTTTTTTGTGTATTAACAAATTTACTTTATATTTGAAACAATAATAAAAGCTTTAGCTCATGGACATTAAAGACATTCAAAATTTAATAAGATTTGTATCTAAATCTGATGTTGCAGAAGTAACTTATAAAACTGAGGATTTTGAGATTTCAATAAAAACCAATAATGGTTCAGTAGTCTATACCCCATCGGTTTCTCAACAACAGATACAATCTTTACCACAGGTTTCTGCACCGGCTGAACAGCCTTCTGCTCCTGCCACTGTCCCTGCTTCTACAGAAGATACTTCTAAATATATAACAATTAAATCACCCATGATCGGAACTTTCTACAGAAAGCCATCACCGGATAAAAGCGTTTTTACAAATGTTGGAGATACGGTAAGCATAGGAAGTGTGGTTTGTGTTATAGAAGCAATGAAATTATTTAACGAAATAGAATCAGAAGTGTCTGGTAAGATTGTAAAAATCTTAGTAGATGATGCTTCTCCAGTAGAATTCGATCAACCTTTATTTTTAGTAGACCCATCTTAAAATTATTGATTTATGTTTAAGAAAATTCTGATTGCAAACAGAGGGGAAATTGCTATGCGAATTCTCAGGACTGCTAAAGAAATGGGAATAAAAACTGTTGCTGTTTATTCTACTGCTGATGCTCAAAGTCTGCATCTTCGATTTGCAGATGAAGTAGTTTGTATTGGTCCTGCGGCCAGTAAAAATTCTTATTTAAACCCATTAAATATTTTGGCTGCAGCTGAAATAACCAATGCAGATGCAATACATCCTGGGTATGGATTCTTATCTGAAAATGCAAATTTTTCCAGATCCTGCCAAAAAATGGGAATTAAATTTATAGGTGCTACACCTGAAAATATTGATAGAATGGGTGATAAAGCTTCAGCAAAAGCAACAATGAAAGAAGCTGGAGTTCCTACCGTTCCTGGTTCTGAAGGACTTATCGGGTCTTACGAAGAAGCTAAAAAGATAGCGAAAGAAATTGGTTATCCTGTGATGATTAAAGCTACAGCAGGTGGTGGTGGAAAAGGTATGCGTGCTATCTGGAAAGAGGAAGACCTTACTAAATCATGGGAATCTGCTGTTCAGGAAGCCGAAGCTGCTTTTGGTAACGGTGGTATGTACATGGAAAAACTTATTGAAGAACCCAGACATATAGAAATTCAAATTGCCGGAGATAAATATGGAAAAGCTATTCACTTATCTGAAAGAGATTGTTCTGTACAAAGAAGGCATCAAAAATTAACCGAAGAAACTCCTTCCCCTTTCATGACTGATGAACTTCGTGAAGAGATGGGTAAAGCGGCTATAAAAGCAGCTGAATATATCGGTTATGAAGGTGTAGGTACTATTGAATTTTTAGTTGATAAACACCGTAATTTCTATTTTATGGAAATGAATACCCGTATTCAGGTGGAACATCCAATTACTGAACAAATAACCGATCTGGATCTTATAAGACTTCAAATTGAATTAGCAGGGGGAACAAAAGTTCCGAAACATAGTTTTTACCCTAAACTTCACTCTATTGAATGCAGAATAAATGCTGAAGATCCTTATAATGACTTCAGACCTTCCCCGGGAGCCATTACCGGACTGAATATTCCTGGAGGAAATGGTGTACGTATAGATACTCATGTATACTCTGGTTATAAAATACCTCCATTTTACGACTCTATGATTGCTAAGCTTATTGTTACTGCTCCAACCAGAGATGAGGCAATACTTAAAATGAAAAGAGCTCTTGATGAATTTTATATTGAGGGTGTTAAAACAACTATACCTCTTCATAAACAATTAATGGAAGATTCTAATTTTATTGACGGTAATTACACGACTAAATTTATGGAAGATTTTATACTTGATGAAAATTATAACAATCATTAAATTTAAAAATATATTTAAAATAAAAAAGCTGCTAATCAATTAGCAGCTTTTTTATTTGATTTAATAACTTTTATAATAAAAGTTATTTCTATTTTTTAATCTTCATCATCTTCATCAGAAATGGCTTCAGCATCATGATTTTCGTAAGTATCTTCTTCTTCATCATCAAACGTTTCTGTTTCATCTTCAAATTTGATATCCAGATCTACATCATCCACTCCTCCAAAATCATCTATATCTGGAGATAAAGAGAATTTTTTATCTGGTGCTTTCAATGGCATTTTCCCAAATCTGTACACTGTCAGAGGGTAATTCCCTATAGCTTTTTTATCAACTATATCCAGTAATTCTACATAAAATGACCACATTTTCATAAAGTCGTAAACGAAAAGCATTCGGTCTCCTACTTTTGAAAAAGCTTCTTTGATATAAACATCAGACATTGTTTCCCCATCACCTTCATCTGACATATCCTCTAAAGGAACCTCTTGCCCCTGGTTCCAGTTTCCGTCAGATTTATAAAATGAAGCTAACTCATCTCCTTGTAAACTGAAAGCGCTTTTAATACCTTCGTACAAATTCCACAAAGTTTGTAATTCTTTAATCTCAATATCCCGAAAAACGTCATCTTCGGTTTCAAGGATTACTCTAATTTTATAAATCATACTGAGTTTAGTTTTTTTGTTTCAAATTTAATTTTTTTCCTAATTCTAACATATAATCGAATGAATTTTTATACTCATTTTTTATAACTCCTTCTAATATTGCTTCTTTTATCGCTTCTTTGATTATTCCTATTTGTTTTCCTTCTAAAATTTCAAATGTATTCATTATGTCATTTCCTGAGATAGGAGGTTGAAAATTTCGTATTTTATCTTTTTCTTCTACTTCCTTAATCTTTCGCTCTACGTATTCAAAGTTCTTTTTAAATTGAGCCTGTTTTTTTTCATTCTTTGTCGTGATATCTGCTTTACACAAAAGAAACAAATCTTCCATATCATCCCCAGAATCAAAAAGTAAACGTCTTAATGCGCTATCAGTGGCATCATCGGTAATTAACGATATTGGTCTGGAACTATATTGTACTAGTTTCTGGACATATTTGAGAGAATCGCCCAGAGGTAACTTTAATCTTTTAAATATAGTAACGACCATTTTGCTACCAACAAATTCATGGGAATGAAAAGTCCAACCTATTTTTTTATCAAAACGCTTAGTTCTTGCTTTACCAATGTCATGAAGTAATGCCGCCCAACGTAACCATAAATTATCAGTTGTTTGACTTATATTATCCACTACCTCCAATGTATGAAAAAAATTATCTTTATGCTTCTGTCCTTCAATCTCTTCAATTCCCTGCAAATCGGTAAGTTCCGGCAAAAATCTTTCCAGAAGCCCTGCTTCGAATAACAATTTAAGTCCTATACCTGGCTGAGGAGTCATCATTATCTTATTAAATTCATCTGCAACTCTTTCTTTGGAAAGAATATCAAAACGTACGGCATTCCTTCTTATAGCTTCGAATGATTTTTCTTCAATTTGGAAACCTAATCTTGTAGCAAAACGAATAGCTCTAATCATACGAAGAGGATCGTCAGAATAAGTTATATCAGAATCTAGGGGTGTACGAATAATCTTGTTATTTAAATCATTTAATCCATTAAACGGATCAATAAGCATTCCGTAATCATCTTCATTTAGACTTATTGCTAAGGCATTTATTGTAAAATCTCTTCTTTTTTGATCATCTTCTATAGTTCCGTTTTCCACAAAAGGCTTACGACTGTCGGGAGTATAACTTTCCTTACGGGCACCTACAAATTCAATATCGCAATTTTTTATATTGACCATAGCGGTACCGAAACGTTTAAAATAGGAAACCTTGGGTCTAGGCTTATAAGTTTCAGCTAAAATAGTAGCTAATTCTATTCCACTTCCTTCAGTAACTATATCAATATCTTTAGCCTCAGTATTACCTAATAAATAATCACGAACAAAACCACCAATGACAAAAGTTCTTTGCTTTTTTTCACTTGCAATTTTTGATAGCTGTTTAAATATAGGTGCTTGTATAGCCTGAGTTAAATCCATGAAATATTTATTCTCTTATTCTCTTATTATCTTAATTTTTCCATCTACAGAAAGTTGTATCACCGAAGATCCCGGGTACAAACTTTTTTCTTCACGGCGCAAATTTATTATATAATCCACACCTTCCAAAATTTTACTTGAAATTGAGTCAAATTTTTCCGGAGATGGCTGTCCACTTAAGTTAGCTGAAGTAGACACTAACGGTTTATTTAACTTAGATATTAATTTCTTACAAAATTCATCTTTAGTGAGTCTTATTCCTATTGTATTATTCTCAGATATTAAGTTTGGAGGTAAATTTTTAGGGTTATCATAAACAATAGTTAACGGTTTTTCGGACATATCAATTAAATCCCAGGCTAATGTAGGTACTTCAACAATGTTTTGCAACCGTCTTTCATTCTCAACCAATAGTATTAAGTTTTTACCCTTCTCCCGATTTTTTAATTTATATATTTTATTTACAGCTTCTTCATTAGTAGCATCGCAGCCTATACCCCATATTGTATCTGTAGGGTAAAGAATAATTCCTCCTTGTTTTAAGACTTCTACTGCTCTTTCTATTTCTTCCTTCATTATAAAATTAAAAATGCAAATATATAAATGGATATGATTTTTCAAATACAAATATTATTTTTTTTAATTCATTTAACATTGAGTTAATATTCCTCCTTATTTATTTATAAAGCAGTATAAAAAAAACTTATAAATAATTGGCTGACATGAAATAGTCTGCTATATTTGCAGACTAAAATAAAAATATTATACATATTAAAATTTCACAATGAAAGGAAAAGGATTTGTTAAATTTTTTGCTATTGTTCTTTCGTTAATTTGTCTGGCGGAATTATTTCCGACATTTTATGTTAACCGTATTGAATCTAAAGCAAATAGTTTATCTAACGGAACTGAGGCCAGTAAAAGAACAGAGCTTGAGAAATTAGCTAAAGACACACTGAATCTAGGAATTGTTAAATTAAATTATTTCGATGCTAAAAAGAAAGAAATGAAGCTTGGATTAGACCTTAAAGGAGGTTTAAATTTATTGCTTGAAATTTCTGAAAAAGATTTACTTTTAGATTTAGCAGACAATTCTGAAAATCCTGTATTCAGAAAAGCACTGGATATTGCAACTTCTCAGGAAGTCAAATCTAATGCAACCTATACATCTAACTTTTTCAAGGCTTTTGAATCGGCTAAAAAAGAATTAGGGCAACCTGATTTAAAATTATCTTCTCCTGATGTTTTCGGGACAAAAGATTTATCCGGACAAATTCAGTATAACACTTCTGATGCTAATGTAGAAAAATATATTTCCGGTGTTGTCGAGTCTAAAGTCAATAAAGCTATTGATGTAATTAGAGCTCGTATAAAAAAACTAAATATTGATGAACCTAACATTGCAAGGGTTCCCGGAACCGGTAGAATTTTAGTTGAACTACCCGGGGTAACAGATGCAGATCGTGTTAAAAAACTTTTACAAACTTCAGCAAGACTTGAGTTTTGGGAAGTTTTTGATCAAGCTTCAGTCTGGGCTTATTTAATGGATGCTAATCAAAAAATTGCAAATAATAAATTATCTGCGTTATTAGCTCCATCTAACCGTTCAAATGCTGTAGCTGTTGCTAAAATTCAGGATACAGCTGCTGTTAATCAAATAATTTTCTCAGATAAAGCTAAAAAATTATTACCTGTATCATTAAAATATTCTAAATTCCTATGGGCTTCAAAACCTGATTCTCGTTTTCCTAACGAATTGGAATTATATGCTATAAGAGGTACAAAAAATAACAAAGCACCTTTAGTTGGAGCTGTAACGGAAGCTCATATAACTTTCGACCAATTTAACCGTATACAAATCAGTATGCAGATGAGTCCAGAAAGTGCAGTAACCTGGAAAGATCTTACTAAAAGAAATATTGGAAAACCTATAGCAGTAGTATTAGATGAAGTAGTATATACCGCACCAAATGTCAATACTGAAATTCCTAACGGGCAGTCCATAATCAGCGGTAATTTTAGTGAACAGGAAGCAAATGACTTAGTAGACGTACTAAAATCCGGAAACTTACCAGCCAAAGCTAAAATTATTCAATCTGAAATCGTAGGTCCAACTTTAGGTCAACAATCCATTAACAATGGTTTATTATCTATTGTTGTTTCTTATGTATTTATTTTAGCATGGATGCTATTTTATTATGGTAAAGCTGGTTTATACGCAAATATTGCCTTAATAATAAATTTATTTTTCTTAATCGGAATTATGGCTTCTACAGGAGCTGTCCTCACTCTTCCGGGTATTGCAGGTATCGTTCTATCTATGGCCATGGCAGTAGATGCGAACATTATTATATTTGAAAGGGTCAAGGAAGAATTACGATTGGGTAAACCGTTAAAACAAGCCTTCATGGAAGGTCAAAAGCATGCGCTGGCTGCCATCATTGACGGAAACCTTACTACCCTTATCGTTGGTATAGTTTTGCTGTTCAGCACCGGTCCTATCAAAGGATTTGCTGTTACTTTAGTTATCGGTATATTCTGTACTTTATTTACTGCAATATTTATAACCGGAATGCTTATTTATGGCGCTATGGATAAAGGGAAAACTTTCTCTTTAACTACTAACATAACAAAAAACTGGTTTACTAATGTTCATTTCAAATGGATGGAAAAAAGAAAATTTGCTTACATTTTTTCATTCATTTTAATGATAATTGCTATTGCATCAATCTTTACTAAAGGTTTTGACAAAGGGGTAGATTATACGGGAGGTAGAACATATGTAATCAAGCTGGAAAAAAATATTCATCCTGAAGAAATTTCAAATTCTTTAGAAAAACTTTTTGTAAAGAACGGAGAATCTAATAATATTAATGCAAAACAATACGGGGAAAGTAATCAGGTAAGAATTACAACTAAATACGGTATGGATAGTAACGATCCGAATATAGATGTTGTAATAAGAGAAAAATTATATGAAGGTCTTAAAAGTTTTTTACCTGCCAACTATTCTAAAGATAATTTTGTTAAAGGATCTCCGTATGGTATTCAATCAGCTTCTGAGGTTGGACCAACTGTTGCCAGCGGAATAGTCAGAAGTGGAATTATTGCTGTATCCATAGCTTTAGGAGGTATATTTATTTATATTCTTGTCAGATTTAGAAACTGGCAAATGTCTACAGGTGCTGTTATATCTTTACTACACGACTCTGTAATAGTAATGGGTGTATTCTCAGTACTTAGCTGGGTTAAAATTATACCGTTTTCTGTAGAAATAGATCAATCTTTTATAGCTGCTATTCTTACTATTATTGGTTACTCTATTAATGATACAGTAATTGTATTTGATAGGATCCGAGAAAATAAAAGAAATAACGTTCATCACCTGATGACTCTGGAAGAATTGTATAATGATGCTATTAACCATACTTTAGGAAGAACTATTAACACGGGGGTTTCCACCATTATGGTAACTGTAATAATTTTCTTCTTTGGAGGTGAAAGCTTACAAGGATTTATGTTTGCTTTATTTTTAGGATTTACATTTGGTATGTATTCTTCCATTTATATAGCTTCGGCTCTTTCTTATGATTTAACCAAATATAGTTATGATAAAGAAACGGAACCTAAATTAGCAAAAAACTAATATTAATACTAAATTATAAAAAAAGGACTCAATATCAATTGAGTCCTTTTTTATTTATAGCTAGTTAATAATTTTAAACTATGTGCATTTATATATAATTTAGAAAATGTAACTTTGTAAAAATAAAATTCAAATTGTGAGTTTCGGAGAAATTATTGTCATTATTTTTGTAGCCGTATTGTTATTCGGTCCAGATAAAATTCCAGAAATTGCCCGTGGCTTAGGCCAAGGTGTTAGAGCCATGAAAGATGCTACTGATAATATAAAAAGAGAAGTGATGTCTCAAATTGAAGAGAGCGGTGCTGTTAAAGAAATTGAGGATGAAATTCAAGAGGCGAAAAATACAATGGAAGAAACTATACAGGATTCCAAAAATACCGTTGATGACATGCTGGATGATTCTTTTGACGGCCCGGTAAAAAGATAACTATGAATACATTTGTACGTTGGGATACTGAGCTATTCCTATTCTTAAATAATCTGGGAAGTTCCAACTTTGATCAATTCTGGTTATTTATGACCAATGAATACTATTGGATACCAGTCTATCTAATGATTTTTATTATAGTAATAGAAAAATTTGGATGGAAAAAGGCTCTCTTAATTGGCTTAAGTATTGGCTTAATGATTTTAATTACAGATAATTTTGCTTCATTAATTAAACATTGGATAAAACGTCCAAGACCATGTAAAAATCAGGAAATTGATGGACTTTTCCGATTGGTTATTGATAGATGCAGAGGTAATTATTGTTTTTTTTCTGCCCATGCAGCAAATTCATTTGGTTTAGCAGTTTATCTTTCATCTTTATTTAAGAAGCAACACAAATATTCTACTTATTTATTTTTCTCGTGGGCTGCATTAGTTTCATACAGCAGAATTTATGTGGGAGTGCATTTCCCATTGGATATTATAACAGGTATATTGGTAGGAATCCTTATCGGATGGTTATTTAGTAAATCACAAAAATTTATTATAAAACCTTAACAAATTAATTAATTTATTGATCCTGCGGTTTATGCTTATGCTTAAAGA
This sequence comes from Apibacter sp. HY039, assembly GCF_004023655.1. Classification (NCBI taxonomy): domain Bacteria; kingdom Pseudomonadati; phylum Bacteroidota; class Flavobacteriia; order Flavobacteriales; family Weeksellaceae; genus Apibacter; species Apibacter sp. HY039. The sequence continues at coordinate 12,524 of NZ_SAYM01000007.1, read as the reverse complement.
GTACAGCAAACAATACGGCTACAATTAGAGAATAAGAGGCAAACGTAATCCATATATTTTTCCATTCTTTTATTTCAACGGGATTTTTCAAAATACCATTTTCTCCGAATTCATTTCCTGATAAGAGATTTTTAATAGCTGGATTGTTCAAATCTGTATGTAAGTATGAAAGCAAATCATTTACCTGTGTAAATTCTAAAGTAAAAAACTTTTGAATTATAAATCCACTAATCAAACTTCCGAATATTGCACCAAATCCATTAGTCATCATCATAAATAAACCTTGAGCACTAGATCTTATCTTAGCATTAGTCGTTGATTCAACAAAAAGTGAACCTGAAACATTAAAGAAATCAAATGCCATACCATAGACTATACACGACAATAGTAGCATCCACAGTCCCTGAGTAGGATCACCAAATGCAAATAATCCAAAACGAAAAACCCAGGCCACCATACTAATAAGCATAACATTTTTAATCCCAAATTTTTTAAGAAAAAAAGGAATGGCTAGTATGAACATGGTTTCTGAAATCTGAGATATTGACATAATAAGTGTAGAATATCTTACTATCAAAGAGTTTTGGTATTCTCCTATTAATCCAAAATCAGACAAAAATGTATCTCCATATGCATTGGTTAGCTGCAATGCTGCGCCTAAAAACATACTAAACAGGAAAAACAACATCATCTTATAGTTTTTAAACAATGAAAAAGCATCTAGTCCCAGAATCTGAACCAGTGATTTATTTTGAGATGTATTATTTTGTGGGGGACATTTTGGTAATGATAAAGAATAAATACCTAATAATATGGCAACTGTTCCTGCTATTATAAATTGATTTCCTGATGCTTTATTCCCTGATAGGTTAGTAACCCACATAGCTACAATGAATCCTATAGTACCCCAAACCCTTATAGGGGGATAATCCTTTACAATATCCAGGTTATTTTTTTCCAGAGCATTATAAGATATAGAATAAGTTAATGCTATGGTTGGCATGTAAAATATCATTGCTACTAAAATTGCCCAGAAAAATGTAGATGAGGTCTCTATAAATGGAATTGCCAGAAATGTAATTCCTCCAAGTGTATGAAGGATTGCATATAATCTTTCAGCGTTAATCCATCGGTCTGCAACAATACCACATAAAGTAGGCATAAAAATAGAGGCTATACCCATGGTCGAAAATATGGCTCCGAATTCAATATTTCCCCAGTGTTTGGTCTCAAACCAATAATTTCCAATGGTAATCATCCATGCTCCCCAAATAAAAAACTGAAGGAAAACCAAAATAATCAAACGAAGTTTTATACTCATTTTAGCTGTTTTTAATTATATGCAAATAATCCTATTTCTAATTTTGCTAATATATAAATATTTTACAGGTAAAGATTACAAATATTTATGATTTATTCTAGGTTTCATTAAGATTGTCTTACCCATTTGATCAATTCTTTAAAACTGATTTTCTTACCGTACATTAATATTCCTATTCTATAAATTTTTGCTGCAGAATATATCATTGCAAAAACAGAAATTATCATAATTATAATTGAAATAATAAGTTGCCATGCCGGAATTCCATAAAAAGCACGGGTTACCATGACCATCGGAGATGTAAAAGGAATCATACTTAACCAGAAAGCTACAGGACCTTCGGGATTATTTATAATAGTAATACACCCGTAAGCTCCTAGCATTAGTGGAACTACAATTATCGGCATAAATTGTTGTGTTTCCGTGTCATTGTCTACGGCAGCACCTATTGCCGCAAAAAAAGAGCTATAAAACAGATATCCTGCTAAAAAGAAAAATAAAAAAACAAAAATTATTAATGGATAGTTTAAACCTAAAAGACCATCTATTGTATTTTTTACCTGAACCTGAGCATCATAATTAATTAATTCGTTTATTCCGTTTTGATGAGGATTCATCATTAATTCTTTTCCTAAAAATATCTGTCCGGCAAAAAGTAAAACCATGGTCATCATAATCCAAATACTAAACTGGGTAAGTGCTACCAGTGTAGTTCCTAGTATTTTCCCCATCATAAGTTCAAAAGGCTTTACTGATGAAATAATTATTTCTACCACCCGGTTATTTTTTTCTTCCATCACGCTTCTCATAACCCGAGTACCATATATGATTATAAACATTAATATAACATACATCAGTGAAAGAGCCAATATGTCTTTAACTGATGAATTTATATCTGACTTACCGTCCTTTAAATTCATTATTTTTAAGGAAATGTTTGAAGATAATTTCTGAATATCTTCTTTTTTAAGTCCTAATTGAATTCTTCTTTTATTTTCAATAACTTTATTGATATTAGACTCAATGGAAAATAATAATGATTTATTAAGATTTTTATTGGTGTAAAACTGAATATGAGTTTCCAGATTATTGAAAAGAGAATCATGTACATCCGGAATATAAAGGAGCGCATCAATAGATTTACCTTTTATTAAAGAATCTTTTAATGCTTTTAAATCCTTTTGTTCATAAAAATTATATGTATGTTTTTCGTCACTTTTAAATTCTGGATAGAATTGATTTGTCACGTCTATAATTGCTACTTTGGAATTAGTTTCATTAATTTTAACCATATAAGCAACTATTATTCCAGCCAATAAAATTAAAATAGGAGCTAAAATAGTTATTATTATAAAGGATTTTTTTCTGGCTTGAGTCAAAAACTCCCTATTCATTACCAAAAGTATATTTTTCATATATATTTGTTAGTTTTAACTGCATCTATAAATACTTGATTCATACTCGGTATTTCTTCATAATATGAAATAATATCTCCTATCTCTGATAATTCATTGATCAAAGTTTTTGAGTCTTCACGGTCTGAGATTTTAACTGTAAAAGAATACGTATCTTCATCCTGAGATATATTTTCTAAGCTTCTTAGAAGCCTGAAATTATTAATTTTATCAGAAACAATATTTGCAAGAGATACTTTGAATTTTCCTTCTTTAAATTTATGCCTTATGTCTTTAACAGAACCATCTAAAATTTTTTCAGAATTGTTCAATAAAGCAACATTATCGCATAATTCTTCTACCGATTCCATTCTGTGAGAAGAAAATAAAATGGTAGTACCTTTTTCTTTAAGTTCTAAAATTTCATCCCTTATCAAATTAGCATTAACAGGATCAAAACCACTAAAAGGCTCATCAAAAATCAATAATTCAGGCTCATGCAAAACCGTAACTACAAATTGTATTTTTTGAGCCATTCCTTTGGATAACTCACTCAATTTTTTATCCCACCACTTTTCAATATGTAATTTATCAAACCAATATTCTAATTTCATTTTAGCAGTCTTCTTGCTCATTCCCTTTAATTGAGCCAGATATATTGCCTGCTCCCCAATTTTCATATTTTTGTATAACCCACGTTCTTCCGGCATATAACCTATCTGTGAGATATGTTTTTCTTGCAACGGTTCTCCATTAAATAATATTTCTCCGCTATCCGGTTTCGTAATCTGATTTATAATTCTTATAAAAGTAGTCTTTCCTGCACCATTGGGACCTAATATTCCATAAATACAACCTTTAGGTATATTTATACTGAAATTGTTTAAGGCTATTTTATCTTCATAAGCACGTGTAATATTTTTAGCCTGAATAAAGTAATCCATTAATTTTTTATATAATTAGTCTTTCAAAATTACTAAAAAGTTCCCTACATTATGAAAAATTACCGTTATTAGTAATTTTATATATTTGCCTAACTAATATTGGTAAAATGTATATCTGTAAATTACTGCTTTTTAAGTTATTGTTTTTTGTAATTTTAATGAGTAATTTTTCTTTTCTTGAAGCTCAAATCAACGTATATAAGCTTTTGGAAAAAACCCGTGAACAACACAAACTAAATTCTACGGATTATTTGAGTTCCTATCAATATTTTGCCTATGATAAGTTTTATATTGATGAATTTAATTATAATTTTTCTTCACATATAGATTCAATTTCTTTACCCGATCCTAAATTTGATGAATTATATATTCTAGGTGAAAGAATTTCAGAACATAAATTTGATAAAAAATACGGAAAGAAAAGTAATATAATTGCTAATAAATTATCTGGATTTAAAGAGCCATTTTATGATATACCAGATCAAATAATTAATCAAGAAAATTATCCAGATGTATTGACAAAAAATTTTTATTTATATAATTTTTATCTCACTGATAGTTTGTTGTTAAACAACAGAGATACCTACGTGATTTCTTTTAATTCTAAAAAAAAGCTTCTAATTAATGGAAGCAGAGGTAAATTATTTATTGATAAATCTAGTTATGCTCTTGTTCATTATTCAGGAATTGAATATTCAGATGAGTTTACAAGATATTTTGATTATACATGGGAAAATTATCAAAGCGTCTGGTATCTGAAAAATAAAATTAATAAATTTAAGCTGTATTCTTTTGATCTGTCTAAATTTATGAAAGGTATAAATCAAAAAATAATCATTACTCCCTGGATAGTTGTTGAATCAACTGTACATGATTTTACTGATAAAAATAAATTTACAAAAAAAGATTTTAGCGGGTATTCATATGAACTTGACAAGAATTTTGATCAAGATACAGAAAGTAAAATTTCAATTTATAGAAAAGATTCTCTTACTAAAAGAGAAAGTAATACCTATAGCTCAACACATTCACTTTTTGATATTTTTCCAATTGAAAAAAATATGAAAATGATGAACACTTTGAAAAAAGGAGAATTTTCTTTGGGTAAAATTAATCTGGATATTGAAAATGCCTTATCCTATAATGATTTTGAAGGTTTCAGGTTTCAATTAGGTGGAAGAACCAATTATAATTTTAATAAAAATTACAGTTTATACGGTTATACAGCTTTAGGAACTAAAAATAATAATCTTAAAGGAGGCGCTGGAATTACTTTCTTTATCAACAAGCAATATGATGGAAAATTAAAATTTAAATTAGCATCAGATGTAAATCCCTTTTCCAAAAATATTTCAAGATATCCACGGTCGATGAATCAGATTAAAGATCAATTGAACTTTTTACAAAATCCAGTATTTTATGATTATAGAAAAGCAGAAATTTCTTATGAACAAGACATACTAAAACACTTTACCACTTCCATAAATATTGATTATCAATTACAAAAAAGCGAATTTAATTATAATTATAAAACATATAAAAGTACCCATTGGTTTAACCAATTATCTACTTCATTAAATATTAAATATGCACCTTTTGCTACTTATATGCAAACACCTGAAGGAAAAAAAGTACTAGATGATAAGCCTATATATTTTTACCTGACTTATTCTAAAACCTGGAAAATCATAAATTCTGATTTTGATTATCATAAATTAGATTTTTCAACTGATATATCTTTTAAAAATAAATGGGGATTAAGTAATATATTTGTTAATAGTGGAATAATCAAAGGTGAAACAACACTTTGGAACTCTTACGGAAGTTTTGGAAATGCAAAATCGGGTAAAAATATATTTGATAGATTTTCAGCGAAAGGAGTACGTTCTCTTGAAACTTTACCTGCCGATAATTTTTTTGCAACTCAGTATTTTACAGTTTTTTTAACGCATACTTTTCCTGATATAAAACTTTGGGAAACAAAAAAAATATCTATTGCTATTGTTTATAATGCGCTTTTGGGAAGATTAGAACATAAAGATATTCATGCATTTACATATTTATGTGTTCCTGATAACTATTATCACGAATCAGGAATTGAAGTAAATCGATTAATTTCTAATTTTGGATTAGGATTTTATTACAGACTAGGTGCTTATAGTGAAAAAGAGTTTAGTAATAACTTATACATGAAATTAACTTTTAACTTATTTAAATAAATACTCCTTTAATATAATAATTAGATAGAAAACATTATTTTTGCATTATTATAAATAATCATGAAAAAAATTTTCTTTTTAACATTATTCTTTGCCTGTGTTTATTTTTGTAATGCTCAGGAAACTATAATTAAAATTGATTCTGCTACAGGAGGAAGACTTTCTATAAGTGGGGAACAAGATATTTTAAAAATGATTGATGATGGCCAAATCTGTAAAAATTTAGCCTCAATGGCTCATTCTTCAGATTCCGATTCTTCCAATAACTCTAATGCAGGAACAGGAACCGGTAAAAAAACTCCTACCAGACCGACTACTCCTAAAAGTGTTTGTGGAAAGAGAAACGATATACCGGGATTTATGATAAAAGTAGGAGAAGCTAAGACCGAACAGGATTTTAATGATTTAATGTCTAAGTTTAGAAATGAATTTCCTGAATTGCGCGTTGAAAAAAGTTATCTTCGTCCAGACTGGAGACTCTTAGCAGGTGATTATTTTAAAAAGGAATCTGGTCAGGCTGATTTGAAAAGAATCAGGAAAAGTTTTCCTACAGCTATGTTAATTAATTGGCGAATTTACTGTAACCGGGCAAAATAAATAAAAAAAGAGATTGAAAATCAATCTCTTTTTTTATTTTAATTCACTTCTTTCCCTTCATTATCATAATATTCAAATAAGAAATCATTATATGGGAATCGCTTAGTATGAATTTCTTTAACCTTTTCATAAATAAGCTTTTTCATATCTTCATAATTCTCTTTAGTTAAAGCTGAAATGAAAACTGTAGGATATTGTGATTTAGCCATCCATGTTTTTTTCCAGTCTTGTAAAGAATAATTTCTTCTGGTTACAGGAGTTAAATCATCTTCATCTTTCTTTTCATAAGTGAAATTATCTATCTTGTTAAATAACATAATGGTTGGTTTATCCGCACATTCAATTTCAGCTAAAATTATATTAACTGAATTGATATGATCTTCAAAACTACCGTGGGATATGTCCACTACATGAACAAGTAAATCCGCTTCTCTGACTTCATCCAGAGTTGATTTAAAAGATTCAACTAACTGAGTCGGCAATTTTCTAATAAATCCTACGGTGTCTGTCAACAAAAATGGCAAATTGCCAATTACTACCTTTCTCACGGTTGTATCCAAAGTCGCAAAAAGTTTATTTTCCGCAAAAACTTCTGACTTACTCAGTACATTCATAATTGTTGATTTACCAACATTGGTATATCCAACCAATGCTACTCGTACCAGCTTTCCTCTGTTATTTCTCTGTGTAGCCATTTGCTTATCAATAGCCTTAAGCTTTTCCTTAAGTAAAGATATCCTATCTCTGATAATTCTACGGTCTGTCTCTATTTCCGTTTCTCCTGGACCTCTCATTCCAATACCTCCTTTCTGTCTTTCCAAGTGTGTCCACATTCTGGTCAAACGAGGAAGTAAATATTCGTATTGGGCCAGCTCAACCTGAGTTCTGGCGTAAGACGTCTGAGCTCTCTGAGCAAAAATATCCAAAATTAGATTAGTTCTATCAATAATTTTTTTATCTAATTCTTTTTCCAGATTTTTTAATTGTGAAGGTGATAATTCATCATCAAAAATAATTGTATCTATTTCGTTTTCAGAAACAAATTGCTGTATTTCTTCAAGCTTTCCTGTTCCAACAAATGTACGCGGATTGGGTTTATCTAATTTTTGTGTAAATCTTTTAAAAACTTCTGCCCCTGCTGTATTCGCTAAAAATTCAAGTTCATCCATATATTCTGAAAGTTTTTCTTCGTCCTGACTAGGAGTTATTAAACCAACGAGAATAGCTTTTTCATAAACGTTTTCTTTTTTTTCTAACATAAATGTTTTTCTACTTTTTTTATTTTTTAATGCAGTCAATTTATTATAATTTATTCTATCTTAAATAAATCATTAATTAAACGTGTGAAAGTTTTATTTTACATTTTATAAGGTTTGATTAAACAATTTCAAAAACTATGCAATAAAAATATTAGCTAAAATATATATAAATATTACAAAGCCTTTGGATAACAGCAACAATCTGTCGTATGATCCATAACTATACCAACTGCCTGCATATGTGCATATATAATGGTACTTCCGACAAATTTAAATCCACGTTTTTTTAAATCTTTAGATATTTTATCCGATAATTCAGTGGATGCTGGCACATCGCAACTATTTTTCCAATGGTTAATAATTGATTTGTGACCTACAAAATCCCAAATATAATTGCAAAATGTTCCAAATTCTTCTTGTACTTTTAAATATTTCTGAGCATTGATAACAGTAGAATTTATTTTTAGCCTATTACGTATGATTCCCTCATCTTGCATAAGTAAATCAAGCTTTTCCTGTGTATATTCAGCAATTAGATTAAAGTTAAATCCATCAAAAGCTTTACGAAAGTTTTCTCTTTTTTTCAATATGGTTATCCAGCTTAAACCAGCCTGGAATCCTTCAAGTATAAGAAATTCAAACATTAATTTATCATCATGAACCGGAACCCCCCATTCATAATCATGGTAATTTTTATAGATTTCATCTGAACCTACCCAAGCACATCTTTGTTTCATCTTTATTAGTTATTTTTTGCCTGGTTACAATTTACAAAATTGTATTTATTTATTTACTTTTGTTTCTGATTCCTGTTCTTCTTCTGTTAATATTTCTTCAATTGTTTTTTTAGGTTTATTCTTATCATAAATTAAAACATCTGGAAAAATATCCTGCCATTTATGTAACTGTTCTTCTTCACTCCAGTCAAATTCCTCTAAATATCTTTGCCGTTTAGGTACTTTACTTTCCGGATAAATTTTTGATTCGGCATTAATCTGACAAGAAACGATATCCATTTTTCTATTTATAAATTCACCTTGCAATATTCCACATATGGAGCGTGAAATTCCTGTCCTTACCTTTTCATGGGTTTTTGAGTTTTCCTCCTCAACGTAGGTTATTGATTCAGCATTTCCTTGTAAATCAACAAAATGCAATTCTTCATTTTCAAAGTAGGCATGTAACATCCTTCCTTTTGCCTGATTAAATTCAAACTTAGGCGAAAGTGAGTCTACTTTGCTAATTACAAATGCATGATTTCTACCATAAATAGAATCAATTGCCTGGGTTTTAATATTCATATATGCGGATAAGGTATCTGCTACTAATTGTCGACCACCTGAAGACCAAAAAATAGGTTTTTTATAAAAATCTATCCTACCTATAGACTCATGATACACTAATGAATCACTTTTACCTGAAAGATTAGATTTAAAGATTCGTCCATTATGATATCCTCTGATTATGGATTTTTTATTGATATCCTGTGTAGCTATTAAAGTGTCAGAATGCAAATAAAGTGAATCTTTTGTAAATGCTTTGACCATGTAAGGTCTGCCGGTAATTATAGCTGAATCTTTAAACTGGTATACTTCTCCGTAATTTCCTATTATAAAACGTTTTTCTTTAGGTTCTTCAATTTTAACATTTTTAATTCCTTTACCAAATCCCGTTATCTCATTAAAATATAACTCATCACCAGTTAAAACTTTACCCTGATAATTAACTCTCCCGTCTTTCTTTAAAAATGATTCCTTTGTTTTGGTATTATACGTTCCATTGCTACCAGTCACATAAACGGAAAAATCTTTTTTATTATTAATACGAGTAAATTGATCAAAGACAGCAAGCCCCGTATTAGAATCATATTTAATTGATGAACCTTCAATTCTGTAATCAGGAGATTCCAGTATGGAGCTTTCACCTAATTCTATCCTATTTTGTTTAACGTAGTATATTCCCACTTTAGTTCTGGTAACATCTTTTCCTTTATAAATAGTTCCCCAGTTATCAAAATAAGCAATATCTGCGTTTGCATCATAAAACATTTTATCCGTTTCAACCGTTTGATCAGGAGTTACTAATTTGACATTATCGTAAGCTGTTACCAATCGAGTCGTTGCATCATAAGTTAATCTCTCACATACCAATGAAGATCCCTTATCAACAAAATGTATATTTCCTCTTGCCTCTATTGTCTCTTTATCCTGAAAATAAATAACAGAATCTGCTTTTAATTTTGAAGTTTCATGCTCTGCAACAACATTTCCGGAATATATCATATTTCCGTTAAAAACCATTTCATTAACTTCTTCCAAATCAGCATTAACCAAACGAATTTTTTCAGCTTTAGAATTTTTTTTACTAACTGGTAATTTTACCTGAGAAATTAGCAAAGAGCTATGTATAAATAAAAAAAAGAGAAATATAACTCTCATTAATTTAAGCTTTCTTTTTTGCATAAAAATACAACGAGTGACTTTCTATATCAATTCCAAATATTTCTTCTAAAGAATCTTTAATGGTTTGTATTCTAGGATCACAAAACTCTATAACTTCACCGGAATCTAACATCAGAATATGATCATGTTGTTTGGCAAAATAAGATTTCTCATACAAAGCTTGCAATCCATCACCAAACTGATGTTTTTTAACAAGCTTGGCATCAAGAAGAATTTCTATAGTATTATAAATTGTAGCTCTACTTACACGATAATTTTTTTCTTTCATTCTCATATACAACCAATCTATATTAAAATGCTCATCTGTTGAATATATTTCTTCAACTATTGCAAATCTTTCAGGAGTTTTTCTATGACCTTTGTCTTCCAAATATTTACGAAAAACTTCTTTGACTGTCTGTATATTTTTATTGATAGTTTCTGTATTCATAACTAAACTGGTTATTACTGCAAATATAGCAATAAATAAAATATGAATATTTGTATACAATACCATTTAATAAATACTTTTATAGATTATTATTATAGTTAATTAAAAAAAATAGTAATAAATTAAAAAAAAAACTTAAAAAATCATTTTTAGTATAATTTTTGATTAAACCTATGAGCATAATTATTAATCTAGAGTAAGTTGTCCTATAAATGCTCTTAAATAATGCATTCCGAGATGAAAAAGTTTATTAAATTTTTCTTTGTTATATTCTTGTTTTTCGTTAGTTGCCAAACTAATCAACCACAAGATAAAAACTCAGAAAACAGTGGAAAAAAACTGGAGAAAACCACCTTAGGTGGTGGATGTTTCTGGTGTTTAAGTCCGTGCTTTGAAATGTTAAAAGGAGTTTATAAAGTAACATCCGGATATTCTGGAGGAAACAATGAATATCCTACTTATCAAGAGGTATCCAGTGGAACAACCGGCCACGCTGAAGTAGTACAAATTGAATATGATCCAGAAGAAATTTCTTTTTTAGAAATATTGGACGTTTTTTGGTTTTTACATGACCCTACTCAATTAAATAAACAGTTTGAAGATGTAGGAACTCAATATAGATCCGTTATATTTTTCAGATCTGAAGAACAAAAAATACTAGCACAAGAATCACTTAAAAAATCAGAAAAAACGGATTTGTGGTCTGGTAAATATGTAACTCAAATAAGCCCTTTTGCTAATTTTTATCCGGCTGAAGATTATCACCAGCAATACTATAAACAAAATCAATTTTTACCCTACTGCAAATCGGTAATATCTCCAAAAATTCAAAAATTTAAATCTAAATTTTACTATAAACTTAAGCCTGAATTTCAAGATAAATAATTTAAAATTAATTTATAGTTTGAATTAATATATTTTGTATTGAAGTGCTATCAGAGAGTATCATAAAATGCCCTTGATTAGTAATCATATGGTCAACTTTAATATATCTTGCAGGGAAAATTTTATCTTTAGAACCATGTATATGGACCAAATTATCAGGAATATTTTTATTGTCCCATCCAATAACCTGATCAATTGCCCAACGGGTAAATTTTATATCTGTATCATTTAATATCTGAGACATTATAATTTTATCTTTCTTCTCAGTTATTCCAAAAAAGTAAAACAATAAAGAATGAGCTTTAAGAAAATACATATCAGGTATTAAATTTTGTATTTTTAAATTACCAAACCACCTGTAGTAAAAAGGTAATTCATTTTTAGTTTTTATGGTTGATAATAAAATAATCTTTAAAGGTTTTTTATGTTTAGCTACTTCAATTGCCATTATACCTCCAAAAGAAACACCTATAAATATACATGAATCATCTGTTATTTGTGATTGTATAATTCGTAAAGCATAATCACTTATTTTTTCTTTGTATAATGGATGAATCCAATTTATATGGATAATTTTATCACTTAAAACAGATAAATCTAATTGAGAAAATACTCGATAATCTGCACCTAAACCACTAAATAAATATATTGTCATATTAAAAAATTAATTTTCAACTAAAAACCAGAGATACACATATGTCAGTGTTGGTGAGCAATAAAAATTTAATAAAATAAACTATAACACATTATGGGATTTAATCTATTTTTATTATTTATTTGATAATTAATAACCTGCTCCATTATATTATAATTTTTTTATAAACAAATATAATAAATCCTATTTTGATGTGAATATAAAAACAGTAATATTGAGTCTTAAAGAGAGAATATAAAAAAAATTGAATTATTCAAAAACCATCAGAGCGATAGAGCTAGGTATAGAATTGGTTATAGATATAACTATAATGGTTTTTATTGAGTAGTAGAAATAGAATTAAAAAAGATAAATAAAA
>NZ_SAYM01000006.1:0-183966 GCF_004023655.1 Apibacter sp. HY039 | reverse complement strand
TTTTTTAATTCTATTTCTACTACTCAATAAAAACCATTATAGTTATATCTATAACCAATTCTATACCTAGCTCTATCGCTCTGATGGTTTTTGAATGATTCAATTTTTTTTATATTCTCTCTTTAAGTTCAGCTTTTATTTATTTAAGCCTTTAAAAAATAAGTAATAAACCGATAAGAAATTAATAACATAGTCATAATATATATTTAGCATAGAATATTGAAATTAGATTAAATTTTTAAATCTTTTCAATTACTACAAATTCATAGTACTTAATTTTTTCTAATTATCTTGGATACTTATACATTATATTTAGTAGTAAAAAAGTATGATATATGTCTCATTGCGAAATTTTATTGAATGTATTAACTTCGCAGCAGAATTAAATAATAAATGGTTATTATATTTTGAAAAAATGAGTTTTTTATAATAATTTTATTTCGGATTTAAAAATGTTTTAGTATAAGTTAAATGACTTTCTATCAATTTTACTTCTGAATTATAAATTAATTATATGTCTGCTATTTAGTTGCACAAATGGTATATGCTATAAGCTCCATATATATGTTTAAACTGCTAAACTTAAAATCATTTTTTATTATTAAATCTCCGTGTTATTAGATAATAACATTGATATTATCATTTATAAAATTATATTATGAACACAAATATATTAAAGTTTTTATTAGTTATCTTTATAGGAGTTGTGCTTTGGTTTATTCCAGCACCTGAAGGTGTGAACGAAAAAGCGTGGCATCTAATGGCAGTTTTTATAGCTACGGTATTGGGATTGATACTATCTCCATTTCCTTTGGGAGCGATGGCTATATTTAGTATGACCGTAGTAGTAGCTTTAGATTTGGTTCCTATGAAAGGAGCTTTAGCAGGATTTAGTGATAAAACTATCTGGATGATTGCTTGTGCATTTTTTATATCAAGAGGATTTATTAAAACAGGCTTTGGTAGAAGAGTAGGGTATCTGTTTATAAGTAAACTTGGAAATAGTTCACTGGGATTATCTTATGGATTGGTCATGACCGATTTTATTTTTGCACCTGCAATGCCTTCGACTTCAGCACGCTGTGGGGGGATTATTACTCCTTTATTTTTATCAATTTCTGATGTGTACGATTCTACTCCCGAAAAAGGAACTCAAAGAAAAATCGGTGCATTTTTAGTACAGTGTATATTTCAGTGTAATGCAATTACCTGCGCAATGTTTTTAACATCTATGGCAGGAAATCCTATGATTGTTAAACTTGTTAAAGATATGGGATATTCTATATCTTGGACAGATTGGGCTTTAGCTGCTATAGTTCCTGGATTAATATCGTTAACGGTAATACCTTACATCATATATAAAATATATCCTCCGGAACTCAAAAATACCCCTGAAATGAAAGCAATCGCAAAAACTAAGCTTAAAGAAATGGGTAAGATGACTACTAAAGAATGGATTGTTTTAGCTGTGTTTGCTTACTTAATAGTTTTTTGGATATTAGGCTCATTTTTAAATATAGATGCAACATTTACCGCTTTTGTTGGTCTATGTATTTTGTTATTAACAAAAGCATTGGACTGGAATGATGTAATCAGTGAAAAGGAGGCCTGGCATACCATCATCTGGTTTTCAATTTTAATGACTTTAGCTGCCCAGCTTAATAAACTAGGATTTATTCCATGGTTTGGGAATTATGTTGCTAAATCTGTAGAAAACTTAAATTGGATGCCAATGCTGCTTATTCTACTCTTGGTTTACTATTATATACATTATCTTATGGCAAGTGCAATAGCTCATATCAGTGCAATGTATGTCATATTCGTTTCTATATCCATTGCTGCAGGAGCTCCACCTTTGCTAGCAATTCTTTTATTTGCATTTTTTAGTAATCTAAATATGTCTATTACTCATTATTCCAGTGGACCGGCACCTATCTTATTTGGTTGTGGCTATGTTCCATTAGCAAAATGGTGGAAAATAGGATTTATTATGAGTTTGGTAATTCTGTTTATATGGTTATTTATAGGTACAATATGGTGGAAAATTTTAGGACTTTTTTAAACTAAATTATTTTAATATGTCTTTTTATTGAGCTGGTATTCATCAAGATACTTAAATAATCATTGATTACTAAAATGTTAAAATTAAAGATCTAAAATTTCTAAAATTGTATACTATTTTTATCTTAAAAGTAGTGTAGGTAAATAGGTGTGATTTGTATATAAATCTATTTGTAATAGACATAAACTACACCTTTATAAGTGTTTGATGTAGTAAATACATATTTTTTTTATTATCAAATGAAATTATATTTATGATTTTTGATTACTTTTGAAAGTTAGTTAGTCATCTAATTATAACAAATTTAAAAAGTAAACTAATGTATTACAGTATTCACTTATAAAACTACTCATGGATAAAACGATAGAAAAAAAATCAATAACCTTAGAAGAAATTCAAAATTTTAAAGGTAGGTATCCTAAACAATTATGGTACTTAGCACTTGCGGAAATGTGGGAGCGATTTACATTCTATGGAATGAGAGCTTTATTAGCTCTTTATATAGCTCATTTAGCATTATCTGCAGACTATAAGCCTTTATCACAAGCAGATATAGAAAAGAAAAAAATTGAATTTCATAATAAATTTGGACAGGAGCTTAATGAAAATAATCCAAAATTTTATTTAGAAACAACTCAACAAAAATTTAAGGATGAAGCAGAAAGTAAATCTAATAAGCAATATGGCTTAATTCAAGCTTTTATATATGCAATGGCATTTGTTGGAGGGATATTTGCTGATAAGTTATTTGGTTTTAGAAAATCTGTTTTTTGGGGAGGAATTCTTATGGCTATTGGGACATTTACTATGGCTATACCCGGAGCTTTTGCATTTTATTTAGGAGTGAGTATCCTTATTGTGGGTAATGGTTTTTTTAAACCTAATATATCCACTATGGTAGGTGCGTTATATAAACAAGATGATTCAAGGAGAGATGCAGGTTTTTCAGTTTTTTATATGGCTATTAATGTTGGAGCCTTACTTAGCGGTTTAACCATTGGGTATATAGGAACTGCTATTAGCTGGTCATTAGGGTTTGCCTTGTCGGGAGTATGTATGCTTTTTGGGCTTATTTTATTCCATTTTACGCAAAAAAAATTAGGACCTATAGGTTTAGCTCCTAACCCAAAAAAATTAAAACAATTAAAATTTGGAATAAGTATAAACTGGTTGTATCATTTATCAACCCTTTTATTTATTCCATTTTTTTTATTAATGATTTATTATCCTTTTGACGTTAATATGACATGGCTTCTAGGAGAAAAAGTTATTACATCAGGAGGAACGGTTCCCAATTATATACAGTTTAGTGATATTTTTATGATTGTAATCGCTATATTAATTCTTATATATTTAACGATTACATTATTCAAAGTTTCAAAAGATGAATTTGGAAAAATGTTTGTTGCTATAATCTTGATATTATTTTCTGTATTATTTTTTTCATTTTTTGAGCAAGGTGGGGGCTCTCTTAATTTCTTTGCTGTAGGAAATATTGACGGTCATGGATTGAACATGACTCAGGTTAATAATTCAATAAATTCTCTTTGGGTTATAATATTTGCTCCGATTTTAGGTGCTTTATGGATTGGATTAAGTAAAAATAAAATAGAACCCAATACAATAATTAAGTTTGGATTAGGTTTCATATTTTTAGGATTAGGTTTTTTTGTATTTTATATAAGTCGTTTTTTTGCAACATTTGATGGATTTGCTCCTTTGTGGACATTTGTTTCAGCTTATTTAGTCATTACTATAGGTGAATTATGTTTGTCTCCTATTGGCTTATCTATGATTACTAAATTAACTCCAATACGTTTACATGGAATGATGATGGGGACTTGGTTTTTAGCTAGTGCTTATGGTCAATATGGAGCAGGTTTAATTGGTTCTTTACTTTCAAAAGTAGATAGTTCAATTCAAAACCCCACTAATATGGATAAGCTTATTCAATATACTAATGGTTATCAAAGTATAGCTTATGTTGCAGTGAGTGCGGGTATTATTTTATTAATAATATCTCCATTGCTAAGTAAAATAATGAGTAGAAAATAAAGAATAATATGAAAGAGAAAGCAACCACTAATTTTTTTGACACCAAGGTTTTAGGTCATCCTGCAGGATTATTTGTATTATTTTTCACAGAAATGTGGGAACGTTTCTCTTTTTACGGGATGCGCGTTTTACTTATCAATTTTCTTACAATGGCAGTTATAGGTTCCAACCCTGGTTGGGAATGGACATCTACTAATGCCGGAGCTTTATTTGGTACTTATGCAATGCTTTTGTATCTAACTCCTATAGTCGGTGGAATTGTAGCAGATCGAATTGTTGGTTATCGCTGGGCCGTAGTAATAGGAGCAATTATCATGACTTTGGGACATGTATCTATGGCTGTGGAAACAGAATTTTCACTTTATTTAGGATTAATTTTATTAGTAGTAGGAACCGGTTTTTTTAAGCCTAACATGACTTCAATCATTTCTGAAATGTATAAAGACTTACCGGAAAAAAAAGATGGAGCATATACCATATTCTATATGGGTGTAAATGCAGGAGCTTTTTTCGGAATGATGCTTTGCGGATATCTGGCCGAAAAGATTGGATGGAGCTGGGGATTTGGACTGGCAGGAATATTTATGCTTTTAGGAACTATACAATTCTGGTTAGCTAAACCTTTATTTGGGAATATTGGAGGGATTCCATCAAGAAATGAAGAAATCAAGCCTTTAAATGTAAGAGAAGATGTAAGTGTAGAAAAGAAAAACCCATTCACTATTTTAGATAAAATATTAATTATAATTGTTTCCATAATTGGATTAGCTTATGCAATTAATGATCCATTATCTAAAATTGGTAATATACATATACTACCGGAAGAATTTATTATAAGTAAAGACATATTAGAAGGCCCGTTAGTGTTATCAATCATAGGTCTGATACTTTTACTGATAGTAGTTATTTCAAGAATTTCCCGTTACGAAAAAGTGGTTAGAGACAGAATGATAGTTGTCATCATATTTGCTCTGTTTACTATTTTCTTTTTCCTTTCATTTGAACAGGGAGCTACCTCATTAGTGCTTTTTGCCAGAGATTTCACAGGAAGAGTAGTTGAAGGGCAAGCAGCAACTATATATATAATTATAAATACGTTGCTTACCGTTGTTCCTTTAGCAATTGTGTCATGGGTACTTTTCCTTTTGTTTAAAAGGACTCATCATAAAATTTTATCTTCTAATATTGTCTTAGGATCAAGTTTTTTAATCATTTGGGGAATTGTAATCTGGATGCTCAACAACGATATTAATTCGCATGCCTATGAAATTGAATATACAACCGTTAGAATACCCAAATTAGATAAAAAAACACAAAAACAAGAAGTTGATAAACAAGGAAATTTAGTTTTTGAATATGTTCCGGTTACAGAATCTTATGAACTTAAGCCCACAGATAAAACAGAGAAATTTAAAACTACTATAGGTTCCTCTAAAGCTCATAATATAGGTGATAAACTGATTGTTCATGAAGAAATAGGGACCTTAATACCATTAACTAAAGAGCAGGAAGAAAAAGTACGTCTTGAATACAAATTAGCGAAAAAACAATCCGGACTAATTGAAGCTAAGATTTCTGAATTCAGAGACAGTAAAGTAGAAATTACCACTTCATGGTTCAGTATTTTAAATTCTTTCTTCATCATTGCATTTGCATCTTTATTCACTAAGTGGTGGGATAGTAAATATAATCCGAGTGCCGCAGTAAAATTTGGTCTTGGATTAATCATTATGGCAATAGGTTTCGGAGTTTTAGCTTTTGGTTCTCAGTCAATTCCACAAGGAGCTACGGCAGGTGTAGTACGAGTAAGTATGATATGGTTGATTCTGGCCTATTTATTTCATACTTTAGGTGAGTTATGTATCTCTCCGGTAGGCTTATCTTACGTAAGTAAACTGGTTCCGGGAAGAATGATAGCCTTTATGTTTGGTATGTGGTACCTGGCCATTGCAATCGGTAATAAGTTAGCTGCTTCATTGGGAGGTATGATAGAAGATATGGCAGAAAAATCAAGTATGACCAATTTTTTTCTTATTTTTACCATTATACCAATTATAGCAGGAGTCATTGTAATTTCTCTAAGTCCACTAATGAAAAAACTCATGCATGGTGTAAAGTAAATCATAAACTAACAAAAAATAAATATGAAAATTATCATTGTTGGGATTATTGCCAATTTGATCCCGTTATTAAGTTTTTGTTTTCAGATAATAGAAGACAGTACGATTTTAGCTTATACCTTTATTGTTGTAATATCATTATTTTGGATTCTTTCTGTGATCGGAGCTATGATTCTGCCAAAAAAAAGAAAGGCAGGTGCAATAATGGTTATAATAGGAAGTTTTATATATATTCCTATAGGGTTTATTGCAATAATAGGAGCTAGAAAACTATTAGATAAAAAAAAATTAACTGATTTAGAAGAACGCAGAAAAATATCCAGAAATTTAAGTCAAGAATCATAGATCATTATGGAAAATAATCAAATCACAGAAGAAAAACATTATTACGCAAGAAAATTTTTATTATTTTCAATAATAACCTTTACTATTTTATTATTTACGAGTATTTTTTTATTAAATAACGCAACAATTGTCGTATCAATTTGTATTTTAAATATAGTTATACAAATAATTAGATATAATTCAGCTGTAGTTGAAATAGGAAGTGATTACATAAAGTTAAAAAAAGGGATTTTTGCTGCATCAAGATATATATTGTATAATGAAATAACTTCCTGGCATCAAGAGGGTAAAAAAATTATAATTAATTATATTCTTAATGACTCTAGTGAAGAAAAAAAAGAATTTATATATACAGGGGCTATGGAACAAAATGTTAAAGAATCTTTACTAAAAGATTTAAACAAAATACATACAGTATAATTCTTTTACATAATAAAATATTATTTAATATAATTTCAAAAATTGTATCAATTACCTATACAACCGTTTCAATTTCCGGATTTACATGTAGAAAATCAGCTTTTTATTAAAAGAGAAGATTTGGTACATCCTATTATATCAGGGAATAAATTCTGGAAAATGAAATACAATCTGGTAAGAGCAAAAGAAATGCAATGTGAAACACTGGTTACTTTTGGTGGAGCCATGTCTAATCATATTGTTGCTACTGCCGCCGCCGCCAATGAAAATGGTTTTAAATCTGTAGGAATAATCCGAGGGGAAGAGTTGGCAGATAAATGGCAAAATAATCAGACTTTAGCAGAAGCCAGCAGTTTAGGGATGGACTTTTACTTTATTTCCAGAAGTGAATACAGGTTGAAGGACAAATCAGTAGTTACGCAGGGAATTTTAAAAAATATAAAAAATCATTATCTTGTTCCTGAAGGAGGAACTAATTCATTAGCAGTACAAGGAGCAGCAGAGATCTTAAACGAAGAAACCCATAAGTTTGATATTATAACTACGGCTATGGGAACCGGGGGCACATTATCCGGACTATCAGTCGGAGCACAAAATCATCAACAAATTATGGGTTTCCCGGTTCTTAAAAATGCAGGCTTTTTAGTTAAAGATATCATAAAACTAACTGACAAACAAAATTTTACTGTAAATTTGGATTATCATTTTGGTGGATATGCTAAAGTGACCCCGGATTTGATTGATTTTATCAATAATTTTTACCTTCTCAATCATATCCCTCTCGATCCTGTATACACTGGTAAAATGATGTTTGGACTCAAAGAAATGTTAAGAAAGGGAGAAATAAGCTCTGATAAAAAAATTTTAGCTGTTCATACTGGTGGATTGCAGGGAATACGCGAGATGAATAAGTTACTGTCTCAAAAAAATAAAAATATTATTATTACATGAAAAAAATACTATTATTTGTAATATTAGTTCTTTCAGGTAGTTACATTATAGCTCAGGAACAAATTAAAAAAGATGAACTGTATATCCAAAGCTTTGCAAAAATGGCTGTACAGGAAATGGAATTGTATAAAATACCAGCCAGTATTACTTTAGCTCAGGGAATATTGGAAACAGGTAATGGACAAAGTGATTTAGCACAGTTTGCTAACAATCATTTTGGAATTAAATGTAAAGCGGAATGGGTAGGCGAAAGGATGTATCATGATGATGATTTAAAAGGTGAATGTTTTAGAAAGTATACATCCGCTGAAGAATCTTACAGAGATCACTCACGCTTTCTTGCAGAAAGGCCTTATTATAAGAATTTATTTTTATTAGACTCTAAAGATTACAAAGCATGGGCACATGGTTTAAAAAAAGCAGGGTATGCCACTAATCCGAAATATGCATATACACTTATCGGCTTAATTGAAAGATACCGATTAAATGAATTTGATTCTATAACGTCTATGGATGTATATGACAAATTAGCTCAATTATATCCGGACAGTTTTAAACTTCCACAGGAAAATAAACCTGAAATACAATTTGCAAAACTAAAGTCTGAATCAGTTAAAAAATCTGAACCTACAGCAGTTTTAGCTTCATATAACCCTGAGAAACCTCAGGCAGCAGTAAGAAAAAGTATAAATAAACCGAAAGATAATTTTGAATTTCCCAGTCTTCGAATCAGATTTCATCCCAATGGTAACTTAAAATTTATTGTTATAAGGGAAGGAGATACCTTGGAAAGTATAGCGAAAGCTTACAGCATATCTATAGATAAATTGCGTAGATATAATGACTTAACATCTAAAATAGAATTAAAAATTAATCAAAAAATATTTTTAGAGCCTAAAAAAAGTTCTGGTACTATAAAAGAATATGTAACCAGAGAAGGGGATAATATGTACAATATTTCCCAAAATAACGGAGTTTCATTATATGAATTATATAAAAAGAACTTAATGATGCCCGGACAGGAACCTAAAATTGGAGATATAATTTTATTAAAAGGTAAAAAAAGTTAAAAAGTACATTCAATGTTATATCAGAGAAGTAGTAAACTATTTGAAGAAGCTAAAAAATATATACCGGGAGGAGTGAATTCTCCCGTTCGTGCATTTAAGTCAGTAGGAGGAGTTCCTGTATTTATGAGATCAGCAAAAGGAGCTTATTTGACAGATGTGGATGGCAAAACCTATATCGACTATATCAATTCCTGGGGGCCTATGATTTTAGGACATAATCATCCGAAGGTTTTAGAAGCTGTAACCAAACAATTGGAAAGCGGTTTTTCATTTGGTACTCCAACAGAACTGGAAACAGAAATAGCGAAATTAATTGTGGATTCAGTTCCCGGAATAGATAAAGTGAGAATGGTAAATTCCGGAACGGAAGCGTGTATGTCCGCAATAAGACTGGCACGGGGTTTTACATCCAGAAATAAAATTATAAAATTTGAAGGCTGTTATCATGGCCATTCAGATGCTTTTTTAATCAAAGCCGGAAGTGGAGCAGCCACGTTTGGTAATCCCAACAGTCCGGGCGTAACGCCAGGTACAGCACAGGATACCTTATTAGCCGTATACAATGATATTGAATCAGTAAAATTACTATTTGAAAGCAATGAAGATCAGATTGCAGCTGTAATAATTGAACCTATTGCTGGTAATATGGGATGCGTGCCACCTGAAAATGACTTTCTTTTGAAATTAAGAAAACTATGTGATGATTATGATGCATTGTTGATTTTTGATGAAGTAATGACTGGTTTCAGAGCCCGGATGGGAGGAGTCCAGGAATTATTCAATATAAAAGCTGATATTGTTACTTACGGAAAGGTTATTGGAGGAGGAATGCCTGTTGGAGCTTTTGCCGCAAGAACTGATATAATGGACCATTTATCACCCGTCGGTTCTGTGTATCAGGCAGGTACTTTATCGGGGAATCCTATTGCAATGAGAGCAGGATATACCACTTTATCTTTATTGAAAGAAGATTCCGGAATTTTTGAAAGAATTACAAAATCTACAGAAAAATTAGCGGAAGAATTAAATACCATTTTTAAAACTGCGGGTATACAAACATGTATTACACAGTGTACATCCATGATGACTGTGTTTTTTGGAATAGATAAAGTATCTAATTTTGAAGAAGCAAGTAGAGCCGACCATTCTTTATTTAACAAGTATTTTCATTTTTTACTAAAGCATGGAATTTATCTTCCGCCTTCAGGATATGAAACATGGTTTATATCAGATAGTATCAAAAAACAGGAAATTGATAAGACATTAGATTTAAGTCGGAAATTTGTTTCAGACTTATCATATTAAATTGACAAAAAAGCAGCCCGATTGCAATTTGGCTGCTTTTTTTAAAAATCAAAAACTTCAATTACTTCAAGTTCTGTTTTAAAAGAAAGTATCTGATTTCCAAATCGGGAAAATATTAATTGATGTACTTCCTGAGAATCTTCTTTGTAGTATTCATTTAGTTTCTCTTTAGTGTCAGCATAAAGTTGAATAGAATATGTATTTCCGGTTTCCTCGGGATGAGAAATAACTTTGGTAAATACTGATTTTTTAAATTTTTGAGTTTGGTATATTTTGGGAATATACACTTCTTTGAACCATTGAATCCAATCCTTCTCAATGGTATGTTCAACATGAAAACTTTCCGAGTATATGATCATTTTTTAGAACTTTTTAATTTTTATAAAAATTTTTAAAACACTTTATTGTGGCGGAAGAGCATATCCTTTAGAGAATCCAAACATACCTCGCTCTTTAATCATATTAGCAACCTCTTTAGGTACCTTATCTTCCCATCCCGTAATTCCCATTGCTATCTGTGCTAAAATCTTTTTACCATAGATTCTTAAATGGGCTTCGTCATATTCTTTAATGTCAACAATTCTTTCATTTTTCTTAAAATATTTATACAGATCTTTTAAGTTGTCATTAACTCTTAAATTTTCTGAAGTTAAAAGCTCTTCAGAATTAATATCTATATAAGGATATAAATAAATTTTCATTTGTTGCTTGAAAAGTTTACCAAAAGCTTCCATTATACCTCCTCCGAGATTACTGTAATACCCTTCTTCAAATATGTCAAGCAAATTGTTAACCCCCATAGTAATTCCTATTTTTTCAGTAGTAAAACGGCTAAAATAATCTACAAGTCTATAATATTCGGAAAAGTTGGAAACCAAAACCGTGTATCCCAATTTTCCCAACACATCGGCACGGTCCAGAAAATCACGTTCATTAATTTCTCCTGCGGCTCTTAAATTAGTTATGGTTATTTCAAATAAGACTTTTAAATTTTCAGAAGTCACATTCTCTTCGTTCATAAACATTTTTAATCCCTGATTACACATATCAATATTGACGTTGGTTACAGGCCGGAAACTACCTCTAAGGGCAAATATATTTTTTCTATATAATTCATCAGCAGGGAGAACATTTTTTCCGTTAGGTTCAAATACTATTGCATCTGTCATCCCGTTCTTAACCAATTGCAAGCTCATAAGCCGGTTGTCAACATATGCATATCTGGGACCGCTGAAATTAATCATATCAACTTCAATTTGATCTGTGTTAATTTCGTCGTATAAAGATTCAATAATGGTTTTAGGATCCTCAGCATAATAAAAAGCCCCATAGATAAGGTTTACTCCTAAAACTCCCAGAGTTTCCTGTTGTAATTTAGCATCATTTTCGTGAAAACGTACATGTAAAATAATCTCATTGTAATCTTCCAGTTCGTCTAATTGGAATCTTATGCCCACCCAGCCATGTCCTTTAGATGTTTTATTAAAATTTATAGTGGTAACTGTATTAGCATAAGAGAAAAATTTTCTGCCTGGTGCACTTTGGCGATTGATTCGGTTTTCAATAAGTTTAATTTCATGATCCAGCATTCGCAATAACCGAGTCTGTGAAACATATCGGTTGTCTACTTCTTTTCCATATATGGAATCGCTGAAATCTTTATCATATGCAGATATGGCTTTTGCTATGGTTTTGGAAGCAGCTCCGGCTCTAAAAAAGTATCGAACGGTCTCTTGTCCTGCTCCTATTTCAGAAAAAGTACCATAGATATTCTTATTTAAATTTATTTGAAGAGCTTTTTGTCTTGGAGTTAATACTTGTCTGGAAGTAAGCATAAATTTTAAACTTTTGTTCGTAAATTTACAAAAATTATGGAATTAAGAAAATCTAAGATAACCTTCTTGGGCACAGGGACTTCGCAAGGTGTACCGGTGATTGGTTCAACGCATCCGGTATGCCTGTCAAGTAATCCTAAAGACAAAAGATTGCGTACTTCTGCTTTGGTTGAATATTGTGGTTTGGATCTTTTATTAGATTGTGGGCCCGATTTTAGAATGCAAATGCTCAGAGAGAATAAATCTAATGTGGATGCAGTATTGCTTACTCATGAACATAACGATCATGTGGGCGGACTGGATGATTTGAGACCTATAAATTTTATAAAGGGAGAAGACATACCTATTTATGCATTGCCACGTGTTTTGAATGAAATTCGAACCCGTTATTCATATGCTTTTGCAACTATAAAATATCCCGGAGCTCCCGGCTTTGATACAATTGAAATTGACGGAGCATTTAAAATTAAAGATAATATTATTTACCCGATACAAATTTTACACGGAGAATTGCCAATTTTGGGATATAAAATAGGAGAGTTAACTTATATAACCGATGCTTCTCATGTTTCAATAAATGTAATAGAAAGTGTAAGCAAAACGGGTATTCTTGTTATTAATGCATTGCGTCAGGAACCTCATCATTCTCACTTTTCTTTGGAGCAAGCCTTGGAAATTGTTGAGAAAATTAATCCGGGAATAGCATTTTTAACACATATCAGCTACAATTTAGGATTTCATGATGAGGTTCAGAAATATCTACCACCCAATGTATTTTTGGCATATGATGGTTTAGTGGTTGATTTTTAATGTATTATATTTTATTTTATAAAAATTAGTTTAAAAAATAAAAGTTAAAAAGCATAAGAAACATTAATTTATTTCACTTATTTATTACGATTTTGTAAGTTTGTGTCAACCTAAATTTTAAATGTAGATGAATAGATCAGTATATGTAGCAACGACCAGTCCTAACAGTGGAAAATCATTGATTAGCCTGGGAATTGTGCAGATGGTTATGAGAAGAACTCCTAACATAGCCTATTTCCGACCGATTATTGACGATATTGAAGAAGGTATGAAAGACAATCATATCGAAACTATGATTTCTTATTTTAATCTGGAAGAGAACTATGAAGATGCATATGCTTTTACTAAAAGTGAAGTTATAGATCATCAGAATAACGGTAGATTAAACGAACTTTATGATGTTATTATACAAAAATATAAAGCACTGGAAGATAAATACGATTTTGTTTTAATAGATGGAACAGATTTGTCGTCCGAAAGCAACTCACTTGATTACGATTTAAATATTGTAATAGCTAAATCTTTAAATATACCGGTAGTTTTAGTAGTTAAAGATTCTTTTAAAACCACTCATGATTTATCTAAAAATATAAGTCTTGAAGTTGATAATTTCTTGAAAAGAGATAATAAAGTTATTGCAGTTATTGTAAATAAATCAACTAAACCTATTGATGAGATAACAACCAAATTCAGAAAAAGAATTACTGACGACTCTATTTTGTTTTCAGTTATTCCACAGGATAAATCTTTAAGCTTTCCTACGTTGAAAGAAGTTGCGGATGCCTTGGGTGCCGAAATTTTATTTGGAAAAGATAATCTTGACAGACCGATAAAGAAATTTATTATCGGAGGTATGCAACTGACCAATTTTATGAATTATGTTGAGGAGGATTGTGTAGCAGTGATTCCTGGAGACAGGTCAGATTTAATTGCTGGTGTATTGTTATCTAACTTATCTAATTTTCCACGTGTTTCCGGATTGATATTGACAGCCGGAATGTCGCCTGAAGCTACTATTGTCAAATTGATTGAAGGTTCTAATGTAAATCTGCCGATTATGTTGGTTGATTCTGGAACTTTTGAGACAGCAACTACCGCTGCAAATATAAAATCTTCAATTTATCCGGAAGCTATTAATAAAATTAAAAAGAATATTGATCTATTTGAAGAATATGTAAATATACCCGAACTGGATGATAAAATATCTTCTTTTAAAATAGGAGGGATTACTCCCCGAATGTTCCAATATAATTTATTAAGAACTGCTAAGTTAGCGCAAAAGCATGTAGTTCTTCCTGAAGGAAGCGATGATAGGATATTAAAGGCAGCTTCAATGCTGGCTGAAGACGAAATAGTAAAAGTAACCATATTAGGAAAACCGGAAGAAATAAAACAAAGAGCAAATCAATTAGGATTGCCGTGGAATGAAAATTATATTTCGTTGTTGGATAATACGGAAAGTGATAAAATGGATGATTATGCCCAAACACTTTTTGAGCTAAGAAAAGATAAAGGTATGGAGCTTGCTCAGGCAAAAGATTTAATATTGGATGCTTCATATTTCGGTACGATGATGGTTTATAAGGGAGATGCTGATGGAATGGTTTCAGGAGCTCAAAATACAACAGCTCACACCATACGTCCGGCTTTGCAGTTTGTTAAAACAAAACCGGGAATAAAAACGGTTTCTTCTGTATTCTTTATGCTTTTGCAGGATAGAGTTTTAGTGTATGGAGATTGCGCTGTCGTTCCTAATCCTACTTCCGAGCAACTTGCAGATATTGCAATTTCTTCTGCCCAGACAGCTAAAGCTTTTGGGATAGAACCAAAAATAGCTATGTTGTCTTATTCTTCAGGAAATTCAGGTTCAGGAGAAGAGGTAGATAAAGTAAGAAAAGCAACGGAACTGGTTAAAGAATCACGCCCTGATTTACTTGTTGAAGGACCTATTCAATACGATGCAGCTGTGGTTCCTAGTGTTGGAAGTAGTAAAATGCCGGGTTCACAAGTTGCAGGTCAGGCAAATGTGCTTATTTTCCCTGATTTAAATACGGGCAATAATACGTATAAAGCCGTACAGAGAGAATCCGGTGGTTTAGCCTTAGGACCAGTTCTTCAAGGGTTAAAAAAACCTATTAATGACTTAAGCCGTGGCGCTAAAATTGAAGATATTTACAACACAGTAGTTATAACAGCTATTCAGGCTGCTAATGACCAATAAAGAGTTAAATTGACAAAAATATGTAAGGAAATCATCGGCCGAAAATATCTAAGAAATTAAAAGTTTCTTTAAGTCTGATTCCTTTATCTGTTTTTTGTAAAGTACATAGTTCATGACTAACATCATGTTCAAAAAAGAAAAGATAATCCTGTTGTTCCGCAAGACGCAGGATTTTTTCTTTTTCATTTAAAGTTTGTAATGGTCGTGTATCATATCCCATTACATATGGCAAGGGAATATGTCCGGTAGTAGGAAGAAGATCTGCTGCATAAATCATCGTTTTTCCCTCAAATGATATAACCGGAAGCATTTGTTTATCAGTATGGCCATCTACAAATAGAATATCAAAACCAAGAGGAGAATCTTTAAGATAATTATCCTTAGGTATATCAATAAATTTAAGTTGTTCACTTTCCTGAATTGGAAGAATGTTTTCTTTTAAAAATGAAGCCTTTTCTCTCGGGTTAGGATTTATAGCCCATTCCCAATGATTCTGATTACTCCAGTAAGTTGCATTTTTAAAGGTTAACTCATACTTGGTTTTCTTTTTATTCCATTTTACAGCTCCTCCGCAATGGTCAAAATGCAGGTGAGTCAGAAAAACATCCGTAATATCATCTGTGGTAAAACCATATCGAGCTAAAGATTTTTCAAGAGTTTCCTCTCCCCATAAATGGTAATAACCGAAAAATTTGTCAGATTGCTTATTTCCCAGACCAGTATCGATTAAGATTAATTTTTTTCCGTTTTCCACCAATAAGCATCTCATTGTTAAATCAATAAGATTGTTAGAGTCGGCAGGATTAGTTTTTTGCCATAGAGATTTCGGTACCACACCGAACATGGCTCCCCCATCTAATTTAAAATTACCGGTTTCAATAGGATATAGCTTCATAAATTTGTTTAAATTGGTTCTTGTAAATTAAGGATAATTTTTTACTTATAAAAAACTTAAGGAACAAATAATATGAAAACGGGTAGAAAGCGTGCAGTATATTGACCCAAGCGTAAAGAAATCACAATTAATTGAAATTTTAATTTATAAAGTTTAAATTATTTTTGATATAGATAACTTTAAGAAATAGTAATAAAATTATAATATAACTAAAGGCAAATATAGTTTTAGTTTGATACTAGTTAACACAGCACATATCATAAACAGATAGTTATAATGGGGAAGACTGAAGGCTGACTAATTGGTATAATTTGTGAATTTAGAATCAATAATATATAATTATAAAAAGTATGAATGATGCAGTTAATTTAAAGTTAGAAAATCAGAATACTATCATAGATCAGCTACATTATTTTATTGCTGATAATTTTCCAGATGGTACTGTGCTTTTTTTTCAAATTTTTGTAAAAGCACTTTTATTACTGAGTATATTCATTATTCTGGATCTGTTTCAAAGAAAAATTTTAATCCGCTTAATCCGTAAGTGGGTTCCCAAAACTAAAAATATATGGATCAACACGTTTATCAAAAAAGATGTTTTTACTAGTTTTTTTCATTTACTTCCGTTAGGAATCTGTTATTGTCTGGTTCCGCTCATATTTTATCATCATCCGCAAAGCTTTCATATTTTAGATTTAATTTTTAGTATTTTACTATTAATATTTCTTTCCAAATTTTTTATTCATGTAATAGATGTATACACTGAGATAAAAAGTAAAGACCAAAGTTATAGGACAGTAGCATTAAAGACTTTTTCGGAACTGTTTAAATTGCTGATTATTTTGTTTACCTGTTTTATAGTTGTTTCAATTCTTTTTAATCTTTCAAGTGCTAAGATATTTGCCTTTTTGGGTGCTATTATGGCTGTAATTCTACTTATTTTTAAAGATCCTATTCTTGGTTTTGTGGCTGGATTAAACATTGCTAATTCTAAGCAGATAAAGGTTGGTGACTGGATTTCGGTTCCAAAGTACGGACTGGATGGTAATGTGAAAGATATTAATTTGGTAACTACTAAAATTCAAAATTCTGATAAGACTGTTTCAACGATACCGACTTATGATTTAATAGCTACAGAAGTTAAAAATTACGAAATTATGCGTTCTTCAAATACTCGAAGGATAAAAAGATCTCTAACTTTTAACTTTAAGTCTTTTAAATTGTTGGACGAGTCTATATTAAATAATTTAACTAAGATTGAGTTGCTCAGTTCTTATCTGCAAAAGAAAGAGAAAGAGATTAAAGATCAGAATAGTACAGATTTTGTGTATCCTATTCTTGCTGAGGATAATGATTATATTACTAATATTGGAGTATTTCGTTATTATACTCAGTTGTATCTTGAAAATAATCCCAGAATATCAAAAAAGGATACTATTATGGTACGACAGTTAGAACCTACAATATACGGTCAACCGGTAGAGGTGTATTGTTTTTCCTCAACTTCTGACTGGAAAATGTATGAGGATACCCAAGCCTTGCTTTTTGAGCATTTAATTGCAGTTACCCATTTATTTCAGTTAGAGCTTACCTTGGTTAGTCCATCCTAGTTTATTTTGACTAATTTCTCCAGTTCTTTAACCCCTTTTTTAGTAGCAATTGAACGGATTAAAAGATCCGAATAATTTAGGTTAACCTGATTTTGAACAGAGCTAGTGTCATCAGTTTTTGTTTTATCCATGATAAGCTGAATAGTTAGGTAAATATAGTCGGCAGTTATTTTCTTGTTTATTTTTGCTCGGTATACTCCCTCATCAATCCCCAGACTTATATTGTTTTTCAATAAGTTTTTAATGAAGGTTTGTTGCGCAGTAAGGATTTCGTGAAATATTTCGGGGTAGAATTTTTCAAGTTGAAAAGTTATTTGATCTTTTTTTATCAGAAACATTTCGCTCAGATTTTCCAGGATTAGTAATATTTGATGAATTATGTTCTGATAATTTTTTATTTTGCATTCCATATCACTCATAGAACCTGAGAGGCACTCTGAAAAGGTCATTTTAATAAGTTCTTCTTTACTTGAAAAATGCTCATACAAAGTTTTTTTGGACATTCCCAGCTCGCTACTTATCATATCCATAGTTACTACTTTTACTCCGATTTGTGTAAATAAATCTAAAGCTTTGGATATTATTTTTTCTTTTATTATATCCATTTGGATTATTTTTATTGCGTAAAGATATAAATAAAAACCGATTAAGTATAATCGGTTTTCTTGACAATTGAAATTTTAATATCTATTATACAAAAAAAGCACTCTTAAAAAGAGTGCTTTTCTATATATAATTTTTAAATGTTTTAGAAATTATAAGTAATACCTGCGTTCCAGGTTCTTCCGTTGCCAAAATAAACCCGGTTGTTTACGTTGATACCTTTAAAGGTGTCGACTCCACTAACCGCTTGTAGATTATCCTTAGAGTAGGTCATAAATACATCATTTAATGCATTGTTAACGTTTACTCTGAATCTTAGATTACTTGAGTTAAAATAAATGCTGTAACTAGCACCTAAATCCAACGTAAAATATTTAGGTAATTCTATCAATTCAATTTTTTCATTAGCTTTAATATAAGCAACATCAAAATCAGAATATAATTTTTCATAACGGTTCAGGTCTGCATCGAAAGAAAAGCCTTTAAATGGTTTATAGATTACTCCGACTCCGTAACTGAATTGAGGAGCGTTAGGTGTCTTAACACCATCAAGTAGTATATCTTTTTCAGCGATAATAGTTGATAAATTGTCTGCATCGTAAGTTGTAGAGTGGGCATTACCGCTATATTCCCATTTACCTATGGATAAATGTCCTTTAAAATTTAATTGTCTAAAAGGTTTAGCTGTAAAGTCAACTTCAATTCCCTGGTGCAATTCATCAATACCTGTTCTGTTTTCTATAGTATTTGCAGTTTGATTAGAAATTGTTTCTACTCTGTTATTCCAGGCAGTTCTATATGCATTAATGTTAATATCTATAAATGAATAGCGTATTTGGTATCCAACTTCCACACCAACTATTTCTTCATTTTTTGCAAGTGGATTTACATCATTTTTATAATTTAAAAATAAATTATCTTGAAATGGTTGTCTGGAGTAGTATCCACCGTTTCCAAAAATATTATGGTGTTTATTAATTTTAAAGTTTATCCCTCCTTTTACATTGTAACCGGTATTACTTACTGTTCTTGATTTTTGATCTCCTGGAACATAATTAAAACGGTCTTTTCTGGAATGAGATTGTTCAGATACAGAACCTTGGATAAAAGCTGATATGAAATTATTAGAATACTCTAATTGTCCAAACCCACCAATATATTGAATAGTTTCATCGTAATCATAACCGATTCTTTGGCCTTTGCTTACATTTTGAAATAATGCGCTCCAAGGGTTTATACTGTAAGATTTGGTTATTATATTGCTTCCCCCATTATTAACATTAGGCGTTTTGTCATCAATACCCTCAAGACCTAGAAAATTGTAGGCTTTTCTAAAGTGTGTACCCGTATAAGTTCTTCCGTCTACCCCTACATTAAATTGTAAATTTTTGGAAATTTTATGATTGAAATTAGATACTAATCCATACCATTGATGGTTGTTTACAGATGTTCTAAGTATGTAGTTCGATTTACTTGATCCAATCCCATCAATGTTATTTGATTGATTGTAATCAACTACCGCATCCCAGTTGATTTGTCCTGTTGTGCTATTTCTGTAATCTAATATACTTTTAGTACTTCCGAATCCTCCGGTACCACCACCTCTTCCCCAGGAAGCGTATAAAACGGTAGACAAGCTGCTTTTTTCACTTATTTGCCAGTCCCAGTTTAAGTTGGCTACAGGCTTGTGGTAATAGTTAGTTCTTTCGGAAAGTTGTTGTCCGTCTAGCCAACCCTCATTTACATTATATTTATATCCGTATTTTTTGTAATCTTTTATTGTAGTAAAATAATTTTGATCATGTTTTTGAGGAGCACCATAAATCATAAAGTTAATATTATGATTTTGATTAGGTTTGTACCCGATAGAAAAGAAGTAAATTTGACCTTCACCTTTGGTGCCACGGTTATAACCGTCTCCTCTCCATGTGGAGGTTAAGAATGAAACTCCCCATTTTCCCTGAAGTCCGCTATTGTATTCATAAGTAGCTTTCCAGTAACCGTCATTACCGGCAAGAAAACGAGCGCTTGAACCTGCTTTTTTTTCAGTTGCATTGGTTACAATGTTTACGGTTCCACCTACAGATGAAATAGCTAGTTTAGAAGAACCCAGACCTCTTTGTATTTGTACGGTATTTGCAATATCGGTTAACCCTGACCAATTAGACCAGTAAATTTTACCGTCTTCCATTCCGTTTACCGGTTGTCCGTTAATTAAAAATGCGGTGTTGGACTGGTCAAATCCACGTACGGTCATACTAGATTCACCATATCCTCCAGATTCACTTCCAACAAAGACAGAAGGAGTGTTTTTCATAATTGCAGGAAATTCCTGATTTCCTGATTTGTCTTTAATTTCTTGTTTTTTTATGATAGATACAGCAACAGGGGTTTCTCTGTCTTTTGCAACGTCTATCACTCCTCTTCCAACGATTACGATGTCGTTTAGGATTTTGTCATTATTCAAAGAGTCTGATTCCACATTTTGAGAGTAAGCGGGAATCGAAAAGATTGCGGCCAGTACAACTGTGCCTAATACCCTTGTTTTAAGGTTCATACAAAATAATTTAATATTAGTTAAGTTGATTTGTTTATGTATGGCAAAAATAATAGTATTAATTAAATTTTAACAAATTAAGTTAAAAAATTAATAAAATCTTAATGTCGCTAAAAAAAAGTATAAAATATAGTTTTATTTTATTTAAAAAGGCTAAATTAGTATGATATTTTTACTTTTTTATCTATTCTTTTAATCAATAGCTTGTATTTTTAGTTTAATTAAGTGAGTTAAAATCAGAGATATAATATATTAGGTATTTTACAAAGAGAAAATTTTATTTTTTTTTAACAATTTTTATTTAGAATGTTAAATATTGGGAAGCATCCATATTCTTTTTTCTTGTTTTTTTTAATTGTAGGAATTTTTTTAGGTAAATATTTGGATTTATCTTATAAGCTCTGTTGTTTTTTACTTATTAGTACATTAATTATTTTATTCTTCATACTGAAACAGATAAAGTTTAAAATCATATTTTCTTTATTAATTTTATTTAGCTGGTTTACATTAGGAGTTTTAGTATTAAAAATAAATTCATTTGTTCCAAACAACCATTATGTAAACTTTATAAATGAAAAAGAATTGCAATGCCTTACTGTAATTGTTGAAGAACAAAATAATTCATCTGAAAAATTTAGAAAGTATACAGCAGAGGTCCAATCAATTTCAAGTAATAATAAAAAAATAGTTACTGAGGGTAAAGTGCTATTATTATTGGATAAAGCTTTATATAAATCTGTACTGACTTTGGGGGATGAGTATGTGTTGACAGCGAAATTAAAAGATCCGCAAGGCTCTTTAAATCCACATCAGTTCGATTATAAAAAATATTTAGAACGTAATTATATTTTAAAAACAGCCAATGTTAAAAAAATAGTAGATAATAAGCCTCATAATTCCATCCTGATTAAAATTAAAAATTTTAATCAGCAAATGGTGAAAAAAATAGAAGAATCAACATTGAGTTTAGATTCAAAAGAGTTCTTAAAAGCTTTTTTACTTGGAGACCGGGCGGATATGAAAAAACAGAACATTGATGCTTATTCCAAATCTGGTGTAATGCATTTAATAGCTATTTCGGGTATGCATGTTGCCTTTATATTTGGAATGATTTACAGTTTGCTGTCATTTTTGTTTAAAGGAAAGCATAGCAAATTACGAATTTTATCTTGTTTAGTGTTTGTCTGGCTATTTGGAATATTTGTTGGATTATCATCTTCTGTTTTTAGGTCGTGCCTAATGATCTCAATATATTATTGCTTTGTATTAGGTAAGAGATCTGCTAATATCTACCATAGTCTTTCTTTATCAGCTATAATTATTCTTTTATATAATCCTAATGAATTGTACTCCATCGGTTTCCAGTTGAGTTACATAGCTGTATTTTTTATGTCTTGGCTTTCTCCTATATTGGTAAATAGATGTAAGACTAAAAATAATAAAATAAACACCTATTTTATAGAGCCTATAGCAATATCCGTATCAGCTCAGCTGGGGACATTTCCATTTGTTATTTATCATTTTCATCAGTTTTCGATACTATCTATACCTACAAACATTCTAATTATTCCTTATAGCTTTATTATTACTTATTCCTCAATATTAGAATTGTTGATTATGTATTTTCCTACGTATATTCAATCGTACTTTTCTCATATTTATAATTTTTTAGTAGAAGTGCTCGTAGTGTTTACGCATAGTGTTTCATCTGTGGAATCTTGTAATCTTTCAAATGTATCTATTGGTTCATTAGAGTTATTTTTATTGTTTTGTGCCGTATTATACTTAAGGTATATATTCATCAATCTAAAAATGAAATTTTTTTTGTACCTATTACTAATACTTTCTTTTTTACAGATATTACGATTAATCGATCACTATCAATTTTCTGATCGTAAAGAAATTGTGGTATTTAACAATTATTTACCTTTGATAGGTTTGAGGGAAGGAGAGCAGCTTGTAGTATTTAAAAATGAAGAAGAGGATCTGAAAAAAATTAATTCATTTATATTGCAACCTTATATGACCGGAGAAAAAATCAAAAAAATTTATATATATAATTATTTAAAAAATAAAAAGATTCAGTGGAACTCTAAAACGATAATGGTATCTGATAATTTTAATTTGAAAAAAGCAAATGAAAAATCGGTTGATTATTTAATACTTACCGAAAATTTAATTACTAAAAATGCAGTTTTTTATAATCATTTTAAAAAAATAATTGTTGTAAATTATAAGTATGCCCATGATAATTCAAATGAAAATATGAATAATACAAAGATATGGAAAGTGAAAAATCAAGGATATTTTAAAGAAATATTTAAAGACTAAATTTTATCAATTATTTCTTTTTTTACATTTTTTACTGTTTCCAGAAAATCATCAGCCTGATAAAATCCGGTAATAACAAATACAGTTTCTCCACGGGCATTGATTAGTGCTATAGAAGGATAGCTTACTTCTCCTCCTAAAGTAAAATATGCTAGAGCCTGAATTCCACCACCTCTTCCATTAGATACCCATTGATAACTTTTTCCTTTAAATGTGACATTCTCCTTAGATTCAGCATTAAATTTCACAGGAATGAAATTTTCATTAATGTAATCAGCTACTTTTTGATCATGAAAAGTATAACGATCCATTAGTTTACACGGACCGCACCATTCAGTATAAATATCTACAAGAATAAGTCTCTGATCTCCCTTTTGTTGAATACTGTCTGCCTGTTGTATAGATTTCCATTGTATTAAATCATTTTCCTGAGAAAAAAGATGTATA
Organism: Apibacter sp. HY039; assembly: GCF_004023655.1. NCBI lineage: Bacteria > Pseudomonadati > Bacteroidota > Flavobacteriia > Flavobacteriales > Weeksellaceae > Apibacter > Apibacter sp. HY039. The sequence continues at coordinate 160,329 of NZ_SAYM01000006.1, read as the reverse complement.
GATACCATGAATAGTATATAGCATATAATATTTTTCATAACTGACTATTTGATGCAAAATTAGCTATTTAAGCTAACATAATCAATCAATTTAAAATTTTTAACAAAAGATGCGGTACAAAATAATTTTGATCATATTTTAATGCTAATACCCGTCAGAAAATTAAAACCACTTTGTGGATAATAATAAGGGGTATCATCATAATAATAGCCATTATTTTCGTATAAATTATTAAAAATATTATTAAGCAGAAGTTTTATACTGAAATTATTGACTTTTAAAAATTTAGGAGAATATTCAAAAATAAAATCAGAAGTAAAATATCCTTCCAATTTACCATTTCTAGGCTCTTCATTGGTAAGAAACTGGCTGCTTACATATTGATTGGCCCAGTGTATGGTAAAGTTTTCTAATGCTTTCCAGTCAATAATAAAATTCCCAATATAGTTGGGTGAAAAAGCAATATCCGTATTTCCTAGGTTAATTATAGTTCCTTCGGTTTCTTTTTTAAAATTTATATTTTTATTGATGCTCCAGGTTGAATTTGCATTCATACTTATTGCTGGAGATAATTGATATCCTGCAGAAAGTTCAATTCCGGTTCGAAAACTTTTACCACTATTTTCTCGGATAAATGTACCTACGTCATTAATTTTACCACTAAGAACTAATTGATCTATATAATACATACCGTACCAATTCGCTGAATACGAAAATGAGTTTAAATTTTGTTTAATTCCTAATTCTATATTATGTAAAAGTTCTGGTTTAACGTGAGTATTGTTTAAAATATCGTTTCTGCTGGGTTCTCTTTGTGCAAGACCATAGGTTAAATACAAATTTCCGTTATTAAAATCATAAGAAGTTCCAATTTTTGGATTTATAAAATTATAATTTTCACTGAAACTTAAAGGCCCTCCGTTTTTATAAATACTTTCACCACCAGGAGCATCATGTCCGTTATAATGGATGTTTCGATATTGAATATCACCAAATAATTCCAAAGATTTAGTAATTTTATAAATAGATTTTACAAATCCGGAAATTTCTTTCTTTTTGGCCTTGTTTCTATAGTACTCATGATCTTTTTGACTATTAGAAAAATATTCGGCCCAGATAACATTACCAAAATGATCTCCATCATAAATATTTGCCCCAAGACCTATTTCAATTTTCCATTTTTCGAATGAAGCAGAGAGGTGGTTAGTCGTTCCGTAAAAAACATTATCTAACCACTGCCTTCTGATCAAGTCAGAAGAAGTTATCGTTTCATTCCCGATAACTATAGGGGTAATTTTGTAATTAATTAATTTTGAGTTTTGCTTATATTCTTCATAATATCCTTCTCCCTTAGTAACAAATAAGGTAGAACTTAATTTCCAATAAATATTCAATTGTTGTTCAAAATATAAATGATAATGCTCTTGTTTATAATTATCAGTTTCGTTGTTGTAATATCGCTTAATATTGCCGTTTTCATCATAAATTGCCCCGCTGCTGTTAAAAGTCCTTCGTTCGGTCATTTGAATTTTATCGACCCCATTCCATGCTTGATATGACTTTTGTTTTCCTCCGAAAAGCATGATACCTATTTTTGTGTTATTTTTTTCATAAACACCATGAGTATAATATGAAAATAAATCGGAAAAAGCTCGATCTACATATCCGTCAGATTTAATAAATGATACTCTACTGTCAATTTTTATTTTGTCATTCCATAGATTACCCGTTCCTGCTGCAAAAGTATGCTTATGAGTTTTGAAAGAACCTATAGACTGATCTGTCTGGAAATATGCGGTAGATGAGGGTGATTGAGTTTTTACATTGATGCTGGCACCAAATGAACCGGTTCCTTCAGTTGAAGTACCTACTCCTCGTTGTATTGTCAGGTTTGAAACTGAAGAAGCTAAATCGGGCATATTAATCCAAAAAGGACCTTGCGATTCAGCATCATTGACAGGTACGCCATTTAAAGTTACATTAATGCGGGTTTGATCACTGCCTCTGATTCTCATTCCCGTATATCCAACACTATTACCTGCATCTGAAGAAGATACTACGGATAAATTGTTTTTTAATAAAGAAGGAATGTCCTGACCTAAATTTTTGCTTTCAAGTTGTTTTTTACCTATACGTTCTCTACTTATAGGAGCTTTAGCAGTAACTACAATATTTTCGAGCTGTATTGAATCTTTTTTTACCTGAGCGTTCACGTAGCAGCCTGTCAAAATGCTAATAAAAATAAAATCCCTTTTTTTCATATTATTAATTTTAATAATAAAAAAGGGGGTGTTTTATATAGGATTAAATAAATAAAGGCTTCAATTTTTTGAAACCTCAATCTAATTCTAAGATTTCCCTTGGCAACATTACTTGCCCAGGTTCTTAGGGTATAATCTCAGCCGTTAGTAACAGCACCCCTTTTTATATTTTGTATACTTAATTAAAAAGTAGCTTTAACAAATCTTATATCGTCTTGTTGTGCTTCAGTATTAATTTGGTTTTCCTCAATTTCTTTTAACACTCTTTTTCCTGCTCTGAATCTTTTTTTCCAGTAAGCCATGTCCAGAGATGAAATTGTTACTCCTTGTGAAGATGAAGCATGAATGAAAAATATTTCACCGCTTGGGCTAACGCTTTCTACAATTCCAACGTGAGAAACTCTGCTTTTAGGTGTATGCGCAAAAAATATTAAATCTCCTTTTTTCAGCTCCTCTTTCGCTATCCATGTTCCTTGTTGCGATTGCATAGCCGATGTTCTTGGTAATGAGATATCGAAAGCATCGAAAACATGTTGAACAAATGAAGAACAGTCAATACCGTTTCTGGTTGTTCCTCCATAACGGTAAGGAGTACCCAGATAAGTTTTAGCTTCTGTAATTAAATTATATGCTTCTTTAGTAAAAGACTTTTCGGCATAAATATTGATATTTTCTATTAGAGAATTGTCACTAACCAGAGAATTGTCTGAAATTAATGCTTTTTCATCTACTTTAGCAACATTAGGCCCTTTAGCTCTAGAACCAAAATTATGAACTAATAAAAATTCATTGGTGGAAGGGTATTTATAAGAATTGTTGCTCACAACATAATTGGAAACACAAGAAGTTGTTGTTGCTGATACGATGAATAAAACAGTGAATAATTTGAATACAGACCTCATATTGGGATGAAATATTTTTTTAGCAGACCAAAAGTACTAATACACACACCAATAAGAAGACTAATTTAACTTTTTTTAGATATATTTAACACACTCCGTATAAGTGTTAAATAAAAGTTAATAAATTTTATGTGATATTTATTGTTATAGGAGTATCTTCTTTAAGATAAAACAGGCCTGATATAGTTTATTCAGGCCTGTTATTTTTTTATTATAATTTGTGATAATTATTAAATGTCTTCAAAATCTACGTTCGTGTAGTTGGAAATATTGGCAGGGTTAGGAGTAGTTTTGTTTTCATCTGCCTGAAGATGAAAGTCATCGCGATGTCTTTCAGAAATAACTTTTTCTCCTGTTTCTTTTATGATGAATGAAGTGGTTTCTTCTAGTATATCTTTAAAATTTTTAAAATCTTCTTTGTAAAGATAGATTTTAAATTTTTTGAATCCCATAGATCCTTCTTCAGATACATTTTTTTTACTTTCAGTAATTGTTAAATAATAATCTCCAGCTTTAGTTTCTCTTACATCAAAAAAATAAGTTCTTTTACCAGCTCTTAACACTTTAGAGAAAATTTCATTTTCTTTCTTCTCTACATTTTCTAAATCATTCATCATATTTAATTTTAGTTTCTATTTACTTGATATAGGTATCAAAAAAATAAATTATTTATCTTTTGCTTATTTGAACGGGACAAAAGTATAAAAATACTCGTATACACACAATTGTTTTTTTATGATTGTTGCTCGGTGATTTGTTTTTTATATAAATCTGAATATAAGCCTTGTAAATCCATTAATTCCCTATGAGAACCTGTTTCAGCAATTCTCCCTTTTTCCAGAATTATAATACGGTTTGCATTTTTAGCCGAAGACACCCGGTGAGTTATAATTATAGTGGTTTTAACATCCATATCATTCTCAATATTAGATAATATTTTTTCCTCTGTTTCTGTATCTACAGCAGAAAGGCTGTCATCGAATAAGAAAATTGTAGGATCTTTAATTAAAGCTCGGGCTATGGAAATACGTTGTTTTTGACCACCGGATAAAGTAACTCCTCTTTCACCGATTTCAGTTTGATATTTATCTTTAAATTCAATAATATTGGAATCGATTTCTGCCTGTCTGGCATACTTTTCTACTTTTTCTAAAGTGGGATTTTCTATACCGTATGCTATATTATTATATATAGTGTCTGAAAAAAGAAAATTTTCCTGAGGCACATATCCTGTTTTTTCTCGTATTAATTCAAGATTGTGTTTATTTAAAGGTATTTGATCTATATATATAGTACCAGAGTCTGGTTCAATGAGACGCTCTAATAATAAGGTGATAGTAGATTTACCAGAGCCGGTCTTACCCATAAAAATAACTGTTTCTCCGGCTTTTATTTCGAATGATATAGAGTTTAGTGCTTTTATGCCTGTGTTAGGGTATGTATAGCTTACATTTTCAAATTTTATGTTTCCTGTAATAGGGTATATATTATAATTATTGTTAATAATATCTTCTTTAACATCTAAAAATTCATTGATTCGTTCCATAGACGCCTCAGCTCTCCTTGTCATAGAGGTAACCCATCCTAAGGCTGTAAATGGCCATATAAGTATGTTTAGGTAAAGAAAAAAGTCTGTTATGGTTCCTACATCAATTTTGCCGCTAATATAACGTTGCCCACCTATATAAAGTATAAAGAGATTACTTAATCCTATGATAAGAAGCATGAGTGGAGAAAAAAATGCTTCTGTTGATGCTAGCGATAATGATTTTTCTCTATATTCATTGGAGCGGGAAATATATTTTGAAATTACATTATTTTCCTGAGTGAAAGATTTAATAACTCGTATACCCGAAAATGAATCCTGCACAAATGAAGAAAGATTTGACTGTTTTTCCTGAACGATTTTAGTCTTTTTATTGATAATTGTGCTTTGACGGTAAATAAAATAAGAAAGAAAAGGAAGAGGTAGAAGAGCATACAATGTCATTATAGGATCTGATAGAAGCATATAAAATAACACAATGATCAGCATGATCACCAAATTAATGCTGTACATAATTCCGGGACCTAAATATTGCCGTACGTTTACCACGTCTTCACTGATCCGGTTCATTAAATCTCCTACTTTTGATTTTTTCAGGAAAGTGAAAGACAAAATCTGATAATGTTTATAAATATTGTTTTTTAGTTCAAATTCAATTTTTCGTGAAGTTACAATGATAGTTTGCCTCATATAAAACTTCATGATTCCAGATAGAATAGGAGCTAATACAATAATACCACCATAAATTAATAATTGTTTGTACAATGCATTTTCATCAGCAATTTTTGTGTTTTTGAGGGTTTCAGCAATTATATTAATGGCTTTGCCTACAAATTTTACAGGGTAAATTGTCAGGAAATTAGCAAGAGTAATAAAAACAATTCCTAAGAAGAGTAATCTTTTATGTTTATAAAAATAAGGATTTAAAGTCTTTAAAGCACTCATATTTGCAAAGGTACAAAAGAAAGAGTTGGTAGTAAAAAATAAAGTGTAACTATATTTTTCTAAGTACAGTTACACTTTATAGGGTTATTAATTTTCCGTCAGGAGTATTATTTTTCTTGTTTAACCAGATATTCAGCAATTTGAACGGCATTTAGTGCCGCACCTTTTCTGATTTGGTCACTTACATTCCAAAATGTAATTCCCTTCGGATTCGTTAAATCTTTTCTTATTCTTCCCACAAAAACTTCATCTTTACCTGACAAAAATAAAGGCATTGGATATTTCTTGTCATTGGGTTGATCTTCCAGAATTACTCCGTCAAAGTTTTCAAATGCCTGTCGAACCTGGTCTACACTAAGTTCGTCTTCAGTTTCTACCCATATGCTCTCTGAGTGTGCTCTTAATACAGGAACCCGTACACAAGTTGCTGAAACTTCAATGTCTGAATGCATAATTTTACGGGTTTCATTAAACATTTTCATTTCTTCTTTTGTATAACCGTTTTCAGTGAAAACATCTACCTGAGGAATTAGATTTAACGCTAACTGATAAGCAAATTTTTCAGAGATTATCTCTTTATTTTCTGCGGCATCTTTCAATTGTTGAATTAATTCGTCCATAGCTGCTGCACCTGCTCCGGAAGCAGATTGATAAGTAGAAACATGTACTTTCTTGATATGAGAAAGTTGTTCAATAGGTTTCAGAGAAACTACCATTTGTATGGTGGTACAATTAGGGTTAGCTATAATGTTTCTCGGAGCATTTAACGCATCCTCTGCATTTACTTCCGGCACTACTAACGGAACATCATTATCCATGCGAAAAGCTGAAGAATTATCAATCATAATAGCTCCATGCTTAGTAATAGTTTCTGCATATTCGATTGAGGTTCCTCCACCAGCTGAAACTAGTGCTATATCAATATCTTTGAAGTCATCGTTATGTTGAAGTTCCTTGACCTTGTACTCCTTACCTTTAAAAGTATACACTTGACCAGCACTTCTTTTTGAACCGAAAAGTGCTAATTCTGATAAAGGAAAATTTCTTTGGTCTAATACTTTGAGAAGTTCTTGCCCTACGGCACCACTTACTCCAACAATTGCGATTTTCATTAATTTATTATTTTTATAGATTTGAGTTAAAATTAAGGTAGTAAAGTACTCCAGAAAACCCTGGGTATCATACTTATGACTAGTGCTAAAGATAAAGCCATAACTATAAGCATCCAAACTTTAATGTTCTGAACTTTTTTTAGTTTACTGTTAAAAATAGTAATCAGTATGGCTACTATAACCATACTGGTAGGATGTTCCACATAATTTCTTCTCATTACTGCATTCGGCATAATTTCTTTAAAGCTTATTTGAGACATACTAAAATATGTAATCAGTAAAGCGATACCAATCAATACCTGTATATGAGTAAGAATTAAAGTGATTAAGGAAATTTTTCTTACCTGAACTGAAAGTGTACGTTTCTGAAGAAAATAGATAAAAGAAACTACAGTTAATAATAAGACAAATATTAATACAGCCATACCTGTATAATGGTGAATATTCTTTAAAATTAAATACATAAAAAGGTTTATTTTACTTTGCGCTAACAAAAATAGTAAACCTTTACAATATATAGTTAACTTTTATATTTTTTCTTGCAATATAAATGTATCTTTTTACACCTGATCTAAAATATACTGTGTAATTAATTTTAAGTTGAGCTGATTGGCTATAAAAAAATCAGATTTCATATAAGATTATGAAACTTATTTTTTTATAAATAAAGTTTTAGACAAAGGTGATTTTCGTTAATTGAAGATTAATTTTAACTAATCTTTTATTTAGATGAGTAGAATTGTGTAGCCTTTAAGATCATTATAATTCTCACTGTGTATATATGTGTATCAATATTCAGTTCTTGTTATCTACAAAAAGAAGATATTTGGAAATTCATAAACTAGCTTAACGTTTTAAAAAAACAAAGAAAAAAGATCATTAAATATATTTACTTAAACTATGAAAAAATTTATTTTATTGTGCTCAATTATGTTTGCTCATTTGGCACCTGCTCAGGTTGGTATTGGCAATGATACTCCTGATCAAAAATCAATGTTAGACATTGTTTCTCCAAACAATGACAAAGGAATATTAATTCCGAGAATTACAGAAGCTCAGCGAGATGCAATAAGTGTCGAAAATGCTCAAAATGGCTTAATGGTTTACAATACTACTGAGGATTGTTTTAACTATTGGAATCTAATAGAGTCAGTTTGGAGCAGTATATGTGGAAAAGCAGGTAAAGCTGTTTTTACATTAGATTGTAGTTCGGTTTCTGTTAACGGTACTTATTTAAATAATGTAGCTTTGACCTCTGATAACAAACTTTTAGTTACTGTAAACGTAACCAAAGCAGGCTCATATACTATAAGTGCATCTTCTACGCCTGATAATAAGTATTTTTTTACTAAGTCAGGAGATTTTCTTTCAACAGGGAAATATACGATAGAAATACCGGGATATGGTACCCCGGAAAATTTCACTGCTGATGGCGGTACAGGAGATTTGTTTAGTTTAAAATTAAATGGTGTAGCTAGTACTCCTGCTTGTACCTTTAATGTTAAAGTTCAGGACTCTTCTGTTAAACCTGAATTTAGAATGGATTGCGGTACAGCTGTTGTAAAAGGTACCTATCAAAAAGATAAACAGTTGGATAATACTAATTATATAGAAGTTACTATTCGTTTTGATGCTTCCGTTAATGGAGCTCCACTGCGTATCCGTACCAATGAGGTAGATGGAATAAGTTTCGATTCTGGAGATTTAAAATTAGATAGTGCTGGTCAAGCTACTGGATGGGTATACCAGAAAGTTACCTTGTACGGTTCTGGAGCACCTATAAGCTTTGATCCCAAATTGATGACTATAACCTCAAATAGCTCTTCATCTACAACTACCTGCTCAGTAAAAGTAGTAGTAGGATTTCCTAAACTTAAATTATATGGAACAGGTGTAAATGCTTATAATGTATCAGGTTCTGCTCAGCTAGGATTAATGATTAATTCACAGCGTAATTTTGGAATGCTTGACAACAGTGTAATTAAATTTCAAGGATGGACTTCAATTGTGAGTGGAGGAGCATCAGCCTCCTCACCAAGTGCAGCTCAATTGACTACTGATTTACTGGGAACGAATCCTCCAGATATAGTTGTTTTCGGTTATCCATATACAGTAGGTAGAGCCGCGGGAGAAGTGATTAAAAGCTATTTGGAAAAAGGAGGTGTTGTGTTGTGTTATATGGAAGGTTTAACAGATACCCAAAATTTTCTAAGAGGAATCTTTGGCGAATCTGTAAGTGCAGGATATAGTGGTTCAGCGGGTTCAGTATATAAATACAGAGAAGTAGAAGATCCTGTATTAAACGGCCCTTTTGGAGATCTTAGAGGACAATCTTGGGGAGAAGATGCTTCTTCAACACAGGGTGTTACAGGATTAGATTCTGATTTTGTTATTTACTCTATGGATAATACTGGAGTTGTAACTTCTTTTAGATCTAAAAAATATAACTTTATTTTTGCAGGTGACGGAGGATTTAATTCATCTTTATCATCATCTAACAGTACTTCAGCAACATCATATCCATTTTGGACAAGTTTATCACCAGACTATATACCAGTAACCAAATCTGGGTATGGTAATTCTAGTGTAGGTGGAGCAGTTAATATCATTAGCAACTCTATTTTCACTGCAAATGCATTTGCTTGGGCTATTGAAATGGCATCTCTTAATGGAATAAATTTGCACAATTAATATATTTGAATATCTATCTAATGAGAGAGCTTCCGAATTATTCGGAAGCTCTTTTTTTTGTAGGCTTATGGGTTTATTATAAGATGGGTATATAGGAATAATGTAGTAGGTATGCAAACTATATAATTAGTGCATTTTTTAAGGTAAATAGAGAGTGTATTATATATAATCTAATGATAGAAGTATTAAGAAAAATATTTGCAGGCTATAAAAGCAAGTAAACCATATAATATTTTAAAACGAAATAACGGACGATCTCTTTGTTTATAATCAATAATGTTTTAACAAGCTATAATCAGATGTCTGAGTGTTTATAGAATCTATTTTACAAATAAAATAAGGGAGAAAACAAGAGAAACAGAAGGTTTAAAATAAAGCGTAATTTTCTTTTCTGAAATTATAAAAATAAAAAAAGCATTAAACAAAAGTTTAATGCTTTAGTAGCCCGTAGGGGAGTCGAACCCCTCTTGCCAGAATGAAAATCTGGAGTACTAACCGATATACGAACGGGCCTCGATATCTTGTTACGCTAATGCGTTTACGTGCTTACTTAGTTTTGATTTTAAGTTAGAAGCTTTATTCTTATGAATAATATTTCTTTTAGCTAACTTATCAATCTGAGAAAAAACAGCGGGTAATTTTTCGCTAGCAACAGATTTATCAGTTTCAGTTCTCAACTCCTTAATAGCAGTTCGAGCAGATTTATGATAATACTTGTTACGTAATCTTTTTACGTGATTCTGTCTTACTCTTTTTAATGCTGACTTATGATTTGCCATATTATTAATTCTCTTTCTTATTTTATTTGCGGGTGCAAATGTAATACATTTTTTTGAACCAGCAAATAATTTTTCATTTATTACTTACTTAGTAGACCCACAGGGATTCGAACCCCGACAAACGGTACCAAAAACCGGTGTGCTACCGTTACACCATGGGTCTGTACCAACAAAAAAACCTTTAATAAAAAGGCTTGTGTTTGTTGTGGGCGATGCAGGGTTCGAACCTGCGACCCCCTGCTTGTAAGGCAGGTGCTCTGAACCAGCTGAGCTAATCGCCCAATTTAAAAAACAAAGATGTTTAAGAACTTATGTTGTTACTTTGTTTCGTAATTGGATTGCAAATATACGTACATTTTTTAATCTTGCAAATAATTTTTTAAAAAATTTCGGAGACTACAAAATTGCTTCCCCCTACAAAGATTATATCGTCTTTGTAAGATTCTTTAACAGCGACTTTTAGCCCTTCAGATACTGAGCTGAATTTTTTGTAATTTTCAAAATATTTTTTTATTTTTTCTTCATAGTCATCTGGTGAAAGACCTCTTTCTAATGATGGTTTGACAAAATAGTAATAAGCATCTTTTGGTAATAACGGAAAAATCGAATCAAGATCTTTACCCTGAACAAATCCGATCACTATTCTCAGATGTTGATAAGTAAGTTGTTTAAATTGTTTTGCCAGGTGCCGAAAACCATCTTCATTATGAGCCGTATCACAAACAATCATCGGGTTCTTATCCTGTAGTAATTCCCATCTTCCTCTGAAACTCATATTAGCATTAACATTTATAAATCCATTTCTAATATTTTCTTCTGATATCGTATATCCCTTTTTCCGAAGGGCGTAGACTATCCCCAAAACTGTTTTTTTGTTTTGTTCCTGATAATTGCCTTTTAAATCAGAAGCATAAGATTCTTTAATCAAATTAGCATCATAATAATCGGAACCTCGTTCTTCCGCAATTTGAAAAAGCAATTGTTTTATGTCAGTCTTAGTTTCACCTATTATAACAGGAATTTTAGGTTTAATTATGCCTGCCTTCTCCCAAGCGATTTTTTCAAGTGTATTCCCCAATAAATCGGTATGATCCATAGATATGTTGGTAATAGCAGCAACTTCCGGATTAATAATATTTGTAGAATCCAGCCTTCCGCCTAAACCTACTTCAATAACCGCTATATCAACATTTTCACGGGCAAAATAAGTAAACGCCATAGCCGTGGTAAGCTCAAAAAATGAAGGATTGAAGTTACTTGAAAAATGTGCTTTTATCTTTGTAAGAAATTGATAAACAAATTCTTGAGAGCATTCATTTCCGTCAACACGAATTCTTTCTGTAAAATTTTTCAGGTGTGGGGAAGTATAAAGACCGGTTTTATAACCTGCTTCTTTTAAGATAGAGGCTGTCATATTTGAGGTGCTTCCTTTACCGTTGGTGCCAGCAATATGAATCGATTTGAATTTATTTTGAGGATTATCCAAAATAGCGCAAAGCTTTAAAATATTTTCAAAGCCAGGTTTATATGCAGATTTTCCAACATTTTGAAAATTTGAAACCTGTGTGTATAACCACTTAAGTATATCTTCGTAATCTTCCATAAACTAATGCTATTTTAATTTATTAAAAATCAAAAATACAATAATTGTTTGTTTAATATTAAGTTAATTTTTTCTTATCCTAAAGTGAATTTGTAATCAGATTAATTTAAATTTTTAAAATGTTAACTTTGGTACCTAATTTTTTTAATAAGTATAAGTTTAAAATCAGCTCCAAACATCATGAGTAATATTAGCAAGGTATTTTTAGATTTATTTAAAAATGAGAAAACGGCCGGTATTGTATTAATAATCTGTACAGTATTTTCATTAATCATAGCTAATTCAGTATTTCAATCCTCGTATCTCGAATTTTGGGAAACTCCTTTAAGAATACAGTGGGGCGAATTTAATTTTTTAAGTCATCATGGAAAGCCTTTAACTCTTGCAGCATTTATAAATGATGCATTAATGGCTATATTTTTTCTGATGATTGGGCTTGAACTAGAGAAAGAAATATACATCGGAGAGCTTTCAAACCCTAAAAAAGCGCTTTTACCGGTTATGGGAGCACTGGGAGGAATGCTGGTTCCTGCTGGTATCTATCTATATTTCAATTACGGCACAGATACACAGTCTGGTGCGGGAATTCCTATGGCTACCGACATAGCATTTGCATTAGGTATTTTGTCTTTAGTGGGTAAAAAAGTTCCTTTAGCATTAAGGGTTTTTCTTACAGCACTTGCAGTTATTGATGATTTAGGAGCGATTATAGTTATTGCCCTTTTTTATACTCAAGATCTTTCATTGATTTCATTAAGTGCAGCCGCAGGAATTTGGCTGCTATTATTTATTTTAAATAAATTAAAAATAAAGCTTTTACTACCGTATATGGTAGGAGGAATTATAATGTGGTATTTTATGCTTAATTCCGGAGTTCATGCAACGATAACCGGGGTACTTCTTGCATTTGTTATACCCTTTGGAGATGGAGAGAAAAATAGTATTTCTAACAAGTTGCAATCAGCTCTGCATTATCCTGTAAGTTATGTTATTTTACCGGTATTTGCACTAGCCAATACAGCGGTAATTATAGAAGGTGACCTGGGCGGAATATTTGCTCAGCATTATAGCATGGGTATTTTCTTAGGATTATTTGCCGGTAAACCTCTCGGAATAGTTTTATTTGCCTTCATAGCATGTTTGTTAGGCCTTTGTAAACTACCTCATGGAATAAACTGGAAGCAAATGATTGGAGTTGGCTTTTTAGGCGGTATAGGATTTACCATGTCTATATTTATTACTTTGTTAGCTTTTGACCCTATAACACATCAGGATTATATAAACAATTCCAAATTTATGATTTTGATAACTTCGTTATGTTCAGCACTGGCAGGCTATTTATATTTGTCATTTATTTACAGGAAAAAATAGGCTGTTACTAACATATATTAAATACATGATTTTTACTTAACGGGCTATGAGGAAATTATTTCTAACCATTTTATTAACATCAATTATTATGATAACAAACTCTCAGATATACAAGACGGAAAAATATATAGACGAGAACGGATATGAATTTGAATCGGTAACAAACGATACATCCAAAACCAGAATTTATACATTAAAAAACGGGTTAAAGGTATATTTATCACAAAATAAAGATGAACCACGTATACAAACATATATTCCGGTTAGAACAGGATCTGCTAACGATCCGTCCGATAACACAGGGTTGGCACATTATCTGGAGCATATGATGTTTAAAGGAACATCCAAAATAGGTACTATTAATTGGGAAGAAGAATCACGTCTTCTCTCAGTTATAGAAGATTTGTATGAACAGCATAAAGCGGAAAAAGATTCGCAGAAAAAGAAAGAAATTTACAGAAAGATAGATGAAGTTTCTCAGGAAGCTTCTAAATATGCGATAGCTAATGAATATGATAAAATGCTGTCAGCTTTAGGGGCAAAAGGAACTAATGCCCATACTTGGCTGGATGAGACTGTATATAAAAATAATATCCCTGCAAATGAATTGGAAAGATGGCTGACAGTAGAAAGTGAACGCTTTTCCGAACTGGTTTTGAGATTATTTCATACAGAACTCGAAGCTGTATATGAAGAATTTAACAGGGCGCAGGATAATGATAGCCGGTTGGTTAATTATGAATTGATGGCAGCTCTTTTCCCCACTCATAATTATGGACAGCAAACGACAATAGGAAAGCCTGAACATCTTAAAAATCCTTCTATGAAAGCAATACATAAGTATTTCAGTACTTATTATGTACCCAATAATATGGCTGTGATTCTTGTAGGGGATTTACAATTTGATACGACAATTGTTTTAGTAGATCAGTACTTTGGCTCATTTTCATATAAAGAACTTCCGATAAAGAAAAAAGTAGAGGAGAAACCCATCACATCTGTAATAGAAAAAATAGTTAAAAGTCCTTCTGCAGATAGGCTGCAACTAGCTTTTCGCACAAAAGGAGCCGGTAGTAAAGAGGCTTTGTATGTAAAAATGATTGATATGATCTTAAATAACTCCGGTGCGGGGCTTATAGATATGAATATAAATCAGAAGCAGAAGGCTCAGGGAGCAGGTTCTTATACTATGGCATTTAATGAATATGGCATACATTCTTTATATGGGGCACCCAGAGAAGGGCAAACGCTCAAAGAACTGGAAAAATTACTTGTTGAACAGATTGACCAAATAAAAAAAGGTAAGTTTGAAGACTGGTTATTAAAAGCTGTTATAAATGATTTAAAAACTCAGAGAATCAAGCGATGGGTTTCCTCTGATGGAGTTGCTACTCAAATGTATAATACATTTATTCAGAATAGATCATGGGAATCAGTATTAGAAGAATTTAATACCTTAGATACAATAACTAAGAAAGATTTAGTAGATTTCGCTGAAAATTTCTATAGTTCCAATTATGTGGTTATTTATAAAGAAGAAGGGAATAATGAAAAATTAGTAAGAGTAGAAAATCCAAAAATTACTCCAATAAAATTAAATCGTACAGATGTCTCTGAATTTTATCAAAAGTTCTCCAATCTTACTGTAAGTGAAATAGAACCTCATTTTATTGATTTTCATAATCTGATATATAAGGAAGATCTAAAAAGTATACAGTTTAGTTCAATTAAAAATAAAAGTAATGACCTGGGGGAATTATACTATATTTTTGATTTCGGTTCCGATAATGATAAGTATCAGGCATTAGCATTAAGTTACTTAGATTATCTGGGAACAAATCAATATAATAAATCCCAGTTAGAACAAGAATTTTACAAAATAGGAATAACCTATACCTTAAGAATTCAAAATGAAAAAATTTATATAAGCTTACAAGGTCTTGAAGAAAATATACCAAAAGGTATTGAACTTCTTGAGCATTTGTTAGCAGATGCCATACCTGATAATGAAGCATATAATGACTATGTACAGACCATAATTAAAAGCAGAAAAGATTCAAAGCTCAACAAACAATCCATTTTTAATGCATTGGCACAATATGCGAGGTTTGGAAAAAATAACCGTTTACGCGATATAATTTCTGATGTGGAACTTCAGGCGATAGAACCAGAGCAACTTATGCGGTATATACATCAATTGTTATCGTATGAGCACGAGATATTTTATTATGGACCATCTGAAGATTTCATAAAACAAGCGATAACTAAATTTCATAATTTAGGTAAAAAGAGCAAGTTTCCTCAAACCTCTCCATATGTAGAACAATCTCCCGAAAGTATCATTTATTTTACTCCTTATGATATGGTGCAGACGGAAATATTATTTCAATCGAAAGGGGATAAATTTGATGTGAAAAAGCTGCCATTGGCAAAAGTATTTGGAGAGTATTTTGGAGGAGGACTTTCCTCAATAGTCTTTCAGGAAATCAGAGAAAGTCGTTCGCTCGCTTACTCTGCTTATGCAGGTTATTCTGTAGCAGCAGAAAAAGATAAAAACGATTTTATTATTTCTTATATTGGAACTCAGGCAGATAAGCTTTCTGAGGCTGTACAGGCTATGAGTCAGTTAATGGATGCCATGCCGGAAGTTGAAGAACAATTTGAAAATGCCAAAAGAGGAGCACTTAAACAAATAGCTTCTGATAGAATTACTAAAGCAAATATTTTTTGGGCCTATTTTGCTGCAAGAAAAAAAGGAATTGATTATGACGTAAGAAAAGACGTGTATAAAAGAATATCTACCTTGAAAATATCTGATTTAAGAGACTTTTTTAATAAGGAAATAAAAGGACGAAAATTTAATGTTTCATTAATTGGTAAAAAAGAAAACCTTGATTGGGAATCTGTTCAAAAATTAGGGCAAGTTAAAGAACTTAATTTGCAGGAATTATTTAATTATTAAAAAAACAGTCCTATTTTATTTAATAATATGAAAAAAGGTACAGAGTTTTAATCTGTGCCTTTTTTCATAATTAAAATATATTTTGCTTTCAATTGTCTACTCTTATAAGAGCGCTCTTATTAAATAATTAATAACAATAATAATAAGTATTATGGACACAAAATTTGAAACAAAACAATATTGGGAAAATGAATACAAAACAATAACCCAGTTTGATGGAGATGAGCCGGATCGCTGGATTAAAGCGTTGGAAAAAGAAAATAAAATAAAGGGAATGGTGTTGGATTCAGGGTGCGGGTCCGGAAGAACTTCTGTGTATCTTGCGCAGCTAGGCTATGATGTAACCGGAGTAGATATATCTTCCAACGCGATAAATAAAGCTAAAAATAAGTTAAAAACAGAAAAACTGACATTTCATCAAGGTGATATATGTGAATTTTCTGAATTTAAAAATTGTTTTGATACAATTATAGATATTGGTTGTTTTCATTCAATAATGAGTCACGAAGATTGTTTAAAATACACACAAAATCTCTTTCGGATTTCAAAACCTAAATCAAGAATATATTTAAGAGCCTTTAGTGACAAAAATATAAAACAAAATAGTAAGATGGATAAGCCAGGACTACCTGCTATATCAGAGCAGAAAATAAGAACATGTTTTCCAGCTGACTTTTGGAATATAGTTCAATGTGAAGAAAAAGAAATAGATTTGTTGGTTTATGGGAATCTTTATAAGAAAGGTTATTGTTGGTTTGTAGAAATTGAATGCAAAAAAAGATAAATGCAACTTCTAACTCCCAGATTATTATTGAATATCTTTAAACCGGTTAATCTTCATATCATCCGTACATTAAAAGGTTATTGGGAGTATTAAGTTTCTCAGTAAATTCCGAAGTAAGTGAATATTAAGGAATCTTTTTCAACCTATAATTCATCCCGCTTTCAATATGTTCGTTAAAAATACGGTTGAAAGCAGGATGAATTAAGCTGTAGGTGAGTTGAGTTGAAAATGAACACATTAACTCATTCTGAAATTTAATAAGATGCAAATTGAATATAGGCATTTAGAAAGTACGGTTCTTTTACTATGAAAGATTTTTTATAAAATTTAATATATAAAGTCTGATACTTCATAAATTTTTTTTTAATTTGGCATTAAGTAATAAATCATTTATTATGAATTTCGAAATAAATTGGGAATAAACAAATTAATCAATATAAATTTAAAATCGGTATCCAGGCAAGTGAATTTGCTTGAAATATTTATTGCCTACCAGATTTTGCACGAAAAAAAGATGTAAACATAAAGAACAGCAATTTATATCTTTGGTAAAACATGACTCTGTAGGTAAAAGAAGGTTTATATTAGTGTGATTTAATTTTTTTATGTTTTTTATTTAAAAACATAAAATTTTTTCAAAAAAAGTATGAAAATTTTCATTTAATCCAAAATAAAAATTGCTTAAAATAATAAAAATGAGAAAAATTTTAGTTTTAGTATTAGCACTGTCAGCTGTGGCAGTAAATACTAGTTGTAAGAAAGAAATAAATAAAATTGGAAATACCGTTTTAAAAAGTAACCTGTCTGATGCAAATGCTATAATAGATTTTAATAATAATTTTCTAGATTCTTATAAAAGTTCTACTGATAATATTGAAAGTATTTTAAAATATTCTCAGGCTGCAGAAACTAAAGCAAAAGGCGGAAGAGTATTAATTATGCCAATGGTCATAAATATTAGAGATTTTAATATTAGTAAAATAAAAGAAATTCCTTCAGGGTTTGGTAAAGATAAAAATGCTATCGAAAAAGATTTCAACACGTATAAAGCAAAAATTGAAAGTATAAGAAAAAAGAGTGAAGAATTAAAATCTTACATAAATGCTGAGGATTATAAAGATGACAGCGGAGCTAAAGCAGAAAGATTAAATAAGGAAATTGAAGCAGAAGCTCAGGCTTTTTATATTGTTGGCGAAAGTATAATTACTAAAATAAAACCTGCAACCGATCTGGCAGAAGAGGAAATTTTAAAAGATCATCCTATGAAGAAGTATATTATCTCTTCAAAAGGAATTATAAATTTGTTGGACTCTACAATGGAAATTTTGGAAAAACAGTATACGGGAGGGTTTAATGAGTCCGTTGCAAAAAACAAATATGATGAATTGGAAAAAGCCGTTGGAAACAATGAAAAGCTTGATTTTAACGTGACAGATTCTCAATATTCCAGCAAAAAAACGCAGTTTGAATCAGTAAATACAAAAGCGAGAAACTTTCTCGATAATTACCGGAAATTAATACGAAATTCTAAAGAGACCGGTACAATTTCTGACGGTGATATTAGGAGTTTGGACTCCTCATATGAATCTGTTCTAAGTTCTTATAACTCATTTGTAAAATAAACAATACTATAAATAATTATTCTGTTTACAAAATACAAAAATCTCTATCCGTTTTTTTGTTTTATAAGTTGGCAGCTAAGTATTTATAATATATAAAAATAACCTCCGGAGCAGATTTTATATAAATCCATCTCCGGAGGCTATTGTATATGTAAACTTGTAACTTACTTTAATTTGTTAAATATATAAATCCAGATCGCCTTTCCCTTTCCTTAAAAGAACGGGTTCGCCGGAAGTTACATCAACAACCGTAGAAGCCGTATAATCACCAACGCCGCTATCAATCACTAAGTCTACTAACTTATCATATTTTTCTGCAATTAATTCAGGATCTGTTGAGTATTCCATAATTTCGTCATCACTATGAGTAGAAGTAGAAGCAATGGGATAACCCAATTTTTCGACAATCATTCTTGGAATGTTATGATCAGGAACTCTGATTCCTACCGTTTTTTTGCTTTTATAAGTAGTTGGTAAGCTATTAGAAGCATTAAGAATAAAAGTAAAAGGTCCGGGTAAAGCTCTTTTAAGTAATTTAAATATAGTATTGTCTATAGGTTTGGAAAACTGAGATAAATTGCTTAAATCGCTGCAAATAAAAGAAAATTGAGCTTTTTCAAGTTTTACACCTTTTATTTTAGATAAGCGTTCCATAGCTTTATGATTAAAGATATCACAACCCAGTCCATAAACAGTATCGGAAGGATAAACAATAATTCCTCCTTTTTTTAGAACTTCCACTACCTCATTAATTTGTTTTTCTGATGGATTGTCTGGATGAATCTTTAAAATTTTTGCCATTTTATTTATTGACTTTTAATTCGTTTTTTCAAAATCAAGAGATACAGAATTAACGCAATAACGCAAACCTGTCTGTGTTGGCCCGTCATTAAATACATGTCCCAAATGACTACCGCAATTGGCACAAAGAATTTCCATCCGGGTCATGTTATGGGATCTATCTATTTTCTCGATAATTCTTCCTTTTTCAATTTCTCGGTCAAAACTTGGCCATCCGCAGTGTGAATCAAATTTTGAGTTACTGTCAAATAAAACCGCACCACAAGCTTTACAGGTATAAATTCCTTTATCAAAATGCATGTAAAATTTACCGCTATAAGGAGCTTCCGTACCTTTTTCCCGAAGCACATAATATTCTTCCGGTGAAAGTTCACTTTTCCATTCTTCTTCAGTTTTTTCAGTCTTCATGTCCTGTATATTAGATTCAGATATTTTTCTCTTACTAAGAAAAATAATAATGATAAAAATTAATAAAGTTTTATAAACACTTTTAAAATTGCAAATTCCGTTCCAATAATTAAATGCTTATTCTTTCGTATTTTTTTTATCAGAAAATTCATCAGTATAAACTTCAATCAGTAGGAAAAAACACGACAACAGAATAGGGCCGAAAATTAGTCCTAAAAATCCAAAGATATTCATTCCGAAAATGACACCGAATACAGTGATTAAAGGATGCACGTTATCAAGTTTTTTTAAAAGGGTAAATCTTACTATGTTGTCTGAAAGTCCCACGACGATCGTTCCGTATAAAAGTACGAAAACAGATTGCCAGGTTTGTCCGGAAGTAAAAAGCAGAATAGCAATAGGAACATATGCAAGAGCTGCCCCGACAATAGGTATCATGGAAGCAAAAGTAGTTACTGCAAACCAAAACCATAAATTGTCCAGACCTATAATTGTATATCCGATAACTGCTACTATCCCCTGAATTAAGGCTACTGCAGGAATACCTATAGCATTGGACTGAATCATCTTTTTTAATTTTTGTCCAAGTTTGATAGTGTTTTCATTTTTAATAGGAGACCATTTCATAAATGTGCTTTCCATTTTACGAATATTCATAATCATAAAAAAGAAAATAAAAAATGAAAAGAAAAATACGACTACAGAATTCATCGTAGAATTTAAAATCTGTGGAACAAACTTACCTGCCCAGGATGTGGCCTGAAGAATGTTGTCTTTACTCAGTATATTAAAATGATATCGGGCCTGTACGTCGTGAACGATTTTTGCAATTGATTCATTGATACTCTGAGAATAAGAAAGTGCTACCTGTACTTTTGAATAGGCTAGCTCTATAATGAGATAGACAGGGGCTGAAATGATTAAAATAGCAAGTAAAAATATAACCAGAACTGTAACCCATTTGTTCCATTTCTTCTTTTCTGTAAGAAACAGAAAAAAATTCCGGGAAAGAGCGTATAAAGTCGCTGCTCCTAGTAAGCTGGGTAAAAAAATAGCTAACTGGCTGATGATGAGAAAAAACAAGGCTATTATTACAAGAATGAATAATACTTGATGAATAACTTTTCCATTAATACGGTCTTTCATAAAAAATAATTTAGGTTAACTTTTTTTGTTCAGGCTGTTTGTGAAATAGTTAATTGCTTCATCGTAGCCGGGCAGGCCTTTTCCTTTTATTTGTAAAATACAGGCATCTCGGGTCACTGATATCTTTCTGAAATCTTCTCTTTTTTCAATATCAGAAATATGTATTTCAATAGCCGGCGTAGTTACTGATTTAAGTGCGTCGTGCAGAGCATACGAATAATGAGTTAATGCACCGGGGTTTATTACAATTCCATCATAACTGAAACCTACCTCATGAATTTTGTCTATCAGAAAACCTTCATGATTAGATTGAAAATACTCTAAATCTAAAGTATTGAATTTTTCTTTTAAATGCATAAAGTACTCATCAAAAGTTGTACTCCCGTAAATTTCAGGTTCTCTTTTTCCCAATAAATTTAGATTAGGCCCATTAATAATCAGTACTTTCATACCTTATTTTTTTTTACGAAGATATAAAAGATTAAAATATAGAATATAAATTTTGAAAGAAAAAAAATAATTAAGTATATTTGCCGTCACAATTCGAAGCCCGGGTGGCGGAATTGGTAGACGCGCTGGACTCAAAATCCAGTGATAGCAATATCGTGCGGGTTCGATTCCCGCCCCGGGTACTTTAACGCAATCGGTTTAATAAATACTGGTTGCGTTTTTTTATTTCATTTGATTTATAAGGCCAGTGAAAAAAACAGAAAAATATTTGACAGAAATGATATATTTAGGTTAATTATGGCTTAATTAAATTATTTTAATTAATTTATGCGTATATTTGCATTTACATAGCAATTTGTGTAGGCACTACGTTCAGTTTTCTCCCCCACTTCTTGTATTTAAAAACAATTTAAAATAGCTGAATAGCTATACATTCAATTTATGACTTTTAACGATTTAAATATCATTGAGCCCTTATTAAGAGCTTTAAATGATAAAGGATATAATTCACCTACCCCAATACAGAAAGAAACAATTCCTCATATACTTAATGAACGCGATGTATTAGGATTGGCGCAGACAGGTACTGGAAAAACAGCTGCATTTTTATTGCCTGTTATTCAACAGCTGGTACAAAAAGAAAATGTTGGAAAAAATAATAAAAAAGCAATAAAAGCATTGGTTTTAGCTCCGACAAGAGAATTAGCAATACAAATTAGTGATAGTTTTAAAGATTATACTACTTATTTAAATATTAATCACGGAGTTATTTTTGGCGGTGTAAACAAAGATCGTCAAATCAAAACATTGCAAAACGGTATAGATCTTCTAATAGCAACTCCCGGAAGGCTTTTAGATTTGATGAATCAAAAAGTAGTAGACTTAAGATTTGTTGAATTTTTTATTATAGATGAAGCGGATAAAATGTTGGATATGGGATTTATCCATGATATGAAAAAAATAATTCAATATTTGCCTAAGCAGAAGCAAACGCTTTTTTTTTCCGCAACTATGCCTTCTATGATAGCTTCGTTGTCAAAGAATTTACTATCAAATCCGGTCAAAGTAGAGGTAACTCCGGTTTCTTCAACCGTGGATACCATTCATCAGCGAGTTTTTTTTGTTGAAAAATCAGATAAAAATAAATTATTGGTAGATTTACTTTCAAAAAATAAAGATCAGCTGGCATTAGTATTTTTACGAACCAAACATGGCGCTGACAGAATTGTTAGAACTTTAAAAAAGGCGGGAATATTTAGTGAGGCAATCCATGGAAATAAATCTCAGAATGCACGTCAGCGCATATTAACTGATTTCAATTCAAGAAAAAATAAGATTTTAATAGCTACAGATATAGCAGCAAGAGGTATAGATGTAAGTCACTTGGAATTAGTTATAAATTATGATTTACCTAGTGAGCCTGAAACTTACGTACATAGAATCGGAAGAACCGGTAGAGCCGGTAATTCAGGAACTGCTTTTTCTTTTTGTTCTCAGGAAGAACAAAAAACGCTTAGGAGTATACAAAAACTTACGGGTAAAAAATTAGTCAGCGAAAAAGTTTAATTTATTAAATCATAAAAATGTCTAACTATATAATTAAAATTACTGATTCCAAAAAACTAAAAGATTACTATATGGAATACTCTACAGATAATTATTCACCGGTTTCTTCGGGTATGAATATCAGTAGTTTTAAGAATTGGTACAAGCATACTTATGGAAATACTGAATACGATAATTTAAAAGAAAAATTGTTGCTAGTTGAAAGTAACGGTTGTAGTGGACTGTATCCTTATG
Organism: Apibacter sp. HY039; assembly: GCF_004023655.1. Taxonomy (NCBI): domain Bacteria; kingdom Pseudomonadati; phylum Bacteroidota; class Flavobacteriia; order Flavobacteriales; family Weeksellaceae; genus Apibacter; species Apibacter sp. HY039. The sequence goes on along the minus strand of NZ_SAYM01000006.1, from coordinate 137,146 downwards.
ATACGGTTGAGTCTATTGTATTAGAAAGTATAGAAACATTAATATATCACTATTGCAATAATAATTAGACGACTAATTTTTTTGTATTTTGAATTTCAGCGAAGTATTTTAATAGAATTTTGTAAAAAAAATAAGCATCTGTTTTATATTTTATAGACAGATGTTTTCATTTAATACTAGACGTTTGAGGAGTTTGTCATGCCTAAACCTTTTATTCAATTAGTATACTTTATTAAGGAAATATACTAAATAAGTTTTTTAATCGTTATTGGAAGTATAAAGATTGAGATATTTATAAAAAAACGTTTGCAACAGATAAATATTTCAAATATAATCTTTTTATAACCTCTCTTAGTATATATGCAATTAATCAGTTTTTTAATCTTTTATCCATTATTATGGATAGTTTCAAAAGTTCCATTTAGAATTTTATACATTTTATCAGATATCTCTTATTGGGTTCTCTACAGAATTGTTGGCTACAGGAAAAAAACGGTAAGGGAAAATTTGCAGATTGCCCTTCCTCATTTTTCCGATTATAAACGAAAACAAGTTGAAAAGAAGTTTTATCAGCATTTTTGCGATAGTTTTTTAGAAATGATTAAAACTATGACTATTTCTGAAAGGGAAATGGAAAAGCGTTTTAAAATAAAAAATATAGATTTAGTTAAAGAGTTTGAAGCGAAAGGAAAAAGCGTCATTTTAGTCTGTGCACATTATTCCAGTTATGAATGGCTTTTAATCATGAACAAATATTTAAACTTTAAAGGTTTTGGAGTCTATAAAAAGTTGAGGAATAAATATTTTGATCAAATGATTAGAAATGTAAGAGGGAAATTTGGAGGGACATTGGTTAATTCTAAGGACATAAAAGATACACTGAAATCTAATCAGGAATCAGGAATTAAAGGTTATTATGGGTTTGTAAGTGATCAATCTCCTAAATTAAGAAAAGTAAATCACTTTACTCAATTTTTTGGGGTCAATGTGCCTGTTTTTACCGGGGCAGAATTTCTGGCTAAAAAACATGATATGAATATTATGTTTGTAAAAGGTAAAAAAGTAAAAAGAGGCTATTATACAGCTGAATTTGTATCTCCTAAAAAAGACATTTACGAATATTCGGACTATGAACTAACCGATGAATTTTTCAGACTATTGGAAAGTCAGATTCTGGAAGCTCCGGAATATTATTTATGGACACATAAGAGATTTAAACATAAGAAACTTAATACACCTTCAAAGTGTTCTCGGGTTTTTTGTCCTGTTTATCCATTAGTACTCAAACAGCAATTAAAAGTTTCGTAACGGTTTACTTTTTTTATTGGATAAAAACTTTGTTTAATTTTGGAATTTATTATGTATTAATAATAATTTCATTTTCATTATCAGATATTAAAGTTATGAATCGTTCATACTCTCTTAGTATATCAGCAATTATTTCATTTTTAGTCATATATTGTATATCGTGTCCTCTTCGTCCGTCGCTAAAATAAGTAATAGGCACAAACATGGTTCCTTTTTGAACATCAGGTGCATTATTTTCTTTAATCATAGAATCTGAAATTACTTGAGGCTCAGCAGAAACTCCGTAAACAAAATTTTTAAATTTATCATGTGTTATCACTAGTTCAATAGACAAATCAGGGGTCTCTTTTTTATTAATGACAGCTTCTATATTGTTATCAGATAGTTGGTTTTTAAACTCAGTGAATGCTACAAATACAACATCCTGAAAAAATGTTTTAACGTCTTTCTTTTTTGAAAATGTAAGAATTTGTTCAAGTCTGTTTTTCCAGTTGCTTCCATTCCAGGCAAAGCTCCCATACGAAAAATCGGATTGATGAAATTTTACGTCAACCTGTAAAGCTTTCCAGAGACAAAAACAAAGCAAGAGCATTATCAGGCCAAAGGGTAACGCAGTTATCAAGGTCATTGTTTGAAGTGATTTTAAGCCTCCGGATCTAAGCATTGCAAGTGAAAGAACGATTAATAAAATGCCCCAGAATATATTTTGCCACTTAGGGATTTTTTGATTTTGTTTGGAAGCGATACTGTTCATAACCAGGATTCCGGAATCTGCCGAAGTAACAAAAAATACCGTTATAATACCTATGGCTAGAATATTTAAAATTTTAGTAAGTGGAAAATATTCGAAAAATTTAAATAGTAATATATCCGGATTATTAACCATGGCGCCCAATGCCCCATCTGCCTCAAATTTATCTATCCAAATGGCACTGCTTCCGAAAATGCTCATCCATAAAAAATTAAAGATTGAAGGGATAATCAAAACCGCAATAATAAATTCTCGTATAGTTCTTCCCTTGGATATCTTAGCAATAAATAATCCCACAAAAGGAGCCCATGAAATCCACCAGGCCCAGTATAAAATAGTCCATTGAGAAAACCACTGCTGTCCATCGGTTTCAAAAGCGAATGTATTAAATGTTAAGCTGGTAAAATTGCTTATATAATATCCTACACCTTCACTAAAAGTTCCTAAAATATATATCGTAGGACCTGTGAAAAGAATGAAAAGCATAAACAATAAGGCTAAGAGTAAATTTAATTCACTTAATTTTTTAACTCCTTTATCTAAACCGCTTAATGTTGAGCCAATAGCAATAGACATGACTACAACGACAATAATAATCTGAAAGGTAAACCCGGGATTTTCAATCAGACCTGTGCTGGTGAGTCCAGCACAAAGTTGAACGATTCCAAAACCAAGGGTAGTAGCGATTCCGAAAAAAGTACTGCAAAGAGCAAAAGTATCAATTATATTTCCGAATGTTCCGTTTATTTTATCTTTTAGTAAAGGATACAATGCACTTCTAATAGCTAAAGGTAGTTTATATCTGTATGAAAAATAAGCAAGTATTAAACCAAGAGTAGCATAGATGGCCCAGGCGTGTATTCCCCAATGAAAAAAAGTATAGAGTTGTGCATTTTTTGCTCTTTCAATTGCATCACCACCCGGAATCGGAGGATTACTATAATGAGACATGGTTTCTGCTACTCCAAAATACATAAGACCTATTCCCATTCCTGCCGCGAAAAGCATAGCTATCCATGAAAAAAAACTATACTTAGGTTTTGAATTATCAGAGCCTAAACGAATATTTCCAAGCTTGCTCAATGCTAAAATGATTAGAAAAAGGATGAAAAAAGTAATCAGCAAAACATAAACCCAACTCAGTTTTTCGAAGATGTAACCTTGAATAATTAATAATATAGTATTAGCCTTTTCAGGGAAAAATCCGCAAAATATAGATACAAATACAATAACTAAAAGCCCTGGTAATGCAACAGACTTGGAAAAAGAGGTTGTGAATGATAGTTTTTGTTTAATAGACTTACTCATAATTTATTTTTAGCAAATAATTAAAATTAACCTGTTGGATTTGATGTAATAATGAGTAGTTATAGTTTCTTTTTTATGTTATATAGCACATAAATAGTAGACTAAAGACCGAAAAATTACGGCTTTATTTAAATTAGCAGGTTATAATTTATTTTGGTAAGGCAGAGTAGCAAAGTTAAGTATTTTTTTATAAATGATATTTGTAGCTATTTATGATTTTAAATTGCTTGTTTGTGTTAATTATCTCAATTGAAGGATTAAATAATTAATTTAGGTTAATTAAATTTAAAGAGATAAAGTTAATATTACAAATATTTAAGGTGTGAATAATTAAAAAAATGTTTATAAATTAATATATAAAATGTTTAAACATGCATCTCTTTATGAGTAACGTTTATAACTAATAAATATAATTCTGTTTTTTTATTTTTGTATTCTAATTATTTAAACTTGTGTATAAAAAAAGTAAATAAATATTATCTTATTCGGATAAAATGATTAAAAATACAATCATTTTACGGATTTCCGTATTTTAAAGTTCAGTTTATGGTGTACATTAGCAATAATAAAAATGTTATTCTCTTTTTTCATCGGACAACTGATTAATACAGAAAAGCCTTCTTTGTTAAAAAGAAGGCTTTTTTATTCAAATTGTTTAAACAATTTTATTTTATCTGAATTAAAAAATCTTTTTTAGGATGTCTCACCTTTTTCATATTAACCAACCAATCATTTTCTGAATCTCTATATCCTAGGGGTAGTACAGTTACACTTCTTAAATTTTGTTTTTTTAAGTCTAATAAATTGTCTAAAGCTTCATTATCAAAACCTTCCATCGGAGTAGTATCAACTTTAAGCTCTGCAGCAGCAGCAATTGATAAACCGAAAGCAATATAAGCCTGTCTAGCTGTGTGAGCAAAGTTTAGTTCATCTTCCTGATTAAGATAAATGCCTTTAATTCTGTCAGTATAGCTTTTATATGCATCATCTGGCTGATTGCGATTTTGTGTTATGTGACTGTAAATAGTATCAATTCTGTTTTCTGTATAAGTATCCCAGGCCGCAAAGACAAGAACGTGAGAACTGTCTGCAACTTGTTGTTGATTCATAGAGATAGGAACCATTTTTTCCTTAAGTTCTTGATTGGTAATCTCTATAATTTTGAATGGTTGAAGACCCGATGAGGTCGGTGCTAACCAGGCAGCTTCTATTATTTGATCGACTAAAGATTGTTCAACTTTTTTTGAAGGGTTAAATTTCTTAGTAGCGTATCTCCATTCTAATGCTTTTATTAATTCCATATTAATTTACAATTTGAAAAGTTATTTTATTAAATTATGTTTTGTTTTACATTTATTTGAAATGAAAGAAAGTAAATCATTTAATTGATTTCTTAAATCATCGAGGCGTCCGTCTTCATCACTAAGCTCTTTTTTTAAAATACAAGGTAATTCAGACACCAAAGGCTTCAGATTAATACCTTTCTCAGTCATATGAATAAGTACAATACGTTCATCATCTGCACAACGGCTTCTGCTTATCCATCCATTTTCCTCCATTCTCTTTAACAAAGGAGTTAACGTACCACTATCTAACCATAATCGTTCACCAATATCCTTTACACAACAGGTACCTGTTTCCCAAAGGACAAGCATTACCAGATATTGAGGATAGGTGAGTCCTAATTTTTCAAGATAAGGTCTGTATAAAGTTGTTATTTGTCTCGATATGACGTAAATAGGGAAACATAACTGTTCGTTGATACTAGGAATTTCTTTCATTATTTAATTAATTGTGTAAAATTAAATAGCGCACAATTTAAATACGAAAATTTATCATCATTTTTATTTATAGCAGACATCAGAAATTACTATGACAATGAAAAATTACTTATAAGATTAGATTTGCTGTAAATAAAAAAAGGAAATATATTATATTTCCTTTTTCAGATAAAAATATTATAAAATAACTACTAAATATGATAAGTTATAAATTATGTTCATTCTATTTGTACATTGTTTTAAACAAAAAAAGCAAGAACTTGTCACTTAACTTTCAATATTTAACTATCAAATTTAGACTAAATATGTATAACTTACATGAACAAAATTACCGTATTAAATTCTTAAATTATCACAACAGTCAATTAAATATTTGTTAATTAACAAACGTGATATTAGATTTTAATAAAAGTGATTAAATATTTATATTTGTTGAATACATCTTAAATCTAGCGTGATATGCTGCTAAAAAAGAGTTTTATAATATTAGGCATACAAGTTCTCATAATTGCTTTAAACTTCATCTCTTGCGGAGCGAATAAAGTGCCCGTTGATAACTTTAAATATAGCTATTGTACATCAGCAAACTCATATCATCAGGATAATTTTTTAATGGATACACTCCAGGTAGATGCAAATTATAAAGATCTTTATTCTAGCTCTTTATCTCAGTATGATATCTCAATGGGAAAAGTTCTGGGAATTAATAAAGAAATTAATAATTTAATAAAATTGAGAAATGATCCAGTTAATGATAATCGTTTGGATATTCTCGAATTAAAGCAAATAATAACTCAGCGTATTTCGCTGGCAAAAACAGAATTGGATGCAATAATCTCAGAATTGGATTGTGAGGGAGAAAGAGCAGATTTGGCTGCTGCCTATCTAGATGATTTAAACGATGGAAGAAATACGCGGCTTACTGTAGGATCGGTTGTTATAGGAGCTTTAACTACCGTAGCTACAGTTTTGTTTAAAGACAGTAATACGCAAACGGCTGTAGGTGTTGGGGGAGGATTGTTAAGTGCAGGTTTGGGAGCATTGACTATAAAGCCTAAAGGGAAAAAAATTGAATTCTATCATTCAAAAAATATTTTGTCTCCCATATGGGCTAATGAAAATCATGAAGAGTATCCTAATTTAGTCTGGAATATATTTCAAATTATCGAATTTAATAGCGAAGAACATATGTCATTACAGGAAAGTACAAAAAAAAGATGGAAAAAATTTGTTTTAAAAGGAGATATTGATAGTACTGAAGAAAATCTTTTTTTTGGAACCGGAGGAAATTATACAGCAGATGAGCTTCATATGAGATCTGAAATGATCGATCAAATCAAATCATCCACAAGATATATTAACCAGCTTCTTTCCGTTTTTGAATCAGATTTGTATAAAGTATATAAGCAATAATAGGCTAATAACAGGGAATAAGGTAAATATATTCGTGTTTTAATAACTATTTATCAATCTGAATATTGTATTTTTGCAAACAATTTTAAAAGAAATTAATAGGAATATTTTTTCACATAAATGATTGAATTAAAGAATATTACGAAGGTTTTTGAGCTGAATGGAAAGAGGACTTCAGCCTTATCCGGAATTGATTTGTCAATTCCTCAGGGTAAAATAGTTGGAGTTATCGGAGAATCCGGTGCAGGGAAAAGCACCTTAATCCGGTGTGTTAATCTGCTTGAAAGACCTACCTCAGGAGAAGTTTGGGTGGATGGAAAGAATCTTATGGAAATGACATCAGGAGCTTTGGTAAAAGCAAGACGAAACATAGGAATGATATTTCAACATTTTAACCTTCTTTCATCAAGAACAGTTTTTGAAAATATTGCCTTTCCTCTTGAGCTGAGTGGCATGTCAAAAACTAATATTGAAAAAAGAGTTTATGAATTAATTGAACTGGTTGGACTTAAAGAGAAAGCATATGTTTATCCTTCTAATTTATCCGGAGGTCAGAAACAGAGGGTAGCAATTGCTAGAACACTGGCAAATAACCCCAAAGTACTTCTCTCAGATGAGGCTACCAGTGCTTTAGATCCAGCGACCACTCATTCAATACTAACTTTGTTGAAAGACATCAATAAAAAGCTGGACATTACAATACTTTTAATCACTCACGAAATGGATGTAGTAAAAGAAATATGTGATGAAATAGCAGTAATCAGCAATGGGCAGCTTATCGAAAAAGGTTCCGTTTCCGAAATATTTTCTCATCCTAAAGCAGAGCTTACCCGCCGTTTTATTGCTTCTTCGCTACATTTGGAAATACCCGTTGACTATCAGGAACGATTAATACCTAATCCTGAATCAGGAAAACACCCCTTATTAAAATTACAAATTACCGGTAATACAGTAGATGAACCTATTTTATCAGAAGCTGCAAGAAAATTCGATATTAACAATAATATTATTAGCGCACGTATGGATTATGCCGGAGGGGTTAAATTTGGTGTTATGCTGACAGAATTTATGGGAGATCCGGAGCAGGAACAACAGGCTATAGATTATTTGAAAAGTAAAAATATTAAAGTAACAGTATTAGGATATGTCTGATTCAATGATTGAACTTTTAATTAAAGGAATAGGAGAAACATTGGTTATGACTTTTGTTTCAGGAATATTTGGTTTTATTTTAGGGCTTCCCATGGGAGTGCTTCTCTTTATTACTCGTAAAGGGCAGATTAAAGAAAATGTTATATTTAATAATACGGCATCAGTAATTGTTAATATTTTTCGGGCAATCCCATTTATCATATTAATTGTCTGGATGATACCTTTCACACGGATGCTGGTAGGAACTTCTATCGGAGTAAGTGCGGCTTTAGTGCCGTTAAGCATAGGGGTAGCTCCTTTCATTGCTCGGATGGTTGAAAATAGTTTGCTGGAAGTACCTAATGGGTTGATAGAAGCCTCTAAAGCTATGGGTGCTACATCGTTTCAGATAGTATGGAAAGTGCTTCTACCTGAGGCTATGCCATCACTTATAAATGGAGCAACAATAACACTAATTACTTTGGTTGGTTATTCGGCCATGGGAGGTGCAGTAGGAGCCGGAGGATTAGGGCAGATTGGCTATCAGTACGGATATGTTGGGTATGATGTCACTATTATGAATACCGTTCTAATTTTATTAATACTTCTTGTTTTTGCCATTCAGTTTACAGGAGATTATCTTTCTAAAAAAGTAAATCATAAATAATAAAACAATAACTTTGTAAGAAGTAATAAAAATTCAAAAAATGAAAAAATTATTAGCTGTATTTAGTATAGTAAGCTTGTTTTTAGTAACATCATGTCACAATGATAAAAAAAATGATCCTAATCACATAAAAGTAGGAGTAATATCAGGACCGGAATATGTAGTAGCACAAACGGCTCAGAAAGTTGCTAAAGAAAAATACGGTTTAGATGTGGAATTGGTACAATTTAACGATTATGTGCTTCCAAACTCTGCCTTAAATGATGGAGATATAGATGTGAATGCCTATCAAACCAATCCTTTTTTAGATGATGTTAGAAAAAACAAAGGTTATAAACTGGCTGTAGTAGGAAATACATTTGTTTATCCTTTGGCAGGATATTCAAAAAAAATTAAATCGTTAACAGAATTAAAAGATGGAGCTGGAGTAGCCATACCTAACGATCCGGCAAACAGAGCCAGAGCTCTAATACTTCTTCAAAAACAAGGGTTAATAAAACTTAAAGATTCTACTAATTTGTTTTCACAGGTAACAGACATTGTTGAAAATCCAAAGCATTTGAATATTATAGATTTGGAAGGTCCACAATTACCTAGAACTTTAGATGATCCTAAAGTAGAAATATCAATTATCAATAATACATTTGCAGCAAAAGCCGGATTTTTACTAAAAGATGGTTTGTTTGTAGAAGACAAAGAATCTCCCTATGTAAATATAATTGTTTCCAGAGAAGAAAATAAAGATGCTGAAAATGTGAAAAAATTTGTAAAAGCATACCAATCCGATGAGGTAGCAGCAACTGCTGACAAAGAATTCAAAGGAGGAGCAGTTAAAGGTTGGTAATAAACTTTAAACATTAAAAATGAAAATATTTAAGTGGATAAAAAGAATATTGATAGGATTATTTTTATTATCCATTGTAATGACTTTCGTTTATAAATGGGTTCCCGTTCCCTTTACTGAACTTATGTTAAAAAGATATTTTGTCAATGGAAGTTCAATAAAAAAAGAATGGGTACCCTTAGATCAGATTGCCAATTCAATGCAGCTGGCTGTAGTATCCAGTGAAGATCAGAACTTTCTCACTCATAGTGGATTTGATTTTAAAGAAATTCAAAAAATTATTGAAAAAGACGGAGCACCTAAAAGAGGTGCCAGTACAATTTCCCAGCAAACCGCAAAAAATGTTTTCCTTTGGGATGGAAGAAACTATGTAAGAAAAGGACTGGAGACTTATTTTACTGGATTAATAGAGCTGATTTGGAAGAAACAGAGAATATTGGAAGTATATTTAAATGTTGCTGAATTCGGAGACGGTATTTATGGAGTTCAGGCTGCCGCAAATCATTATTTTAATAAATCAGCATCAAATCTTACAAAAGCAGAGGCGGCTACACTGGCAGCCTTGTTACCAAATCCAAGAGAATATGGAAAAAAAATAAACGGAAGATATATTCAAAAGCGAAAAATTTGGATCATGAGGCAGATGTCTAATTTAGGCGGAAAATTGGTCTTTTCTTAAAACTGATGGAGTAGTAGGCTCCATTTTTTATTTTTTACAAATCCTAACTTTTTTTAAAAATAGTATAGTTTCTAAAAAAAATTAGATTATAAATTTTCACATATTATAATCAGAAATATTGATTCTGATGGAGATTTTTTTTATTATCTTGACCCATGTAAATAGGCAAGAAGTATTTAAATTATAATTATTAAGTATCTATGAGAAAATTACTGATAAATTTATTATTTCCTTTGGCCTTAATGGCACAGCAGGCAGAAGAAAAAGTTTACGACAAGAGTGTGAATGGAATACAGTTTTTTAATCCTGAAACTAATGATGAAACTACAATTTTAAAACTAGGAGATAAATTTATATTATCATTTGATATGTTGGATAAAGGCTATGAAAGGCTTTATTATTCAATCAGGCATTACGATAGAAACTGGGAAAAAGACAATCTCTTTGAATCGGAATACATAGATGGGTATACTCAATCACAGATTTATGAATATCAATCTTCATTTAATACACGACAAAACTATACTCACTATACCCTGGAATTTCCTAATAATGACATGCGTCCGAAAGTATCAGGAAATTATCTCTTTACAGTATATGATGCAGATAGGAAACCAGTTTTTAGTAAAAAAATATTGTATTATGAGCCGCAGGCAGAAGTTGGAGTGAAATATGAAAGGTATTCATCAGCACAAAATCCGGATATAACACAACGTGTGATTGTAGAGGCATCCATTCCTTCTAATCAAGGTTCAATAAGAAATAATCAACTTTCCTTATGTATCTTACAGAATAATAATTGGAAAGTTGCTCAATGTAATATATCTCCCCAGTTTATTAATGGAAATTTATTCACTTTTGGTCAATTAACCAATGCATTTGAAGGAGGTAATGAATTTTTTACATTTGATACAAAAAACATAACAGTAGCCGGATACGGAGTATATAGAGTTTTTGAATCAGAAGGGAAATATAATACCTGGTTATATCCGGTGATACCATATCCTTTAGATTATACGTATAATCCAGATGTAAACGGGGCATTTTATTTTCGTAGATTTGATTTAAGCCAGGAAAGGGATGCACGAAATGAAGGTGATTACACACCCGTAAGTTTTTTTGTAAATTCAACTAATCCGATTGACGATAAAGATCTTTATGTTGTGGGTCTGTTTAACAATTATGATTTATCGGAAAGTAATAAAATGGAATTCAATGAAGAGCAAAGAGGATATGAAAAAACATGTTTACTTAAGCAAGGGTTTTATAATTATACCATTGCTACCAAAGATAAAAAATCAGGTAGAATAAGTTTTTCAGAAATTCCCGGTTCATTTTGGCAGACAGAAAATTTATATCAGGCATTAATCTATTACGTGCCATTTGGAGGTACTTATGATGCTCTCATAGGTTACGGAGAAGTTAGAGCCACCAGACAGTAATTAATAATTTGTATTAGTATCACAGCCTTTTATATCTGAATTTATGACTAAGGTTAATCTCTTATGGAGAATTAAGTTATTGCTTTTATGCATTTTATTCTGTTTAGGATTTCAAAAAACAGCAACCTTAACAGGGAAAGTGATAAAAGTGGCTGATGGAGATACGATTACAATTCTTACAGAAGATAAAAAACAAGTAAAAATCCGGTTGTATGGAATTGATTGTCCGGAAAATAAACAGGATTTCGGGACTAAAGCACGAACATTTACCAGTACAATATGCTTTGGTAAAAATGTAACTGTAGAAATTAAAGGAATCGACAGATATAAAAGAACGTTAGGCATTGTTAAAGTTGAAGGAAAAAACGTTAATGAAGAATTGCTGAAAAATGGTTTGGCATGGAAGTACAAATACACCTATTCAAGTCATTATTTAATGCTGGAACAGCAGGCAAGAAAAAGCAAATTAAATATATGGAGCTTAAAAAAACCGATAGCTCCCTGGGATTTTAGAAAACGTAAATAATAAAAATGTCCTGAACCAGTTCAGGACATTTTTATTTCTCTAAGAATATTTATAAGTTTTTAACCTTAATAATTTTTAAATTTTGATCCAAATCATACTCACGAGGTACGCCAGTTGCAATTTCAAAATTGATTATTTCATTAGGAGTAAGTTTTTCAAGATACATAATCAGAGCTCTTAAACTATTACCATGAGCTGCAATGACTATGTTTTTCCCCTCTTTCAGTTTCGGAATTATTTCTTTTTCAAAATAAGGAATAACCCTTTCTGCTGTATCTTTAAGACTTTCTCCGTTAGGAGGAGCTATATCATAACTTCTTCTCCATTGGTGCACCTGTTCTTCTCCAAATTTTTTAGCAGTCTCGGCTTTATTTAACCCTTGCAAATCACCGTACATTCTCTCATTTAATGCTTTATTATAGATGGTAGGCACATTTTTTATTCCCGCTTCATTCAAAGCTATATTGAGTGTCTCCTGAGCTCTTTTAAGTTCGGAGGAATAAGCATAATCAAAATGCATTCCCTTTAATTTGTCTCCAGCTTCCTTAGCTTCCTCTCTTCCTTTATCGGTAAGATCAACGTCTACCCATCCTGTAAATTTATTTTCCAGATTCCATACACTTTGTCCGTGTCTGAATAATACTAAAATTGCCATATTAAATTATATTTTATATATTATTATTCCGAAATAATTATGCCATTCCGTAAATATTAAAGTAGGAAATTATTAAAATTTTAAATCTCTATGTAAGTGAAGGTATAATACTGGAAATAATGTAAATTTGAATTTAAAATAAGTGAAGTATTAATGAAAAAAATTAGTCTGTTAGCGGCAGTTTTATTAGGAATTTTTTCTATGGCTCAAAAACAAAATTTAACTCCTGAAATGCTTTGGAGTTTAGGAAGGGTATCAGTTGATGCAGTAAACGAAAAAGGAGATATCATTTACGGTGTTCAATATTATAATATTAAGGATAATAATAGTTCCCGTGATTTATACAGAGTAACTTTGGAGGGTAAAGTTAAGCAGATTACTCAAACGCCTGAAAAAGAAAAGGCTTTATTCTTCAAAGGGGATAATATTTTATATTATTCTTCCGGAGATGCAGTTTACTCCTATAACCTTATAAACGGAGAGTCTGTAAAGATTAATGAAGAAAATGAAAAGCTTGCAGGGTTGGTTTTGTCTGAAGATTCTAAACAGATGGCTGTTTCCACGCCAGTAAAATTAGAAAAAGTGTCTGGATCTGATATGTATCCCGAATTAGAAAAATCGGATGCGAAAGTATATGATCATTTGATGTATCGTCATTGGGATAGTTGGAAAGATGGAAATTTTGAACACATATTAATTGGCTCATCAACAAAATCACTTACAGATATCAACAAAGATGAAATGTTTAATTCCGAAAATTATTCGTTTTCTCCTGATGGAAAGTATCTGGTGTATCAGTCAAAAAAAATGTTCGGAACCGCAGATGCTATTTCTACAAATACAGACATTTACTTGTATGAAGTATCTACACAAAAAACAATAAACTTAACTTCGGATAATCAAGGATATGATGTTAATCCAACATTTAGTCCCGATGGGCAATATATATCATGGCTTTCTATGAAGACCGATGGATACGAAGCTGATAAAAATGATATTAAAATATACAGTTTAAAAACAAAGAAAACAGAGAACCTTACGTCCGGATGGGATAATACACTTGGAAGTTACATTTGGGGTAAGCTGGGAAATTATATATATTTCATCGCAGGAATAAATGCTACAGAACAGTATTATGAGTTAGATGTAAAAACTAAAAAAATCCGTCAGATAACTAAGGGGCAACACGATTTCACAAGCATTTTTCAGTGTGGTGATTACCTGGTGGGAGGAAGAGAGGATATGAACCATGCCTCAGAAGTATACAAAGTTCATATAAAGACCGGAGAGCAAACCAAGCTAACAAGTGTTAACGATGAAGCTTATAGCAAAATAGCGATGGGAAGGGTTGAAGAAAGATGGGTCGATACAACGGATGGAAAAAAAATGCTGGTATGGGTAATATTTCCGCCAAATTTCGACAAAAACAAGAAATATCCAACATTATTGTATTGTCAGGGAGGTCCTCAAAGTACAGTTTCCCAGTTTTATAGTTTCCGATGGAATTTTCAGATTATGGCTGCAAATAATTATATAATTGTAGCTCCTAACCGTAGAGGTTTACCTTCCTTTGGTGTAAAATGGAATGAAGAAATCTCAGGAGATTGGGGTGGTCAGCCTATGCGTGATTATCTATCAGCAATAGACGAAATTTCAAAAGAATCGTATGTCGATAAAAACAGGCTAGGAGCAGTAGGGGCAAGTTATGGAGGATATTCAGTGTATTATCTGGCGGGTATACATAACAAAAGATTTAAAACGTTTATTGCTCATTGCGGCGTATTTGATTTAGAATCTATGTATGGAACTACTGAAGAAGTTTTCTTCCCGAATTATGATCTCGGAGGTTCCTATTGGAATAATCCACAGCCAAAAGCTTATAAAGAATTTAATCCGATAAAATTAGTAGAAAAGTGGGATACTCCAATATTAGTGATTCATGGAGGAAGGGATTATAGAGTACCTTATACTCAGGGTTTGGAAGCTTTTCAGGTAGCTCAGTTAAAAGGTATAAAGAGCAGGTTGCTATTCTTTCCGGAAGAAAGTCATTGGGTTCAACAGCCACAAAACGGAATTATCTGGCAAAAAGAGTTTTTTAAATGGTTAAAAGAAACTCTTTAAAAATTTCTGATATAAATTCTGAAAATAAATACAAAGGCATACTCCATCGGAGTATGCCTTTGTATTTATTTAAAAATGTGGAAGCATTTATTTATTTAATTCTATAGAATTTTCTAAAAGTCTCTGATAAAAAAACAGGGCACCCTCACTATGTGCACCTATTGTAGTTTCAAAAGTAACATTTCCTCCCATTTGATTGGTTTCATCTGCGAATCTCTTAGCTGGTTCATAGTATGCAGTATGGTCATTTATTGCATGAATCATTTGAAATTTCGTTTTATTCTTCCATGGGCTAAAACTATTTTCAGTAAGTATCTGTTTTAAGTAGGCATAATCAGAATTACTGCTTTCGGAAGATCTGAATTCAGAAGTATAAAAATCTGAGCTGTTAACAGGAAATAAATTATTGGTAATAATATCCAATGCAGAATATTTACCGGATAAAAGATATTCGTTTATATTTGGTTGCTGATCTTTAAGAATTACATTATCCAGGTTTAGATTAGGATATCCATTATGTTGATAAGCCATGACAGCCCAAGGGAAAATTAAATGCTCCATAGTTTGATGATCTTTTTTTACTTCATCAGCAAGATAAGGTAATGAAGTTAAAGCACCACCAACTAGAAGTAAATCAACGTTTAATTCATTTCTATCTGTTTCATTTTTTTTGCCGGCTAATCCACTGGTATACCCTCCTAATGAATATCCGGAAAGAATGACGCCGTTCTTTTGGCTGTAATTAAGTTTAGAAATTACTCTTTGAGCTGTTTTAGTTAAATTAATAAGGGAATTAGCCATAGGCTGTGCTTCTAGGATAGGAATAGAGCATTCACCATAAGAGTCTCCAAACCCTGGGTAATCCGGAATTAATACAGCAAAACCTTCTACGGCTAAAAGATTATTAAAAAAGTTGGTAAGCTTGTTTTCAAATACCTGGTTGTTTAATAATTCTTTATCCTGATAAATTGCTGAAGCGGCTTCATTCTTACCTGTGTATGCTCCCGGAGCAATGATAACCAGCTTACAGCTTTTTCCATCGGAAAGAATGCTTTTACTAGGTAGGAGTAAAATCCCTGAATTATTTATAAAAGTACCCTTTCGGCCCGGATGTTGTTCCTTATAATTAATTTTGTATACACTTACGTATAAACTATCCAAATGCAGTCCCTTATTAGTTAAAGTTTCTTTTTGTTTAGCTAAATTAAAATTGCTGAAATCTAAATTAATCCCCGGAATACTGTTGTAAGCTGAGATTGAACTTTTAAAAAATAGCTCCATTTGTGAAAGATCATCATAAGACAGTCTGTTTATGTTTTTAATATTTTGTTGAGATGTATGGATGTAAATATCATCATCCGTACAAGAAGTAAAAGTCGATAATATACAAATAAAGGCAAATAATGTAAATTTTTTCATAAAAATTAGTATTTTAAATTAAATTTTTTATTTCAAAGGTAAAATATTTATTTTATATTTATATATTAAGAATTAATTAATTGGTTTTTTTATATACTTTTTAAATTAAATACCTGTTAATTTGTATATTAAGGTAAATAATCATTAATTTAGATATTATATTTTACAAAATGTAAAAATCAATCCTGATTATTAGCTGATAAATAATCAAATAAGCGGTTGTAAGCAGAACAATAAATTTATATACATCTGACAAAAATCAGTATATTTGTCAACTTTACGTTTATTAAAATAATATTAGTGTAAACCGCAAAAAAATATCATACCATGAATTTACATGAATATCAAGGAAAAGAAATACTTTCATCATTCGGAGTAAGAGTTCAAAGAGGAATCGTAGCAACTACACCCGATGAAGCTGTTAATGCAGCAAAAGAAATGACCGATAAAACCGGAACAAACTGGTGGGTGGTTAAAGCTCAGATACATGCAGGTGGAAGAGGAAAAGGCGGTGGAGTAAAACTAGCTAAAACACTGGATGAGGTTAAAGAAAAATCGTCTGAAATTATCGGGATGAACCTTATAACTCCCCAAACATCAAAAGAAGGGAAAAAAGTACATCAGGTTTTTATTGCTGAAGATATGTATTATCCGGGAGAGACTGAGGTTGAAGAATTTTATATGTCTGTTTTATTAGACAGAGCCAAAGGTAAAAATATGATTATTTATTCTACAGAAGGAGGAATGGATATTGAAGCCGTGGCAGAAAAAACTCCGGAAAGAATTTTCACTGAAGAAATAGATCCTGCAGTAGGACTGCAAAGTTTTCAGGCAAGAAAAATAGCATTTAACTTAGGAGTTACAGGAGATGCATTCAAAGATATGGTTCGGTTTGTTACTTCTCTTTATAAAGCGTATATTGAAAGTGATGCTACTTTGTTTGAAATCAATCCCGTATTAAAAACATCTGATAATAAAATTGCAGCAGTAGATGCTAAAGTAACCATAGACAATAATGCATTATTTCGTCATCAGGATTACCTGGCATTGAGAGATGTTAGAGAAGAAGATCCTACTGAAGTGGAAGCCGGTGAAGCGGGTCTTAACTTTGTTAAGTTAGATGGGAATGTAGGTTGTATGGTAAATGGAGCAGGATTAGCAATGGCTACAATGGATATCATTAAGTTATCTGGAGGAAATCCTGCAAATTTCTTGGATGTCGGAGGAACCGCAGATGCTGAGAGAGTAGAAAAAGCTTTCAGAATTATATTAAAAGATGATGCAGTAAAAGCTATACTAGTAAATATCTTTGGCGGAATTGTTAGATGTGACAGGGTAGCTCAGGGAATCTTAGACGCATATAAAAATATGGGGGATTTTATAAAAGTACCTATCATAGTACGTTTACAAGGAACCAATGCTGAAATAGCTAAGAAAATGATTGATGACAGTGGGCTGAAAGTATTGTCTGCAATAACTCTAGAAGATGCAGCCAATGCTGTGAAAGAATCATTATCGTAAATTTAATTTCAATTTTTTTAAATATATCAGCCGGAATTAATCAATTCCGGCTTTTTTTAACTCAATCTACACGATTTACAATAGATATAACCTTTTGCAATATAAGACTATTGGGTATAGTAATAAATTCCCCCTCAACGGTTCTCAGATTTATATAAAAAGCCTTTATATCTTCAACTACAGCTTCAATAGGATTATCTTTATCAAGAATTTTTATCGTGTCACCAATTCTAAAAGGAACAGTAAAATATATGATTAACCCAGCTGTAACATTACTCAACAACGACCATTGAGCAAAAAATGCAACTCCAACAATAGCAAATACAGAAGCGAATGAGGCAAATATCCATTGAGGAGTGACACCCCATATTGTAATAAGAAATACAGAGAATAATATGTTAATTAAAATATTAACGTATTTTATTACAATCTTTGTACGTAAATCGTTGATTTGAGAATTAACCCCATAGCGGTAAATAATTTTCCTTATAATGATTTTTAATAAAGGAGTAGCGACACATGCCGCTAAAGTGCTTATGATTTGAAGATGATAATCATGAAAAAATTTTTCAATAAATTCCATTTAATACAATTATAATATTAGATTTATATTTTCTTTTGGCCTTCCGATGACAGCTTTATTACCATTGATAATAACAGGTCGTTGAATTAATTGTGGGTTTTTTGATAAAATTTCCAAAAGTTCAATTTCCTCTAAATGCATGTCTTTAAACTGTTCATTCCACAGAGATTCGTTTGTTCTAACTAAAGCCATCGGTTGAATTTGTAGTAAATTCACCAGTTCTTTTAATGTGTCAACATTTATTCCGGTTTGCATATAATTAATTATGTGAATCTCTTTAAACTTTTCTCTTAAAAAATCCAAAGCCTCCCTGCTTTTACTGCATCTGGGATTATGGTATATAGTAATAATAAACATATTTTGATCCAAAGTTACAAAATTGGTTATTTATTTTACACAGGCAAATATTTAGTAATTTATGATTAAATTAATATCCGGAGTTTTTACTTAAAATATAACAAGATATAATACTCTGACTATAATAAAGATGAATTTAATACTATTGTATAAAAAATATGCATCCGGATAGTTACGAGTATAGTATTTTTTTGTATTTTACATTGTATTTTTGCAATTATATGATTACTCAGGAAAATTTAAAAGAAATTCAATCCAGGCTAAATGATTTATATGAATATCTGGAAATAGAAAAGAAACTTGTTGAAATTCAAAATGAAGAAGAAAAGTCTGCCGACCCTGCTTTTTGGAATGATCCCAAGCAGGCTGAAGTTATTTTAAAACAACTTAGAGGAAAGAAAAAATGGGTGGAAGAATATCAGGATATTAAAACAAAATATGAAGATTTAACCGTTTTATTTGATTTTTACAAATCCGGTGATGTTGAAGAAGAAGAAGTTGATAGTCAATATCAGGCAGTAAGTAAGCTTTTAGAAGATGTGGAATTTAAAAATATGCTTTCAGCTGAAGGGGATGATTTAAGCGGAGTCTTGCAAATAACTGCGGGCGCCGGAGGAACTGAGAGTTGCGATTGGGCAAGTATGTTAATGCGTATGTATTTTATGTGGGCAGAAAAACATAAATTTAAAGTAAGGGAGCTCAATTATCAGGAAGGAGATGTTGCAGGAATCAAAACAGTGACTCTGGAAATTGAAGGAGATTATGCTTTCGGATATTTAAAAGGTGAAAATGGAGTTCACAGATTGGTGCGTATTTCACCTTTTGATTCAAATGCAAAAAGACACACATCTTTTGCCTCAGTTTATGTTTATCCATTAGTAGATGATTCTATTGATATACAAATTAACCAATCTGATATATCTTGGGATACTTTTCGATCTAGTGGTGCCGGAGGTCAAAATGTTAATAAAGTAGAGACGGGAGTGCGTTTACGATATAAATATAAAGATGAAATAACAGGAGAGGATAGAGAGATTATAATTGAGAATACAGAAAGTAGATCACAGTTACAAAATAAAGAAAAGGCCATGCAATTACTTAAATCTCGTTTGTTTGAAATAGAGTTGGAAAAGAGAAATGCTAAAAGAGATGAGATTGAGGCTGGAAAAATGAAGATTGAGTGGGGAAGCCAGATCAGAAACTATGTGATGCAACCGTACCGTTTAGTTAAAGATGTACGTACAGGGGCAGAAACCTCAGATGTAGATTCAGTAATGAATGGTAATATAGATGAATTTTTAAAATCTTATTTAATGTTGATGGGGCAAAAAGTAACAGAATAAAATATATTAATATAAATAAATAGCTTATGGAAATCTTTGGGGGATTAGTTTCAATTGTACTAGTAATATTTTTCTTAATTTTTATATTCACAATATTAGGAGCTTTTTTTATTGTGAAACAGCAGACTACTGCTGTCGTTGAACGATTTGGTAAATTTCATTCAATTCGGCAGGCAGGTTTTAATTTTAAAATACCGATTATAGATAGTATATCTGGAAAGGTAAACCTTAAAATACAGCAATTGGATGTGATGATAGAAACTAAAACTAAAGATGATGTATTTGTTAAGCTTAAAGTTTCAGTTCAGTATCAGGTAGTGCAAACGGCGGTTTATGATGCTTTTTATAAACTACAAAATCCATATGCCCAAATAACTTCATATGTCTTTGATGTAGTACGTGCTGAAGTTCCCAAATTGCGTTTAGATGATGTTTTTGAAAGAAAAGATGATATAGCAATTGCCGTTAAAAGTGAGATTCAGGAAGCTATGCAGAGTTACGGCTACAGCATAATAAAAGCTTTGGTGACAGATATAGATCCTGATGAACAGGTTAAACAAGCAATGAATCGTATTAATTCAGCGGAAAGAGAAAAAATTGCAGCTGAATATGAAGCAGAAGCAGAGCGTATAAAAATAGTGGCTAAGGCCAGAGCAGAAGCTGAGAGTAAACAGTTACAAGGTAAAGGTATTGCTGATCAGAGAAGAGAAATTGCCAGAGGACTGGAAGAATCCGTTAAGGTTTTAAATGGAGTAAATATAAATTCACAAGAAGCGTCTTCTCTTATTGTAGTTACACAACATTACGATACTCTTAATTCTATAGGAGCCAGTTCTCGTTCAAATCTTATATTATTGCCGAATAATCCGAGTGCTGCAAGTGATATGTTAACTAATATGATTACTTCTTTTGCAGCTTCTCAGCATGTAGGAGAACAATCAAACGAGGCTAAATAGTCTTGGTAATAATAAATTATAGTAAAAATAAAAAGAGGAAGTATTAAGTACTTCCTCTTTTTATTTTAATTCAGTTAATGTTAGGTAACCTACTTATTTTTTTAAAGCGTCTTTAGCTCCTTTTGCAGCTTCTTTTACTTCATTAGCAGCACCTTTTGCAGCATCTTTAATATTAGTTGCAGCTTCTTTGCTTCCTTCTTTAATTTCATGAGCAGCTTCTTTTGCAGTTTCTTTAACTTCACCTGCAGTTTCTTTTAAATCGCTAACAGCTTCATTTGTAGTGCTTTTTATTTTAGATTCAGCTGAATCAGAAGCAGTTCCGATTTTTTGATCAGCAGCACCAGCAGTTGAGTCGATGGCTGTTGTAGCAGAATCAGCTTGAGCTGAAGCATCTGTAGCATTTTTTTTGTCACAAGCGATGAAAGATGTTGTAGCGATAACAGCGATAGCGGCGATGTTTAAAATAGTTTTTTTCATAATTATAAATTTTTAAATTAATATTTTTATGTTTGTTTAAATTAATTTCAATATAAGTACTAGAATAATCATCATTTTTATATAAAAATAATGAATGTCTAAAATAGTATAAGACTATGGATGAGTTTTACAATAAAGTTAGTTTCGTTGAAGTGCTTATTATAACAATTTTACACTTTGAAATAAGGAGTTAAATTAGGTAGTTCAGTAGTGAGTTAGAATTAAAGGTTACACTCTGAGGTGTAACCTTTAAGTAAATTTTGTTTAACTTTAAACAATAATTATTTAGTTTCTTCAGCTTTTGCAGGAGCAGCTTCAGCTTTAGCAGCATCAGCGTGTGCAGAATCAGCTTTAACAGCAGTTGAGTCAGCAGCAGGAGCAACTTCAGCAGGAGCAGCAGCAGAATCACCAGCAACAGCAGTTGAATCAGCAGCAGGAGCAGCATCTGTAGCTTTTTTGTCACAAGCGATGAAAGAAGTAGTAGCTATAGCAACGATAGCAGCGATGTTTAAAATTGTTTTTTTCATGTGTTTTTTAATTTTTAATATTTTTGTTATAAGTTTACACTGCAAATATAGAAGAGATAATCCGGTTAAAACATTTATTGTGTTGTAACACTCTTGTAAATCAAGAAAAGTTATTTTACAAAAAATATATACTGGTATTCAGTGAGTTATAATTAATTTACAAATGACAGATCAGGAAGAAATACTGTTTAAACAGCTTAAAAAGGAGGTTACGGAGACTTTTTTACAGGACTTCCCTTCCTCAAATCCTGATATTTCTAAGTGGAAAGGTTTAGATATTATATATTTTCAGGAACATCTTCGTCAGAAAGTTCGAGGAAATGTAAGTGAGAAATGGTTTTATACCTATTTCAAATCTTCTTTTGAAAAACTTCCAAGAATTGATATGCTTAATCTTTTGTCTCAGTACTGTGGTTATAGAAGAGGTTGGGCAGAATTTACAGAAAATCATCACCCGTATATAGCTCTAAACAATGACGTCATTGGGGGAGGATCTGAAGAAAAAGAGGTCGATATTAATCCAAACTCGGAAGAATCAGTATCTATCGATTATAACAAACCTTTCGAAGATACAAATAAATCAAAGTTGCCGGCAGTTAGAAAATCAAATTATAAAAAGATAAGTTTGATTGTTTTATCAGCAATTTTGATTTTAGGTTTAATTTTTGGAATAGCTAAATATTTTGAAAATAAAAATACCTACGATTTTTGTTTTTATGATACAGATAGAGGCTCCCTGATAAAGTCTCGATTGGAGATAGTTATTCAGAAACAGGGGGTATCACCTGAGTTTTATACTATTAATAATGGATGCTTCTCCTATCGGTCATCGTCAGATACACTAAAGATGATTGTAAGTTCACCAATGTATAAAAAAGAAACTTTTGTAGTAGGTTTAAAAGAAATCAGAGAAAAAGGAGAAGATAATCATAAGAATTTTAAATTGAGACCCGATGATTATGCTATCATGCTCTATTATTATTCAACCGCTGTAAATAGTACAGACGAAAAACAGAAAGCGCAATTAATCAAACAAAGAAAAGAAGAATTGAATAAGTTAATATCTGATGATGCTTTAATATACCAAGTGTATGATAGTGAATTATTCGGAGTTGAAGTATTAGACAAAAAAAAGTATATTGATTTTATGACAACTCCTACTACCTCTCTTAAAAATTATGTATTAATTACCAGTCAGGTCAATAATAAAAATAAAATCAATTTAATTAAGTTTAAAATCCAGAAAAATGAAAATTAAATATATTATTCAGTGTATTAGCGTTATGCTCGTACTTTTTTTTATGGCTTGCAATAAAGGGAAGTATTACGAAGGAGAAAAAGATCCGGATAAAATAAAAGGATATAAAAATGAGAATTATTATACGTCCGGAAAAATGGATTCTACCCAGGTAATTGCTCACATAACCGAGCAAAAATTACAGGAAGTCTATGACTTAGCAATTCTTGCAGCTGAAAATAAATCTAATAAAGATATTGATACACTCCTTCTTTCACAGCTACAAGGGTACTTTCCTAAAGGTGATACACTTTATGTTGCTCAAATTGTAAATACGCTAGATTCCCTTAAAGTTAAATATGTCAAAGTTGAGCTAAATAAACAAATGCTTTCAGATACTGCTATTCTCAACGATTCTATTGGAAAAGTTCAATTTAAAGCCCATTATTACGATAGAAATAAAAAATATTTTTCAACACAGGAACAGCAAGCAGATTATATTTTGAAAAAAAATCCTGAAAAATTTAAGGCAGAATTTAAATTTTATTTTTCTTCAATAGGAAAAGCAGAGTAAAATTCCGGAGTGATAATATAATCTAAAGGTATATCAGTAACTTCTAAATCTTCAATCTTGCTTACTGGATTGAAAAATGATAATCCTATTTTTGTTGCATTCGGATGCGATGACAGGAATTTATCGTAATATCCTTTACCATAACCAATTCGATTTCCAGAAGTATCGTAAGCTAATAGAGGTATAAAAACACAATCTATCGTATTAAGATTTATAGGGTTTTCATTATAAGGTTCAGGAATACCCCATTTACTTATTTTCAACGAAGTGTCAGAAGTGAGTTTAAAATGTTCTAATTGATTTTTTTTAGTTTTAGAACAGTATACATTTTTGTTATTTAGCCATAAGTATTGTAAAAAAAAAGAAGTATTAATTTCTTTTTTTTCAATGATCGAAAGAAAAATATGAAAACTTTGAAAATAATTCAATCCTGAAACGAGCCATTGATTAAATATTTTTTCTGATTTTTCATTAATTTCATCTTCGGATAATTTTTTTCTAAGATTTGTAAAGTAGTTCCGGGCCTGTAATTTGGTCATCTAGATTTTTTTTACGGAAATTATTTTTACAGGGCATGCTTTAGCCGCTTTATCAGAAGAATCAAAAATAGAATCGTCAGGATTCTTAATAGTAAAAAAACCTTTTTTCTCCTGTGAGCGTAAAAGTACCGATTTTCCATCTTTTTTGGACATGCGGAAGTGTTCGGGATCGAATTCTGCGCAATAATTGCATCCAATACATTTATCTCTTTGAAGAGTAATGATAACCATTAATTTGAATATTCTGTTTTAACAATCTTGTATAATTTATCTGATGGGCGTACTTTAAAACCTATAGGAAGGGTAAGAATATCTCCTTTCTTAGCTTCCTGAGCCGGTAAATCATCAACCATCATGGAAGCTACTTCTGCTTCCTGAGATCCTGTGGTAGGGCCTTGAATCAAGATTTTATCTCCTATGGCTAAGCTATAAGCCTCTATTTCAAATTCACCAATTTGTGTTTTTGGATAATAATGTCTCCCTTTTCCAACATACACTTTTTTTTGTGTTGCATTAGAACCTGGATTGTCAGACCATTCTCCAAGTTTCTGCCCCAGATAATATCCGCTCCAGAATCCTCTGTTATATACTGTTTCAAGCCTTTTCATCCAAACATTGATTTTATCTTTGGTAAAAGTGTTGTCTGCAACAGAGTCTATAGCTTCACGATAACAACGGGTTACTTCAGCAACATATTCAGGAGCTCTTCCACGTCCTTCAATTTTAAGAACTTTAATACCGGAATCTACGACCTGATCAAGAAAGTCGAGTGTGCATAAATCTTTTGGAGACATCATATATTCATTGTCTATCTCAATTTCAAAACCAGATTCCTGATCAATAACAGTATATTTTTTTCTACAGTTTTGTTTGCAAGCTCCTCGGTTTGCAGAAGAATTATGTGAATGCAGGCTCAAAAAACATTTGCCGGATACTGCCATACATAAGGCTCCGTGCCCGAATATTTCTATTTCAATTAAATTTCCCGAAGGACCTTTAATTTGTTCTTTCTCAATCTGTGAAGTTATTTTTTTTACCTGGCTCAAGCTTAATTCTCTACTTAATACCATAGTGTCTGCAAAAAGGGAATAAAATTTTACAGTTTCAATATTAGTAATGTTAATTTGAGTTGATATATGAACTTCCATATCAATTTGTCGGGCATAAGCTATAACAGCCTGATCCATCGCTATAACAGCTGTTATTCCTGCTGATTTTGCTCTGTCTAAAACAGTTTTTATGATAGATAAATCATGATCATATATAATGGTATTGAGGGTAAGATAAGTTCTTACGCCTTTGGCCTGGCAGCGTTTAGATACTTCTTCCAGATCGTCAAGAGTAAAGTTAACTGATGAGCGGGCTCTCATATTTAATTGCTCTACTCCAAAATATATTGAATCAGCACCATTATCCAAAGCAGCTTGCATAGATTCGAAATTACCCGCAGGAGCCATTAGCTCAATTTTTCCGCTTTTTGTCATTCTTCAAATTTGGCGCAAAAATACAAAATATAACATATACCAACTGATATTTGTCATTTAGTATTTAAATCCTTTAATATGATTTTCTTAATTGGTCAAATCGTTATTCTGTTAAAAATTTATTAACTCATTATGGCATCGTAGAGAAAACTGTATATTTGTAAGCTAAATAATGTATGGTAAAGAAAATAGCTATATTTCCGTTTATACTGCTGATACGATTCTATCAGTTAGCTATTTCTCCATGGCTGGGTAAAAATTGCCGATATACGCCTACGTGCTCCAGCTACATGTTGGAAGCACTTAAAACGCATGGACTAATAAAAGGTTTATGGTTGGGAGGAAAAAGAATTTTTCGATGTCATCCATGGGGAGGTAGTGGCTATGATCCGGTTCCACCAAAAAAGAATATAATAAATAAATGAATCAGATTTTAGAAATTATATGGGATCCTAGTTTGGGGATTCACATAGGTAGTTTTACTCTTAGATATTATAGCCTGATGTACGTCATCGCTTTCGGATTAGGGTTTTATCTTATGGATTTAATATTTAAAACAGACCATGAAGATAAAAAATTACTGGATCCGTTGTTTCTTTACATGTTTGTAGCAGTCATTTTAGGTGCCAGACTTGGTCATGTTTTATTTTATCAAAAAGAATTATTTGTACAGGATCCTTTAGCTGTGTTTTTACCTATAAGGACACAGCCTAATTTTGAATTTACTGGATTTTCAGGCCTTGCAAGTCATGGTGCCGCTATAGGGATATTAATTTCTCTTTATTTATTTACCAGAAAATATCTTAAGAGAAATTTTTTATGGATTCTTGATAGAATTGTTATTCCTGTTGCCATTGGTGGGATGTTTATACGATTTGGTAACTTTTTTAACTCAGAAATTTTAGGTAAACCATCTGATCTTCCTTGGGCGGTTCTATTTGTTCAACAAGACACCGGAGAGTATGGAGGAGTTGTTCCTCGTCATCCCGCCCAACTGTATGAGGCTTTTGGTTATCTGATATTATTTATAATGCTTTTATTTATATATTTTAAAACGGATAAAAAGAAATATCTTGGTTGGATTTTCGGTTTCTTTTTAATAATTCTTTTCGGTATACGTTTTATGGTTGAATTTTTCAAAGAGCCACAAGGAGAAGAATATATTAATTGGTTAGGTCTTAATACAGGTCAGTGGTTAAGTGTTCCTTTTATTATTGCCGGATTTATAATATTAGCTACAGCAAAAAATAGAATTTACATTCCTAAAAACAAACAATAATGAAATTTTTTATAAAATACAAGCTGTTTTTGTTATCCTTGTTATTTATTACATGGGTTACAAGCTGTAAAAATGATTCAGATATCAGTGTCAGTACTAATTTTGAGCAGCTTGACACGATGGGGTTACATATTGGAGATAAACTCCCATTAGAGTTTACTTCCTCGGATGCGACTATAAATTCTTATACAATAAAATTAAATGACAAGTTGTATTCTGATCTTAAAGAGATTACATTAGATTCTACAAATGCTCAAATCGGAACTAACTATTTAGTTCTTACCTTAAATTATAATGGTAAACATCAAAAAGTTATTGATGCTACCTTTAGTGTTTATTCTCAAGAAAAAGAAAAAGAGTTGACTTACAAAATTGTTGGAGAATATCCACATAATCCTGAATTATTTACACAAGGTTTCACATACCAAAATGGAGTTATAACAGAAAGTTCAGGACAATATGGTAAATCTAAATTGGTGAGATATCCGTTGGGTTCAACTACATATACACAGTCGGTTGATATAGATTCCAAATTTTTTGCAGAAGGTTTCGCCGTCCTTAATAAAAAGTTGTATCTGTTAACATGGAGGGAAAGAACATGTTTAGTTTTTGATGAAAGTGATTTTAAACTAACTAATCAATTTACTTATCCGGGTAGTATAATAGAAGGTTGGGGAGCTACAACAATGGGAAAAGAAATAGTAGTTTCTGATAGTTCTTCAAATCTTAAATTTTTTGATTCGGATTTCAATTTAAAAAAGACAGTTACCGCAGCAGGATATGATACTATATACACCTATCTTAATGAATTAGAGTATGCCAATGGGTATATATATGCAAATGTTTTTGATGCACCCATTATTTTAGTTATAAATCCAGCAACAGGTTCAGTGGTTGCTAAAGCTGATTTTTCAGAATTGGTAAAACAAAATAAAACCAATAGTGAAGCTGTGTTAAATGGAATTGCTCATGTTGAAGGAAACACATTTCTGATTACTGGAAAACTTTGGTCAAAAATTTATAAAGTTGAATTTAATATAAAATAAACAGATTTAATAGTCTTAATTAAGAAAGCCTGAATATTTTCATATTCAGGCTTTCTTAATTAAGGATAATACAAAAAGGATTTATTTTTTAAATAATTTATTGCGACATAATTGCATTAATAAAAAAAATATTTATATTTGTCAGCATAAATTAACTATAAAATATTAAAAGAAATGAAAAATAAACTGAAAGAAAATTTATTATTGAGATTAATTGTATTGTGTGTTATTACAATTTCACTTATTTCTTGTAGCAATGATGATGAATTTATTGATACTGATAGAATACAGAAAAGTGAATTGGTTTTTACAGAAGTCAGTGGTGAAGGTTTATATGCTCATGGAGATCATTTTCATGGTATAGCAGGGTCAACTGAAGGAGACAAAACAACGGTTCAATTTAATTCTAAGGGAGATGCAATCTCGGGAAATCCTGTTAAATTAAAACCGGGGGCTATTTATAAAGTAGAATTAAAATCATGGAATCAGAACGGTGCTGAAGTACAACAAAATTATATTGCTAACAAAACCATAGCAGATAGTTACAAAGCTTTTATAATAGGAGGAAATTTTGTACTTAATTCTAATTCAGCAACTGGTACTGGAGCTGTTTTTCAACCAAGAGAATTAAACTATGCCGATGGAACTGCTGTAAGTGGTAAGTATGAAACAACCGGTGTGTTGTCTTATTTTACATTAGGTAGTGATAATGCTGAAGGTGCTAAAAACGTAAAATATGTAATGAGAAAACTTGTAACAAATGTTAAAAAATCGATTGAAAGAGTAGATTGGAACAGAGAAGATTATCAAACTTCATTTATAGGAAATGATGAATTAGTGTTAAAATATATAATTGCTTCTAAATAAATATTTTCAGAGCAAAGTAAATTATATTATTTGTTTTAATTTTGAGGAAAGTAATGAAATTGCTTTCCTCTTTTTGTAAAATATGCAAGATATTTAATTATATTAGTAAAACTAAAATTGATACTCTGATTAGATATTTATAAATTTTTACTTTTATGTTGATTACTAAGATAAATGAAAAAGATAAGAAATACTAAAGCAAAAGTAGAAATATTAACATTGTTACAAACGTCGTTAAAAGCATTGTCTGGAACGGAAATACAGAATTTTTTAGGTGATACTTGTGATCGTGCAACAGTATATAGAGTGCTGGATCGATTAATTAATGAAGGGTTAGTGCATAAAGTAATTGACATTGATAGAGTAGTTAAATATGCAAAATGTAAAAACTGTAAAAAGGCTCATCAGCATAACCATTTACATTTTAGTTGTGAAAAATGTCATACGTTAACATGTTTGGAAGGTGTTCAGGCCTCTTTTGAATTACCAGAAGGTTATCAGATTTCAGATATTAATTTTACAGTCATAGGTATATGTCCTGCGTGTAATTCTGAATAACATACTATTATAAAAAAAGAGCGATAAATTTCGCTCTTTTCTATTTAAATTTGTAATGCAAATGTTCTAGTCTAGTTTCCGATAATTAAAAAAGTAAAAGGTCTGTTCGCTAAAGTACCTGTATCATCACCTGTTTTTAATCTGAAAAGATTATTTGATATATATGCTACCTGACAATTGTCATTAGTTTTTAATTTTATTCCCGGGGTACTAGGATCGGGTGATTGGCCTGCAGACACACTACCGCTTGTTGGGCCATACGCATCAACAATATTAAGTGAAATACCATATATTTCAGTCATGGGTGTATCTAATTTAATATCGAACACACCGTTAGATGGATTAGAAATAGTATATCCATTACCAATTAATGAATTTATACCACCTTTGGATGATAGTTGGGTTGAACCACCCACCGTATAACTGACACCTGATGCTCCTCCTATAACTTTAGTACTGGTTAGTGTTCCTCCGGAAATAGAATTAAATTTAACATAAACAGTTCCACCTAAAAAACGAGTAGCATCAGAATCTGTAGTTTGAGGGTTTAACAATTCCCAAGTTGAGCCGTTAAAAAAATAATACCCAGCCATGGTAATGTTAGTGGTTTTATTGGTTGGATCTGCTGTAGATATCTTCGAAGTAGCATATACAATAGCGCCTGTCTGATCAATACCATATTTTGAGTTTGCTGCCATAATTTGATCTCCACTTAATCTGGGGGCTATAATACCTTCAGCAGTAGTACCATCTGATTTTATTGCACTTACATCAAGCGTAGCTTTTGGATTTTGATTATTTAGCCCTACCTGACCATATGAAAAACTTGAAAACAAGATAGCTGAGAGTATAAAAATTTTTTGTTTCATTATAAAATTATTAAAAAGTTAAATATATATTATTTTAATTCTTTTACTTAAAATGTAAATGCTCTATACTTTATTAATAAATGATAATGTTGGCGCATTTATTAAGATAGATATTCTTAAATAATATATTTAATATAGTATGCTAAATAATTAATCACCCTAATAAAATAAACGCTTATTTATATTTTTATTAAGCAAAAATAGTAAAATAAATGAATATTGAAAATAAATAATTGGTTTTATATATTTAATACATAATGTTATATTAAATATTTAATTTTTTTTTTTATATTTAATAGATTTATTTGCAACTAAATATCTATACATTCATAAAATTTGTTGTTTAATTAGGATATAATTGAAATATTATTAAAGTTTAAAATTTAAAATCATTAGTATAAATATTTATATAAAATAAGATTATGATTCTTAAGAATATGAAATATATGAATGTATATTTGCAGATTAAGTTTTAATATTTACACGTTGAGATTATCATTTTATGAGCCATTCTAAAAATCAAAACGCTGCATTAGGTTTTATTTTTATTACAGTATTAGTGGATGTAATGGGATTCGGAATTATTTTGCCAATTCTCCCTCAACTTATTTCAAATATGGTAGGAGGAGATATTACGGTTGCTGCAGAATATGGAGGAGCATTAATATTTGTCTTTGCACTAATGCAGTTCCTGTCTGCACCATTTTGGGGTAATTTAAGTGACAGATATGGGCGAAGGCCTATATTATTAATTTCGCTTTTCACATTAGGTATCAACAGTATTTTTATGGCGTACGCACCTACTATGTTTTGGTTGTTTATAGGTCGCATTATAGGAGGTTTTACTGGAGGAGGATATGGGGTAGCCTCAGCATACGTTGCAGATATAACACCGTCAGAAAAGCGTTCAAGAAATTTTGGTTTGCTTAATGCCGCTTTTGGTTTAGGGTTTATTATTGGACCTGTTTTAGGGGGGGTGTTGGTGAAATACGGAATTCATATACCTTTCTTAGTAGCTGCGGCCCTGTCTTTTGTAAATCTTTTATATGGATACTTTGTATTGCCAGAGTCTTTAAGTAAAGACAAACGACGTGCTTTTGACTGGAATAGAGCTAATCCTATTGGAACATTTATACAACTTAAAAAATTTCCAGTTATTTCAGGTCTTTTGCTGGCATATACTTTTATTTATACAGCTGGTCATTCTATGGAAAGTGTATGGATGTATTACACTATTGAAAAATTTGGTTGGAGCGAAGAGCAAATTGGATATTCTATAGGTTTTATGGGGTTGATGTTAGCTCTCGTTCAGGGAGTTTTAGTGAAGTTTATTCAGCCTAGATTAGGGGATCGGCGTTCCGTATATGTCGGATTAATAATCGAATGTATCGTATTGGTTTTATTTTCTATGGCAACTCAAGGATGGATGCTTTATTTTTTCAGTGTATTTTATGCTTTAGGAGGAATTTCTTCGCCTGCTTTACAAGGAATTGTAACCAATCAGGTACCAGAAGATTCACAAGGTGAGTTACAAGGGGGTATGAGTTCTTTAATAAGTATTACAGCAGTCATTAGCCCGCCGATAATGACTATGTTATTTGCTTGGTTTTCAGATAGGTCTGGAGGGTTATATTTTCCTGGGATGCCTTTTGCCTTTGCTGCATTTTTAGTTTTAATAGGATTGATTTTGGCAATACGTACTTTAAAGAAGGGATAAATAGACTATTACTGGATGGCTGTGCTTATCATCCTATAGTGGTTTTATCTGATAAGTAATTATTTATTAAAATATACTTAGTTGACTTACTTCTATCTCCATTTCCAGTTATTGTTCACGCTATAATCAATATTTATATAAGAAGCAAGTTCCTGCAAGTGTGATTTTAAGAGTTTAATATCGGGTATTTGATTTTTAGGGATTATAAGATATTCGCCATTACTTAATTTAATTAAAATTAAAGAAGGAATTTCTGTAATTTCTTTTAGTTCGGAAGTCATTATTTTATTTTCATATCCTTTTTGCTTAGAAAAGAGAAAATCATTAGTAAGCTCTAATGTTATAGTTTTACCAAATATGTTGCTGAAGTTTTCTTGTATATATTTCTGAAAGTATTTTTTATAATAAATTTTTTCCCATTTAGGGAAGAAAAGAAGCCAAAAAAGTCCGAAAATAGAGCAAAAAATTAAGTAATACCAAATTTGGGTTAAGAAATAAAATAGAACTCCTATTATAATTAAAAATATAGGAAGTCTAAACTTAGACATTTTTCTTGTTTTGGTAATATTTGGAGATTTTGAGGCAGTGAAGAGTTGGTAAATTAAAAAGTCGTTTTCATCAATGGTATAATCTATTTTCATAATGGTATTGTTTATTGGACATGCAAAGGTAATGGGAATTTCTGTTTAAGCTCTATCTTTAGTGGTTCTAAAATATTATATACCTACAAAGTTAAAAGATTCGATATAAAATTTGTAGTTTAAATTGAATCTTAAGCTTTTTATTGAGTTGTTTTTTATGTCCCAATAGATGCCTATGTTTGGCTAATTTCATCTCCTCTATAATGTCGAAACGAGTTTCGTTTTTCATGAATACTTTAAAATATTAAAGCAGGTAAATATCTCAATAAAAAGTGTTTCGCATAAATTATCAAAAAAATTATGCGAAACAGTTTTCTTATTCTTCTTTAGTTTGAGGACTAAAAATCTTCTTATTTTCAAATTCAGCATCTCGTGTATTTTTTTGAACACAGATAGCACCAAATAACGCAAGAATAAATCCAAATGCATAAAATCCTTTTTCGCTTGGAAGCAAATCGGCATTAATAAGTCCGATTGTGAGTAAAGCAACGGATGCAAGTAGCGAAGCCCAGCTTAACCCATAATAGAGATCAGTTACAGGAATGCCTTCTAATCTGTCCCTCACTGATTTTTGAATTGATACACCAGAAAATAATCCATAAAGTAAAATTAAGAGATAATATCCTTTTTCATTTAACTCCATTTCTGCTCTCCAAAGCCCTATTAAATAACCTCCAACCCCTACGATTAAAATAACCCAAGAAGCTCCGGCAAAAGCTATTGATGTTTGTTTGTTTTCCATATGTTAAAAATTGATAATTTAATAAAGATTAAAGATCCCTTGTTGGAAAGGAGTCCATAGACAAGCTTTCATTCCGGCATATTTAAGTCCGGAATTGGCCCAGGTATTACAGGTAAATAAAAAATTGTAGGAGCCTTTAGCTTCATAAAAAGAATCCGTTGCGCCATAGGTTTTATCGGTCTTAATATGTATTATATCTCCATTAGAATCTCGCTTAAAATTCCTTTGGATATACTCAACTAGTTTTTTATACTGCGTTTTTGAAATCATAATTTTTTTACATTGATCATCTTCTGTAACTTTTTTTAAATAAGTCGTATGAATTGCAGTAGTACTCAATCCGAAAGCAGCTTTAAATGCAATCGAAAATTTAACATGATCCCAATCCGGAACATCCAAAAAGAACCCCTTATCACCCCATCCGATGGCAATGTATTTTTGAAGACTGTCTTTACTTTTAATGTCAGCAAATTTTATTTCATTGCTCCAGTCAATTTCTTCAGTTTTTATTGGAAATACAAAGTCTGTATGCATACCATTAGTAGAAATATATATAGGTATTTCTGTAAGATTGTTTTTATCTCCTTGAACAGGAATTCTGGATAAGATAATAGCAGATAAAAAATATAAAACAGTGGCTCCTATTGCAATACTTATTGTATATACAATGATTTTAAAAATTTTTTTCAATATTATTTATATAGTAGTTAGTGTCTAAACGAAAAAAAAACATATAAATTATATCTATATGTTTTTATAAGTTAACAAACCTGTAAAATTTTATGTAACAATGACTAATTCACATGTCTTTCCGCATGATAGGAAGATCTTACCAAAGGACTACTCTCTATATGACGGAAATTACCTAAATTTTTAGCAAAATCTTCATAGTCTTTAAATTGTTCTAATGATATGTATTCTTTGACAGGCAGATGCTTTTTACTTGGTTGTAAATATTGACCGATGGTTATCACATCAACATTGGCGTCATGAATTTCTTTAATTGATTCATAAACTTCAGAGGGTTTTTCTCCTAAACCTAGCATAATGCCTGTTTTAGTACGTCTTTGTCCCTTTTCCTTCATGTATCTCAAAACTTCAAGGCTTCTGTCATATTTTGCCTGAATACGAACTTCTCGTGTTAAACGTCTGACCGTTTCCATATTGTGGGAAATTACTTCAGGAGCTGCATCTATTAATCGATCTATATGTTTTTCAATGCCTTGAAAATCAGGGATTAGGGTTTCCATTGTAGTGCCAGGGCTTATTCTTCTAACCGCTTTTATAGTTTCTGCCCAAATTATAGAACCCATGTCTTTAATATCATCTCTATCTACAGAAGTAAGTACGGCGTGCTTGATTTTCATCAATTTAATGGAGCGAGCCACTTTTTCAGGCTCCTCCCAATCTATCTCTGCAGGTCTTCCGGTTTTAACACCACAAAATCCACAGCTCCTGGTGCAAACATTACCAAGAATCATAAAAGTAGCAGTACCCTCTCCCCAGCATTCTCCCATATTAGGGCAACTACCGCTTTGGCAGATTGTATTTAATTTGTATTTATCTACTAGCCCCCTAAGCTCTTTATAATTTTTTCCTGTAGGAAGTTTAACCCGAATCCATTTTGGTTTTGAACCAGCTGTAGTCTCCATAAATATTGATACTAATCTTACAAAATTACTAACTTTTATTGGTATACCAGTCATATGGATTATAAAAATAGTTGATTAGTTAATTTAATCAATTTAGTATGGGAGACAAAGACTGCACAATTTTTGGTATAAATTTTAACTAATTATTAATACATCATTTCATCCAAAATATAGAAATTTGTTTTAAGTTAATAGTAAAATTAGGAATGGATTATACATCAGCATCAGAAGATATTAAAGTTTTAATTGAAAAAGTTCAGGAAAAAAGTCAGGACTTTACACTGTTGGTTAAAGAAATTAATCAGGTTATTGTTGGTCAGCATTATATGATTAACAGATTGCTTATAGGTTTATTAAGTAATGGGCACGTTCTTTTAGAAGGAGTGCCTGGTTTGGCTAAAACGCTGGCAATAAAAACTTTAGCGGAAGCTTTGGATGGAGACTTTTCCCGGATACAGTTTACTCCCGATTTACTTCCTGCAGACGTTGTGGGAACGCTTATATATAATATAAAAGATAATGATTTTTCAGTAAAAAAAGGTCCTATTTTTGCTAACTTCATTCTGGCAGATGAAATCAATCGTTCTCCGGCAAAAGTACAATCGGCATTATTGGAAGCAATGCAGGAAAAGCAGGTTACCATAGGAGATGAAACCTTCAAACTTAAAGAGCCATTTTTGGTGCTGGCAACTCAAAATCCGATAGATCAGGAGGGGACTTATCCACTTCCAGAAGCTCAGATAGACCGTTTTATGCTTAAATGTGTGGTTACTTATCCAGAGTTTGAACAGGAAAGAACCATACTAAGACAAAACATGTCACAACAAAAACACCAGGTTAAAGAAATATTGAGTCTGGATAAAATATTTGAAGCACGTAAACTGGTAAAAGAAATATATATGGATGAGAAAATAGAAAACTATATTCTCGATATTGTTTTTGCAACCCGATTTCCGGAAAAATATAATCTGTCACAGTTAAAACCTTATATGTTATTCGGATCATCCCCCAGAGGAAGTATTAGCATGGCTTTGGCAGCAAAGGCGCACGCTTTTTTGAATCAAAGAGGATTTGTTATCCCGGAAGATGTAAAATCAGTTGCTAAAGATGTTCTTCGCCATCGTATTGGTGTAACTTATGAAGCAGAAGCTGAAAATATAACATCAGAAGATATAGTAGATCAGATTCTTAAGTCGATTGTTGCGCCTTAAAAAGGATAGTTAAAAAGATAGTTAATTTGACAACAGAAGAATTATTAAAGAAGATAAAAAGGATCGAACTGAAATCTAAGAGAAAAGTAAATTCTCTGTTTTTAGGTGAGTATCATAGTTCCTTTAAAGGAATTGGAATGACTTTTTCAGAAGTCAGACAATACCAGTTTGGAGATGATGTAAGGAAAATTGATTGGAATAAAACAGCCAGATTTAATGAACCTTATATAAAGATATTTGAAGAAGAAAGGGAAATGATATCTATGATTCTTATAGATATAAGTGCTTCAATGAACTTTGGAACTCATAAACAATTTAAAAATGAAACCGTTGCAGAAATTAGTGCAACTCTTGCTTTTTCAGCAATAAAAAATAACGATAAAGTAGGAGTAGTTTTATTTTCAGATAAAATTGACGTTTTTATACCTCCAGCTAAAGGTAATTCGCATGTAGTTAGGATTATAAAAACTATCCTAGAAACACAACCACGAGAAGTTCCGGCAAATTTAAATGTTGGTATAGATTTTTTATTAAAAACTATAAAGAGAAAATCTGCAGTTTTCCTGATATCAGATTTTGATGTTCCAAATTTTGAAAGAAACTTAAATGTTGTTTCCAAAAAACATGATGTAACAGGAATCAGAGTTTATGATGAACTTGAAAAAATTTTTCCGGATATAGGTCTGGCTCTTCTTAAAGATTTGGAATCAGGAAAAACACGTTGGATAGATACATCCTCATCCTCAATAAGAGAGCGTTATTCAAAATACTATCAGCAATTGGCTTCACTTACAGAAAACGGGTTTATGAAAAATGGTTCTGGATTCTTAAACATACCCGTAGACTCAGACTATAGTAAAGTTTTATTTAATTATTTTAAAGGACATCATAAAATATGAAATTAAAAATTTCCATAGTCTTATCGATATTAGTAAACTTCTATATTTATTCTCAGAATATAAATACTCATATTTCAACTAATAAAATTAAATATGGAGAACCAATAATATTGAAAATCGAAGTTAAAGCTTCTGGTAGGGATAAGGTTATTTTTCCCTTTATTAAAGATACCCTGACTTACCATTTAGAATTAATTGAAGATAAAAAAGATACATTAATTAATGATGCTAATCATTACATATATACTGACAGCATTACGTTTTCAGCGTATGAAATAGGAACTTTTACAGTACCATCTTTGCCAGTGCTGGTTAACTCAAGAGAATACAGTACACCTGAATATAATATTACCGTTGATTCAATGGAGATTGATACTATAAAGCAACCTCTTTACGATATATATCCTATAATTTCAGAACCAAAGACATTTAAAGACTATTTCGAACAATACTGGGTATATATGGTCATGGGAGTGACTATACTTTTAGTTGCTGTAATTTTAGCTGTTTTATACTATTTGGAAAGGAAAAAGAAAAAATCCGGAAACTTCAAAGACGCTAATCCGGATAAAATAGCCATAAAGAAACTATTAAAATTAGAAAAGTCAGGCTATCTAACCAAGGGATTAAGTAAGAAATATTATTCTGAAATGATTTTGATACTAAAAGAATATATGGAAGCCAGATGGAAGTTTCCCGCTACAAAATTATTGTCAGACGACTTATTAGTTTATTTAAAAGAAAATAAATACGTTGATGAAGAAGAAGCTAGAGATTTATCGACAATATTTCAATCTGCAGATTTAGCTAAATTTGCAAAGTCACGACCTACTGTAGCAGAAACTAAAGTTCACACAGAAATGGCGAAAAAATTTGTCAATGAAACTAAAACAGAATTTTTAAATTACAGACAACCTGATGAATACTAATCTGGAATTTGCTAATCCGTGGTTTTTAGTTCTGCTCATACTAATACCTATATTACTGTTTTTAAAATATAAAAAGAAAGTAAAGCCCAAATCTATTGCTATACCTAATCTTTCAGCATTAAGCACTCATAGCAGTTGGTTGGGAACTATCAGGCCTGTAGTTTATTGGTTAAGAATAGTAGTCTTGATATTATTAATTTTAGCTATATCCAGGCCCAGGGTAGTTGATGTAGCTCAAACTTTAGAAAATGAAAAAGGAATAGATATAATGCTTACTGTAGATGTTTCCTTAAGTATGCTGGCCAAAGATCTGGATCCGGATCGGCTAACAGCACTAAAAGGAGTGGCAGTAAAGTTTGTCATGGAAAGACCTATTGATCGTATTGGACTCATTGCATACTCAGGAGAAGCATTAACGTTAGTACCTTTAACTATTGATAGAAATATACTTAAACAACAGTTAGAAGATCTCAAAACCCAGACACTCGACGGGGGAACAGCAATAGGAGTTGGGTTGGCGACTGCTGTGAATCATTTAAAAGATAGTAAGGCCAAGTCTAAAGTAGTTATTTTAATGACTGATGGAGTTAATAATGATGGTTTTGTTGAGCCTGCTACAGCAGCGGATATTGCCGCAAAAAATGGTATTAAGGTTTATACAATAGGTATCGGAACGAATGGCTGGGCTTTATTTCCTACATCCATTGATGCATTTACAGGGAAAATATATTTTGAAAAGCAGAGAGTTGAAATAGACGAAGAATTATTGAAAGAAATTGCTAAAAAAACAGGAGGAGAATATTTCAGAGCTACCAATACTCAAAGTTTACAAGATATTTACGACAATATTAACCAATTGGAAAAATCGGACATTAATAATCTAAAGTATTATAATTATACGGAAAAGTACAGAATGTTTCTTCTTCCAGCTCTTATCCTTTTATTGCTGGAACTTATGTTAAGAGGTTTTGTTATCAGAAGTATTAATTAGTTGAAATTATGAACTGGGAACTAGAAAAAACATCCTATTTATACCTGCTTTTATTGCTCCCCTTTCTTATATGGAGAGTTTTATACCTATATAAGTGGAAAAAATCAGCTGTAAATAAATTTGCTGATTCGGAAATGCAAAAACGTATTTTTGGAAACATTAATTTTTCTGCTTTTATACGAGATAATATATTGGTAATTATTTCCTTTTTTATGATAGTACTTGGTCTGGTTAACTGGCTGGGAGGAATGGAAAAAAAACAGGTAAAAAGAGAAGGTATAGATATGGTATTTGTCATAGATGTTTCTAATTCTATGAATGCGGAAGATGTAATTCCTTCAAGAATGGAAAAAGCAAAAAAAATTGTCAGCGATTTAATAACCAAATTGGGAGGAGACAGGGTCGGAATCGTAATTTTTGCAGGTCAGGCATATTCTGTAATGCCATTATCTAACGATTACGGTGCAGCGGAATTATATTTGAGTGGAGTTGATACTAATTTAATTTCGGCTCAGGGAACCAATATAGCAGATGCGGTACTGGAAGCTTCAAATATGCTTTCCAATATAGCCAATACATCAAAAGCAATAATCTTGGTTTCAGATGGTGAAACTCATAAAGGAGAAGTAAATAAAGCAGTAAATACAGCGAATAAAAATGATATAACTATTTTTTCTGTTGGAATCGGGACACCACAGGGAGCTCCTATTCCAGTACAGGATGGTAGTGAGTATACCAGTTATAAAAAAGATGAAGAAGGAAATGTTGTATTAACCCGATTAGTAGATACGTCATTAAAAAATTTAGCTTTTGAGACAAAAGGCGCTTACTTTTACGGAGGAGGACCATCAGAACAAATTACGAAAGAAATATTTGATGAAATGTCAAAACTGAGTAAAAAAGAGCAGTCTCTTAGCTATACATATGATTCAAAGCAATACTTTCAGTTTTTTATAGGAATAGCATTACTACTGTTAATTATTATTTCTTTAACAAACTATAAGCGAGATTTTAACGTATAAACTTTGTAAATTTGTTAAAATGTATCTGAGAATAAATATAGCAGGTTTTATCTTTTTATTGTTTCCTTACATCTTGTTTTCTCAGGGTAAGGCAAGGAAATATTTAATTGAAGGGAATAAAAATTATGTTGTGCAGTCATATGATGAAGCTGCTGCAAACTACCTTAGAGCCATTCAGGAAGGAGGCGATTCCTACAAATCTAATTTTAATTTAGGAAATGCCATGTATCGGCAGAAAAAATACTCTGATGCTATATCTCAATTTGAAAAATCAATTAAATTTGCATCCGGAAAATTGGAAAAGTCTCAGGCTTATTTCAATGCAGGAAATGGATATTTTAAAAAGAAGGATTATAAAAAAGCAGCAGAATCATTCAAAAAAGCATTGAAACTTAACCCCAGGGACGATAAAGCAAGATATAATTATGCTGTGACAAAAGAGAAATTAAAAGAACAGGAAAAACAGCAACAAAAAAATAATAATTCTGATTCTAATAATCAGAATGAAAATAAAGATGGGGAAAAGGATCAAAATCCTGATAATTCTGAAGATAAAAAATCACAATCCCCACAAGAAAATAAAGAAGGTCAACAAGGTCAGTCAGGAGGGCAGGGAGATAATCAGTCGGGTCAGGGAGTAGGAAACCAGGAAGGGCGCGAAGGAATTAAAAATTCTAACTCCAGAGAACAAGAGAATGTTTCAGGTTCAATGCAAGAGCAGTATTACGAAGGTATTTTGGGAGCAATGAAAGAACAAGAAAGAAGGGCTCAGCAAAAAATAATTAATAAAAGAATTCCTCCGTCAGGGGATTCAAGAGGAAAAGATTGGTAATGAAGGGATTTTTATTATTTTGTAATATTTTTTTTGGAATATACTGGCTGGGAGCTCAGGTAACGTTTCAAGCTGTTCCTCAAAAAAAAGAGGTAATACTTAACGAACCTATTCACGTTCAGTTTATATTAAGTATTAAAAGTAAATCGTCTGCTAACTCTGTCTCTACTATTAAGCTGCCTAATTTTTCCAATTCCCAGGTTGTAGCCAGAAATGTGATTCAAAAACAAGGGTACGAAAATGATGAAATGATACTTCTTTATGGTGAAGAAATCACTTTAAGAGCAATTAAACCGGGAAGTATAAAAATCGGAGCTGCATCTGTAACAGTTAATGGAAAGACTTATACATCAAAACCGTTAAGTATTTCGGTACAAGAAGAGCGAACAGATATTCAGGAAGATCGAATTAATATGTTGGGCATGGGAGATGCTTTTCTCGCGTTTAAAGTTTCAGATCGAAATCCTTTCCAGAATGAAGGTATTACAGGTAAGCTGAAATTTTATACAAAAAAAGTCGATTTGATTAATAGTTTGAGTAATTTATCACCTCCTAATTTTCAGGGATTATTTGTACAGCCTATCAAAGAAAGAAATAACACTTATGAACAGGAAATTATTAATGGTGAGGCTTATCTGTCAAGAGTTATAGGTTCCTATGTGATTTTTCCATCAAAACCGGGAACATTAACCATATATCCATTTACTTTGACTTTAACTGTTGCAGAAGGTTTTTTCGATGAACAGGAAATTTATATAAAATCAGCTCCGGTGACACTTCAGGTTAAGAAAATACCGGACAATGCTCCGGAGGGATTTTACGGAGTTGTAGGAAATTATAAAATAAAGGCACATTCTAATAAAGAAAGTTTAAACTTATCTGAAGCAGCCACCGTTACGGTTGAAATTACCGGTAAAGGAAATATAGGATTATTGAAATCTCCAGAATTGATAATTCCTAAAAATATAGAGCAGTATAGTCCAAAGAATAAAATGGAAACTTTACCAGGAACCGATGGTGTTGTAGGGAAAATAGTCATGTCGACAGTTCTTGTACCTCAAAAGAGCGGGAGTTTCTCAATTAAAGTCAAACCATTTACTTTTTTTGATCCGAAGGAAGAGCAATTTAAAACTATTTCAGCAGAACCAGTAGTTTTTAAAGTCAGAGAAGATACTCTTAAAAATGTGAAATCTGATAGTATTGAAACAAATATTAAATCCAGAGACTCCGGCAAATTAAAATCGTATATTCCAGATTTACATGTTAAAGAAACTATTTCTGAAGTTTTGGAAGGGAAACCGGTAAAAACCGAAAAAAGTGCTGTTCTATTGATTGTTGCAGGAGTAGTATTATTAAGTGGATTTTTATTTTTTATTTTATATAAAAAGAAAAAAAGGATTAAAAAAAATGTGAATACTGTAAATGAAATAGATAAAACTTCAGTTCATAAAATTAACAAATTATCACCACCTCCTTCAGATAAGAAAAATTTTGAAGCCGAGTTATTTCAGTTAAAAAAAATAGCAGAGAAAGGCGATGATAAAAAAGCATTTTATTCTTTAGCAGAATCAATAATACAGGCTGCAATTTACCAGAATTTAGGTATTGAACAACAACAATTTATTACTTCTGTAGATATTGAAGAAAAGTTAATCAATAAATTTGGAGATGAGTTTGCAGAAGAATGTAAAAATTTATTGTTGAAATCCCAGATTGAACAATACTCAAATTTAACAGATCAGGATTCGTTACATTCCGTTTATCTGAAAATTGAAGACTTAATAAAAAAATTAAATTAGATTTGTTTTTGTGAGTTAATAAAAGTGGTTAATTCGTATTTTTATTATTTTTTCAAATTTAATTAACTTTGTTGAATAAATATTAAAAAATGCTATCAAACATTTCTATTAAAGAAATTGTAAGTTGCTTTATGGTGTTATTTGCTATTATAGATATAATAGG
Organism: Apibacter sp. HY039; assembly: GCF_004023655.1. Classification (NCBI taxonomy): domain Bacteria; kingdom Pseudomonadati; phylum Bacteroidota; class Flavobacteriia; order Flavobacteriales; family Weeksellaceae; genus Apibacter; species Apibacter sp. HY039. The sequence continues at coordinate 94,286 of NZ_SAYM01000006.1, read as the reverse complement.
AAGCATACCTATAATCGTGACAATTAAAGGGAAGGTAGGATACCTGCAAGCCAGAAAAACGTCTTTGGTAGCCTGTGGTATTCTTATAGGATTCTTATTTATTGGCGAAAAATTACTTAAAATAATCGGAATAGATGTTTATTCCTTTGCAGTAGCTGGAGCTTTCGTTCTTTTTGTAATCGCATTGGAAATGATACTTGGAATTGAGATTAATAAAATGGATGAGCCACAATCTGCATCTATTGTCCCTCTTGCATTTCCTTTAATTGCCGGAGCAGGTTCCCTTACAGCTGTACTAGCTTTGAAGGCAGAATATCACACAGAAAATATAATTCTTGCGATTATCTTAAATATGTTAGTCGTTTATTTAGTTTTGAAATATAGCGGAAAATTGGAACAAATACTCGGGCCCGGAATTATTTCTGTAATGAAAAAAATATTTGGAGTTATATTATTAGCGATATCGATTAAGCTTTTTACAGCAAACATTGCTTCATTAATTGGAACGATTAATTAAAATTATGGATTATAAAACTTTCTTATATTTGTAAAAATGAGTAAAATGAAAAATTTTCTAAATATAGCCCTTATAGTTTTTTTAGCCGTTGTGGTTTTTAATGCAAGTCTTATTAACTATAAGTTAAATTTGACCCATGAGCCAAATGATAAATTTTTATATTCCGGATTAGTAGCTGTTTTAGGAATTCTAGTAGTATTTATTATTAAACAATTGAGGGTATTATCTAAAAAATAAAATAGATTCATTAGTTTTTATTAAGAGAGCTGATTTTTTCTAAGAGTTTAATGTAATTTTTTTCTAATTCTTTAAACGTAGGTTTATCCTTTCCCGTATATATGATCATTAGCAAATGAGCCTGAGGGAAAAGAGTATATATTTTATTTTTATTTAACCTGTAACACTCCCTTAAAAGTCTTTTAATATAGTTTCGATCAACGGAATGTTTGAAATTTCTTTTTGAAACGGAAACACCGGCTTTATGAAGGTTATCTGGTTGCAATTGTGGTGTGTAAATTATTTTAAGTGGAAATTTGCTTGCCCATAAACCTTTTTCAAATAAATATTTTATTTGTTTTTCACCTTTTAAATGTTCGTTTTTCGTATATTTCTGATTCATAAAAACTAATAATACTATAACGAATATTGATTAAAAAAATAATTATCAGTATTATTTTTGAGCTTAAGTAAAGCATTATAGTTTGTCAAAGATATAGAGTATTTGTATGAATGACAAACAATAATTATTTTTGTATAAATATATAAAACAATAGGATATTATGTACCCAGAAGAAATGGTATTGCCGATGAAGGCACAATTAACAAATAAAGGATTTGAAGACTTAAATACAGCAGAAAAAGTTTCAAACGCATTAAAACAATCAGGGACCACTTTGCTGATCATTAATTCTGTTTGTGGATGTGCCGCTGGTGCTGCACGTCCAGGTGTAGTATTATCTGTTGAAGGCTCTGGAAAAAAACCGGATCATCTAGTTACTACTTTTGCAGGGTTTGATGTAGATGCTGTTAAAACTGCTAGAGAGCATTTAGTTCCGTTTCCTCCTTCTTCCCCATCTATAGCACTGTTTAAAGATGGTGAACTTGTTCATTTTTTAGAAAGACACCATATTGAAGGACATTCTGCTGAAATGATAGCTGAGAATTTACAACACGCTTTTGAAGAATATTGTTAATTAATACATTATGTCTCTAACAGAAGAACAAATACAGGCATTAGCAGAAAAAATAGTTGAAAAGTTAAAAACTGTTTACGACCCGGAAATTCCTGTTGATATTTATGAGTTAGGCTTAATTTATGATGTACAAATAAGTACGGAGGGTAAAGCTGAGATTTTAATGACTTTAACAACTCCCAATTGTCCGGTTGCAGAAACTTTGCCATTAGAGGTTGAAGAAAAAATTGAATCAATTGATGAAATTACTAAAGCAGAGGTTAAAATAACCTTTGAACCTACATGGGATAAAGACATGATGAGTGAAGAAGCTAAATTTGAGTTAGGGTTGCTATAAACAATTACTAATTTAAAAGTTTTAATATAGGGCAAGTAAATTTAACTTGCCTTTTTTTATTATATTAAATTTAAAAGTAAATTTTTTAGGATGCATTATTTGCTACAGAATAGCTTCAGAATTGAATATTAATTTTGTCATTATAATAAGAAAAATTTAAAATCGTAGAGTTATGAAAAAAATAGTATTTAGCTTATTAAGCTTTTTGATGTTTTCTTTAATTTTGTTAGCTAAAGACATCGATGAAAGTCAGGTTCCGAAAGCAGTAAAGGATTACGTAACTAAAAATTATCCTAACGCTGTAGATAAAGAATGGAAATATAAAGATAAAGACAATACTTTTTATTATTACAAAGTAGAATTTGAAGTAGAGGGTAGAGAAGTTGAATTAGAATTAGAGTCTAATGGCAAGCTTATCTCTTCTAAAGAAGAATTACATATAAAAGATACTCCTTCATTTGCAAAGGATTATATTAAAACTAACTATCCTAATGCAACCATTCTTGGAACTAAAAAGAAAGTGGAGCGTGGAGTTACTACCTATGACGTAGGTATTGTATTTAATAATCATTATGGGAACATACGGCACAGAAATATATACTTTGATACAAAAGGTAATGTTATGAAGCAGTAGGTTAAGCGTTCATGATAATAATTAAGTATACTGGTAAAATAGCTCTTAAAATTTAAGAGCTATTTTTATTTTTGACACATAAAAAAATTTCATATTTCTATTTATCTTTGTTAACCAATAGTAAATTATAGTTTTAATGAAGTTGTTTATAGGTAGTATTTTTAAAGATAACGTTGAGATTAGAGAAGATGAAGCTCATCATATTGTTAAAGTCCTTCGAATGAGTAGTGGAGAGGAAATCTATGTTACAGATGGAGCAGGTAAATTAGCGAAAGGAACTTTGATGATTTCAGGAAAAAAAACTGAAGTTGAAATTATTGAAATTTATCCGGATACAGAAAAGTCTAAAACTAATTTACACATAGCTATAGCTCCCACTAAAAATATTGATCGGTTTGAATTTTTTTTAGAAAAAGCAGTTGAGTTGGGAGTTACAGAAATTACGCCGTTACTATGTGCTAATTCGGAAAGAAAAACGCTTAAACTAGAGAGATTAGAGAAACAGTTAGAAAGTGCTTGTAAACAATCTTTGCAGCGTTTTTTTCCAATATTGAATCCGTTGACAGCGTTTAAAGATTTCGTTCATACAGAATCTAAAGGTAAAATATGGGTAGCCCATTGTTATAAAGAATATGAAAAAAGCCCAATACATGAAGTTCTAGGTATATCTGATGCCATTACTTTTATGATAGGTCCAGAAGGAGACTTTTCAAAAAAAGAGATATCTGATTTATACGAATCTGGCGTAGGAGGAGTAAGCTTAGGAGAAAATAGGCTCAGGACGGAAACAGCCGGTATATTTATTGCTGGCGCCCATTATTATTCTCAAATTTCAAAAACTCAAACTTAATTAGGATTCAGTTTTCTTCTTTTTATATATAGGAACTGTACTACAGGCCTCGCCAAACATAAGAGAAGAAACTACAGGCTTTAGTTTTTGAATGATTTGTAAATATGCATTTTGAGGGACAGGCTTATTTGAACAACCTTTTACAATTACTTTCTTATCTATATAATCATTTGCATTTATACTTTGAATAATTTCGGTATATATATCCCTTTCCAGATCTTGTAAGGTACCAAAAGAAATCATTTTAGCATATCCGGTTAAATAACTGGCCACAAGTAAATATGCCCATGAGGGTACAATAGCATCTGAAGAGCAATGTACAGCTACATAGGAATTCTGATATTGGGTCCAATCAAGTTCATTTAAAGATTTTCGAAAATCTTTTTCTCTTAAAATTAATTCTTCATATAAATAGATTTTTAAATCAAATACATGCCGGGATTCTTTAGGATAATAATCTTCTAAATCAAAAGTAATTAAACCGCTTTTTTCTACTTTATTTATAATTTCATCCATTTGTCATATTTTTAGAGCTATTCATTAAATAAATCAGGTCTTTTTTCCTGTGTATGTTTTATGGACATTTCATGTCTCCATTCCTCAATTTTAGGAAAATTACCACTTAATAAAATCTCAGGAACTTTTATTCCTTTATATTCTTCTGGTTTGGTATATACAGGGGGTGCTAATAAATTATCCTGAAAAGAATCATAAAGGGCAGAGGTTTCATCATTAAGAACACCAGGTAACAGGCGAACAATAGCATCAACTAAGACACAGGCTCCCAATTCTCCACCACTCAGGACATAATCACCTATAGATATTTCACGGGTAACAAATAAATCTCTTACCCTTTGATCTACCCCTTTATAATGTCCACATAAAATAATGATATTTTCTTTTAAGGATAAATGATTACAGGTTTTTTGATTTAAGGTATCTCCATCAGGAGTCATATAAATAACTTCATCGTAAACTCTCTCTGATTGTAATTGCGAAATACATTTATCTATAGGTTCCACCATCATCACCATGCCTGCACCACCTCCATATTGAGTATCGTCAATTTGTCTATAATTGCCTTTACCATAATCCCTTAGATTATGAAAGTGAATTTCAACTACTTTCTTATCCTGAGCCCTCTTCATAATCGATTCCTGCAAGGGGCTTTTCATTATGTCAGGAACAGCACTGATGATATCTATTCTCATGAATTTCTTAATTTATTTATAATAGCAGGTGAATTAATTCCAGTTTTTAAAATTTTTCAATGTCATTATATGGGCAAGATGATGTTCTCCATGCCAGGAATACATCTCTATAGCATCTTCGATCTTAACAGGCTCGTCAAAGTCAGGATGTTTGAAAACCTTTTTCATTTCGGCCGGAGACATTTTATTGAGTAGTATTACCCATCTTTGATGTACACCTTCAAGTATTTGTAAAGATGGTCGAATAGGAGCATTTAATGAGTCGTCCAGTACAGCCCATAGTTCCTCTTTATAAGGCTTGATTGTAGGTAATTCTTCTGTTAAAGCCAGCTTAATACGAATAAAAGAATTCATGTGACTGTCTGCCAGATGATGAATTACTTGCCGTATACTCCATCCGTCCTCTCTATAAGGAGTATCTAACTGTTTTTCTGACAAGTCAGATACTTCTATTAACAATCTTTTGGGTAAAGATTCTATTTTTTGAATCAATATTGATAGATCTTCAGCTGTTAAATTTTGGGATTTTTTAAACTTTCCAATCGGATACTTCAATTTTTCAATGTTCATAAATTAAAATTATTTAAAAAATTTCCATCGGGGAATAATTGGTACTAAAGCAAATCCGATAAAGAAATATAACCCGTGTATGGCATCCAGTTCTTCCAAACCTAATGAAAGATGAAAAAGAATATCAATAATTAAAGAAGCGGTAAATAAATAGATTCCGTTTTTTTTAAAATTGTAGGTTCCGTAGGAGCCAATGATCATTAAAATACCAAAAATAATATTTGAAACAAAAAACCATTGAGGAGCTCCGGGGAAATATATTTTCATAAATCCTAATATACCCAGAAGAATGGGTATGCTTCCCATAAAGCCCATGTAAAGGGAAGATAATAAAAATCCAACAGATTTTTTATTTTTTACTTCAAAATATTCTTTTGGACGTTTACCAAAAATTTCTTCATCACTGCTCATAACTATTCTTTATTTTACTACCCTTAGGCAAAGTAAAGGTAAAAAAAATATTTAATCGAAACAGGAACATTAAATTTTAAATAAATTGTCAATAAAAGTTAAAAACAGGAGGTCTAAGTGTTTTAAAATAAAAAATCATAACCTTTAAGGCTTAGTTTTTCATATTTTTCTTCATCAAACTTAAATAATTTGGCAGATTTTCTTGAACCTGAATTGTCAGTTAGATCCGTTTCTATAATTAATTGAGAGTTGAATATTTTTTTTCTAAAGTTTCGTTTATCCATTTCCCGGTTGAGTGCAGTTTCATATAATTTCTGAAGTTGAGAAATGGTAAAGTGTTCAGGTAATAAATAGAAGCCTATAGGTCTTCTTTTAACCCTTCGTTTTAAGCGTTCTTTAGCATATTCAATAATTTCGTTATGATCGAAAGCCAGATCGGGAATTTTAGAGTATTCTATCCATTCTTCTTTCCTGCTTTTGGAATGCTCTAATAGCTTTTCATCCAGTTTGACAGTGCCGTAATAGGCAACATTGATGACTCTTCCTAAAGGATTTCTAAAAACTTTAGCAAAAGCCTTTAGCTGTTCAATGTATATTTTTTCTTCGTTTGTGTGAGAATATAACAACTCCTTAACCTTGGAATCAATGCTTTCATCTGCTTTTACATATATGGCAGGAAGAAGCATTGCTCCAAGAAAAGGGTCGTTTTTTTTCTTTCTGAGTAAAACACGTAGTTTTTCCCCGTCAAACCCGAATAAAACCAAAGAGGTTGAAATAGCTACATTAAAATAGATTTCTTTTTCTTCGGGTGACATAATTTTATTTGAATAGAGCGTCCATTAATCTGTTCTGATCGTTGATGTTCTCTTCAAGAGAAATCATACTTTCAGTTCTTAAAACGTCATCTATATCATCTATTTTGTAAATAACATTTTTAGCATCTTCAGCATCTTTAGCATTTATTTTACAATAAATGTTATATTTTCCTGAAATTACATTAGCAGTTGTTACATTTGGAATTAATGCAAGTTTTTCAAGAACACTTTGAGTTTTGCTTGATTTGGTTAATAATATACCAACATAGGCAATAAAACCATATCCTAAAATGGAATAATCAATGTTTAAGGAAGTTCCTTTAATAACTCCTGCATCTTCCATTTTTTTAACTCTTACGTGAATTGTACCCGCAGAAACATCCATTTTTTTTGCGATTTCTGTAAATGGCATTCTTGTGTTAATAGACAAGTACTGTAAAATGCGTTTGTCTGTGTCGTCTATATAAAATTTTTCTTTCATGATGAAGTAAATTTATTGTTTGTTAAATTAATTTGTTCTTATTTTGCAAATATATGAAATTTATTTAGACAGTATTTAAGTTTTTATCTAAATAATGTAAATTATGAGCAAAATCACCATCAATCAGACAAAAATAAGGAATATTTCCAAGTATACATTATTTTATTTTTATATTTGTTATTATTTAATATGAAAAATAATAAATTTATTCAGAACTGATTATAATAATTCCGATTTGTGATGAAATTTTTTAAAAGAATAAAATTTTTTTTCGAAGGATCTAATTCAAAACAAAGAATGGGAAGTGCCAAATGGAAATTTGAACTTCATGAAATTATTTTTGAATCAGACACATACAAAGGAAAAATATTTGATGTACTTCTTTTGTTTTTTATCACATTAAGTACACTGATTATCATGTTAGAAAGTGTAAGAGGGATAAATAACAAAATTGGTTTCTGGCTTTATATTCTGGACTGGTGGGTGACAATATCCTTTACTATTGAATATGCCTTAAGGCTTATTAGTGTTAAAAATCCTAAAAAATATGTGGTTAGCTTTTATGGAATTATAGATTTATTATCCATTGTGCCTACATACCTTAGCATTATTTTTATACAATCTCACTATCTAGCAATTATACGTATTTTAAGATTGTTAAGAATTTTCAGAGTTTTAAAATTAGGAAATTATGTAGACGAAAGTAACATGATTCTTATTTCTTTGCGTAACAGTAAAAGAAAAATTTTTGTGTTTCTGTATTTTATATTAATTACCACCCTGATATTAGGCGCATTAATGTATGTGATCGAAGGAGGGCACAATCGGGAAAGCTTTTCAAGCATTCCGCAATCTATGTACTGGGCAATAGTTACTTTAACTACAGTTGGGTACGGAGATGTTGCGCCTGTTACAATATTAGGAAAAATTATTGCCTCAGGGATAATGATTTTAGGTTACTCTATTATTTCCGTGCCGGCGGGTTTAATTTCCGTAGAATACAGACGGAATAAAAACTCTCTCATGAATACGCAGATATGTCGTTACTGTATGGCTGAAAATCATGAAATTGATGCCATTTATTGTAAACGTTGCGGACACCTACTAAATGAACCGGCAGAGGATGAAGTTAATAAAAAGCAAGAGAAAAAATCATAAAGATGTTTACGGATGAGTATTATATGAAAATTGCTTTACAGCAAGCAAAAGAAGCTTATGAAAAAGATGAAGTTCCTGTAGGAGCGGTTATTGTAGCAAATAATAAAATACTGGCTAAAACACATAATTTAAGTGAAATTCTTACAGATGTAACTGCACACGCAGAAATGCAGGCGATAACTTCGGCAAGTAATTATTTGGGAGCAAAATATTTGCACGGCTGTACTTTATACGTAACTCTGGAACCTTGTGTCATGTGTGCCGGTGCATTATACTGGTCCCAAATCAGCCGGGTAGTTACTGGAGCTTCAGATAAAAAAAGAGGATTTATTTCTCAGGGAATACAACTACATCCTAAGACAGAATATGTTTTCGGTATACTTGAAGATGAATGTTCACAATTACTACAGGATTTTTTCAGATCTAAGAGAATGTAATTACATAAAAAGACTTGCAAACCAATATACTATCATAGCTAATACAGCACTGACTGGAATGGTTAAGACCCAAGCCCACAATAACTTTATAGTAATTCCCCAGCGAACTGCTGAAACTCTTTTTACCAATCCCACTCCAATAATAGAGCCGGTTATAGTGTGAGTAGTACTTACCGGGATGCCTAAGTGTTCACTTAAAAATAAAGTTATAGCTCCGGAAGTTTCCGCTGCAACACCCTCCAAAGGAGTAACTTTAGTAATACGAGTTCCCATAGTTTTAACAATTTTCCAGCCACCGGACATAGTTCCTAAAGCGATAGCTATAAAACTGCTGATGGGTACCCACCAATAATCTGCAGTAAAATGTTGAAAGCGTTCTGTCGCAGACAGATTAACATATTCAGCGGCATGGACCACGTTGACTTCATAAAAAATAAATGCGGCACCAATGATACCCATTACTTTTTGAGCATCGTTCCCTCCATGTCCTATGCTAAATGCGGCTGAAGAAACCAGCTGAAGCCTTTTAAACCATTGATCCGCTTTAAAAGGATTTGCCTTTCGGCAAATGTTTATAATTATTAAAGTAATTATGGAAGACATAACCATACCTACAAAAGGGGCTATGAAAATAAACAGGATAATAGGAATAACTACCGGATAATTGATAACGGCCTGACCCGCTTCGCTGAAACCTCCAATATGCGCAATAGCTGCTCCTATAAAGCCACCAATAAGCGTATGAGAAGAAGAAGACGGAATCCCTGCCCACCAGGTAAATAAATTCCAGATGATAGCGGCTACAAGTCCAGAAAAAATTACTTCAAGTGTAATAAAGTTTTCGTGCACAGATTTAGCTATAGTATTTCCTATTTTGAATTCTCCAATAATATGCAGGGAAACAAAATAGGCAACAAAGTTAAAAAATGCTGCCCAAAGAACTGCCTGAAAGGGAGTTAAAACTTTTGTTGAAACAATAGTTGCAATTGAATTTGCCGCATCGTGAAATCCGTTAATATAATCGAATATTAAGGCTAATACTACGATAGTAATAAGTAAAGTCATGGGAGATACTTAAGAATATTTAACTAAAATAGATTCGATAATGTTAGCTGATTCTTCACATTTGTCGGTAACATCTTCTAAATATTCCAAAACATTTTTTATCTTGATAATATCCAATACATCTTTTTTACTTTCAAATAAAGCACTGAGTTCCTTACTGAAAACATCATCTGCTACATTTTCAATACGATTGATTTCTACACAAGAGACAAGAACCTCTTTAGGTTTTTTAAAATCACGCATATTGTAAATTGCTTTCTTAAGCTCCAAGGTACTGTCATTTATAAGATTCGCAAACGTAGAGTAAGCTGAGATGTAAGGAGACTTATAAAGTAGTGTGTACTTGGAAGAAGCATATATGAAATCGGCAATATCATCCAAAGAAGAGGCTAGCTGATGTATATCTTCTCTATCAAAAGGAGTAATAAAGTTTTTTCCTAACTCAATAAAAATGTTATGTGTTAATTTATCATTTTCATGTTCATAGTGTTCCATTTTTTTGTAGAACGCTTCCGTGATTGTGTCTGGTGATTTCATTCCTTCCACCATGTCTTTCGACATAGCGGTTAAATTATCTGCAACCTGTTCAAACAAACTATAAAATACTTTATCTTTCGGTTGAAATAATCTAAAAAATGCACTAATACCCATAGTTTTATTTTTAGTTTACTTTCTTTTCTGTGGCAAATATATTGATTTTTATATTAACAGAATTGTAACTCAAGAATTAATTTTATTTAAGCTTTATATGAACTTTGTCAGATGATTCGGTTTTCCAATCCATGAATTTGTTTCAGCAACTTATCAAGATTCATAATCTGCTTAAATATATCAACCCTTCTGTCTTCTGTGAGTTCACTTTCAGAAAGCTCTCCTGCCAATTTTTTTTTCATTTCGAGAATTTTCAGAGCTTTGTATTTTAAAACGACATCTCTGGTATTTTTGGAAAGATTTTGCTCCAGTGTAGGAACAAAAATTTCCTTTACCTGCCAGTTTTCACTAATGAAATGTTTTTTTAACATTTTTTCTGCTGCGAATCTTGTAAATTCTTCGTCTTCCGATTTAACAAAAAAATCGCCTGTTCGTAATTCATTATTTTCTATTCCTTCAACAATATCTGCAAACACTTTATTATAAAAATCTATGGAAAACTGAATATCATCTTCACGAAAACGCTGAACTATTTCCTCTATAATGGTTGTTTTATAAGGTTCTTCATCTTCCATGTAATTGATCAGTATTTCATAATTCCCAAAAGAAAGCATTAAATCAAGAATGTCTTCTTCGATTTTATAAGTAAAATCAACCTCTTCCTTTTTTGCAGATTCTACAGGCTGAAGTTTTAGCTCTTTTCGAAACTCATTTGTATGAGATTGAGTGTTTTGTTGCGTAATCTGTGCAAGTTCACTAAACAGAACCTGTTCTGAAATATCTAATAACCTTGAACATTCTTTAACGTAAATTTCTCTTTGGATAAGGTTTTTAATCAAAGCTATACTACCAACAATATCTCTGATAAGGCCTGCCTTTTTAATGGGATCTCCCTTAGTTTCTTTTAATAATACATCCGTCTTAAACTGTATAAAATCTTTAACATTTTCTTTAAAAAATTCAGAAAGTTCTTCAGATGTGTGAGAACGTGAGAAACTATCGGGATCTTCTCCGTCCGGAAAGAGAAGAACTCGAACATTCATATTCTGTTCCAGAATCATATCAATTCCTCGAAACGAAGCTTTAATTCCGGCAGGATCTCCATCATATAAAATGGTTATATTATCCGTAAGTCGTTTAATTAATCGTATCTGATCTACGGTTAAAGAAGTTCCTGAAGATGCTACTACATTTTTTATCCCGTTTTGATGAAGAGAGATTACGTCCATATATCCCTCTACCAAAAAGCAATTGTCTTCTTTAGTTATATGCGATTTTGCCTGAAATAAACCATATAATATTTTACTTTTATGGTAAATTTCACTTTCCGGGGAATTAAGATATTTAGCAGTTTTTGCATTATTTTGTAAAATACGTCCACCAAAACCTAAAACTCTTCCGGAAAAACTGTGAATAGGGAAGATAACCCTCTCTCGAAATCGATCTATGCCCAGAGTGTAATCCTCTCTGAATATACTAAGACCTGATTGTTCCAGAATTTCTTTTTTATATCCCTTATCTGAGGCAAATTGTGAAAACGAATTTTTATTTTTGGGAGAATATCCCAATTGAAATAATTTAATAATTTCTCCTCTTAACTCCCTTTCATTAAAATAAGATAATGCAATGTTTTGACCTTCTTCCGAATTCCAAAGTTGATCCTGAAAATATTCATTTGCTACTTCGGATAACTGGTATAAACTTTCTTTATTGAGCCGAAGTTCCTTTTGATCTTCGGAAAGCTCTGCCAAATCATCTTCAATCTCAATGTTATATTTTTTGGCTAAATATTTTAATGCTTCAGGATAGGTATAATGCTCCTGCTCCATAATAAAGGTTACCACATTTCCGCCTTTTCCTGAAGAAAAATCTTTCCATATTTGCTTAGCAGGCGAAACCATAAAAGAAGGTGATTTTTCATCAACAAAAGGACTTAAACCTTTATAATTACTTCCAGATTTTTTCAGATTTACAAAATCGGAAATAACTTCTTCAACCCGGGCTGTTGAGAAAATTTTATCTATAGTTTCTTTAGAAATCATAAATACAAAAATACATCATTTATAATTAGATTCTAAATTTGATAAGTAAACTCAATATAATACAAGAATAGTTAAATTATAGTGGATAAATTATCCAGAAGGCTAAGTGAAATTTTTGACAACTATGGCCTGAAAATTTATAGTAACAGAGATCATTGTCTGATTATGAATAGAGATTTAAATATTTTGTTTAATATTACTCTTGCTGATTATTATTGTTTTTATCCGTATCTGATTCGCTAGGATTCCATATTTTAATCTTATCGGTTTTGTTGATGCCCTGAACCTCAACAAAAAGACCGTCTGAAAGGCCAAGTTTTATAAAAACTTTTTTAAATTTATTATTAGGCTGTAAAATTTCAACAAACGGTTTATCATTTTCATACTGTATAAGAGCTTCTCTTACAGCAAGTATATTTTTTCTTTCATTTAATATTACTTCAGCATTAGCGCTATAGCCTGCTCTGATGGTAACATTTTCAGGTTTTAAAATATCGGCTTTGATTTCATACTTAACAGCCCCGTTTTCTTCTTTTCCTTGTGGAGAAATAAAAGAAAGTTTACCATCAATACTTTTATCCCGTAATGCGCCTATTACAATTTTTAATGGCATTCCTTCTGTCATTTTTCCAGCATCAGATTCATCAACTTTTCCCTCAAAAATCATTTTACTTGTATCTGCTACTGACGCAATAGTGGTTCCTGCGTTAAAAGTATTAGCCTCAATTACCTGGTCTCCTACTTCTACAGGTACTTCAAGAGCAATACCATTAGCTGTGGAACGAATTTGAATACTGGCTAGATCTTCAAGTCCGGGAGCAATACCGGTTCTGGCTATTTCATATTCCTGTTGGGCTTGTTTTAAAGTTTGCTGAGCCATTTTATACTCGGTTTCCGAACTTTCATATTCCTGTTGAGAAATAACTCCCTGACTATAAAGTAATTTTTGACGGTTAAAAATTCTTTGTTGGTTATTTAGCTGAATTTTAGCTGAATTAATTGATTGCATTGCCGTATTGACGGATGCTACCACAGGAACTACCCTTATAGTGGCTATAAGTTCTCCTACTTTTATTTCATCACCCTCTTTGACAAATACTTCTTTTATAATTCCGGAGATATTGGGTTTTATATCAATTTTTTCTTTTGGATTTATTTTTCCGGTAGCTATCGCTTTTTGCTCAATAGTCGTTATTACTGGCGTCTCAGTTGTATACTCCGCATTTTCCTGGGTATTGGTTTTGATGACATACCATAGGCTGTAGATTAAAAGTAGCAAAAAAATAATTAGCAAAGTAATCTTAAGAGCTTTATTTTTCATGACCAGTTTATTTCTGTTTTTTTAATACTATAATTAATAAGTATAATAATTCATTATTTTGTTACGCAAAGATAATTTTTTTATTTGGGAATAATTGTGTTAGACAATTTTTTGAATTGAAGCCTGAACTGAAATTACGAAAATATAAGGTAATCAATTAACAGAAAAATGAATTTAAAAAATGTAAATGTTAAGATTTTAATATATTTGTGAGAGTAAATACTAAATGTCTGCCTTGATGGATTTTTCAATGCCAAATAAAATATTACAATTATATTGGGGATATCAGAATTTTAGAGATCCACAAAAAGAAATTATTGTAAGTATTTTGGAAGGCAATGATACCATAGCTCTTTTACCGACCGGGGCGGGGAAATCAATTTGTTACCAGGTTCCGGCACTGATGGGACAGGGAACCTGTATAGTAGTTTCTCCTTTATTGGCACTTATTAAAGATCAGGTATTTCAATTAAAAAAAAGAAAAGTTCCTGCCGCCTACATTTCTTCAGATCAGACGGCTGAACAACAGACAGCTTCATTCACAAGCTTAAGGAATGGAGAATTAAAATTATTATATGTATCACCCGAAAGACTGCTAAACCGTACTTTTCTTGAGATAGTTAAGGATATTGAAATTTCTTTTTTGGCAGTTGATGAGGCCCATTGTATTTCGGAATGGGGAAATGATTTTAGACCCTCTTATCAGCAAATTGAAGATTTTAGAAAATATATTGGTTATCAGACACCTTGCATGGCATTAACTGCTACTGCTACTGAAAAGGTTTTAGGGGAAATTATTAAAAAGTTGAATCTTAAAGATGTACAGCTTTATAAGAAGTCATACGAAAGAAAAAATCTGGCTTTGCAAATAGTTAATACTCAGGATAAAATTGGCCAGATTGAAAGGGTATTAAAAAAATATAGAGGCTCAGGAATTATTTATTGCAGAACGCGTAATGAAACCAGAAATTTATCTCAGCTTTTGAAAAGCAAAGGTTTTGATGTAGATTTTTTTCATGCTGGATTACCTGCTCACGAGAAAGTGAAAAAACAAAAAGAATGGACGAGCAGTGATTCAAAAGTATTAATATCAACTAATGCTTTCGGAATGGGAATTGATAAAGAAAATGTAAGACTAGTTATCCATCTTTCTCCTCCTTATTCATTAGAAAATTACTACCAGGAAGTGGGTAGAGCAGGTAGAGATGGGAATTTATCTTTTGCTTTCCTGTTTTGGTCAGAAAGTGAATTTTCCGATATTTCATCGGTTTTAACTTCTTCAATACCTACACGTGCAGATTATAATAAGATTGTCCGTTACCTGTATTCCTTTTACGGTATAGCTCCTAACGAATTGCCTGAAAATATTTTTGATTTTGATTTACAGGAATTTCAGAAAAGAACAGAGCTTTCTCAAAGTAAAATTATTTCCGTTTTGGAATATTTGAATAATTCCGGAGTTTTGCAGTGGAAGTATGATACATCCGATAGTTTAATTCAGTTGAAATTTCCTGTTGAAAGATTAGATTACCATTCATTTGGTAAAGATTCATTTCTTATGGAAAAAATTGCCAGAATTATCACCGGTGTTTTTTCATATCAGGTTAAAATTAATGAAAAAAAATTATCTGAAACACTAGGGATTTCTTACGAGCATCTTCACAGTACCTTTATAAAATACAATTTAACGGGAGATATTAGTTATGTAGATGGAAACAGGCAAAAAATATATTTCCTCATACCCAGAAGTGATACACTTATTTTAGAGGATTATTGGAATAAATTCCGCCAGATTCAGGAAAATAAGCTATATAAGTTTAGGGAACTTGAGTTTTTTATTCTGAATAAAAAACATTGCAGAATGAGGCTCATATTAGGATATTTCGGAGAAAGAGCTAAACATGATTGTGGTAAATGTGATGTTTGCATACAAAAAAACAAACCCAAATTATCTTTGAATGAACTCTTAAATTTTATATGTATTGAGCCAAGGACCCGAGAAGATATATATACAGAATTTGATTCCAATTCGGTAGCCGAGATTCAAGAGTACTTGCAGGAACTACTATCAGAAGATAGGATTAAGTTATTAAATTTCAATACATATTCTATAAATTGACTTTTTTAAAAAAATATGTTTTACTTTAGCTTATAAAAGTGTATGGATATAAAAATAGAACCTTCATGGAAAAAAATTCTGGCTTCCGAATTTGAAAAACCGTATTTTACTTCATTAATTGAATTTGTTAAAAATGAATATAATACTTATACCTGCTTTCCTAAAGGTAAAGATATTTTTAAAGCTTTTGACCTTACCCCTTTCAATCGGGTAAAAGTTGTTATATTAGGACAGGATCCCTATCATGGCGTAGGTCAGGCGATGGGCTTATGCTTTTCGGTTCCAGAAGGAATTGCTTTTCCACCTTCATTAAGAAATATAATGTCCGAATTAAAAACTGATTTAGAAATTGATTTAAAATCAGGGAATTTAACTTCCTGGGCAGAACAAGGGGTTTTTTTACTAAATGCTACTTTAACAGTTAGGGCGCATGAAGCAGGCTCTCATCAAAAAAAGGGCTGGGAAACTTTTACGGATTCAGTCATTGAAAAGATTTCAGATGAAAAAGAAAATATTGTATTTGTACTGTGGGGAAGTTACGCTCAGCAGAAAATAAATCTTATAGATACAAATAAGCACTTTATAATAAAATCGGTACATCCGTCTCCATTATCTGCACACAGAGGCTTTTTTGGCTCTAAACCTTTCAGTCAGACTAATCAGTTATTGGAGGCTAAAAAAATAACCCCTATTCACTGGTAGTAAATAGGGGTTATTTTTTTAGATTATTTATTCAACTTATTCAGAATCTTTTTGATTTTTCAATTCTTTTTCAAGTTGTTTCATTATTTTTTTCTCGTTCTTTTTGTATAACTTCTTTTCTTTTCTACTCATATCCTCATAATTTTTTTCAAATAAATCTGAGGTGTTACCAACATCGTCTTTGGTAATCTGAATAGTTTCGTCCAATTGATTATCAGATGATTCAGTTACTTTAGGGTTTGTTTCGACAGGTTGTGTTTGAATAGCCGGTTCTTCAATTTCTTCGATAATGATTTGTTTGGTTTTTCCTTCTGAATCCGAAGATTTAGTATCAACAACAGGATTATCTATTTGTTTTTGAACAGGTACGTCTTCAATTTTTTTAGTTTCTGTAGTTATGATTTTTATTTGAGAATCTGTAGCCTGAGTCCCTTTTGTTTCCGGAACTTCAATTAATTCAGTCTTTTTACTATCAGAAATAACAGTTTTTTCAGGTACGCTGGATGATTGAGCTTCTTTTGCCGGTTGAGAATTCTCTTTGTCGTAAGAAGTGATACCGGTTCGGGTAACTATTTCGCTTTTTACAATGGTCCCGTCAATAATATACCAATATTTGTTTCCTAATTCATCCTGAGTCATAATGACATCATTGGGTGATGAAAAAGAAGAAGATGAAGGAACACCTGAACGTGAATTGCTCGCTAATAATTCTATTTTTCCGTCTACTTCTCTAAAAGCTACGTCCCCGCTCGAAGAAGGTCTTACCTTATTATTCTGGGCAAATATGGAAAAACTTATTAATAATGAGAAAATAGTATAGTTTCTTTTCATAATCATTATGCATTAATCAATTATAAATATTTCAGTGTACTAAGGTACTGAAATATTTTTTATTTGCAACAGTTATTTTTTTATAAAAAAAACGAATTTTTCAATTTTAATTCGCATTAAGAGATAAAGATACTTCTTCTATTTTAGAATTGGAAACTTGTGTTATTGAGAAAGTTTTATTTTCGAATTGAATTTCACTTCCTTGTAACGGAATATTTCTTGTTAAGCTGATAAGAAAACCACCCAACGATGAATATTCGTTACTTTCCGGTAAATTCAGATTATATTTTTGATTAAGATACTCAATAGATAGTTTGGCAGAAAAACAAAAATGGTGAGAATCAATTTGATTATCTGTGCAATCTGATTTGTCATGCTCATCTTCAATATTTCCGAAAAGTTCCTCTACAATATCTTCCAGAGTTATAAGCCCCGAAGTTCCTCCATATTCATCAAGAACAACCGCTATAGTCCGGCTTTTTTTTAACATACGGTTCATAATTTCCTGCACGGAAGATGTTTCATGTACAATTTCAATCGGCAATAGTATGTGTTTGATGCTTTTAGGCATTTTAAACAAATCAAATATATGAACATATCCAATAACATTGTCTATCACATTTCTGAAAATAAGAATTTTAGAAAAACCACTTTCATTAAATGCTTGAGTGAGTGTTTCAATTTCTTCTTCCACATTTACGGCAATAATTTCTTTTCTGTGAATCATACAATCTCTGGCCTGTAAATCTGAAAATTTCAAAGCATTTTTGAAAAAATGAACTTCTGCATCAATGTGAGCTTTATCAGAAGAATTTTCAATTTTTTCATCAATAAAACACGATAATTCTTCTTTTATAACCAGTGGAGTTTCTGTATCAGAGTTTTTTTCCTCAGTTGTCATCAGGAAGAAAGTCAGAAATCTGGATAAGAGTAACGTTAATGGAGATAAAATTATGTAAAATAGAAAAGCTGGAGGAGATAAAATTTTTAGAAGTGTATCAGAATAAGCAGTGAAAATAACTCTTGAAACGAAAATTAGTATTAATAAAAAGCTGAAAATTAAAAATAGTGTCAATAAAAGGGAGATATATTCAGAATTATTAATCAAGAAAGATCCAACTCCCAAATGAAGAATAGAGAAATATCCTAAAAATACTATAGAAATGATGTATCCTGCTGTAAGTGTTGCTAAATAACGTTTGGGATGATCGCCCAGGTAAACGTTTAACTTAGATAACCAGGAATTTTTTTTTCTTTCTAATTCAAGAAGCATCCTGTTGGAATTAAGAAAAGCCTCTTTCATACCGGAAAAAAAGAAAACACAAAAGGTGGATATTATAATGATAGTCATTGTAATATTTATTGTTTCATATCATTATTGTATGGGAGCGTTCCTGAATTGTTTTTAAGCTTAAAATTTTTAAAGTCTTCAGAAGCTTCTATCCCTTGGGTTGAAATATTAGTAGTAACTCCATCACCTCGATATATGCGTACCGTATCGTGAGTAAATATTTTCCTGTTGTTTTTATCCCAAAACAAAATATTTGTTTTTAAAGTGTCATTATCTGAGTTAATAATTACCACATTGTTTCTGGCTTCATACCAACCGGTTTTTTCAATAATTTTAGCATAATCTGCTTTTAAATGACCGGGTTGCCTTTTATCTTTTTCGTAAAAATCCATATCAACTCCTTTAGGAAAAAGAGTATATGGGGTTTCAGAATATTCGTACTCCTCAATTTCCGGAGCCCTCAACGTGATGGTCGTATAAATGGAATCCGAAAGTATGAGTTTCGCATTGAATATTTTACGGGAGACAAAATTAGTGCTTTTTTTTCCCAGTTTATTAGTTGAATCATCGGAACAGGATACTGAAACTATATAAAATACGCCAGCAAGCAATAAATTAAAAGCAGAAAACAACCTGATTCTCATGTTATTATGTAATTGCAGGATTTATTTTTTAATCATACTGTCTTTTTCTAAACCAAAGATCATCAAAGTTGAATCCTACTTTAAAGTTAAAAAAGTTCTCTTTGATTAATCCATTAGATGTAGTCCCGCGTTGGCCTACTTCTATTCCCAGATTCAGTAAAGAAGGATCCTGTCTTCCGGCTTTTCCTAATGGAACACCTACACCGGCTGTAACTCCATACTGATTAATGGTGTTGTTATACAACTCTATACCGGTATTTTCATAATAAACACCATATCTGTAAATAACTCTTTCAAAATAAGACCTAAAACCATTAACATTAGGTAAAATCCAGCCACCTAAGGAAACCCGGTATTTATTTTTATATTCTAAGTTATTTTTTATGTCTTCAGGAATGGATAGCTTGGATTGATTGGTATATTTGAAATCAGCTGCCAATGACCATTTCTGCTCTTTCCCGTAGGCAACTCCTAATGAAAAAGAGGAAGGAAGCTTGGTATCATGATCACCTCGCGTGTATCGAATTGTATCCACGGAAGTTTTAGCTCCGTCAGTGTTGTAGTAGTAACTGGAATATAAATAGTGAACGCTGGTGCTTACATCATGACCAAGGGTAAAAGTGGCACCGATTTTTAACAAATGATCACTAGGTAATTTTTTAAGGTAGGCAGCTCCTAAAGTGTAATCGAAAAAACCATATTGTTTTTTATTGGATATTCCTGAAATAAGAGTCGAGCCCTCAACCGAATTTTCCTGTTCTTTTTTAAGCTCTCCCCAAACATAACCTATTTTAGCACCTAATGCTAATTCATCAGTAATGTTATAGGAATAAAATCCGCTGAATGAATTTAAACCTCCCCGGCCACTTAATACTGATTTTTGGTTTAAAGTAGTCTGAGTATTAATGTTCATGTCATATCCCATGTTGGTGTAGGGTTGTAGACTTAAACCGGCTCTGGATTTATCTCCTATAGGAAATGCAATTGAAACGTTGGCTAAGTAAGTCGTCGATCGTCCACTGCTTTCCGTTGAAGTTTTCGCTTTATTATAATCTGTATTAACTCCCAGATTAAAGCTGGTAAAACGAAGATTCATATTAGCAGCTGGATTTGCAAAGTTGGCTTCATTAGCAAAGTCAGAAATGTATGAGGTACCTATTCCTCCCATTGAGGACAGGGTTAAGTCTGAATTAATTTTACTTTCTCCTAATCCTATCGATGAATAGGCAGAAGTAGAAGTTTGCTGTGCATAAATACAATTAGTGAATGCAAGAATTGATAATATTCTGATTATTTTAATTTTCATTCAGTGAAATTTATTTCAATGTGCAAAGATGTTAATAATGTACCGATTATAAAAATAATTGATTACAAAAATTATGTTAAAGACTTTAACGAAAAAAAAAAATAAATATTTTTTGAAAAATATTTTGAAGTTAAAAAATAAGCTCTATCTTTGCAATCCAATTCTGAGGTACCTTAGCTCAGTTGGTAGAGCAAAGGACTGAAAATCCTTGTGTCCTTGGTTCGATTCCAAGAGGTACCACTTCAAAAATCCATAATCAACTTGATTATGGATTTTTTGTTTTTTACTTACTTTCCTAACTATTTACCCATTATTATTAATATATCTTACAATAAGTTTTGTTGGACAATCTCAATTATAAACATAAAAATATATTTAAAAAGTACAATTTACATTTACTTAAGTATGTAATTCCAAAATATATAAAATTTATATTTGTTACTTAAGCATGAACTTTAAAATAAATTTAATATTATACATTTCTTAATTTAAGAAAAAAAAGAGGGTAATTAAGTTCATTTGTTTCATGAAAAATGGTGAAACCTAACCGGGTATAAAATTTTATATTTTGTGGAGTAGTGGTTTCTACATAAATTACATCTCCTTGGTATCTATTTAAAGTCTCTTTTAATAATTTATTACCAATTCCTTTCCCTTGATATTCCTTGCGAATGCCCATTAGCCACAAATGTTTAAACGGTTCTTTAGGATGAGAGGCCTTTAAGAGTTTTTCTCGTTTGAGAATTTTAAAAATATTTTGCACACCTATACATTTTAGTAGTAGTTCTGTTTCCCAATAAACTTTTTGTATGCTCGGATAAATTTTGTTAATATATAGTACGCATCCATTTTTATCATCACTTAAATATATTTCGCCATACTTCATTGCCATTTTAAATTGATAATCCATGAGAGCCATAAGTCTTTCATATCTTTTTGTGTCTTTTTTTATAGTAAAATTTATAGAATTAGGAATGAGTACATCATAAAAAGCACTGTGCAATATTTCAAGGACTACATTTTTTTCTTTTTGAGTTACTTCTATCATTTGTTTTTACGTTAAACTCTTCATTTTATACTTTGTTAATATTCATATATAAAAAAATAAAAATCAAATCCCAAATCTTCTTTATTTACACTATAGATTTTAAAACCATTTTTTTATAAAATGAAATATTTTTAATGTGGATGTTTCTATTACAATTGCATCTTTTTTTGTTTTAAAACATAATTCACCGATTTATTGTTTACAAAAGCCTTTGTCAGCGTATGGTTAATTTTACCATAATTTTCACTTACTGCTTTTTTCATATTTCAAATTCTTTAACTGATAGGAATAAAATAAAAAGCTAATTTAAGCTAAAATGTTCTTGATTCAATTTTTAGAGCTAAGGGAAAATGCGTAGTAATATTTTTAAGGAAATAATAATTTTCTTCAGATAATTTTTTGTTTTAGACTTATTTATCTGTATGTTAATTTGTTATAAGTATGTTTAGAATTATGGCACGCTTTTAGATTAAGGCTAAGTATTAAATTAAAAAATCTAATAATCATGAAAAAGTTCTTAATATTAACTTTAATGTTAACAGTAGCAACAACAGCATATGCTCAGAAAAGTTCTAAGGAAT
This sequence comes from Apibacter sp. HY039, assembly GCF_004023655.1. NCBI lineage: Bacteria > Pseudomonadati > Bacteroidota > Flavobacteriia > Flavobacteriales > Weeksellaceae > Apibacter > Apibacter sp. HY039. The sequence goes on along the minus strand of NZ_SAYM01000006.1, from coordinate 72,071 downwards.
TAAATAAAGAATATGGGCAGGAATACAAAAAAATTGGAACAGATCCTTCTCTTACCGGGTATGAAAAAGGACAAAAAAAACGCGAACTTGCTTTAAAACAGAAACAGGCAAATATCAATAATAAAAATCAGCATAATCATCAGCATAATAGTACCGCTGGAACTAATAATGATGTAATAAAAAAAGATATTGAAGCTAAAATAAAACATCTGGATAAACAATACGACAGAGACAAATCCAGAATTGATAAAAGTGTTTCATTAACTAAAAAAGAGAAAAAAGCTCAAAAGAAAACCTTAGAAAAAAGATATAAAGCTGAGAAAGAAGTTTTGAAAAAAGAAAAAGACAAGTATTAATATACAGATAAGTAATTCATTACAATTAATTAGTTTAAAGCAGATTCAAAAAGATTGAATCTGCTTTCATTTTATTAGCGGTTATGCAAAATATAACTAAAAAACTCAATAGTTTGATTTGTATAGTATAAGGTTTTAGAATACATTTACGTATGAAATTTATAGAACATATAAAGTTTCGCACGCCCTATGAAAGATCTTTTCATGCTATAATGTATGAAGCTGTAGGTATACTTACCAGTGCGCCTATCATATCTTTTCTTACAGATAAATCCCTTGAAGATTCAGTTTTTTTAGCTTTATTAGTTTCAATAACTGCCATGCTTTGGAATTACATTTTTAATTGGCTGTTTGATCAATTACAGCAGAAATTTCAGTTTAATAAAAATTTGTTTATAAGAATTTTGCATGGAGCAGTTTTTGAGATAGGTTTAATCATATTTACCGTACCACTGATTTCATGGATTCTCAAAATGAGTTTTATGAATGCATTTTTTTTAGAATTAAGTATGCTTTTATATTTTTTTCCCTATACAATTGTGTTTAACTGGGTGTACGATAAATTACGTTTTTTACTATTGAAAAAATACAGTTAAAATTGTATTACTGTTAAATTGTGATATGAAAAGCTTTATTACTAGTTACATTTCGTCTCCAAATCAGGTATTTAAATAATGTGGAGTAGATAAATTTACGTTTAAAGCTTATTTTTTTACCTATCTTTATCCGGCTGATAAAAAATTAGATAGAAATTAAAAATATTTACAAGCTATAGTTATGGAATTACCTCTTTTTACTAATTTGTTGATTTTACTGGTTACTGCACGGATTTTTGGAGAAATATTTGAACGTTGTAAGCAGCCAGCGATGATAGGAGAGATATTTGCTGGTATAATATTAGGGCCAAGCTTATTAAATATCATTCACCGGACAGAAGAAATTAAAGTCATTTCTGAATTAGGGATTTTTTTATTAGTTATCATAGCTGGACTTGAAATAAATATTGATGATATAATAAAATCTTTAAAAGGTAAAAATATAATTATATCTATAATGGCTTTTTTCCTACCTAATTTCAGCGGTTTTTTAGTCGGTTATTTTTTTGGATTACAAGCTATGACCAGCGTATTTATTGGTCTGTGTGTAGCCATAACCGCTTTGCCCGTCAGTATAAGAATTTTGATGGATCTAGGGAAAATAAATTCGAAAGTAGGACAGAAAATAATATCCATTGCAATATTTGATGATGTATTAGCCTTATCGGTTTTAGGAGTTTTGCTCAATATTAAAGATACGGATATGTCTATGCTTGCGGTAACCAAAGCAGGAGGAATATCTCTGCTTAAATTATTTGTTTTTATAGGGTTGCTGACTTTCACCTATTTAATGATTAAAAAGCTCACTCATAAAAGCAATTATATAGAAGATTTACTGGACAGACTTATATCTGTACTTAAAGGCAAAGAGCCTTTATTTGCTATATTTTTTGTATTTGTTTTACTTTTTGCCACTTTTACGGAAACACTTGGCTTACATTTCATAGTCGGTGCTTTTTTTGCCTCCATGTTAATCAGCGATTCCCTGATAGGGAAAAGTAATCTGAAATCAATTGAAAAAACAACCAGTAATATGGCTATGGGCTTTTTAGCCCCCATTTTTTTTGCAGGAATCGGACTGGAGTTTGAAATTACATCAATACATAATATAGGTTTGCTGGTTTCTGTCATTTTGGTATCCTATGTATCTAAAATATTCGGAGGATATTTCGGAGGCATTTTAGCAGGGTATGGAAAAAACTTTTCTTTGACTTTAGGTATAGGGTTAAATGCAAGGGGGATAATGGAACTGGTTATAGCTAACATTGCATATAAAGCAGGATTAATATCCAGTGAGATATTTTCCATTTTGGTTCTTATGGGAGTATTTACAACTATTACCACTCCGGTTATGCTAAAACAAGCATTCAAAAAAATTGAATAAATCTTTTGATAGCAGAAAATGCCTTTAAACTGATTGGAGGTAAAGATTTGAATTTTAACACGAACTCATTCAATGGGTGCAAATATTTTATTTAAAATGTTAGATTTCTTTATTGATATAACTCTTTTTATATGGGATATGGTGCAGCGATTAGTTTTTTTTCTATTTTTGGGCTATGAATTACTTATCAGTAAATAGCCTTAGTAAATCTTTCGGAATTAGAACTTTATTTTCAGATGTATCTTTTCACGTTAATGAAGGGGAACAGATAGCATTAGTTGCAAAAAACGGAAGTGGGAAAACAACCTTATTGAAAATATTGGCAGGAAAGGAACAACCGGATTCCGGAGAAGTAATTATTAATAAAGATGTTAAGGTTATTTTGTTCGAACAATCCGATTCTTTCAAAGAAGAGTTGACTGCCGAAGATTATATATTTACCCATTCAAATCCAGTTTTGGATGTGGTTCATCATTATGAAAAAATGATAAAACAAGATCCTGAGAATCCAGGACTTATGGATTTGATAGAAAAAATGGATCAATGGGATGGTTGGAAGGTAGAGCCTGTAATTCAGGAAATTATATCCAAACTTAAAATAGATTTTTTAACCCAGCCTATCAAAAAATTATCTGGAGGTCAGAGAAAGCGTATTGCATTAGCTAAATTTCTGATAGACATAAGCTTTGAGAAAGGTCATGTTTTGTTAATTCTGGATGAGCCTACTAACCATTTGGATATAGATATGGTGGAATGGTTGGAATATTTTCTGAACAAGGAAAATAAAACACTTATATTAGTAACTCACGACAGATATTTTCTCGATGCAATATGTACTAAAATACTGGAATTAGAAGATGAAATGATTTATGTTCATAGTGGAGATTATGAAACTTATGTTGTAAACAAGGCCTTGAGGATAGAAAATCAGGGAGCACAAATAGACAAGGCAAAAAACCTGTACCGGAAAGAGCTGGAATGGATGAGAAGACAGCCGCAGGCAAGAACTTCCAAGTCTAAAAGTCGTATATCTGATTTTTATAAAACAGAAAATATAGCTAAGCAGAAGATTGATAATTCTCAGGTACTTTTGGATATACAGATGACCCGTTTAGGGAATAAAATCATAGAATTGGAAAAAGTCTCAAAAAAATTCAAAGAAAAAGTGATTTTGAACTCTTTTTCACATGTTTTTTCAAGAGGAGCCAAAATTGGCATTGTTGGCAAAAATGGAGTAGGAAAAACAACATTTTTAAAAATTCTGGAACAAGAAGAGTCGTTTGATAGTGGAAATATAGAGTGGGGGGAAACACTTAATATCGGTCATTTTAAACAAGAAGGTATTATATTTAAAGAAGAACAGAGAGTTATTGATTTTGTTAAAGATATAGCGGATTATTTTCCTCTTTCAAATGGAAAACAGCTTTTTGCAGGTCAGTTTTTGGAGCTTTTTCTTTTTAAGCCTGAAACTCAATATACTCCTATCTCAAAGTTGAGCGGGGGAGAAAAAAAACGATTACAATTGTTAGCTGTTTTATATAAAAACCCCAATTTTTTAATATTAGATGAGCCAACCAATGATTTAGATTTACCGACATTAACCGTGCTTGAAAATTTCCTTAACGAATATCAGGGCTGTTTACTAATAGTTAGTCACGATAGATATTTTATGGATAAAGTAGTGGATGAATTAATGATTTTTGAAGGAGAAGGAGAAATATCATGGTTTATAGGTAATTATACGCAATATTTTTTAGATAAAAAAGAAAATGAGTCAAGCATAACAACAGATAAAAATGAAACTGTAAAAAAAGATAATAAAATTAAAGATGAGCAAATTAAGCCTAAAAAATTATCTTTTAAAGAAAAAAGAGAGATGGAGGCTTTAGAAACAGAAATTCCATCACTTGAAAATGAAAAGAAAAAGCTTACAGATCAGTTATCCATATCTGATTTAGAATTTAAAGAAATCCAGAAAATCAGTTTGCAGTTAGAAAAAGTAGTAGAAAAATTAGAGGAAAAAGAAATGCGATGGCTGGAACTAAATGATATTTAGTAAATATTATATTCTACACTTCAGTAAAGGCAATTCTTTTTCCGCAGTTAGTTTTTTTTAAATCCGTTAAAGGGTAACATGCCCCAAGCGGGTCAATTTCCGGTGGCCAAGAATTTTTATTCTTCTTCCTTCCACCTCGATGAGTCCATCGGTTTTGAATTCGGAAATAAGACGAATTGCACTTTCAGTTGCAGTTCCGATTAAGTTAGCCATTTCTTCCCTTGTAAGGCTTATTTTTATAAAGCCTTCATTGTCAATACCTAACTTGTTCTCAAGTAGCAAAAGGATCTCAGCTAATCGTTCACGAACCGTCTTTTGCGCAAGAAGGGTAATAGTTTTGCCGGCTTCTCCTAAATCCTGAGATATTTTTTTCAAAACATCAAAAGATACCTTGGAACTTACCTCTAATAATTTATGAAAAATTATTTCAGGAATGTAAACAACCGTAACATCGTCAAGAACAGTACAGGATGCGCTGAAAGTTTCCCCTCCCAATAAAGAGCGGTATCCTACAATATCTCCTTTCTTAACAAAACGTAAAATTTGTTCTTTTCCATTAAAACCGCTTCTGTAAAGTTTGGCTGTCCCGTGAAGCATTCCGTAAATTCCTGTAGGTTTGTATCCTTCGTGAATTATTTCCTGACCTTTTTCATAATGAATTTCTTTCATCTCTTTGTCAAGAATTTCAAGTTCTTCTTTGGTGAATTGACTCAAAATTTCTTTGCTCTTCAATTCCGATATAATCAGCTCAACTGAATGTTTCGGCATGATATTAGTCATATTTTTAAGTAAAATTGACTACAAAAATAATGTTTTATTTTTAAATAAAACAATAACTTTGTACACATCTATTAATGGTATAAAGAGTTATGACTGAGAATTGTTTTCATTGTGGACAAAAAATTGAAGATGTCAAAATTGAATTCGATCAAAAAATATTTTGTTGCAATGGGTGCAAAACAGTTTTCGAGATTTTAAATCAGAATAATCTTTCCAATTACTATGAGCTGAATACAAAAGCAGGAATCAAGCCTGAATCTGCTCCGTCTCATTTTGAATTTCTGGATACACCTCAGATATTTGAAAAAATCATTGATTATTCTGAAGACGGAATAACACTGGTTACTTTTAAAATTCCCGTTATTCATTGTAGCGCCTGCGTATGGTTATTAGAAAGTCTTAAAAATATAAATAAAAATATTATTTATTCAACTGTAAATTTCACTACAAAAACAGTTCAGATAGCTTACAGGCATGAGGCTTACAAATTAAGCGAGCTTGCAAATTTTCTTACTGATTTAGGATATAAACCAATAATTAATCTGGAGACAGTTGATAAAAAACCTGAAAAAATAGACAGAACTTTAATTATTAAAATAGGGATTGCAGGGTTTGCCTTTGGAAATATTATGCTTTTAGCTTTTCCTGAATTTTTAGGGCAAAATGGAGATACCTGGTTAGAACAATACAATCATCTTTTCAGAATTTTGATGTTTGTACTTTCCCTTCCCGTGATGCTATATTGTGCATCTGATTATTATAAATCTGCTTGGGGAGCCTTAAAACATGGGATTTTAAATATTGACTTACCTATTGTCATTGGGATCTTTGCATTATTTTTCAGAAGTTGTTATGAAGCATATGAAGGATTAAGTAACGGATATTTTGATTCGCTCTGCGGATTGTTGTTCTTTATGCTACTAGGTAAATATTTCCAGCAGAGAACCTATAGAACCTTGGCGTTCGACAGGGATTATAAATCTTTTTATCCTATAGCGGTTACCCGAATAGATAAAGGTAAACAAGAAAATGTTTTAATATCAAACCTGCATGTTGGAGATAGAATTTTGATAAGGAATAATGAAATTATTCCCGCAGATTCAATCTTAATTCGTGGTCAGGCTTATATTGATAACAGTTTTATTACAGGAGAATCCAGGTTAATTGAGAAAAATAGTGGTGAGAAAATTTATGCCGGAGGTAAGCAAATAGGTACAGCACTAGAATTGGAAATCATTAAAGAAGTGAATCAGAGTTATCTTACTCGTTTGTGGAACAATGAAGCATTTAAAAAGGAAGATTCCGTACTTAATACCATTACCAATAATATTAGCAAGTATTTTGTAGTAGTAATTCTCACTATTACCGTTTTAAGTGCTCTATATTGGTATTTTGTAGAAAAAAACACTTCACAAATGTATCAGGTGATTTCAGCAATTTTAATCGTAGCATGTCCCTGTGCGCTTGCACTTTCTGCACCCTTTACCATTGGAAATATGATGCGTGTATTCGGGAATAAAAAATTTTACGTCAAAGATGCTGTTACCATTGAGAAGTTATCAAAAATTAGTCACATAGTATTTGATAAGACAGGTACTCTTACTGTTAACAAAGCAGCTAAAATCAGTTATATTGGTGAAAAATTAAATGAAACCGAGTTAAAAAAATTAAAATCTCTTTTACAAAATTCAAGTCATCCCTTAAGTCGAAGTCTGTACGATTTTATACCTGTGGCTACTGACTATACAAATGTTTCAGAATATGAAGAAATTTTAGGGAAGGGGATCAAAGGGAAAATTGATAAAGATTACTTGTTGGTAGGCTCATCGAGTTTTGTCAATGATGAAAAACTCTTACAGCAGGAAACTTCCGTTCATATAAGTATCAATGGAGTTAACAAAGGATATTATGTTTTTCAGAATCAATATAGACCGGGAATAACTCAGACAATCCAGTCCCTGCATTCATATCCTATTACGTTATTGAGCGGAGACAATAGTTCTGAAAGACAGGTTTTAGAAAATATATTTCCCGAAGGAACCACTATGGAATTTAACCAATCACCTCAAGACAAGCTGGAATACATAAAAGCACTTCAGCTCAAAGGAGAAAAAGTGATGATGCTGGGTGACGGATTAAACGATGCGGGCGCATTAAAACAAGCGAATGTGGGTGTAGCTATTTCTGATGATGTTAATAGTTTTACTCCTTCTTCAGATGCTATTTTAGATGGAAATAACTTTACTTTTTTACCCGTTTATTTAAAATTATCTAAAACAGCAATGACCATAGTGGTATTATGTTTTTTTATAAGTTTTTGTTATAATATTATTGGATTAAGTTTTGCTGTTTCTGGTAAATTATCTCCACTGGTAGCTGCAATTCTGATGCCTGTAAGCTCTATATCCGTAGTTACATTTACGACTTTAACAACTTTATTTGTAGGTTATAAGGCATTTAAAAGTCAATAAAAAACAAAAGCATTAATAATGTATTATTTAGAATTATTCTAAATTTCGTGCCAGATTCACAAATATGATATAAATCATTATCACTCCAACCAAATAAAATGTATTTTTGTCCAATAGGTATGGAAATATTATATTTAATGATATTATGCAGTGTGTCTTTAGCTGTGATTTTTTTAATTCTTTTTATTTACGGGATGAAAAAAGGACAGTTTGATGACGATGAATCTCCCGCAGTTAGAATATTGTTTGATTCGGAAGAAAATCAACCTAAAGAAGATTCAGATAAAAAAGAAGACAAAAAGAATATTTAAAGTAACTACACAATAAAGATGGAAACACAGAAATTTTCGTATGACAACAAAATAACAAGAGCTTTTGCTTATGCGACAATACTTTGGGGTGTTGTTGGTTTTATAGTAGGGCTTACAGTTGCTGCGTTGTTATTTATTCCAACATTACCAGAATTTATTTTCGGAAGTGGAGGTTCCGATTTAGCAAAATCTCACGGATTTCTAGGTTACGGAAGACTAAGAATGCTGCATACCAGTGCAGTAATTTATGCTTTTGTAGGTAACGGAATTTTTACAGGATTTTATTATTCAACTCAGAGATTACTGAAAACCAGAACTAATGATTTGCTTGCCTGGATACATTTCTGGGGATGGCAGTTAATTATTGTTCTTGTTGTTGTAACATTCTTAATGGGGCTAAATACTTCAAAAGAATATGCGGAGCATGAATGGCCGATAGATATTTTGGTAGCTGTTATCTGGGTATTGTTCGGATTAATAATGTTTATTGCCATTGCTCAAAGAAGAGTAAGCCACATGTATGTTGCTATCTGGTTTTATATAGCAACATGGATAGGTATTACTTTATTATGGGTGTTTAATAACTTAGCCATCCCATTAGACGGAAATATTCTGAATCCTAAAAGTTATTCAATCTACTCAGGAGTTCAGGATGCTATGGTTCAATGGTGGTTTGGACATAATGCGGTAGCATTCTTTTTAACAACTCCGGTTTTAGGATTAATGTACTATTATATGCCTAAGGCTGCGAATCGCCCGGTGTTTTCATACAAACTATCTATAATACATTTCTGGTCGCTTATTTTTGTGTATATGTGGGCAGGTCCTCACCATTTACTATATACATCATTACCTGGTTGGGCTCAAATGTTAGGGACTTCATTCTCAATTATGCTTATAGCACCTTCCTGGGGAGGTATGCTTAACGGATTGTTAACTCTGAGAGGAGCCTGGGATAAAGTAAGAGAAGATCCGGTTCTTAAAATGTTTGTAGTTGCTGTAACTTGTTACGGTATGGCTACTTTCGAAGGTCCGTTATTAGCAACAAAAACTTTAAATAAAATAGGACATTTTACCGATTGGGTAATTGGGCACGTTCATATAGGAGCTTTAGGTTGGAATGGATTTATGATCTTCGGAATCATTTATTTTATTGTTCCAAGATTATATAAAACAAAATTATATTCAGTTAAATTAGCGAATTGGCATTTCTGGTTAGGTACTTTAGGAATTATTTTATACGCAATCCCTATGTACATGAGTGGGTTTACACAAGGATTAATGTGGAAACAGTTTAATCCGGACGGAACTTTGGTTACCAAAAATTTCTTGGAAACCGTAACTTCACTAAGATATTTCTTTATATTCAGATTTATTGGAGGACTGTTGTATTTGTCTGGAGCTTTATTGCTTGTAATTAATATAATTGCTACAGCCAGAAAAGGTACTTTTGAAGCAAATGAAGCCGCTGAAGCGCCAGCGTTGAGGCTTTCTAATAAAAAAGGAGCTAATGAAAAAACGCATTCATGGTTAGAGAGAATGCCTTTATTTTTCTCTGTTTTATCTTTTGTTGCTTTAGCAGCAGGGGGAGCCGTAGAAGTTTTACCAACCATATTTGTTAAATCAAACATACCTCAGATTACTAGCGTAAAACCTTATACACCTTTAGAATTAGAAGGTAGAGATTTATATATAAGAGAAGGTTGTAATGCCTGCCACTCTCAAATGGTTCGTCCTTTCAGAGATGAGGTTGTTAGATACGGAGACTATTCTAAAGCCGGAGAATATATTTATGATAGACCTTTCCTTTGGGGATCTAAAAGAACAGGACCCGATTTACATAGAGAAGGGGGTAAAAACCCAAGTTCATGGCACTTTACACACATGTTGGATCCAAGAGAAACTTCTCCAGGTTCAATTATGCCTCGATATCCTTGGCTAATTTATAATAAACTGGATGTATCCAGAACTAAGCAAAAACTGGAATTAATGAAAAATTGGTTTGGTGTGCCTTATGATCAGAAAAATGATATAGATAGTTGTCAATCAAGGATGAATACTCAGGCAGAAGAAATTGTTGCCAGTATATTTGCTGACAGGCCAGATTACAAAGAAGGTTTTGCGCAATCAGCGAAAGAAGATGGGGCTAATTTCGTTCCATTGGAAAAGAGAGAAATAATAGCTTTAATTGCATATTTACAAAGATTAGGTACTGATATCAAAAAAACAGAAGTACAAACAGCAAGTAAATAAAGGATGCTCAAATTTTATAATAAAATAATTGCAGGAACAGACCATGCCGTAGCTTATCAAAGCGCTGCACTCCTGCTTTTTGTTCTCTTTTTCATAGGCATGACTTATGTCGTAATGAAAAAACCAAAGGATTATTATAAAGACATGAGCGATATGCCATTGGAAGAAGAAGATAATAAGGAAAAATAATAAAATACTAATAAGAAAAATGAAACCTAGAACACCCTTTGTAGTTAATCTGGTGATTGCAGTTTTTATAATTACTGCAGCATTTAATATGTTCTTGCAAAGTTTTGACTTTATAACCAGTCCTATATTTTTAGCTACTATTTCAGTTTCAATAGTATTGTTGCTAATTAACAATTCCCTCAATTCTTTAATTGATGCGGAAAAGTTCAAACAACTTTCTGAAGAGGAGAAAAAAGAATATTTAGAACTTTTAAAAACTCCTTTTTTTACAAGAGTCTGGAAAGATGCCTTTAAGAAAAGTAAAGAAGAAGAATCTGGAGAAATCGGAATTTTGGATCATGGATATGATGGTATTCAAGAACTAGATAACCAACTTCCTAAGTGGTATATTGGGTTATTTGCTGTTACCATTGTATACGGTGTCGTATACTTTATTGCATATAGCTTTACGGATTTTGCACACCCCTATGCGGAGTATGACGAAGAATATAAAACTCAATTAGCAGAGATTGCGGAATATGAAAAAATTGCTCCACAAGCAACTCTGGAAACAGCTGAATATAATCCGGATTGGGTGGAAGATGGTAAAGTAATATATGAACAGGTTTGCAAAACTTGTCATGGAGAAGGTGCTACCGGACAATCAGGGCCTAATCAGACCGATGATTATTGGATAAATATTGTTGAACAGGATGAATTCAAAAATATGTTTTCAGTGGTATGGAACGGGAGTAAAAACGATCCGACCATGAGACCTTTTGGCGCAACAGGTGAACTTAAAGGGAATGATATTGTTAAAGTAGCTAGTTATCTGTACTATTTAAATACGAATACTAAGAAAAATCCTGACGGTTCTACTCCAGGGAAGGCTCCTCAGGGAAGCATTGCTCCGTGGGTTAAAAATGCATCATCTGAAGCTGCTGCAGCAAAATCTGAAGGAAAAGATGTAAAAGTATCTGAATCAGCTGGAACAGCAAAATCTGATTCGGCATCTACATCTAAATAATAATAAAATATTTGGAAAAGAAGGTCTGTTTATTTCCTAATTAAACAGACCTTTTACCTTTCTGACTGTTTGAAAATCAATCACATTTGACTAGGTTTATAATTTGTATTTTAAACTTAAGTTCAGTAAATTTGTATGAACCCCAACATCTTAAATTTTAAAAAATGTCTCAGGAAACAGAAGATAAAAATAAAACTACTATAGAGGGGAAAACTGAAGATTTTAGAGAAAGTCTTGCCACTGCCGAAGAATCCGGAAAAAGAAAATGGGTATTTGCTAAAAAACCACACGGTAAATATACACGGTACAGAGACATTGTAAGTGCTACATTGCTTATACTCCTTTTTGCTTTTCCATTTATTACCACTCCCGGAGGTAATCCGATTTTCCAGTTTGATATATTAAACCGGCAATTTTATGTATTCGGATCTTATTTTTCACCCTCAGATTTTTATCTGTTTGGGATTGGATTGGTAACTACAGTAGTGTTTATTATTGTTTTTACCGTTATTTACGGACGAATATTCTGTGGATGGATTTGTCCTCAGACCATATTCATGGAGCATGTATTCAGGAAAATAGAATTTTTGGTTGATGGAGATAGAAATAAGCAGATACGCCTTTCAAAACAAGAGTGGGATAGTGAGAAAATAAGAAAAAGACTATTGAAATGGACTCTTTTTGCCATTTTTTCCTTTGTAGTATCTAATCTTTTTCTTACTTATATTTTTGGTAAAAAGGAAATGCTAAAAATGATTGTTGAAGGGCCAACTAAAAATATGACTCTATTTGTTTCTTTGATCATATTTACAGCACTTTTTTATTTTGTATTCGCCTGGTTCAGAGAACAAGTTTGTACGTTTGTTTGTCCATACGGTAGACTTCAGGGAGTATTAATAGATAAAGATACAATCAATATTACCTATGATTTTGTAAGAGGAGAAGGAACCGCCGGAAGATCAAAATGGCGTAAAAATGAAGATAGAAAAGCTTTAGGCAAAGGAGACTGTATTGATTGCGGTCAATGTGTGGTAGTTTGTCCGACAGGAATTGATATCAGAAATGGAAATCAACTGGAATGTGTTAATTGTACTGCCTGTATAGATGCATGTGATGATGTCATGACTAAGATAGGTCTGCCTACAGGACTAATCAGATATGCCTCAGAAGACATGATTGAAAAACGGACCAAGTTTAAATTTAACACTAGAATCATAGCTTATACAGCTGTCTTATTTATTTTGGTTTCCGTATGTATGTCCCTACTGTTTATAAGATCCAATGTTGAAACTAAATTTCTTAAAGTAGTAGGTACTCAGTTTACCATTGAAGATAATCAGGTTATAAATGAATATCAATTTATATTTATAAATAAAACTACTGATAAAAAGACATTAAACGTAAAAGTACTTAAGCCCGAAAATGCAGATATATTTCTTATGGGATATGGTACACATTTATATATAGATTCTAAAAGGACAATCAAAGGAACAGCCACAGTCAAGATACCGCAGTCATTATTAAAGCATACCAAGGAAGAAATAATTATTGCTGTATTCGATGACCAAGGTAATAAAATAGATGAATATAAAACCAACTTTATAGGACCTTTAAAAGAGAGATTTTAACATATGAAATTTAAATTTACCTGGGCTCATGGAATTATTATTGCATTAGCCAGTTTTATTATTTTTATCAGCTATATGGTTTTTACCATAGAATTTTCAAAGAATTCCTTTGATTTAGTAACTGATGATTATTACGAAGACGAAATTTATTTTCAGAAGGAGATTGATGCCATAGAAAGGGCTCAAAAATTAGCAGAAAAACCTCAGGTTTCTATTTTAGAGTCTCAGGGAATCAAAATAACCTTTCCAAAAGATTTTAATTCATTAAATACAACTGGAAGGTTTCAATTGTTCAGAGCGAATTCAAAAGACCTTGATATTAATAAAAAATCATTGGACTTTGAGACAGGTAATTCAATTCTGATTCCAGTTAAACTCTTAGTTAAAGGTAACTATGTTTTAAAGCTATATTGGGAAAAAGATAAAGATAAATATCAAATGGAAATACCTATCGTATGGAAATAGGAATTTATATATACGCATTATCTCTGGGATTGTTGACCGGATTTCATTGTGTAGGTATGTGTGGACCCATAGCATTTTCATTAGGACTGGATGCTAATAATAAATTTAAGTTTTATTCCCAAAATGTTTTATATCAGTTGGGTAGAATAACCACTTATTCGCTTTTAGGAGGTATTTTAGGAATAGTTGGTAAAAGTTTTGATATAGCAGGTTATCAAAAATATATTTCAATATTGGCAGGAGTATTGCTAATTCTTATGGTCTTACTTCCTGGTAAAACAACAGAAATAAGCAATAACTTCAAGCCTGTAAACAAACTAATGATTAAAGTTAAAATTTTTTTAGGCCAATACCTTCATAAAAAAGATAATACATCCAGATACTTTACAGGAATTTTAAATGGTTTTTTACCTTGCGGAGCGGTTTATGCTGCATTGGCTGCATCTATAGCTGCAGGAGGAATAATACAGGGAATGACCTTTATGACTATATTTGGAATAGGTACTTTTCCATTTATGTTTATTACGGTTTTAGCAGGAAAATTTATCGGAGTTAAGATAAGAACTAAAATTGTGAGACTATTTCCTTATTTTATAGTATTGCTTGGTATACTTTTTATACTAAGAGGTATGGGATTAGGTATACATATGATATCTCCTTCAGATAAATCTTTAAAACTAGAACAGAAAACAACTAAAAGAAATTGTTGCGAATAATTTAAATTTTATAACTCTGTTTTCACAAAATATCACATTATTATTAAAAACAAAAAAAAGTAGTAACTTCGCACCGTTATGGGGATGATATCAAACATTGGTTCATATTCTCTTTTGATGGTAAGGGTTTTCAAAAAACCTCAAAAGAGAAGAATCTTTAGAAAAAGTTTACTTAGGGAAATAAATGATTTAGGAATCAATTCAGTAGGATTGGTTGCTTTTACATCTTTTTTTGTAGGTGCAGTAGTTGCAATACAAATGTTTAACAATTTCAAAACTTCTTCGTTTCCTATTCCAGATTACTATGTTGGATATGCTACCAAGGTAGTTTTAATATTAGAGTTTTGCCCAACAATTATAAGTATTGTATTGGCAGGAAAAGTAGGCTCTTTTATAGCTTCAAGTATTGGTACAATGAGAGTAACCGAACAGATTGATGCCCTAGAGATTATGGGAGTAAATACACCTTCTTACCTAATACTTCCGAAGGTGGTCGCATCTTTATTTTTCAATCTAATCCTTATAATGATTAGTATCACTATGGGGATTTTAGGAGGTTATTATGCCGGAGATTTAACCGGAAGCTGGGCTTCCGTAGATTATTTACAAGGTTTGCAAATGGCATCTCCGGATTTCTTCATATACTATTGTTTCATCAAAACTTTGGTTTTTGCTTTTATGATTGCTACAGTTCCTTCTTTTTACGGTTATTATGTAAAAGGGGGTTCACTGGAAGTGGGACATAACAGTACACAGGCAGTTGTTTGGACAACAGTCTTAATCATTATTACCAATCTAATGTTAACCCAATTGTTACTAGACTAATGATTACAGCTAATAATATAACCAAATCATTTGATGGAGTAGAGGTACTGAAAGGAATTACCGCTAAATTTGAAAAAGGGAAAACTAATCTAATTATAGGACAGAGTGGTTCTGGTAAAACGGTGTTCTTAAAATGTTTATTGGGTCTTTTTGAACCAACTTCCGGAGAAATTCTTTATGAAGATATAAATGCCTCTAAGCTAACAACCATGGAAAGGCAAAAGCTGAGAAGTGAAATAGGGACTGTCTTTCAAGGAAGTGCTTTATTCGATTCAATGACTGTTGAGCAAAATGTGAAATTTCCTTTGGAAATGTTTTCAGACATGTCTGAAAAAGTGATGCGAGAAAGAGTTAATGAGGTTTTGGATAGAGTGAATTTAAGTACCGCAGGAAAAAAATTTCCATCAGAAATATCCGGAGGTATGCAAAAAAGAGTAGCTATAGCCAGGGCTATTGTTAATAATCCTAAATATTTATTTTGCGATGAGCCTAATTCAGGGTTGGATCCTCAAACTTCTCAGTTGATTGATAAACTCATTCATGAAATAACAAAGGAATACAATACCACAACCATTATCAATACACATGATATGAATTCCGTACTAGAAATAGGAGAAAAAATTGTTTACCTTAAAAATGGTTATAAAGAGTGGGAGGGTAATAAAGATACCATTGTTACTGCAGATAACCCGGCATTGCAGGAATTTGTATTTTCTTCAAGGATATTTAAAATGGCAAGAGAAGCTATGATACACCATATTGATAAGAAGTAATAGTTTTATGATTACATAAAACTATCACCCTCTTCCAATTTTTTAATATTTTCAAGATATTCTTTTATTTTTTGATCTTTGTCTCTTGGGCAAATCAATAAAGCATCGCTCGTATCAACAATTATAAAATCTTCAAGACCATCAATAATAAACATTTTATTATTCTGATTCGTTTTTATAATTGTATTTTTTGTATTATAAGTGTGAATGAATTTTCCATGTACGGCATTACCTTCTTCATTCTTACTAAAATTTTCATATAATGCATTCCATGTACCTAGATCGCTCCAACCGAAAGACGAAGGGATTACCCAAACGTTAATCGACTTTTCAAGTATACCGTAATCAATAGAAATCTTTTCAATTTGCTTATAGATATTATCTACTGCAATATATTCACTATCAGTATTGTATTTATTTTTAGCTGACTCAAATATTTTAAACATTTCAGGAAGATATTTTTCAAAAGAATGAAGAATACTTTTTGCAGACCATATAAAAATTCCTGAATTCCATAAAAAGTTTTTAGATTGCAAAAAAATCTTTGCAGTTTCAAGATCAGGTTTCTCTTTGAAAGATTTAACTTTATGCAAAGAGCCTTTTGTTTCGTTTTCAAATTCTATATATCCGTACCCCGTGTCAGGACGAGTGGGTGTAATGCCCAGTGTAATGAGTATATTTTCTTTTTCAGCTTGTTCAAGGGCTAATAAAATATTAGAGGAAAAGGCATCTTCATCAATGATTAAATGATCGGAAGGAGCAACAACAATAGCAGATTCCGGATTTAATTGGAAAATTTTTTCTGCCATGTATAAATTACAGGCAGCTGTATTCATCATTTGAGGCTCTCCTATAACCTGAGAATTTGAAATTTTAGGTAATTGTTCTAAGGTAAGATTTACATATTCATTATTAGTAATAATATAAATATTTTCATCAGGAATAACTTTAGCTATTCTTTCAAAAGTTTGTTGAATTAGTGTTTTGCCTGTACCTAAAATATCGTGAAATTGTTTTGGGAATTTAGAAGTACTCATTGGCCAAAAACGGCTGCCAATACCTCCTGCCATTATTACACAATAATGATTTTTACTCTTTTTCTTCATAATAATTTACTTCCTCAATCGGAGCATTTCCATCAATGAGGTATTTTTTATTCGTCTTTTCTTCGATGCAAATATAACGAGATTTTGCTTTTTCAAGTTTAAAAAATGTTCGATTCTTAATTTTGAAAGGATAATTGTGTTTTAAATCCTTTAATAATAATTGATTAGGATTTTGTAATCTGTTGAAATATTCAGATAAATTCTTGTCAGCGTAATAACTTGCTTTAGGATTTTTTGCATATTTCATAATGAGTATTTTTAAGTCTGCTTCATACACCTCAATGCTTTCGAACAAAAGAGAAGAAAATACACTTTTCCATTCTTTTCCGTGTGGAAGTATACTGCGAGAATATTGGTCAAAAGCAATTAAATGGGCGATTTCGTGAGTTAATGTTAAAAAACAAAGAGATGGAGGCATGCCTGCATTAATAGTGATTTTATGAGGTGTTCCTTTCATAGGGTATCTGTAATCCCCCAATTTAGTATCTCTGGGATTTTTAATAATTAAGTGAAACCAGTAAGGATGCAGCCATTTTTCAATAAAAAATATGGCTTTATCATTCATATGTACAGAGAGTTTAGAATAATCAATGGGATAGGAAGAAGACTTCATTTTATTTTTAGATAAATAGGAAGTGAAAGTACGAAAAATTTAATAATTGAATATAGTTGAAATAATATATGAGCCTATTGGGTAAAACAATTAATATTAAAAATAAATTTAAATAATATAAAATCAAATTAACTATCTTTGTAAATTAGATTAAAATGTAAGAAATGGAAACATGTGGTTCATGTAGTTCGAATGATTTACCAAAAGGATGCAAAAATAACGGAGCTTGTGGAACAGGAAGTTGCAATACTAAATTATCAGTTTTTGACTGGCTTTCTAATATACACTCACCCATACTTGAAAATCAACCCCAATATATAGAAGTACGTTTTAAAAACGATAGAAAAGATTTTTATAAAAATGATTCATCGCTACCTATTAGTATAGGAGATGTTGTTGCTGTAGAAGGCAACTCAGGTCATGATATTGGAGTTGTCTCATTAACAGGAGAGCTTGTCAAAGTTCAGATGAGAAAGAAAAAAGCAAAGTTAGAAGAAATTCATAAGGTATACAGAAAGGCTACAGCCAAAGATATTGAAATTTGGCAAAATAATAGAAATAAAGAAAATGCAGTTATGCTTGAAGCCCGGCGAATAGCCAAAGGCTTAGGGTTACAAATGAAAATTTGTGATGCAGAATATCAGGGAGATGGCTCCAAAGTGACTTTATATTATACTGCGGAAGGACGAGTAGATTTCAGGCAGTTAATAAAGGATTACGCTATGGCTTTTAGATCGAAGATTGATATGCGTCAGATTGGCTACAGGCAGGAAAGTGCTAAAGTTGGCGGTATTGGTTCATGTGGGAGAGAATTATGTTGTTCTACCTGGCTTACAGATTTTCGTTCAGTCAATACAGCAGCGGCAAGATATCAGCAGTTATCTATCAACCCTCAAAAACTAGCAGGACAGTGTGGTAAGTTAAAATGTTGTCTCAATTTTGAGTTGGATACTTATGTAGATGCATTAGCAGATTTTCCTTCAAATCAAACTGTTTTAAATACAGAAAAAGGAAAAGCTTACTGCATTAAAGTTGATGTATTTAGAAAGCAAATGTGGTTTACATATGCGGATAATTCTATTTCATGGTATCCTATAGACATTTATGATTTACAGAAGTTAATAGAGCTCAATAAAAAAGGAATAGACATAAAACCTTTAGATGAATTAAAAGAGAAAGAGGCTCTTAAAATAGATCTTATTGAAGAAAATAATCTAAATAGATTTGAAAATAGAAATAGATCTAACAACAAAAGAAAGAATAAAAATAAATCGCAGCAAAGAAAAACCAATAAAGCGGCCAGTCCTAATCCATCTAATGAATCAAAACCTGCGGTCAATAATTCAAATCAGAAAAAGAGAGCACCCAAAAGACCTAAATAAAATATTAATTTGATGCGGACATTAGTTATAACATTTTTTTTCGCCTTACTTTTTATTCAATGCAATCATAGATACGAATATTCGGAAATGGTTCATATTAATAATTCATGGAATAAAAATGATACACTTCAGTTTGATTTTACTATTAAGAAGCCCGATGAAAAAAAGAATATAAATTTGGTTGTAAGAAATAATAATGACTATCCGTTTAGTAATTTGTATTTATTTTTAAAACTAAAACAAGGTAACACAGTATTGCGTGTAGATACATTAAAATACGAACTAGCGGATAATACAGGGAAATGGAAAGGAACAGGTGTAGGAACTGTAAAAGAAATTTATTTAGAATATAAAAAAGGTTTAGAATTTAAAAATAAAGGAGAGTATAAACTTTTAATAGTTCAGGCAATGAGGAAAGATACATTGAAAGGAATAGAAGACCTGGGAGTAAACATTGAATAAGAATATTTACCATATTATAAATTATGGAATCAACAAATAAAACGAATAATTCAAATAAAGGAGTTAAACAATTAAATTCCAGAAAAAAGTTTATTAAAAAATTCCTTTTATGGTTTTGGGGACTTTTTTTCTGCGGATTATTAGCTCTGGTTTTACTATTTGTTCTTACCATCTACGGTGTTTTTGGAGAAATGCCTAATGTAAGAGAACTTGAAAATCCGGATATCTATGTCGCATCAGAAATAATATCTTCAGATGGAGTAGTAATTCAAAAATTTGAAAAAGAAAAAAGGATACCTGTAGAATTCCAGGATTTACCTCAAACGATGGTTTATGCTTTAATGGCAAAGGAAGATGAACGATTTCCCTATCACTCAGGAGTAGATAAAAAAGCACTTTTTCGAGCTATAGTATATCGTGGTACCAGAGGAGGAGGAAGTACCATTACCCAACAATTAGCAAAACTTCTTTTTACCCAGCGGGAAGATGAAGATGGTAAACCTTCTTATAACGGTGTATCTTCAAATAAAATAGGAAGGGCTTTTCAAAAGATAAAAGAGATTATTATAGCAGTCCAGCTCGAAAGGCTGTATACTAAGGATGAAATTATAACCCTTTATTTAAATAAGTTCGATTTTCTTTATAATGCAAACGGAGTGGCCACAGCCTCAAGGGTATATTTCAATAAAGACGTAAAAGATTTATCATTATCCGAATCAGCAACGTTAGTTGCCATGCTGGAAAATCCCGTAGTTAACAATCCTAAGATTAATCCGGAAAATGCAAAAAAGAGAAGAAATGTAGTTTTATCTTTGATGAAAGAACAAAAATACATTTCTCAGGCAGACTTCGATTCAATCAAAGAAACGCCGGTAAAGATAGACTATCGTCCGGTTAAAGAAATCGGGGAAGGTTATTCCGCTTATTTTAAATATGCATTAAAACGAGAAGTCAGAGCTATTTTAAGTGATTATGAAAAGCAAACAGGAAAAAGCTATAATTTGTATAAAGATGGACTAAAAATATATGTTACCTTAGATTCCAGAATGCAAAAATATGCAGAAGAAGCTATTGAAAAACATGTAAAATACCTTCAAAATATTTTTTTTAAAGAACAAAAAGGTAGAAAGTATGCTCCGTTTTATACTTATGTTGATCAGCGCGATAAACCAATAGCCGAAGTGTATAACAGTATTATGGTTTCGGCAATGAAACGAACTCAGAGGTATAAATTTTTGAAAAACAGGAATTTAACAGATGAGCAAATTATTGAAGAGTTTAAAAAACCAATCGAGTTACAGATTTTTACATGGAAAGGCGATAAAGATACTATTATGTCACCCTGGGACTCTATCAGATATCACAAGCATATAGTACAGGCAGGATTGATGGCAATGGAACCTCATACAGGGAATATAAAAGCATGGGTGGGAGGTGTTAATTGGAAACATTTTCAGTATGACCATGTAAAACAAGCAAGACGTCAGGTAGGATCTACATTTAAACCTTTTGTTTATGCAACTGCGATTAAAAATATTAATTATACACCTTGTACCCAGGTATCCAATGCTACCTATACCAAAGGAAACTGGACGGTATACGGAAATGGGGCAATGATGACTCTTAAGTCGGCATTAGCTTTTTCAAAAAATGCTGTTACCGCTAGACTTATTGATGCTACAGGAGCTGATGCCGTTATACAAATGGCTAAGGATTTAGGAGTTGAAAGTCCTATTCCTAGAAACAATACCATAGCTTTAGGTTCTGCTGATTTAACAATATATGAAATGGTAGGAGCATATAGTACCTTTGCAAATTATGGAAACTACACCAAACCTGAAATGATTTGGAGAATTGAAGATAATAATGGAAAGGTTATAAAAGAATATGAGCCTCAAATCAGAGAAGTGATGAATGAAATCTATGCCTATACTATGATAGATTTGATGAAGGGAGTTGTTGATATAGGTACAGGACGTAGAGTTAGAGGAATGGGTATTAAAGCTGAAATAGCCGGTAAAACAGGTACGACTAATAAAAATGCTGATGGTTGGTTTATTGGTATAGCTCCTAAACTGGCTACCGGAGTATGGGTAGGTTGGGAAGATAGATATGCTCACTTTGCTTCAACTTCTATAGGGCAAGGATCGAGTATGGCCTTACCTATATGGGGGTATTTTATGCAAAAAGTTTATGCAGATAAAAAACTTGCTATTACTCAGGAAGATAAATTTGAAAAACCGGAAAGTATTGGTAATAATTTTAGCTGTGATGACTTGGCATCCTACGGAGATTATGATGGGGGATACTCGGGGCAGCGATACTATGATATTCAGGAAGAAGTAGATAACGTACCAACTCCAGCAGTACCTGAAACTGTAAATACCAAGTTGAAAAAGAAAGATTCTGTAAATTTTGATAAATAATATAACACTGGAAAGTATTTACTTTCCAGTTTTTTTTGGTAGCTAAACAATGATTAGGTTTACTTGTTTTTTAATTTTAAACATGGTATGTATAAGCTGTTCCACTGTTATAAGTACAGGAACAAAAAACCATCATTATTTGAATCATGAAAATTTCGTCTGGAAAGCTTTCCAGACAAAAGAATATATTGCCTATTATCAAGCAGGCTCAAGAGCTGATAAGAATTTGAAAATTGTTGAAGAAAAAATTAGTAAAGGTATACATCAAGCTAAAAAAGTGACAGGAATCAGCGATATACAAATTCCCGTTTATTTCTTTATAGTAGATGATGCGGAGGAGTTTTTTCGCTTGACTACTATGTCTCATACAGGAATTTCATATGCAAGAAGCAACACCATTATTGAAAGTTATTTTTTGTTAGGACAATCTCATGAAGTAGTTCATTTGCTAACGTATCAAAAGTGGGGGAATAGTAAAACATGGATCATGGAAGGCATCGCAGTATATTCAGATAATCACTGGAATGGTAAGTCGCTTGAAAAACAATGTATTCAATTATATAAAGAAAATAAATTGATTCCTTTTCATGACTTAAATAAAAAAAGGTTTCAAAGCTTTAATTCACAAATTATTTATCCACAATCGGGATGTATTGCTAAATATTTAATATCTCAATATGGTTGGGACAAATTTTTGATTTTTTGGAAGAAAAAGAATTTTCAAAAAGTATATCAGATTAGTGAAAAAGAGATGGAAACCCTTTGGATTAAATATTTACTAAAGGAAGCATAAGAAACACTCTTCTTTTCACGTTTAATAAATTAGTCAAAAAAACGTAAATTGCAAACTTATTTAAAATAACTGAATGATCTCTCTTATAACATCTGCCGTTTTAGTAGGGGTATTGCTAAGTCTTATTTTAATCGGACCAGTATTTTTTTTATTGATAGAAACTAGTCTGACTAAAGGAGTTAAACCGGCAATAGCTCTGGAAGCAGGCATTATATCCGCAGATATTTTATGCATTATCATAGCCCATCAGGGGAGTAAAGGACTTAAAAATTACATCGAAGCACACCCTTCCATATTTATGATAGCTGGATTTGTAATATTTGTTTACGGTTTATATAGTATTATGTCTAGAGGAAATTTACACCTTAGAGGTGGGGTAAATATTGCTACTACTAATTATGTAAAGACCTTTATGAATGGCTTTCTTCTCAATTTGGTTAACATAGGAGTGATTATGTTTTGGATTACAGCAATTATGATTATAGCGACTCAGTACCCCAGGCATTCTGATTTTTATATTTATATAATTATATTGCTAATTACTATGATTACCGTAGATATGTTAAAAATCTTCTTAGCTAGTAAATTTCAAAATAAATTAACAGATCAGCTTGTCTATAAAATTAAAAAAATTGTAGGTATTGCACTTATAATCTTTGGAGTGGTATTATTTTCTCAAAGTATATTTAAAAAAGAATCTGAAAATCCTATAGAATTTATTGAGAAAAACAATCCCATGAGAAAACGTCAATAGACTTATCATATCAGATAAACACAGATAAATTAAAACTCCGGTATTAAACCTTTTTATTTTTTAGTTGTCTACCACTGAGTATACCATAAATTATCCATGTTTATCAAATCAACTATGTCAGCAAAAATTTTTATTACTTTTTTAAGTACCGCATTACTATCCATACAATTATTTTCCCAAACAATTAAAGTTTCAGGAACAGTATTTACATCCGATCATCAACCGGTACCTTACGCAAGTATTACCTTAATTGATTCATCAGACGAAACAAAAGTATTTGGAGGATTAGCAAATGCTGATGGTAATTTTAATTTGGATGCATTCCCAGGAGAATTTGAAATTATGGTAGAGCAGGCTGGTTTCGAAGCATTTTACGGACAAAAAACAATTACAAAAGATAATACCTCAATAGGAGAAATATTATTGAAACCTATAAATAAAGAACAGGTTCTCGAAGGGGTTGTTGTTGAGGGTAGTCGTCCTATTTATAAAGTTGAATTAGATAAGAAAGTTTATGATGTTTCGCAAGATTTAACCGCAAAAACAGGTACACTTTCAGATGTTATGCAAAATGTACCCTCTGTAAGTGTGGATGTTGATGGTACTGTTAGTCTGAGAGGTAATGATAATGTTAAAATACTGATAGACGGTAAGCCCTCTGCTATGCTAGGTATTAATGATACAGCAGAAGCTCTTAAATCTATTTCAGCAGATATGGTTGACAGGATTGAAGTAGTTACAAATGCATCAGCAAGATATGAAGCATCAGGTACTGCAGGTATTATAAATATCATTACTAAAAAAAACAGAAAAAGAGGACTGACAGGAAATATCCAGACAATAGCAGGTTCACCTCAGCTTTACGGTACCAACATTAATCTGGGATACGGGAAAGAAAAATGGAATTGGTTTACTAACGTAGGTTTTAGATACGGAAAAAATGAAGGTACCGTTAAAAATTATTATGAAGGATATGATTCAGAAGGAAACTTAAACGAATATTCATTTCAAAACTCGGATAGAGAAAGAGAAAGAACATCAATAAATGCAACCACTGGTGTAAATATAAATTGGGATCAGAACAACTCCTTATCAACTTCCGTAGGATATAAGTACAGTACCAGTAATTATTTAAATGTAACTAATTACGATAACAAATATCTATTACCGACTTGGTCTGAGACTTTTTCAGAAAGAACTGAAAGACAAAAAAGAAACGAATACGGAATTGACGGAAATTTAAACTATACCCATAATTTTGCTAAAAAAGGGAATACATTAACTTTAGATGGTACATTTAATTATAGTCAGGATAATTCTGATTCACGAATCTATGATAAAATACTTGGAAAGAATACAAATGATAATACACAGACCCGATTTATGCTTAAGTCAGATTATGTGCTTCCAATTAAAGAAGGTTCTCAGTTTGAAGCAGGAGTAAGAGCTGATTATTCAAAAATTAAAACAAATTTTGTACTTAACGAATTAAATACAACCAGTAATGTCTGGATTGAAAATCCGGAATATACAGATAACACAAATTATGAAGAAAATGTTTTATCTGCATATCTGCAATATGGCAACCACTGGGGGGATTTTTCATTTTTGGCGGGTTTAAGAGAAGAAACTTCATATATTAAAGTACAATCATTTAAAGATAACTCATCAGTAACTAAAAATTATACAGATTTATTTCCAACCCTGCACCTTAACTATGACCTTACAGAAAAAAGTCAGCTTCAGATAAGTTATAGCAGAAGAATAAATAGACCTAACAGCCGAATGCTTAATCCGTATAAAAATATATCAAATGACCGAAATACCCGTCAGGGTAATCCTGATTTAAATCCTTCTTATACAAATTCCTTTGAATTGGGCTATAATTTACAGCAAAGAAGCTGGGGTATTACTCCTTCAGTTTATTATCAAAGAACTCAGGATCCTTTTCAAAGTGTCACCAGTTCAGATCAGTTTGGAAATCTAAATACCATGCCGATCAACATAGGACACGAAAACAGATATGGAGGAGAATTATCCTATACCTTAAGTCCATATAAATGGTGGAAAATTTTTGGAGATGTAAATTTATATCAGTACGAAAGTTTTGGAAATCATGTATACAATAAAATAGATCCGGTTTCAGGAGAAAATACAACAGTGATTGAAAATCTGGATAAAAATGGTTTTACATGGAGAACACGTCTTACCATAAATCTGAAGCTTCCGGAAAATTTTAATTTTCAAATGCAAGGAAATTATATGGGGCCTGTAAAATCCGGACAAAGTAAAAATAAAGAAATGTACGGAATGAATTTGGGAATAAGTAAAGATATATTTAAAGGTCAGGGTACATTATTATTTAATGTACAAGATGTATTTCAATCAAGGAAAAGAGAAACAGAAACTTTTGGAGAAGATTTTTATAAATATGCAGATATGAGATGGAGACCCAGACAGTTTACCATTTCATTTACCTACCGCTTCAGCAAAGAGAAATCAAAAAATGAAAAGAGGAATAAAAGTCAGCAGGAAAACGGCTCAGATTTTGAAGATGTGATGCAGTAAAAATATAAATAATAATTTGATTTAAATATAAATACTAAAGGTCGGCTATATAAGCCGACCTTGTTTGATCTTATCTTTTATTTTAAATAAAAAGCTCTGTTCATAGATCTGTCCAGTTATCATTATTTTACTTCCGGTAAAAGAATTGTTTAAAAAATAATATATAAATTAAAAGTTTATTTTAAACACTTGATGCCTTATATATGTCTGATGAATTAACTTTTAAAAAATTCATTCGTCAAAATAGTAAACAATATGTATCTTTAATCTTAATTTAGTTTTAAATTAATAAATAGAATATTCTTAATATTATATTTAAAATAGTAGGTAACTAAATAAAATAAAAACCAATTTACAAATTGTAATAATTAATGAAAAAAATATTTACTATCGGTTGTCTGTTAATGATCTTTGTTATACAATCTCAGATGCAGCAGTATTATCAGCAGCATGTTGATTATAAAATGGATATTGATGTCAATGTAAAAGACTATCAATACTCAGGAAACCAGACAATAACATATACTAATAATTCTCCGGATACCTTAAGTGTTTTTTATTTTCATTTATATTGGAATGCATTCCAGCCTAATTCAATGATGGATCAAAAGCTTCAGGAATTAGGGAAAAGTTCAGATGGCAGAATGATAACGAAGGAAGGTGTATCCCGCATATCAATTTTAAAGCCTAATGAAATAGGATATCAAAAAATTAATTCGCTGAAGCAGGAAGGCGTAGAATTAAAATTCACGGTTGAAGGAACAGTGATGAAAGTTCAGTTGGCAAAACCTATTTTACCCCATCAAGCAACTACTTTTACTATGAACTGGGAGGCGCAGGTACCTATGATGATTCGAAGAGCCGGAAGAAACAACCCTGAAGGTATTGATTTAACAATGACACAATGGTATCCTAAAGTTGCGGAATATGATTATGAAGGATGGCATACTTTCGATTATATAGCCCGAGAGTTTCAGGGAGTATTTGGTAACTTTGATGTATCTGTTACTATTGATAGTAAATATATTTTGGGAGCTGGAGGAGTTTTACTAAATCCACAGGAAGTAAAAGGTTATAGCGTTCAGTCAAAACCAATAGTAAAAAATAATAAAAGCCTATGGCATTTTAAAGCTGAGAATATTCATGATTTTGCTTGGGCCGCCGATCCTGACTATACCGTAGAAACTGTTCAGGTACCTGAGGGGCCATTAGTTTATTTAGTATACCAGAAATCTGAAAAAACGAAATATTGGGAACAAACCAAAGCTATAATTCCTCAATATTATCAAATTATGAAAGAAAATTTCGGACCTTATCCTTATCCTACCTATTCATTTATTCAGGGAGGAGATGGTGGTATGGAATACGGAATGTGTTCTATGATTTTAGGAAATGCTAAATCGTTGGAAGGTTTGGCCGGACTCATGTTTCATGAAGGATCACATTCGTGGTTTCAACAGATTTTAGCTACCAACGAAAGTATGAGAGCCTGGATGGATGAAGGATTTACCTCTTATGCAGAAAGTTTAGCTATGGCAAAAATATTTCCGGATTCTGTTAATAAAACCCCCAACGATCACATAAAAACACTTACAGGATATATAGGCTATATTAATAACAGAGTTGAGGAGCCTATGGGGTTGTTTGCAGATCATTTTAAGACTAATAACGGATATTCCGTAGCTGCTTATCTGAAAGGTGAAATATTTCTGGTTCAATTAGAATACATTGTAGGAAAACAAAATTTTCATAAAATAATGAAAACCTACTTTGATACCTGGAAATTTAAACATCCAACGGATAGAGATTTTATTCATATTGCTCAAAAAATATCCGGAATGGATTTAAAGTGGTACTGGAATTATATGACAACTACTACTCGTAAAATAGATTACAGTATTAAAGAAGTTTCGGAAAATGCAGGGAATACAGTAGTAACTCTTGAAAATATGGGAGAATTTCCTATGCCTGTAGATATATATGTAACTTATGCAGATGGTTCACAAAAAATATATACTATTCCTCTGAATATGATGCATGATGCCAAAGATCAGGAATTCGATATTCCTCAGGTTCAACTCCCTTACTGGAAATGGACACAAAAAACTTATTCATTTGAATTGCCAGTAACACTTAATAATATTAAAACTATAGAAATTGATTCAACGCAACGACTTGCGGACAGTAATATCACCAATAACATTTATAAAAATAAATAATGCACTATGCTTTTAGTTGTAAATATAGGTAATAGTAATATACGACTGGGAATTTTCAAAGACGATGAATGTGTAAATTCATGGGTTATGAATACCAAACCGTATAAAACAGAAGATGAATTGTTCTCGCAATTTAAAATGACTTATCGAAACTATGGAATCAATCCTGCTGATATAGAAGAAATAGCAGTAGGTTCGGTAGTACCGCATTTAACATATCCGGTTAGAAAATCATTAGCCCGGCTGCATGGAGTAAAAACTATTTTAGTTAGCAGGAATACTGATACCGAGTTAACTTCAGCATCACCTCAAATGGGAACAGATTTATATGCAAACGCTTATTATGCACATAAAAAATATTGCGGTAATAAAATCATAGTAGATTTTGGAACTGCTTTAACGTTGACTTGTGTGGATAAGAATGGGGAAATTAAGGGAGTTATTATTGCTGCAGGAGTTGTTACATCTTTAAACTCCTTAATAGGAGCAACTGCCCAATTGTCCGATGTAGAAATGAGGACTCCTAAAAGAGTTTTAGGAAAAACGACAGAAGAATGTATGCAAAGCGGTATAGTATTTGGTTTTTTAAGTATGGTTGAAGGATTAATTGATAGAATCAATAAGGAGCTAGGGGAAGAGACTTATGTAGTTGCAACTGGTGGAATAGGTCATCTCTTTGCTCCTCTGACTACAAAAATTGATATCTACGACCGTTTTCATACAATTAAAGGATTAAGAGAGCTTTATTTGCGCTTGAACAAGCAGCAAGATTAAACAGTTTCTTAATAAATCAATTATTGTTGTAAATATTTATCTCTTAACATTAAATTTATAAAGTTGTTGAAATATTTCAACAACTTTTTTTTATAATTAAAATAGTATGTAAACTAATTTTGAGCGCCTATTTTTTCAAGATTAGTAGCTGCCTGAAAATTTTTAAGTTTTTCATATATATTACGGGTAGACTCACCGGATTTCGATAAATTAAATATGGTAATTCCCGTTTCCATGTTAAAATAATAAGTATCCTGATTATTTTTAATCGAAAACCATTGTAAAGCTCCATTTTGAGCTTGAACACCTACCCAGTTTATAACAGCACTTTTTAAATCAAATTCGATCTGTTCATATCCAGGTTTAGATCCTTTGAAATATATTATTTCCCCATAAACGTAAAGAATTCCACTACAATCAAAACCTGTAAATTTAAAAATAGAATCATTTTTCCTCGAACTGTTAACTCTTACGGCTACTTTAAAGGAAACATTTTCGGGTAATGAATCCATAATTACCTTTTGTTTCCTTTTCCTTGATTTAAATGCTAAATAAGAGATCAAAAAAATAGGAGATACAAGTAGTAAAATAAATAAAATGATACTCAATATTAGAACAACAACAATAACAATATAATTCATAGATTTTACATATATAATACACAACTAAAATACAAAAAAATAGTATAGTAAATTATATAATATTTTGAATAAAGTTGTCCAGATCTTCTTCTTTTTTTAGATTTAATTTTTGTTTTAAGCGGTATTTACTCATCCGTATTGTCTTTAGCTCCACATGAAGCAAATCTGCCATTTCCTTGGTAGGCATTTTCATAAAAATATAGATACAATATTTTAAGTCAAGCGTAGTCAATTTCTGATTTGCTTTTGATTGTAAACGATGGTAAAATTCCGGATGAATTTCATTAAGCATGGTTTTAAAATCATCAAAATTTTTGTCGAGAATTTCTTCGTTTTTAATGATTTTTTTAAGTAATACTGGATATTCGTTAGGGTTAACAGTAGTTTGCCGTTTTAAACTGTCAAGCAATTCATTCTTGTGGGATACTTGTACATATTTTGCAAGAACTTCTTTTTGTAATCTATTGGTTTCTTCCTCTTTAATACAAGCCATAAGCTCAACATTTTCTTTTTCAAGTTTTAGCATTTTCGCTTCTTCTTCTTTAATTTGAACTAATAATTTAGCCTCATTTTTCTTTTTATTTAAATATTTAATTCTGAATTTATAGCTGAAAAAAAGAACCATAATTAACAAACACAAAATGCAGATGACAATAAAATGCCAAAAATTTTCAGTTTTTTTTATTTCTATTTCTTTCTCTTTTTCAGCAACGTTGTATTTATTAAGGAGCTCTTGGTTAGCAAATGAATATTTATATTCAAAATGCTGTTTATAATATTCAAAAGATTTTTTCAGATTCAAAATGGCAGACTTATTATCTCCTATTTCTTCATATAATTCTGATAGTAATTGATGAAATTCATAATTCTCTTTAAATAGATAATCTATATTGGAGGTTTTTGTTAATATTTGATGAGTAAATTTAATAGCATTCAAATAATTTTTTTTATTTATTTCAGTAGTAATTAATAGATTATAATAACTAACTTGAAAATTAATATGATTATTTCTTTCAGCTAAATATTTGGCCTTTTTAAGACAATGTTCAATTTTATCAGCATACACATCATTAGGTGAAAGCTTGTTTTGAATATTATATAAATTCGATAGATTAGTAAGTGATATTAGTAGCAATATGTCAGGAATATAACCATCGTGATTGTCACCATAATCTAAAGCTTTTTCAAAGAAATATCTGGATGAATCTAAAGCTGCTTTTTTTTTAAACAATTGGTAGTCACTCAAATATTTGCTCCCTAAAGATGTGTAACCTATGTAAATAGAAGTAGGTTTTTTACTTTTTAATGCTGCATCTAAACTTAATTGTGAATACTTTTTAGAGTATTGAGGAGTTAAATCGTATTGTGAGCTTAATAAATTATATCCTAAGGCTAAACCGTGCCATTTATCACTATACTTTTTATCATGGCTGTTTTTATAATTCATTTTTTTAAAAAGCTCAATGGAAGTAAATATATCTTTAATTCCATCTTTGTCATTTACCATGGATTTAATCAATCCAAGTCGTAAATAAGCAAATGCATTTTTATCAATATCAGTGGATTTTTCCAGATAGAACATTATAGAGTCAATCACCTCGTACGTCTTATGAATATCTTTTTTATAGGCATAAAGTGCTCCCAAAGAGGAGTAACTATAAACTATATATCCAGGATCATTTTCTTTTAATGCAAGTTTTAAAGATTCTTTAGCCATTTTCATAGCACGGGCAGTATCGCTCATATCCATGCCCGCCATATTTGAAAGAGGAATAATTTTTTCTTTATCCGGAATTCTTTTATCAGAAACAATATTTTGAAGTGAATCTAAAAGTTTTCTTTGTGCATTTGTAAAATTAGTAAATAAACAAAATACAACTAGTTGATAAAGTAGTAGCTTTTTCATAGAGTTTTAACTAAGAGTATAACAAAAATAATAAAGGAGAGTCAAAATAAAAAGAGATTATCTTAAATTTAAGATAATCTCTTTTTCATCATCTATATATTAACTATAACTAAATTTAAATAGCCATTTAAAAAAAGTATATTTTTAGTAGAAATAATAAGCGTAGTTTTTTTAAGTGTTGAATTTTTTGTTTTGTAAAAAAGGCGAGTAATAAATTTTTTATATATAATCTTTTATATTTTGAGAGTTTTTAAAGACTATGATTAATATCAAATATAATTAAATAGAATAAAAAAAACTAAAAAAATTAAAGGTATTTTAAGAGATTACATTAAAAAACTTAATTTAATTCGATGGGACAAAAGTAATCTTAATATGCTGAACAAAACAAATTGTAACTGTCTACAAAACGTCTACATACTTTAGGAAAAGAAGTTAATCCATTAAATTTTTTTTAGTTACGATCTTAGTAAGTATAGAGTTTATATTGTTGATTATTAATATTTTATTTATCTGTTTTTAAACTAAAAACAGATAAATAAACAACGTGATAAAAGTTACTCAATCCAAAATTGTATTTGATATAAATGAGATATTTAACCTGAAATACCCACTCAATAACTACACAAAATTACTTATTTTTGAAATTCAACGATTGCTTTTATAAAAGCATCAGCATTTTCAACAGGTACATTAGGTAAAATACCATGACCTAAATTTGCAATATAAGATTTTGTTCCAAAATCACGAACCATCTGTTGAGCTTCATTATAAATTTTCGCAGGCGATGATAGTAGCTTAGCCGGATCAAAATTTCCCTGTAAAGTAATTTTGCCTCCGGAAAATTCTCTTGCTTTTTGAGGAGATATAGTCCAGTCTACACCTAAGGCACAAGCTTTAGATTGAGACATAGTTTCCAAAGCAAACCAACAGCCTTTGCCGAATACGATAACTTTACTCTTTTGTTCAAGAGCATCAACGATTTGGTTAATATATTTCCATGAAAACTCATTATAATCTTTAGGAGACAGTAAACCTCCCCAGCTATCAAAAATTTGAACTGCATGTACTCCGTGTTCAATTTTCTTTTCAAGATACAGAATGGTATAATCGGTTATTTTCTGCAAAAGTTTGTGTGCCCATTCAGGTTTTTGAAAACAAAATGATTTTGCTTTGTCAAAAGTTTTAGAACCTTTACCTTCAATAGCATAGCACAAAATGGTCCAGGGACTTCCTGCAAAACCAATTAAAGGAATTTCATTATTTAGTTGCTCAAGAGTTATATCAATGGCATCCAACACATATCCTAGGCTATCTTGAATGGGCGGATTAACAAGACTATCAATATCTTCTAAACAAGTAATTGGGTCTTCAAGATAAGGTCCTACGGATTCTTTCATTTGAAAATTCATTCCCATGGCCTGAGGAACCACCAGAATGTCAGAAAACAATATAGCAGCATCTATAGGAAACCGTTTTACAGGCATTAATGTTATTTCAGCAGCCAATTCTGGAGTTTGGCATCTGGTAAAAAAATCATATTGGTCTCGTAATGCACGAAACTCCGGTAAAAACCTACCAGCCTGTCTCATCATCCAAACAGGAGGCCTTTGTACTTCTTTTCCTTCTAAAGCGTCTAAATATAATCTGTTTTTAAGCATCTAATTTATCATTTATTAAAGCAATCAAGGATTCCTTTGTGGTTTCTTCCGGAAAATATACTCTGTAATTTCCGTGCTGTTTTACAGCCTCTGCTGTAGTTTTTCCGCTTGTAAATATAAGAGTTTCTTCAGGAATTTTATTCATAGAAGTAAATGACTTTACTGCAGAAGGACTCATAAAAATAATTGCATCGTAAAAATCAGTTACTTTCTGAGGGGTTAGGCTTGTTTTGTACGTTTCGATACCCCGAACTTCAATACCATTTTCTTTAAGTATATCTGGCAGAGTAGTTAAGGATAAATTACCTTTAAAAAAAACATAATTTTTAATATCTGTTTCAAGCATTCGTTCTAAAAGATCCTCAGAATAATTAGAGATAAAAGATATCTCTCTGTCCTGACCGTTTAATTTTTTAGCAGTACTTTTACCTACTACAAAAAATTGTCCATTCAGTTCAATTTCTTTAATTGCTTTAGCTGAATTTTTACTGGTGACAATAAAAGAGTGTATATCGGTAGGAATTTGAGAAATTATTTTTTCTTTAGGATATATATCTATAGACACAAAAGGAATAACATCAATCTTCCATTTCCGATCATAATCTTCCGGAAAAGAGGAAGAGGTTGCTAATATACGTTTCATTAAGCATTGGTTTTACTTACAAATATAAAAAAATAATTTTTCGTTTTTTAGAGTAACTAAACTCAACCAGGATATTTCAAAGTGTAAATGATTGTATTTTATACTATTATATGTAGTATACAAAAATTTTTAGCAAGCTCAAAATTGAAAATATATGAAAGGTTGAATTTCAGAAGATTTAACCTGAGCTACAATTAATACTATTACAAACAAAAACAACAAAACAGCCCAATAGGGAGCTTTTTCAAATTTAAGTTTAAAAATTTCTTCCCATCTTGGAGGGGTAAAATGTAATATAAATCCCAAAAGCATTAAAACAAATACCAGTTTATAGCCATTTACCATCTGTAATAAAATGTGAGGCTCAAATTTGTGGAATATTTGTGTAAGCATTTGCCATGCTGTGTTCATGTCTGACACTCTGAAGAAAATCCAGCAAAAACATACAAAATGAAAAGTAATTAAAATACCAATTAAACGAAACCAGAAATAACTTTTAGTGTTTTCAGTCTTAGATGAGCCTGATAAATTGATATAAGTTTTATGAATAGAAAGTGCAAGGCCGTGCATGGCTCCCCACAAAATAAAACGCATAGACGCACCATGCCAGAGTCCTCCCAAAAGCATAGTTGTCATTTGATTAAAGCTACTGTAAGATGCCTTCTTTTTTTCTTTAGATAAAAGAATCGACGAAGCAAAAATAAGTATAAAAATCAGTGCAGTGATGATTTGCCAGTAACTTTCATGAATGGCACTATTGATACCCCATAGTATAAGACCGGTAAAAAAAAGTACAGGAAAAAAATATCCCATAAA
This sequence comes from Apibacter sp. HY039, assembly GCF_004023655.1. NCBI lineage: Bacteria > Pseudomonadati > Bacteroidota > Flavobacteriia > Flavobacteriales > Weeksellaceae > Apibacter > Apibacter sp. HY039. The sequence goes on along the minus strand of NZ_SAYM01000006.1, from coordinate 37,498 downwards.
ATGTCCATTACGGTTACCTCCCAGTGAAAAATATAAATAATCTTTCAACCAAGAAGAAAGACTAATATGCCACCTTCTCCAGAACTCAGTAATATTTTGAGATTGATAAGGAGAGTCAAAGTTTTTAGGGAATTTAAAACCTAAAAGAAGTGCTATTCCGATAGCCATATCTGAATACCCTGAGAAATCACAGTAGATTTGCAACGCATATCCGTAAATTCCGAATAAATTTTCGATTCCAGAATATAATTCAGGCTGATCAAACACTCGATCTACAAAATTAACGCCAATGTAATCAGATATTACTGACTTTTTAAAAAGCCCTATACTTATTAAAAACAAAGCTCTTCCTATCATTGATTTGGTAATAATGGTAGGCTTATAGAGCTGAGGTATAAAATCATAGGCACGTATGATAGGACCAGCAACTAATTGAGGAAAAAAGGAAACAAAAAATCCGTAGTCAAGTAAATTTTTCACAGGCTCAATTTTTTTTCTGAAAACATCTATGGTATAACTCATAGACTGAAAAGTGAAAAATGAAACACCAACCGGTAAAAAAATATCAATTTTTTTATATTCTGTGTCGGCAACAGTATTAAATGAATCTATAAGAAAATTAGTGTATTTAAAATGGATTAAAATTCCTAAGTTAACAGCAAGACTAAAAAAGAGAAGTAATTGTCTCGTTATTTTCTTTTGTGCCCTATGGATTAAATGTCCAGTAAAAAAATCAAAAAAAACGCAGAAAATTAAAATTAAATAGTAATATCCGCTGGATCTATAGTAAAAATAAAGCGAGAATAAAATTACATAAATTACCTTAGGGAAATGCGTTTTATGTAATAATGCATACCCAATCATAAAAGCCGTGAATATAAATACAAAATATCCGCTACTGAAAATTAAAGGCTCTTTAGGATTAAAATAAAACTGCTCAATCAGCTTATGAAGGTCGAGATCCGGAATGATTTTAGAAATTTCGTTTACGGTGATATATTTATGGGTTATTGGAAACATACTCGTTAAAAGAGTTAATTAAAGCGTTAAATAATAAGTTACCCTGTAATTGATAACCTTTGATGTTATAGTGAATTAAATCTTTACTGAATAAATTGTAATTTTTCCAGTTTGATGCATTACCACTTACTTCCTGTAAATCCCAATATGCGAGTTGCTGTTCATCAGAATAAGAAACCAATATATCATGTATAATTTTTAATCTGGCGTTTTGATATTTTTTATTTACGTAAGCATTAGCTGGAGTTGTTATTAATATAGGCACACCCGGATTATGTTTTTTTAAGTTGTCTATAAAATGTTGAATTTCTTCCTTTATAATATCTTCGTTAAAATCATTGTCTTTTCTGTAGGCCTCATTGGTGCCTAACGAAATAATCAGTAAATCAGGTGAGAGAAAAGGGGTTTGTTCATTAAAATATTCTGAAGTATCATAATGAAAATATTCGGCCCCGTTTACACCAATACTGTGATATATAACTCCTGGATTATCATTTCTTGTGTTGATTCCCAATATAGTCATGTGATTTTGAATCGGTAAAGACTTGATACTTACAAACTCAATTTTATTTGTCGGTTTAGATAGATTTATTTTCGATATGTTTTTATCTTTTAAAGTAATAAAATTTTTAACAGATATGGATTGATGATTCAATGTATCTTCAATTTTTAAATCAAAACTATGCTCATCATTTTCAAAAAATATATCTAAATGAGTAAACTTATATTTTTCAGGAAGTTCCAACATAAAAGCTGATATTGAGTCTTTAGTTTCAATGGTAATACCTCCGATGCCTGTTGGTTGAGGGAGTAAAGGCTTACAGTTTCTTTTTCCGGCCCATACAAACTGAGAAGAAGATTTAATATCTTCAGGAGAATTGGTACCCGCCACCTGATAGGGAACAACCAAACCTCGTCCTGCATTACCAAACAAAGTCTGGAAATTTGTTCGTAAAACATGACTTATGTGATTCGCCTGAAGGTGTGAGTCTCCTATATGAACAATATTTACTTGTTTATTTTTTGAATTACGCAGCGAATTGAAAAAAGAATCAAGAACTTTAGCATTATGTATAACGTTTTTCTCTTTTTTTATAAAAGGATAGTTTTGTTGAGTATACGCTTTTTGAAAAAAGCAAATACAAAGCACCAAAAGGATTAGGGCAGATTTATTTAGATTTTGCTTTTTCATATTCGAATAATAAACTGTTAAATAATAAAGTTCCAATTTCTTTACCACCTAAAAAATTGATATGTGTATAGTCTTTGTTTGCCTTAGGAGGATTGGCAGTTACATAATCAACCATAGAACTTTCTCCGCCCATGGCTTCATACATATTCCAGAAAGCAATTTTGTTTTCAGCTGCAATTGCACGTTGTGCTTCCACCATTAATTTGATAGTTGGAAGAGTTTTATAAGATCCATTAATTTTTTTGCTTCTGTCACCAACGCTGATTAAAAGTATTCCTGCCTGAGGATAAGAAGCTTTCATTTCAGTTATAACCTTATTCATCATTCGAGTATACCATGCAAAGTCACTAGTTTTTTCTGACACGGCATTAACTCCATACTGAAGAATGATTAGTTTGTAATCTTGTAGCCGGTTTAAAGATTTATGCATTTCACTCGAACTCGATAAAAGAGATAAGCCAGCATTACCTCTTAAAGAAAAATTATCGACATACACTCCTGATTTATCCTCAAATGAAAATCCATACAAAAATATATTCGGATCTGAAGCGAAAGTAAGATTGACCTTTTTCGATTTATTTATAAGTATAGAATGATCCTGTATATTTTTACCAGCTTTTAGTTGAATGTTTTGAGAATTACCATCTGAAATAACTTTAGCTGAGAAAGGAGATTTTGATTGATATAAAATCCTGAAATTCGGAAGTTTATCAGTTCGCGGTGAAAAATGAGTAGAATAATAGGTAGCACTGTTGTTGGGTAAAGGTTGTGTGCAAATACCAAAAGGAGGATAGGGAACTTTTTCCTTTGGTTGATGTACAGCGTCAAAAGTTGTATAATTTTTAAAATCTTCTTTTATTGTTTGTCGGAATTGAGACACCTCTGAAGTGACAGGTACCCATCCAACCCCCATGCCTCCAAACTTTTCTTGTAATAAGTCTCTGAAATCCCCACAAAATACATCCCCTTCAATAAAGCTGTCTCCAAAAAAAGCGATACGAACTTTGCCTAGAGTATCTGATTTTAAATTATCAATTGATAAAAATAAAGTTTTAAACATATTCTGATCCACAGAATAATCTTCAAAACAAATTTTATTTTTAGGGCATTGGATTTCAACTTTAGGTTCAACCTTGGGAACAATTTTTTTTATATCAGAAGCAGGTTCCTTTTCTACATCTGAAAACATATCTATGGTTTTCAACTCATACCCGAAAACAGTGACAGGAGGTAGATAGCGTAAAGCTATCAGGCCTGCTAGAAATATCAGGCATAAAATCGGAACGTAGAAAGCTTGGTCTTTTTTCACAGAATATATACTTAGTTCCTTACAATTATAGTGTTTTAATATAAAAATTATTGGGCGCTAAATTACATATTTGTTACATACAAAGTTTAAAATTTTTTTAATTTTTTTGCAGAAAAAATTAATCAAAAAAGTATTTAATCAAAAATCTGAAAATTTTCAATTTGCAAAAAACATTCATCTCCAGCCGGGAAGAAATTAGGGCTGTGAAACCAGATTCGTTTAAACTTATAAATACTTTCAACCAAGTAATGACTTCCTAGATAGTAACTTTTTAAGACTTTAACCCTTAATCCGTTATCTGAAAGTATCAATTGATGAGGGTAAACAAGTACAGGAGAATGATGAGTATATTCCGATAAGCCGGGAAATTCTTCTTTGGAAAGTATGTTGGTTTCTCCGAAAAGATTAGCTACATATTCATTTTCAGGCATTTTGTAAATATCTGCGGGTAAACCTTTCTGTACAATAGTTCCCTTTTTAATTATAATCATTTCATCAGCAAAGGCTAAAGCGTCTTCAATTTCATGAGTAGCAAGAACAATAGAAATATTATTTTCTTTGGCAAAATCGAAAACAGCTCTTTTTAACATGCTTTTCTTAAAAGTGTCAACCTGAGAAAAAGGTTCATCCAAAAGTAGTACAGAGGGTGTCTGAGCCAAAGCTTTAGCTAAAGCTACTCTTTGTTTTTGCCCGCCGCTTAAGTTATCCGCTTTGCTATCTATATATTCATCCATTTCTACCAGGCTTAACAAAAAAACAATGCGTTCATGTTTCTCTTTAAGATCTATATTAGATAAGAATTTCCCAACATTTTCGCCTACAGTCGCATAAGGCATTAATCCGAAATCCTGTTCCAGATATTTGAATTCAGATTCTCCGGGTACCAGATTTCCTTTGAAGCCGGTAAGCTTACGGCCATTGTAAATAATTTCACCGCTTTCCCAATCTAGTAAGCCGTAAATTAATTTCAGAATAGTACTCTTACCACTACCGCTTTCACCTATAAGAGCCAGCATATTTCCCTGTTCAACATGAAAGGTAAGAGATGATATTATTTTCTTATCTGAATCGTATGAAAATGATAAGTCATTAATTTCTAACATAAATAGCCTGTAAAAAAGTTTTAAAAATTTTTTATAGAAGTATATTATAACTCTTAACTAATACGTTAGATTAATCAAAAGATAATATTTCCTTTCACAAATTTAAAATATTAAAAATGAAAAAACCACTTTTAGGATTTCTGATTATATTGTTTTTATTCATTTCATGTAGCGAAACCCCTAAAAATGCTCTTCCAGCCAGCGGAAAAATAACATCAGCTGCCATAAACCTTAAAAATTATAAAATAAATTTAAAGTTAAGTAAGATTAACTGGTCCATTTATATAATTAAAAATAACCTGAATATTTGTCATTTTGGTTGGGGTAAATTTAAAGAAGGGTTTTTAAATATATCAAATACACAATTAAAAAACGCAAGTTTAGTTGTCGATTGGGCAAGTTTGGTAAATGAAAGTATTGAAAAAAGAGAAGAACGAACAAAATTACTTGAGAATATGAAGGGGAAAGAGTTTTTAGATATAGCAACATACCCGGTTTCAATGATAAAAATTATTTCATCTCAAAAAATAGAAGGAGTATCAGATTATAATACACAGCTGGATATGGTTGTCGAGTTACGTGGAATTAAACAAACTATTTCAGTAAAGGCAAACCTAAGGGAGGAAAAGCAGCATCTATACTTAAATACAGAAAGATTTACTTTGAACTTCAAAGATTTCGGAATGAGCTATAAAGGAAAAAATGAGGGTGAATGGACGGATAATTTTGATTGGCAGATGAGTATTGTTGCAGATTCGACTCAGTCATAGTTCTGAAGGATGTTTTTCTTTTTAAAAGAAAAAATTGCAATTTTGCAGGTTGAAATTGGACAAGATAATGATAGTTTGTATTGCTGAAAAACCTAGTGTAGCAAAAGATATAGCCCAGATAGTCGGAGCCAGAGACCGAAAAGACGGATATTTCGAGGGAAACGGTTATAGAGTAACCTGGACATTCGGTCATTTATGTACTTTAAAAGAGCCACATGATTACAATCCCAATTGGAAATCCTGGTATTTAGAGGATCTACCTCTTATACCGGCAAATTTTGGAATTAAGTTAATACAAAATAAAGGAGTTGAAAAACAATTTCACGTTATAGAAAAGCTTGTCCATGATTGTAATGAAGTTATTAATTGCGGGGATGCAGGGCAAGAAGGGGAATTGATTCAGCGATGGGTATTGCTGAAAGCCAAATGCAAGGTTCCTGTAAAGCGGCTTTGGATATCTTCACTGACAGAGCAATCCATTAAAGAAGGATTTAATAACTTAAAAGATTCCTCAGAATATGAAAATTTATATTCAGCAGGAAGTGCCAGAGCAATAGGTGACTGGCTTTTGGGTATAAATGCAACCAGGCTTTTTACAAAAAAATTTGCGGTTTCAAAAACATTGCTTTCCATTGGCCGGGTGCAAACTCCTACTTTGGCAATGATAGTTCAAAGACAAAAAGAAATTGATGCTTTTGTAGTTGAAGAATATTGGGAACTGAAGACTCTTTATCGTGAAACAGAATTTAATGCTGATATTGAAAGGCTTAAAACAGAGGAAAAAGCAAAAAAAGGGTTGGAATATTTAAAAAATCATCCTTTTGAAATTGTTTCTTTTGAAGAAAAAGAAGGGAAAGAAAAAAATCCACGTCTTTTTGATTTAACCTCTTTGCAGGTAGAAGCTAATAAAAAATATGGTTTTTCAGCAGATAATACCCTTAAATTGGTTCAGGGTCTATACGAAAAAAAGTTTGTAACCTATCCTCGTGTAGATACCACATATCTGTCTGAAGATTTATATCCTCAAATTCAAGGAATTTTGGCAAGTATGAAATTCTATGAAAAATTTACCCGATATTTACTTTCTCAGCCTATTCCTATGTCTAAAGCCGTGTTTGATAACTCTAAAGTAACTGATCATCATGCTATAATTCCTACGGATGTTCTTCCTGAATATATAAATTCAGATGAAAAAAGAATCTACGATCTTATTGCCCGCAGGTTTATTTCCGTATTTTATCCTGAATGTAAAATATCGAATACCTTAGTAGTAGCGAAAGTAGGAGAGCTTCCTTTTAAAGCTTTAGGCAAACAGATCTTGGAATTAGGCTGGAGGGAAGTTTATATTCAGGATAAGAAAACGGATAAAGTTGAAGAAGAAAAAACGATGCCGGTTTTTGTCGCAGGAGAAACTGGACCGCATGAACCATTTATACACCAGGGTAAAACTACTCCTCCCAAACCTTTTACTGAGGCAACTCTACTTAGAGCAATGGAAACAGCCGGAAAACAGGTTGAAGATGAAGAAATGCGAGAACTGCTCAAAGATAATGGTATCGGAAGACCTTCTACTAGAGCAAATATAATAGAGACGCTTTTTCGTAGGAAATACATAGAGAAAAAAAGAAAAAATGTATATGCATCTCAGGCAGGTATAGACTTAATAGATACCATTCAGAATGATTTACTCAAAAGCGCTGAACTTACAGGTGTTTGGGAAAGAAAACTCAGATTGATTGAAAAAGGAGAATATGAATTGGATATTTTTAAAAATGAATTAATCGAAATGGTTACTCATTTAACAGAAGAGGTAAAGAACAGTAAATTTCGGAGAATATCTGTTGTCGAAAAGACGGAAAGTCAGCTAAAAGGTAAAACTAAAACAATCACAAGTAAAAATGAAACCGATATTTCTAAAATAACCTGTCCAAAATGTAGCACTCATACTTTAATTCAAGGGAAATCAGCTTATGGATGTAGTGATTATAAAAATTGTAATTTTAAAATTCCCTTTGAAATATATGGAAAAAAATTAACAACAAAACAGATCTCTGATTTAATTACTAAGCGGAAAACATTAAAAATTAAAGGTTTGATTTTTCCCGAATCAAATGAGAAACGGGAAGGTAGAATTGTTTTAGATGATAATTTTGGAATAATATTTGAAACATAACAAGCTGTAATCATGGCAAAAGTCATGAATTTTATTTAAAATTAAGATTAAAAATGAGCTTTATTAAAGAATTTAAAGAATTTGCCTTAAAAGGCAGTGTAGTCGATTTAGCCATAGGGGTTATTATTGGAGGAGCTTTCAACAAAATAGTTTCATCTTTGGTAGATGATATTATTACTCCGTTAATACTGACTCCGGCATTAAAAGCAGCCAATCTGGATGATTTATCCCAGTTGACGATACCGGGAACAGCGGTTAAGTATGGAAACTTCTTATCAACATGTTTGTCATTTTTAATTGTAGCATTTTCTTTGTTCCTTATCATTAAAGGAATTAACGCTATGAGGAAAAAAGAAGAGAAAGTTTCTAAAGAAAAAGAAGTACCAAAGCCTTCACAAGAAGATTTGTTAACTGAAATTAGAGATTTGCTTAAAAATAATAAGTAATTTACAATAAAAAAGGCTGACCATTGAGTCAGCCTTTTTTATATATTTTAAATCATATTAAAATCTCATCCCAAGAGTAAGGATAAAATTATTTTGAACATTTTTAACTTTTCCTAAAATGGGTCTATCATTTTCAACTACGGTTACCCTCGAATTATCATAATAATTAAAATATTCACCAGAGAAAGAAGTGTAATAATCAGATTTAATGTATTGATAAGCTAGATCTATAAAAAATGGTCCTACGTCATATCCCGCTCCAAATGACAATTTATTTTTTTCTCCTGCCATATAATTTTTAGGATAGACAATTGAACTGGTCAGACTGTTGTCATAATAACCACCTACAGACTTGTTTTTCACAGGTGAAGAGGCATATGCATACCCGGCTCTTAGTTTAAGTTCTTTATATCTGTATTCAACACCTGCCCGATATTCCTGCGAACCCTGAATAGAATGATTAACAAAATTATTGTTTAGCTGATAATCATAATCACTTTTAAAGTTAATATCTTTATTAAAATAATTAATAAAATCAAGATTAACCGCCAATGAATTATTCTCGTTTATAATATCTGAAGCAAAAGCTCCACTTAATACTATTTTACCGGGAGAGTTTAACTTATAATTGTCATAATACCAATAATTCTGAACAATATCATTATTAGCATCTAAAGTATAAGATAAATAATCATATTTCATATTTGACCACCAGATAGGTGAGTGATAGGCAGCCGCAAGCCTTATTTCGGGTGTTATTTTACCTAAAATACCTACACGAAGTCCAACTCCGTTGTTTTCTTGACGATAAGGAGTTAATTGCTCGTTAAAACTCATAAGTTCTCCGTCAACAGTGTTACGGTGAGAATATCTTGTTTCTCTGTCCATGTTCAAATAATGCCAGTCTAAGCCAATCCCTAAATATAGGATATCCTGTAAATTACTTGCAAAAGTTATATTAGCCTTAGAACGGTATCCGTTAGTATATTGCTCAAGACTTTCAAACCGATAGGTTCTGTCAACTCCAGATACATCAGGATATTGATAATTAATATTATCATTTTTTGAAAACTGTACACTATTATCAAGTCTTTGGTATGAAAAGCTACCCCCAACGTTAAATTTCCATATTTCTGAATTACCACCTAAAGCAAGTACAAAACCAGCACTTGGAAAATTAAAATTAGTATCAGAATTAGAATATGAGGACCCCATAGAGGCAGTATTTTTATTGGAAAGTACGCTAGCAGATATGCTTGCTTCAGAACCTCTGTAAACACCTAAGCCTGCAGGGTTCATTTCTACTGCGCTGAGATCTCCTCCCAGTGCTCCCATAGATCCTCCCATACCTATAAAGCGTGCAGTACCCACAGCATCAAAAGTATTGCCATATGCATTCAATGCATCAGATATATCATTTGGATAAAAGTCTGTTGTCTGTGACTTACCGATAGACTGAACTATTGCCAGTAAAACAAATCCATAGATTATTTTAGTATTCATATTTAGTAATTATTTTCATGTAAATATTAGATTATCTTCTACTTCCGCCCATAGAACCACGAGAACCTCCTCCCATAGAACTACCACCAGAACGGGAACCACCCATAGAGCTGCCACCGCCAAATCCTCCTCGGCTACTTGAACTTGGAGCTGAATACGTTGGAGTTCGTGATGAGGAAGAACTTGAGCTACTTCTGCTGTTTCCACCTATAGCACTACTTCTGCTACCTTCATATGAGTTGCTTCTACTTCCGCTGTTAGAGCTGCTGCTTCCAATAGAATTACTTCTGCTAGTAGAACTGCTACTTCTGCTATTATCAATAGAATTGTTTCTACTGCTTCCAATAGAATTGCTTCTGCTTGTAGAGTTGCTGCTTCCAATAGAAGAATTACTTCTGCTTCCGTTGGAAATTGAACCACGGGAATTACTTATAGAAGAGTTACTTCTGCTACCATTATAGATATTACTGTTAGTTCTCCCGTTTTGAACAGCTGAATTTGTTCTGTTTGCTGAAGCTATAATTTCACTTCGGGAATTTCTTCTTTGAACGTCCTGCATTTGTCTGGAACGGGAAGCATTATAAGACTGCCCTAAATAAGACGAACTTCTTCCGCCGTAAGCAACAGAACGAGGACCGTAATTGCCGTAATATCTTGGGTAGTAGCTGTAATAATCCCAGCCCCATGGTCGGTACCAGCCACCTCCCCAGTAAGAAGGATAATCCCACCAGCTGGAACCCCAGCCAATAGATCCCCATCCCCATCCAACAGAAACACCCCAGCTCCAACCCGGACGCCAGTAATTACCCCACCCCCAATAAGGAGAATTCCAGTAATAAGAACCATAGTATGGAGAGTTCCATCCATAGCTGTTTCCGTAATAATAATTGTTTATAACAGTACCTCCATCATCGCCCCATCCGCTATTAGTATTGGGAGAATAGTTGTAAGAGTTGTTATTGTTTGAGGAATAATTTGAATTGTCAGATTCCTGATCGTATAAAAGTTCCTCAGTATTTGTCCTCGGTGCTATATATTTCTTTCCAATTCGTACTTCTGTATCATCATTACTCGATGAATTATTGGAATCGTTATAAATATATCCGTAAGACTGTTGGCTTTGGCTTCTTTTATATTGATTAGATCTATTAGGATTATAGTATATACTGTCTTCCCCTGCATATGATGTCTGACCAACATAACATGAAGTTAAGGTGCCGGATAATACCAGAGAGACTCCCGATATCAGCCAAAATCTTTTTAAGTTATTTGTAATAATCTTCATGATATTTTTTTTAGTAGTTTATATATTTTATTTTTGCTCTAAATTTAGTTAAAGAAATACAAAAGTCATACCAATTAAAATAAACGTATCCTTATATACAGTAACGTTAAATTTTAGTTAATAGTATGACAGTTTGTAATTGAAATAGTTTAATAAACATAAGAATTAAGTTACAATATGGCAACACTTACATCAAGAGCGGAGGACTATAGCAAATGGTATAATGAATTGGTATTAAAAGCGGATATGGCAGAGAACTCCGGTGTTCGGGGGTGTATGGTTATTAAGCCTTACGGATATGCAATATGGGAAAAAATGCAAAAGCAATTGGACCAGATGTTTAAAGATACAGGACATGAAAATGCTTATTTTCCATTATTTATACCTAAATCTTATTTATCTAAAGAAGCTGACCATGTTGAAGGGTTTGCTAAAGAATGTGCTGTTGTAACTCATTATAGACTTAAAAACTCACCCGATGGAAACGGAGTGATAGTTGATCCAGACGCTAAGCTTGAAGAGGAATTGATCGTTAGACCAACCTCCGAAACCATTATCTGGAATACCTATAAAAATTGGGTTAAATCTCATAGAGACTTACCTATTTTAGTTAACCAATGGGCAAATGTGGTACGTTGGGAAATGCGAACACGTTTATTTTTAAGAACAGCCGAATTTTTGTGGCAGGAAGGACATACCGCACATGCAACTCAAGAAGAAGCAGTAGCAGAAGCTGAGCAAATGCTACGCGTCTATGCTGAGTTTGTTGAGAATTTTATGGGAGTTCCGGTAATAAAGGGATTAAAATCTCCGGCTGAACGTTTTGCAGGAGCCGAAGAAACTTATACAATTGAGGCCATGATGCAGGATGGGAAAGCATTACAAGCAGGTACTTCACATTTCTTAGGACAGAATTTTGCTAAAGCTTTTGATGTAAAATATCAATCTAAAGAAGGTAAACAAGAATATGTATGGGCAACTTCCTGGGGCGCATCTACACGTTTGATAGGAGCATTGATAATGGCTCACTCCGATGATAACGGTTTGGTACTTCCTCCTAATATAGCTCCTATACAAGTGGTTATAGTTCCTATTCACAGAACCGATGAGCAATTGGAAGCAATATCTGCAGTGGCCACTGAATTAATAAATAATCTTAAAGGTAGAGGAATCTCTGTAAAATTTGATTCCAGAACCGAATACAAACCGGGTTGGAAATTTAATGAATATGAATTAAAAGGTGTACCTGTACGTATTGCAATTGGACCTAAAGATTTGGAAAATAATCAGGTGGAAATTGCAAGAAGGGATACTCTTGAAAAACATACTCATTCTGTGGATGGTTTAGATCAGCACATACAGGATTTATTAACAGAAATTCAGCAAAATATTTATAATAAAGCGAAAGCTCATAGAGATTCTTTAATAACAGAAGTAGATACCTACGAAGATTTCAAAAAAGTTTTAAGTGAAAAAGGTGGATTTATTTCTGCACATTGGGATGGTACTGTAGAAGTTGAAGAGAAAATAAAAGCAGAAACGAAAGCTACGATACGCTGTATCCCCTTAGATGCTAAAGAAGAAGAAGGAAAATGTGTTTATTCCGGTAATCCGTCTAAAAAACGTGTTTTATTCGCCATTGCTTATTAGTATTTAAAAATTCAGATTTTTAAGTCTTAATAAATTGAAAATATAAAGATGTTTAAAGAAATTTTGATCGATTTTCTAACAATAACCTGTTGTTTTCTTTTAGGAATAATATCAATTAAATATCTGTCGGTTTACGGTCTGACCATCTTTATATTTTTACCCTTTTTATTAGGAGCTGTTCCATCATTTTACGTAACTAAAATAAAATATAAAAGGAATGTATATTATCAGGCTGTTATAAATTTATCTATATCTCTTTTTTTATTGTTATTCTTAGCAATGGAAGGGATCATATGTATAATAATGGCTTTACCCATTTTATTGTTATTAGTACTCTTAGGAGCACTTATAGGTAAGTCAGTAGCGAAAAAATTCAAAGTAAATGAAAAGTTACTGACAGTTTTTTTTCTGACATCTTCAATGGTGTTTTTAAGTTTCGACTCTAAAAATAAAGCATCGGCTCTTATTTCAGTTACGACGGAAATTGATATAAATTCTTCGGTTGAAAATGTTTGGACCAATGTATTAGAATTTGATTCAATTTTACCACCAAAAGAAATCATATTCAAAACGGGTATTTCTTATCCTACCGATGCTAAAATAAAAGGGAGAGGTATTGGAGCTATTAGATATTGCAATTTTACAACCGGTAGTTTTGTCGAACCAATTACAGAGTGGAATGCTCCTTATGAGTTGAAATTTGCTGTTGAACGACAACCATTACCCATGAATGAAATGAACCCTTTTTGGAATATTCAGCCTCTTCATTTAAAAGGATATTTTTTATCAAAAAAAGGAGAGTTTAAGTTGAGAAGTATCGGAGATAATCAAACTCAATTATCCGGAACAACCTGGTATGAATTAAATATAGCTCCTGCAGGATATTGGAAATTGTGGTCTGATTTTATCATACATAAAATTCATTTGAGAGTTTTAAATCACATTAAAGAAAGATCGGAATTGGACTTATGTGATTAATTATTGTTTAAAATAAATATGAAAAATTGTATCACACTATATATAAACTAAGCATTTATTTTTTAGGATTTGGAATGAGAGTAGCTTCAATTTTTCATCCCAAAGCAAAATTATGGGTAAATGGAAGAAAAAATGTGTTTACCTTAATAAAGGATAAGATTAAGCCGGATGATAAGGTTATCTGGATGCATGCTTCTTCGTTAGGAGAGTATGAACAAGGTCTTCCTGTGCTGACAGCCTTAAAAGAGAGATATCCGGATTACAAATTTGCCATTAGTTTTTTTTCACCTTCAGGTTTTGAAGTTGTCAAAGATAATACTTGGGCTGATTTAGTGTTTTATCTTCCTTTAGATACAGCATACAATGCAGAAATGCTTATAAAAAATTTACATCCGGAAATAGCAATTTTTGTTAAGTATGATTTTTGGTATAATTTGCTTATCAGACTATCCAGTACAAAGATTCCAATTATTTTTATATCTTCAGTTTTTAGGGAAAATCAGATTTATTTTAAGCCAGTCGGTAAATGGATGGTTTCAGTACTGAAAAATATTTCCTGCTTTTTTGTTCAAGATGAAAAATCTAAGATACTGCTCAAATCTATTGGAATAGAGAAAGTTATAGTTTCAGGGGATACAAGATTTGACAGGGTGAAAATGCTTTTGAATCGAGATAATCATTTATCATGGTTGGAAAAGTTTAAAGATGACCATATTTTATTGGTTGCCGGAAGTACATGGAAAGAGGATGATATTGTTTTGGAAAAGTATGTGAACTTGGATACCCGGCTTAACTGTAAGTGGATAATTGCTCCTCACAACATGGATGTGGAACATATTAAAAATCTTAAGTCGGAACTAAAACTAAAAACTATTCTTTATACAGAAATAATAGATCAGAATTTAGATGAATTTGAAGTATTGATTCTGGATACCGTTGGTTTATTAACCAAGGTATATTCGTATGCAGATATTGCATATGTAGGCGGTGCATTCGGAAAAGAAGGGGTTCATAACGTGTTAGAACCTGCAGTTTTTGGTTCACCGGTTATTTTTGGACCTGTTTATCATAAGTTTATTGAAGCCGAAGAATTAATTCAGGCCGGAGGAGCAATCACAATTCAAAATCAGTCAGGATTTGATATAATAATATCAGATCTTCTTAAAAATAAAAAATTAAGAAATAAAATTGGGCATGAGGCTCAAAATTATGTACTTAGCAAACCAAACTCTACTCAACTGATTTTAAATTATTTGGAATCATTCCAAATAATTTAATTTTAATGATTTTAATCAATACGAAAACTGATCAATCTCAATATTATTGATTCGTTAAAATATTTTGAAGCCAATTATCTTTGTCGTCAAGGTAAATGGTATAAAATATGACGATTCTTAAAAAAATACCTAAAAAATTTGTTTTTCCCATTTTTTTGTTAATAAGTGTAGGCTGTGGACTTATAGCCTATCTATTTTATATTTCACGGGCAACATCTTATCTTTCAGATGATCCAAAAGCATGCGTGAATTGTCATATTATGACACCCTATTATCAGTCCTGGCAGCATAGTTCACATGGCAGAGTGACAAACTGTAATGATTGTCATGTTCCTCATAACAATGTAATATCCAAATATGCATTCAAAGCTAAGGACGGTTTGTATCATGCTGCTGTATTTACATTAGATATGCAGCCTCAGGTCATTAGACCTCGTAAGGAAAGTTATGAAGTAATTATGAATAACTGCATCCGATGTCATTCAGACTTAAATACCTCCATGGTCAATACTGGGAAAATTAACTATACTCACACATTGGCAGGAGATGGCAAAGCATGCTGGGAATGTCATACGGAAGTGCCACACACCAAAAATATAAATATTAATTCTTCTCCCAGTGCAATAGTGCCTTTACCTCCTTCACCCGTTCCAGATTGGTTGATGAGGTTAACAGAGAAACAAAAGGAAAAAGAGAATAATAAAATAAATTAAGATTAAAAGTGAAAATATGGCAACGAGAAAGCGAAAACCTGTTTGGGGCTGGATATTGTTTATAGTAGTTTTAGGAGTAGTATTCTGTTTAGGATTACTTGCTGCTTCCATCACGCAAAGAAGAGCGGAAATAGCTACTTTGTATGCTAATAAAAAAGTTGACATTAATGGGATTGAAGCCCGTAATGAGATTTGGGGAGAAAACTACCCGAGAGAATATGAAACATGGAAGGAAACTGCAAAAATGGATTTCAGAAGTAAGCATATGGGTAATCAGGAGGAGGATATTTTAGCCTCTCGTCCCAATATGGTTGTTCTATGGGCCGGGTACTTGTTTTCTCAGGATTATAAAGCTCCGAGAGGGCATATGTACGCCATTGAAGACAATAGGAATACATTAAGAACAGGAACTCCCTCTTCTCCACAAGATGGACCGCAGCCAGCTACCTGTTGGACATGTAAAAGTCCCGATGTTCCCAGAATGATGAAAGAATTGGGAGTGGAAAATTTTTATAAAACGAAATGGGGAGCTTTAGGAAATCAAATTGTTAATCCTATAGGTTGTGCCGATTGTCATGACCCTAAGACCATGGGATTAGTAATTACACGCCCTGCTCTCGTTGAGGCTTTTCAGCGTCAGGGCAAAGATATTAGACAAGCTTCAACTCAGGAAATGCGATCCTTAGTTTGTGCCCAATGTCACGTGGAGTATTATTTCAAAGGAGACGGAAAGTATCTTACACTACCTTGGGACAAAGGAATGTCTATGGAGGCTATGGAAGAGTATTACGATGAATCTAATTTTTCAGATTTTACTCATGCACTTAGTAAAGCACCAATTATTAAAGCACAACATCCGGATTACGAAATCGCATCCATGGGTATTCATGGGCAGAAAGGAGTTTCTTGTGCCGACTGCCATATGCCTTACAAAACTGAGGGAGCAATTAAAGTTTCCGATCATCACCTGATGAGTCCTTTACAAAATGTAGCAAATACTTGTCAGACTTGTCATAGAGACAGTGAAGCAAATTTAAAACAATATGTCTATGACAGACAGGATAAAATATTGGAAACACGTGATAGGGTTGAAAAAGAACTTGTTAAAGCACACGTAATGGCTAAATATGCATGGGAGCATGGAGCAACAGAAAATCAAATGAAATCCTCTTTAAAACTTATCCGTCAGGCACAATGGCGATGGGATTTTGGAGTTGCATCTCACGGAGCATCTTTCCATGCACCTGTAGAAACACAAAGGATACTTTCTCACAGCTTAGATAAATCATTACTTGCACAGATAGAAATACAGAGGGTTTTAACAAGTATAGGAATAAAGGAGGAAGTGCCTATGCCTGATTTATCGACGAAAGCAAAAGCCCAATCGTATATAGGTCTTGATATGCCAGTACTTGAAGCTAAGAAAAAGAATTGGATTGAGACGGTAGTTCCAGTCTGGGTGAAAACTGCCAGAGATAAAAAAAGATTAGTTTCAAAATAAGATAATTTATTTAATTGAATAGAGTCCTTATTTAAAAATAAAATAAGGGCTTTTTTTAAGCAATAGTAAATGAAAAAAAGAAGAAAAAAAAAGCTGTGGCAATTCCCTTGGGCATATAAGGAAAGCGTTTTATTTTTAGCTGGTCTCTGTTTTACGGGAATAGTTTTACAAGTTTTATGCGGAGAATTTCCATTAGAATTACTAAGTTATCCGGTAAATATTTATTGCGGATTGTTTATTATCATTAGCTTAAGTTTTTTTTCTTTTTGGAGTAATAATTATATATATCAGTGGATATCAGGCATTCCTTTTTCGGTTACCGTACTTGGATTTTTTATGTTACTGGCTTTATTCATGGGGCTTATCCCACAATCTGCTCTCGATGAAGCAACTATATTTTCTCAATTAATCATAAAACTAAGATTTAATAGTATGACGTCATCCTGGTTATTTGCTATTGTATATAGTCTATCGTTAATTTCTTTAGGGGCACTTATTATAAGAAAAAGTAAAAAATTTAAATGGTCGGATTATGCATTTTACCTCAATCATTTTGGCCTGTGGATGATATTGTTTTTCGCAGGTTTGGGAGCTGCTGATATAAAGAAATTTCAAATGTATGTAAACAAGGGAGAAACAGAATGGCGTGTGTATAATAAAAATGGAGAAAGTCTGGAACTTCCATTGGCTATTCGTCTCAACGATTTTGTAATGGAGGAATATAAACCTAAGCTCGTAATTATAGATAAAATAGGAAAACCACTTCCAGTTGAAAATCCTGACTATGTTCAAATTGAAGCTAAACATAGTGTAACCAGTATAATGGGAGAATATGAAGTACTTGTACAACGATATATTCACGATGCTATGCGGAAAGACAATTACTTTGAGGAAAGAAAAATGACCGGATCTTGCCCTGCAGCCTTGGTTAAAATTAAAAGTAATAAAACAGGATTTACCAAAGAAGGCTGGATAAGCTCTGGAAGTCCGTATATTATATATCAAACTTTACAACTGGATAGCTTGCATACCCTGGTAATGACCCAGCCGGAACCCAAAAAGTTTTTGTCAGATATAACTGTTACTAAAAAGCCAAACAATAATGAAAAGGTTTCAGAACAAATTTCATATTTGTTGGAAGTTAATAAACCTATTAAAATAGGAGACTGGTCTATTTACCAATACGGATATGATGAAAAAGCAGGTAAAGTTTCAAATTATAGTAGTTTTGAATTAGTCTATGATCCATGGGTTAATTACGTATATATAGGGATGATAATTCTGGCGTTGGGTAGTATAAGTTTATTGTGGAAAGGAAATAAAACAAATAGTAATTATGATTTGGGATAGCTTTATAATTTTTGCTTTGCCGTTCTGTATTTTGGGAATAGCTGGTTCTGTTTCGGTTTATATCCCAAGGTTTAAATGGTTATCAGATGTATGTATGATGTCAGCTGTTATTCTACTGGGTATTTTTATAGCTCTATTATGGCATGAACTGGAAAGACCTCCCCTGAGAACCATGGGTGAAACTCGTTTGTGGTATGCTTTCTTTTTGTCATTTATCGGATATATTACATACAAACATTGGAAATATCGATGGCTTTTAGGATTTAGTATGTTCATGGCAATCCTATTTGTACTTATAAATTATTTCAAACCTGAAATCCATTCAAAAAATCTTATGCCTGCATTGCAAAGTTTTTGGTTTATCCCACATGTGTCAATTTATATATTTTCATATGCAACACTAGGAGCAGCAACGATTGCAGCTTTAGTACAAATTTTTATGCTTTTAAAAAAGCAGGCAATTAATTATAAACTGGTAGAATTTATTGATAATATTATTTATATAGGTTTTGCATTTCTTACCTTCGGAATGCTTTTAGGCGCAATCTGGGCGAAAGAAGCCTGGGGTCACTACTGGTCTTGGGATCCTAAAGAAACCTGGGCTTTTATTACTGCATGTGCTTATCTGATTTATATACATATAAGGCTGAGAAAAAAATACTTAAAAACGGCACTTTTTCTCCTTCCTTTTGCATTTCTGCTGCTTATGATAGCCTGGATAGGGGTTAACTATTTGCCCTCTGCGCAATCCAGTATACATACTTATGCAAGATAACTGTAAATTGTAATACTCTAATTCAATTATTCTAAAGATGTAAGCTTTTGTAGCCTTTATTACCTAATATCAAGTCTATATTTTTATATTTGTACGACAACATAAATCTTTATAAAATGAAAATAGGTATTCTTGGAGGCGGACAGCTGGGTAGGATGTTTATGCAGAATGCTATGAACTATCCATATGAAATTTTTTTTCTGGAACCTGATATTTCAGGACCTTGCTCTATATTCAAAAATTATTTTACACAGGGTGATTTTAAAGATTATCATACTGTGCTTGAGTTTGGTAAAGATAAAGATGTGGTAAGCATTGAAATTGAAAATGTAAATGTAGAAGCTCTTCGGGAACTGGAAAAACAAGGAAAAATTGTTATTCCCGGACCTAATTGCTTGGAAATAATTAAAGATAAAGGACTTCAAAAGAATTTTTATAAAGAAAACCATTTACCAACGGCAAACTTTTTTTTAATAGATAATAAGGATGAATTAACACCTTCATCTGCTATTTCTTATCCATTTGTTCAAAAACTTAGAGTAGGGGGATATGATGGAAAAGGAGTACAGGTTATTAAAAATGAGGAAGAGATGAATAAAATGTGGGATGAACCTTCGGTAATTGAAGAGGTTGCTGATATAGCAAAAGAACTTTCGGTTATAGTTTCTAAAAATGCTAATGGAGAAGTAAAAGTTTTTGATGTTGTCGAAATGGTATTTGATCAAAAGTTGAATTTGGTAGATTATTTGTTTTCTCCTGCAGATTTAGATAAGGATTTAGCACACAAAGCAAAAGATATCAGTTTAAAAGCAGTGGAAGCTTTTCATACTCCGGGGATTTTTTGTGTGGAATTATTTTTATTGAAAAATAACGAAATACTTATTAATGAAATAGCTCCTCGGGTACATAATAGTGGTCATCAAACCATTGAAGCTAATTATTCTTCACAATATGATCAAATGTTAAGAGTCTTGACAAATTTACCCTTAGGAGATATAGCTACAAAGGAATATGCTGCAATGGTTAATCTCATAGGGGAATCCGCATACGAGGGAGAAGTAGTGTATCAGGGTTTAGATAAAATTGTTAAACTTTCGGGAGTTTACATACATCTTTATGGGAAAAAAATCACAAAGCCCGGAAGGAAAATGGGACATGTTACCGTAGTTGGAACCTCCAAAGATGAAATAGAAAATAAAATTCAGGAAATAAAGTCTAATGTTAAAGTAATTTCAAAATGAAAACAGCAATAGTTGGTATAATTATGGGAAGTGATAGTGATCTTCCGGTTATGGAACCCGCCACTGAAATATTAAAAGAATTAGGAATTCCTTATGAACTAACTATCGTTTCAGCACATCGCACTCCTGACCGGATGACAGAATATGCAAAAACTGCTTATCAAAGAGGATTAAAAGTTATCATTGCTGGCGCTGGAGGAGCCGCTCATTTACCAGGCATGGTAGCTTCGCAGACAACATTACCCGTTATAGGAGTACCTGTTAAATCATCTAATTCCATAGACGGATGGGATTCTATACTCTCTATCCTTCAAATGCCTAATGGTATTCCTGTAGCAACCGTTGCATTAAATGCATCAAAAAATGCAGGAATATTAGCTGCAAGAATCCTCTCTCCTTTTTCCGATGAAATATCAAAAAAATTAATGGAATTTCAAAAGATTAATGAAATTAAAGTTTTGCAAGCTGTTGAAAAAGTGAAAAGAAGATATCCTAATGATTTCGATGACTAAATAAAATATCTATTTTTTTTCGAGTTTCGATTTTATACGATTAGCCTCCTTAATAAAACCGGATAATTTTTCTGTTTCTCCATTTTCCAGATAAGATCTGAATTGATTAAGTTTCTGAAGATAAGTATCCAGAATAGGAAGAACATATTTAGAATTTTGTTCAAAGATGGGTAACCACATATCAACAGAACTTTTAGCCAAACGTACAGTTGAGGAAAAACCTCCTGCTGCAAGGTTGAAGATGGCTGCATCATCTTTTTCCTTTTCAAGAACGGCTACAGCTAAAGCATAAGAAATTGCATGAGATAGGTGAGATACATATCCTACATGTTCATCATGAGATTCAGAATCCATCAAAATTAAACGGGAGCCCAGATGAAAATAAACTTCAGAAACTAGATTAACTGCTTTAGGATGAGATTCTTCAGAGTTACAGATAATAGCAACACGA
The DNA here is from genome assembly GCF_004023655.1 of Apibacter sp. HY039. Lineage (NCBI taxonomy): Bacteria > Pseudomonadati > Bacteroidota > Flavobacteriia > Flavobacteriales > Weeksellaceae > Apibacter > Apibacter sp. HY039. The sequence continues at coordinate 16,249 of NZ_SAYM01000006.1, read as the reverse complement.
TCTTTAAAAAGATTGTGAAATGCTGCTGATGGTCCGCTGTATTCCGTACCAGCCATAGGATGGGAAGGAACATACGATTTACGATTAGGGTGATCTCTAACCGCATCAATTAAAGAAGACTTGGTAGATCCAACATCCATTACATACACATTGGATGGGATAATATCCAAAATCTTAGGAAGTAGCTTAAGACTGGCATCAACCGGAGCAGCTAAAATTATCAGGTCAGAATTTTCAATAGCCTCTTTCATGGGTAATATTTTATCCGCAATACCTAACTCAATAGCTTCATGTTCATGTTTTTTAGATTTATCCACACCAATAATCTGATGAGCAAAACCGCACTTTTTTAGATCCAGAGCTATGGAACCTCCAATTAATCCTAATCCTATAATAGTTACTTTTTTTGACATTTTTTTGTTATGATTTAATTTAAAAAAATAAAAAAGCCGATTACTAAATAAACGGCTTTTTAAAGATAATAATTTTTAAAAAATATTAAACCGTCATTATTTCTTTTTCTTTTTTTACCAGATATTCATCTGTTAATTTCACATACTTATCGGTTAAAATCTGGATTTGTTCTTCAGAGTCCTTTTTTTGATCATCGGAAATATTTTCCAGTTTTTTAATATCGGCATTGGCTTCCTGTCTGGCTTTTCGTATACCGATTTTTGAATTTTCAGATTCAGATTTAGCTTGTTTAACCAAATCCCTTCTTCTTTCCTCTGTTAACGGAGGTATGGTGATAATAATGGTTTCCCCATTATTATTAGGAGTGAAACCTAAATTGGCTTGAAAAATGGCTTTTTCAATAGCTCCTAATGTAGATTTTTCCCAAGGTTGTATGCTTAAAGTCATTCCGTCAGGGACAGAAATATTTGCCACTTGAGACAATGGAGTAGGAGCCCCATAGTAGTCCACTAAAATAGATTGTAGCATGGCAGGGTTTGCTCTTCCTGCACGTATTTTGTTGAAAGCAATTTCCAGATGCTTGATAGATGCATCCATGCTTTCTTGAGTAGTATCAATGATTAACTGTAATTCTTCCATGATTTATTTAAAAATAAGATCGCCCTGCAAATATAAAATATTAATTAGTTAAATAGTAACTAAAGTTCCTACTTCTTTTCCTTCCACAATTTTTTTCAGGTTGCCATCTTTATTCATATCGAAAACAATGATTGGAATTTTATTTTCCTGACTTAAAGTAAAAGCTGTCATATCCATAATTTTCAATCCTTTTTCATATACTTCTTCAAAAGATATACTATTAAATTTCACAGCATTTTCATCTTTCTCCGGATCAGTGTTATAAATACCATCTACACGGGTTCCTTTCAAAATAACATCAGCATTAATTTCTATTGCTTTTAAAGTAGCTGCTGTATCCGTTGTAAAATAAGGATTACCGGTCCCAGCTCCAAAAATGACTACTCTTCCTTTTTCCAAGTGGCGTTCCGCTTTTCTTTTAATGAAAGGTTCTGCAACCTGCTCCATTCGTATGGAAGTTTGAAGTCGGGTTTTAACACCTGTTGATTCCAGAGCGCTTTGTAAAGCCATCCCGTTGATAACAGTTGCCAGCATCCCCATATAATCTCCCTGAACCCTGTCAATGCCCGTAGCTGCACCGGTCATTCCGCGAAATATGTTACCTCCGCCAATAACGATAGCAACTTCAACACCTAGTTCGGATATTTCTTTAATTTGATGAGAATAATTTTGAAGAATTTTGGAATCAATTCCATATTGTTGCTCACCCATTAGAGCTTCTCCGCTTAGTTTCAGTAATATACGTTTGTATTTCATGATATTGTAAAGGAATAATTATCTATTTAAATCCAGAAAAAAATTAGTGTTTATAATTCCATAAGACTTTGTTTTATCTAAAAACCGAAGATAAAAATAGATTTCAAAAATGTACAGAATATATGTATTATACTAACAAATTTTCTGTATGCAAAGATAAGAATGATTTTTTAAATAGCGGGAATCTATCAATAGTTTGACGTAAGAAATTAATCATAGTTTGTTAATGTAAAGAAATTCATATTTTTGTAAGTAAAACTGCCTTTCATATGAACACAGCCATAAAAATTATATATTTATATATAATAACTTTATCTATTCCGTATTATTTATATTCACAAAAATTTCCGGTTTCCAATATCAATAAAGATTTTTTGCTTACTTCCTCTGCGGTTATAAGAAATGATGAAACTATAGTAAAAATATTATCTCGTAAGAAAATGGAGATTTCAGAAGAAATAAGTGTTACAGTTCTGAATAAAAGCAAAGATGAATTTTCAAACCTATATTTTCCTTACGATGCACATACTAAAATAAAGAAACTACAAATTATAATCTATGACAAAGACGGGAAAAAAATTAAAACTTTAAAACGGTCTGATTTTCTGGATATAAGTTCTAGTGATGGGAATAGCTTATATACAGATGATAGATACTTATATTACAAGTATTATCCTGTCTCTTATCCTTATACCGTTGAAATTTCTACAACCAAAGAAAGCTCAAACACAGTTTTTATAAAAGATTATGTCCCCTTATCAACTTTCAACGTTTCCGTTGAAAACTCATCGTATACCGTGTTAAATACATCGGGTATAGCGCTACGTTTTAAAAAGTATACTTCTGATTTATATGAAATTAATGAAGAAAAAACAGAAACCGGCTGGAAATATTTTGTAAATAATATACCTTCATTTACTCATGAGCCCTTAGCACCATCTTTAGATATTTTAACACCCAAAGTATCTTTTTCTCTTTCAGAATTTAGTTTAGCAGGTAGAGAGGGAGGCTTTTCAAGTTGGGATGAATTTGGAAAATGGATGTATTCCGATCTATTACGTCCAAGGCAACAACTTTCAGAACAAGTAAAAAAAGAAGTAAGAGGTTTAATCAATAATCAAAGCAGTGATAAAGATAAAATTAAAGCACTTTATCAATTTATGCAGGATCGTACACGTTATATAAATGTATCTATAGGAATCGGAGGCTGGCAACCGATGAATGCTACCGAAGTATATATGAAAGGCTATGGTGATTGTAAAGGACTTACAAATTATATGCAAAGTATTTTACATGAAATAGGAATTAAGGCTTATTATACAATTATTTATTCAGGAGATTCGGAGCGTAATTTTGATAAAGATTTTCCTAAAATGGCAGGTAATCATGTAATTTTATCGATACCTGTAAAAAATGATACCATTTGGTTAGAAAATACTTCACAGAACCTAGCATTTAATCATCTGACCAGCTCAACAGCAAATAGAAATGCATTAGTTGTCTCAGAAGAAGGAGCTAAAATAATCACCAGTAAAAAATACAATTCAATTGACAATACTGAAAATATAAACTTTTCAATCAATATAGAAAAAAATGGGAATGCTGCTTTAAATGGAAGTCTTATTTATAAAGGATTACAATATTCTAATAATTTATTTTTTACAAGTTTAAAATCTCAAAAGTTACAGGAATATTATAAAGATTTTTTCTCTGAATTAAATATCAAAAATTATAAACGTTGTACGGTAAATAATGATAGAGATAAAGGTTTACTAACTACAGAATTGGAATTGGAAATAAACAATTATGCTAAAATAATTGGTAATGAGATTTATTTTGACGCTGTTCCGTTTAAACCCGTAAAATCGAATTATCAAAAAGACAGTAACAGAAAATTACCATTGGAAATAAGTTTTGGATACAAGGATGAACATTCTTATTCCTTTACACCTCCGCAGGGATATACTTTCACTACAGTACCGGGGAATATACTTGCAGTATCAGAGTTTGGGTTTTATAGCCTAAATTTTCATCTGGAAAACGAAATTTTAAAAGTAACAAGGAAACTATACATTAATAAAGGAAGATATAATAAAGATAAGTTTAACGAATATGTCAAATTTAGAAATACAATACTTAAAAATGACCAGTCAAAAGTAAATATAATTAAAAAATCATGAAAAACACACTAACTATTTTGTTTATTGCCTGCCTTACTTCATTAATGTATTCACAGAAATATACATTTGGAAAAATATCAATTCAGGACATCGAAGAACAAGAATCAAAAATAGAAACAGAAGCACCAGCAGAAATCATCTACAGAGACGTATATATAGAGGTTGATATTTCAGGTAAAATGGAAATTCAGGTAACAGAAAGGCTTAAGATTTATAATAAGGACTTGGCAGAAAATTATCTTACCTATCAGATCCCACTGCACAAACAGGTAAATAAGCAAGAAGATATTTCAGGATTTAAAGCTTCAACCTATAATTTAATTGATGGAAAAATCGTAGAGACAAAAATCAAATCGAGTCAAACTTTTACAGAAGAAAAACATAAATATTTGAATTTTTATAAGTTTACGTTTCCCGATGTTCGGAATGGATCAATACTGGAATATAAATATACGTTGCATTCTCCATTTATTTTTGAAATTCCCGAACAGTATTTTAACTATAAAATACCACTTCGGGAAATCAATTATCAGGTTAGAATTCCCCAGGCCTTTTATTATGTACCGGATTTAAGAGGTGAAAATATCCATAAATTAGATATAAAAACAGAATCTCAACAATCACCCAATGGATATCCGATATCCATTTATAATTTAAATTTAAAAGAAGTTAAATCGTATCAGGAAGAGCCTTTTGTACTAAATTATAACAACATCAGAACTTCTGTTCGATATGAGTTAGTTAAAATACAATATGAAGGTAAAACCCCTAAAAGTTTTGCTACCACCTGGGAAGAAATTGCAAAGACACTCCTTAAAAATGATAATTTTAATTTTTACATATCCACTCGTCATTTTCAAAATATTTTGCTGACTATTTTAGAAGGAAAACAAACAAATGAAGAAAAAGCAAAAGCCATACTTACTTATATACAGGAAAATTATGTGTGGAATGAATATAACAGCATTATGTCAAACCAGAACATAAACAAAACGGTTAAGGAAAAAACAGGTAATTCAGCCGATTTAAATTTGTTACTTGTGGCAATGCTCAGAGAAGCGGGTATAGATGCAAATCCAGTAGTTTTAAGTACCGTTTCAAACGGTATGTTAAATTATTCATTTCCTTCTCTGCAAAAATTAAATTATGTTATTGCAGGCTATTACGATAATCAACAATTACAGCTTTTAGATGCCACCAGTAAATATAGTTCTTTAAATTTAATACCTAAACGAGCGTTAAATCATAGAGGAATTTACATAAAAAAAGACAACGTACACATTGTAAATTTATCCAATAAAATTAAAAGTACAAGTGCTTATATGCTTAAATATGAAATCAAAGACGATTTCGAATTTGCTGGTACTCTAGCTAAAAGGAATACACATTATTTAAGTATGACCGATAATGAAGCATATAATAATAATCAATCTGAATTTCAAAGTAATCTAAAAAAAAATTATAATTTATCAATGGATAAACTGGAAATAGCTTCGGGTAAAAATTCTTTCCGATATTCTTTTAATTTTAGTTCAGTATCAGGAGCTGAAAGAATAGGGGAAAAGATAATTTTTAATCCATTAATTTTTTTGCAGGATAAAGAGCAGATATTCAAATCAGAAACCAGATCTTATCCTATTGAACTGGGCTCTGCATTCAAGCAGACTAAAAATGTTACAATTACACTGCCTAAAGGGTATAAGGTAGATGCATTACCTAAGTCTCACAAATATATACTTGAAGAAAATTTAGGGAGTTATACATATATAATTAAAGATTTAGGAAACCAGATAGAATTGAAAACAGAGCTGGAAATTAACCAGTATTTTTTATCTGCTGATTATTATAGTATTCTTAAAGAGTTTTGGCAGCATATGATAAATACAAACAGCCAGTACATCTCTATTATTAAAGAATAATTGATTTTTAAATATGGACTGTGTATAAATAGAAATTGAAAATAATAAGATAATAATTGTAATTTTACATATGTAATCTATTATATAACAGATATGGCTCCTAAATATGCGAAGCGTGTTCTGAATCTAAAAGCATCAGAAATTCGTGAAATATTAAAAATAACTGAGAATCCGGAAATTATTTCTTTTGCCGGAGGACTACCTGCTCCGGAATTATTTCCGGTACAAGAAATTATGGAGGTAAGTCGAATTGTTTTAGAAGAATCCGGTTCTAAAGCATTGCAATATTCAACAACAGAAGGCTATAAGCCCTTGAGAGAATGGATAGCCAGTCGTATGAATCATAAGTTAAATACCTCTTTCGATGCAGATAACATTCTCATTACTCATGGTTCGCAGCAAGCATTGGATCTCACTGGAAAAGTTTTTTTAGATGAAGGTGATGTAGTAGTCTGTGAAAGTCCTACCTATCTGGCAGCAATCAGTGCCTTTAAAGCATACGGTTGTATTTTTGAAGAGGTTGAAACAGATGAGCAGGGAATGATTATGGAAGATTTGGAAAGAATATTGCAAAATACTCAAAACGTTAAAATTATTTATATCATTCCGGACTTTCAAAATCCAACAGGGAAAACCTGGAGTCAGGAAAGAAGAAAGAAACTGGCTGAATATGCAGAAAAATACGGAGTCATGGTTATAGAAGATAATCCTTATGGAGAACTAAGGTTTGAAGGAGAATCTTTTCCTTCCGTAAAATCATTTGATTTGGATAATAATGTTCTTTGTACAGGAACTTTCTCAAAAATATTTTGTCCCGGATTCCGTATTGCCTGGATAGCAGGAAATCACGAAATTATAAAAAAATATGTTTTAGTCAAACAAGGAGCAGACCTGCAATGTAATACCTTTGCTCAGATGCAGATTTACAAATATTTACAAACGTATAATATAGATCAGCATATAGAAAAAATTAAAGATCTATATAGAATGAGAAGAGATTTAGCTATACAGATTATGGAGGAATCTTTTCCAGAAGGTGTTTCTTTTACGAAACCATCCGGAGGTTTATTTTTATGGATTGAACTACCCAAAGATATTGATGCTAAAGAAGTACTGAAAAAATGCATTGAAAAAAAGCTTGCCTTTGTTCCAGGAGGAGCGTTTTTTCCGAATACTCAAAAAGAAAACACTTTAAGGATTAATTTTTCCAATATGCCGGAAGACAGAATAAAAAAAGGATTAACTATTCTGGGGGAAGTAATTAAAGAATTTATAAATTAAAATTTTTTAAAAGTATATAGAAAAGGCCGGAAATATTATCCGGCCTGTTTTATTATAAATGAAAATTTTAATTGCTTAATAAAAAATCTTTAAAATCGGCATATGTATTTTTCATGGAATGCGCAGTACTATTTTTTTGTTCCAGTTGTTTAACCTTTTCCGGTATGAGTATTCTATCTTTAAGCTCTTGAGTATACACATCTATAAATTTACACGGATGTGCCGTAGATAAAAATATAGTATAAACGTCAGGACTTACGATTTGTTTTGCAGCCAGATAAGCTACTGCCGTATGTGGACAAGCAATATAAGAATACGTATCAAACAGTTCTTGAATACCCGTAAGTGTATCCTCATCAGTAAATGAACAGGCAGAAATCATTTTTTTCATAGATGTCAAATCCTGATCAAACATATCCATGATTCGTACCCAGTTGCTGGGATTTCCAACGTCCATAGCATTCGAAAGAGTTTGCAGGGAAGGATGTGGCTCATAAACCCCGTTATTCATAAAACGCGGAACCGTGTCGTTAACGTTGGTAGCAGCGATAAATTGTTGAACAGGAAGACCCATCTTATAGGCGAGTAAACCAGCTCCTATGTTACCAAAATTACCACTAGGAACCACAAAACGTATATTTTTTTTATTGTTTTTTAATGCTTGGGCATATGCATAAACATAGTAAAAAGTTTGAGGAATTAATCGGGATATATTAATTGAATTTGCAGAAGTAAGTTTAAAACGTTCATTCAGCTCTGAATCATTAAATGCCTCTTTAACCAGTGCCTGACAATCATCAAAAGTTCCGTCAACCTCAATTGCCCGTATATTTTTCCCGTTAGTTGTTAATTGCAGTTTCTGTATTTCGCTCACCTTGCCCTTAGGATAAAGAATGGTTACCCTGGTACCCTTTACTCCTAAAAATCCAAGTGCTACCGCCCCACCGGTATCTCCGGAAGTAGCTACCAGAATATCCAGTGTTTTTTCGTTTGCATTGGAGAGATATGCCATGATTCTGCTCATAAAGCGAGCTCCGAAATCTTTAAAAGCAAGAGAAGGACCATGGAAGAGTTCAAGAACCCCCATTTGATCAGATAAAGGTACTACAGGGGCATCAAAATTAATAGCTTCGGTAATCAAGTGATGTAAATCATCTTTGGGTATATCATCCCCCAATAAAGTAGAGGCAACTTCAAAGGCTATTTCAGAAAACGTATAATCAGTAATAGATTGGATAAATTCTGGACGGAATTTCGGTATTTCGACCGGCATATACAATCCTTTATCCGCAGGAAAACTATTAAAAACAGCTTCTTTAAAGGAAACTCTAAGATCTTTATTGTTAGTACTGTACAATTTCATAGGTAAAGATTTAAATGAATATAATTAAGAAATAACGACAGCTCCCCGGGTATTTACAGTAGAAGAATAACCGTTGCTACCAATATGTTTGATTTTTAAATGCTCTTTCAGAATTTCAGTAATTTCCTTAGCCTTGTCAAGGCCTTTGGTAAAAGAAACTACTGAAGGACCAGAACCTGAAATTCCAAATCCCAGAGCTCCTGCTTCCCTAGTTATTTGTCGCATAGCGTCAAATTCAGGGATTAAGATTGAGCGGGCAGGTTCAATAAGATCATCCTGTAAACTTCTGGAGATTAAATCATAATCATTGGAAAACAATCCGGAAACCAGTCCGGCGATATTTCCCCATTGTTGTGCTGCTTTTTTCAGTTCAACCTGTGTTCTCAGGATTTGTCGTGCTGCCCGGGTCGGAACTTCAACATGAGGGAAAATAACAGAACAGCAAAGTTCAGAAGGCACAGGCAAGTTAATAACATCCAGAGGCTGATAGCTTCGTATTAAAGTAATTCCTCCTAATAAAGAAGGGGCTACATTATCCGCATGACCATGCCCGCAAGCGAGCTCTTCACCCCTTAGGGCAAAAGGTAGTAATTCTTTTCTGGATAAGGGCTCTCCGAGCAGTTGATTTATAGCGAATAATCCCGCTATCGTACTAGCAGCACTGGAACCTAATCCACTACCGATAGGCATTTTTTTATGCAGTTCAATTTCGATTCCAAAGTCGTTACGCTGTAAATGATCCAGAATCATTTGTACACAGGCTCCTACCGTATTTTTCGTAGAATCTAAGGGTAGAAGACCATTATCACCAGTAATTTTAGTTATAGTAACTCCCGGACGATCTACCTTTTTAAGAATTACTTCATCTCCGGGTTCATCCAGAGCTAAGCCTAAAATATCATATCCACAAATAAAATTTGCAGAAGTAGCAGGAGCAAATACATGTATGCTGTTCTTTTCTTTCATTAAATAATAATTCTCAGGATAATTTTTTTGCAAATTTAGGTAAATATATGCAATTAACGACTACCGGTGATAATCTCGTAGTCAGTCAACTAATTAAAAATAAAAAAGAATAGATTAAATAAACAGTTTGTGGATATTTTATCTATTCTTTTTATAATAAAAGAAGTAGAAATCTACTTGTAATTTTAATTGCGTTTAGCTAGCGCCCACGTTAATCAGATCAGCAAATACACCGGCTGCAGTTACTTCAGCTCCTGCCCCCGGACCTTTGACAACCAGAGGGTTAAATTTATATCGTTCCGTAGTAAAAGAAATAATATTATCACTTCCGGACAAATTATAAAAAGGATGCGAACTGTCTACCATTTCCAGATTTACTGAAGCTTTTCCATCCTCCAGTTTTCCTATATATCGTAAAACTTTATTTTCTTTACGGGCTTTTTCTTTTAAATCATTAAAATATGCATCAGAATTTTTTAATTCTTCATAAAAAGCATCCACCGAAGAAGCAGCAATGCAGCTTTCAGGAAGAATAGCACCCAGTTTTACATCTTTTTCTTCGGTTGTGTGTCCTGCATCTCGTGCAAGGATCATGACTTTTCTCATAAAGTCTTTACCGCTTAAATCATCTCGGGGATCCGGTTCTGTGAAACCAAGTTCCTGAGCTTTTTTAACCACATCGTAAAATGAGGCATCACCGGTAAAGTTATTAAATATATAAGAAATTGTACCACTCAGGATAGCTTCAATTTTCAGAATTCTATCTCCACTGGTCATTAAATCTTTTAACGTTCTGATAATTGGAAGACCTGCACCTACATTGGTTTCATAGAAAAAGTCTACCCCTCGTCTTCGGGCAGTATCCTTCAATAATTTATACTCTTTATATGAAGAAGAATTAGCTATTTTATTACATGTAACGACCGAAACATTAGATTCAAAAAGCTGATGATAGAATTTACCAGGTACTGGACTGGCTGTGTTATCAATAAATACACAATTAGATAAATTTAAAAGTTTAATTCTATTCACAAATTCTTCCAGACTGGCAGTTTCACCTTGTTGATCTAGCAAATCTTTCCATTGATTCAGCTCAATACCATCCTCATTAATAAGCATTTTTCTCGAGTTGGCAATTCCGGCAACTTTAATTTCAATATCATTATTTTCACGCAGGAAAGAGCTTTGTTTCTGAATCTGTTCAAACAAGGTAGATCCGATATTTCCGGTTCCAATGCTAAATACGTGTAGCGTCTTGGTAAGTTCTTTAAAAAACGCATCGTGTACGGTATTAAGGGCTTTGGAAATATTTTTTCTTTTGATAATTACAGAAATATTATACTCGGAAGAACCCTGAGCTATTGCATGAATGTTGATTCCATTACGCCCCAGGGCATGAAATAGTTTTCCTGATATTCCCGGAGTTTGTTTCATGTTTTCACCTACGATAGCCAATACGGAAAGATGTTCCTCTATAATAGGCGGATTCAGTTTATTAGTTTCCAGCTCAAGTTCAAATTCTGAATGGAAAAGAGCTCGTGCCTTAGCCATGTCTTTAGGTTCAATGGCAAAAGTTATGCTATGTTCCGAAGAAGATTGAGTAATTAATATCACATTAATTTGCTCACGTGCCAATAACGAAAATAATTTACCACTAAAACCAATTTTCCCTATCATGCCACTTCCGGTAATATTGAAAAGGCTTATTTCATTGATAGAGGAAATACCCTTGATCGGATAAGGTGTTTTTTTAATGCATTCCTGAACTCGGGTACCTTGAAACTCTGTATTGAATGTGTTTTTTAGCAGAATAGGTATTTTTTTACCAAAAGCAGGAATCATAGCAGGAGGATAAATAACCTTGGCACCAAAATATGATAATTCCATAGCTTCGGTATAAGAAAGTTCAGATAAAGAAAAGGCCTTTTTCACCACCCGTGGATCAGCAGTAAGCATACCGTCCACGTCTGACCATAATTCAATTTCTTCAGCTTCCACAGACGCACCTATAATTGCCGCTGTATAATCGCTTCCACCTCTGCCTAATGTGGTTGTTCTGTTTTCATCGTTAGAGGCAATAAATCCGGTCACAAAAAGTATTTTCTCCTTATGTGACGATACAAATTCACGAATTATTTCCTCTGTTCTCGGTATGTCTACTTTTGCATTTCCAAAATTACTGTCCGTTTTAATCAGCTGCGTAGCATCAACAAACATACTTTCCGCAAAATATTGTCTGGCAATCTGGCTAAGCAGAAAAGTGGAACATTTTTCTCCATAGCTTAAAATTAAATCTTTACTTTGAAGACTAAGCTCTCTTAAGCTATACACCCCCTGAAGTAAATCTTCAAGCTCATTAATAAATATTTTAATCTGAGTAAAAACAGGATTTTGATTTTTAACCTCAATCATTTCCTTAACAACAGCAAAGTGTTTTTGCTCAATTTCAGTAAGTCCGGATTTGTAGTCGTTTCCCGTAGATGCAGTTTGAGCTAATTCCGTTAAGAGATTGGTTATTCCGCTCATTGCGGAAGAAACAACAATAAATTTTTCTCCTGACGAATTTTTCTGTTGTAAAATATTTAAAATACAACGGATACTCTCACCGGAACCTACCGAGGTTCCTCCGAATTTTACTACTTTCATAAATGATTAGTTACAATTGATTACAATTTTAGTGATTTTGATTTGAAGAAAAAAGTAATCTGAGCTCGATTTTTACAAATGCCTGATAATTTGTTTAAATTAGAAATAAATAGTAGGAAATTGAAAAAAAATAAATTAATTAGGATGAATTGAAAATTAAGGTATGACAATTGTTATCTATTAAATATAATTTAATTAATACTAAAACAAAAATGGTTACACTTATTCGGGAGCAACAGTTGCCTATATCATTGGATGATGCCTGGGATTTTTTTTCAAAACCCGTAAATCTTAGCAAAATTACACCCAAAGAAATGAATTTTATTATTAAAACGCCAAACTTAACAGATGCGTATGCCGGACAAATTATTGAATATACGGTAAGTCCTTTATTTTCAATTCCCCTGACCTGGGTAACGGAAATCTCTCAGGTGGAAAATAAGAAGTATTTTGTGGATACACAGTTACAGGGGCCTTACAAAGTATGGCATCATGAACATTTCTTCACAGAAAATGATCAGGGAGTTTTAATGAAAGATATTCTTAATTATCAGCTTCCATACGGATTTTTTGGAAAATGGATGGGGAAGCTGTTTATATCTAAAAAGGTGGAAGATATATTTACCTATCGGCGAAAAGCTATAGAGGAATTTTTTCAATCGCCCAGGTAAAAAAGTAAATTTTTCAATTTAACTTATTTCATGCTCCGTATTCTGCTTAAGGAAACTTGAGTAATTCCAAGGTAACTGGCAATAATACTTAACGGTAATCTTTGCAATAACTGAGGTCTTTCCTTGAGTAGAAGATTATATCTCTCTTTTGCGGAAAGATAAAGTTGGTGAATTAATTTGTTTTCGGTTTTAATAATTTCATATTCAATAAATTTCCTGCCCCAGTTAGCAATTTCAATATTTTTATCATATAAACAAGTAAGGTCGCTTATCTTGATTCTGAATAGTGTACAATTTTCAAGAGTCTCAATATTTTCATAGCTTGGTTTATTTTCAACATAATTCCTCATTGAGCATGCAATACTTCCTTCTTCTCCGATCCAAAAGGTAATCTCTTCGCCGTTAATAATCCGGTAGGCTCTTATAATGCCCCGAGTAACTATATAAATATATTTTTCAATTGTATCTTGTTTGCTTAAGACATGACCTTTAGGGTACGTTGACAAATCCCACGAATGCATAAGTTCGTGTAGTGAGTTTTCAGATAAGGGATGAATAGAAAGCAAAGCTTGCTGTAATTCCATACGATGAAAATCTAATGAATTTAAATAATTAAATTATTTAACAAATGTAAAAAGAAGTATCTATATTTTTTTGGAATTTTGTAGCTCTTTAAAAAAATAGAAGATTACATTTATGAATTGGATTTTATTAATTTTAGGAGGGCTTTTTGAAGTTGGATTTACTTATAGTCTGGGACAGGCAAGGATTTCACAGGGTAGTTCGGTTTATTGGTGGTATGGATGTTTTTTTATCTGTTTAATTTTAAGCATGTCTTTATTGATTAAAGCCACTGAACAGTTACCTCTGGGAACAGCCTATGCGGTCTGGACCGGGATAGGTGCTGTAGGTACAGTTGCGTTAGGCATACTGGTATTTAAAGAACCCGTTACTTTCTGGCGAATATTTTTTATAAGCACTCTCATTGCATCCATCATAGGATTAAAATTTGTTTCCAGTCACTAATTTACATTTTATCAATTAAATCTTTTTGCTGGTTAAAATATCTTATTCGGTGAGGTTCGCCGGATTGCGAGATTAGCACAGAATATTTTTTGAGAGAGTTGATCCAATTTTTGTGAATTTGACACACCTCAGGATCTTCAGAATTAAGGGATAAAAGAGAATAAATTTTAGTTGAGCTGAATTGTTTATTACCATACTCAAAATATAAATACGTAGAATCCAGAAATATTGATGAAAGATATATCATGATTTCTTCATGTGAGTTGCTTTTGCCATGAATGGCAAAGTTTTCAATTTTAGCAAGTATTCCGAGTAGTTCGTTCTTTAATGTGTTTAAGCTATCTTTTGAAATGAGTTCCAATTGGCTGAAATATACAATATCTTGTATGACCGATTTAAACACATTGACATCCAGTGTAATTTGTACTCTTTGAATCTGGTTGACATAATAAAAGCATTCTTCTTCTTTTAGTCGTATAATTTTCGGAATTTCAAATTCGGAAAAAGGCTGAGGGAGTAATTTTTGCTGATATACCCATTTATATAAATAAAGGCGTGACAATTCCTTAAACTCCAAAGAAAATATATACGGAATTGTATTATTTGCCATCTTCAAATGATTGGGGTACTGGCAGGCATTTTTAAAAAAACGGGTAAAGAATTCCACTCTTTGTTGATAAACATCAAATAAATCTTCATGCCCCGATAGCATATCCAGTTCATAAAGTGCATTTTTATTGGGTTCATTACGAACCAAATGATCCAAGGAAAAACCTAAACGAGAGGATAATAATACAACTTCATTAAATGAAAAATTTATTTCCCCGCGAAGCCTTCGGTAAGCAGATTCTTTTCCCATATCAAGTATTTCTGATAAAAAATCCGCAGCATTTATATTTACGGGAATAAATTCCTTGATCGTATTTATCAGCGATTGATTTAAATTTTTGTTCATAGGTTCAAATATGTTTTTTCAACTTCTGACAAGTTATTAAAGCCTTGTTTGAATGATAGTCTGAAATTTTCTGACGTAGATATAAAGACGATATTTTGTCCTAATTAACAACTGAACGGGCAACTTATAAGCTATTTTACGATGAGGGTATCATTCTTATTAGTATCAATAACACTTAATTATCGATCATAACTAACATTTCAATGGCCTAACCGATATTGGTTATTGAATTAAAATTGGGTTGAAAATAGTACACCGTGGCAAAGAAATATTCAGTTATTCCTTTGCCACCATGTATTCTTTTTGAGTTTAAAATTCCTGGGATGTAGGTCTTAATACAATTTCATTAATACCCACCTCCTTAGGCTGCTCTATTGCATACGCAATAGCTTTGGCAACCGATTCGGCCGGAATTGCACTTTTATAAAATTCAATAACAAAATCGGAGCTTGCCTTGTCTGTACTACCGTATTTAAGCTCTGAGTCTACAGCTCCGGGTTCAATGCTGGTCACCCGTATATTTTTGCCGGCTATTTCCTGTCTCAATCCATCGCTGATGGCTCTTACGGCATACTTGGTTCCGCTGTAAACAGTTCCGCCGGGTGCAAAGACTTTTATTCCTGCTACTGAAGATAAATTGATAATATGGCCATGGCCTTGCTTTAAAAAATGCGGAAGCGAATAAGAAATACCGTATAAAACTCCTTTTATATTAATATCTATCATTTTTTCCCATTCATCTACCTTATTTTCTGTCATTGGCGCTATAGCCATTAACCCTGCATTGTTAACAATGACGTCAATCTTGCTGAATTTTTCAACAGCTTTATGTATTAAGTTCTCTACCTCTGATTTTACAGTTACGTCCGTTACAGCATATTCAGCCTCGCCTCCTGCCTCTTTAATTTTATTTACTACTTGTTTTAATTTATCTTCTCTTCTTGCTCCTAAAAATACTTTAGCTCCCAATTTTGACAGATGGTAAGCAGTTGCTTCCCCTAATCCGCTACTAGCTCCCGTAATAACAACTACCTGATCTTTAATCATGCTCATATATTAAATTTTTAATGTTTTAATTGAATTTATAAGATAATAATTTTTTTAAAGTGATGCGTCCATGTAGCTAGAACATTATTAAATTATCAAAATTCATTCCTTTTTTTGGATTAATATAAAAGAAGAAGGATTTCAGAAAGAGAGAGTTTGAGTAGGGGGGGAAGGGAGAAAAATCCAGAGATAACAGATACATCCAGGTAAAATCCTTATCCCGTATTATTTTTTATATCAAAAAGATCATAAGGGGGAGTGTAAAAGAAAAAAACGCAATATTTTTCAGTGATAAATATCCTGAAAAGCAGTAAAATAGGGTATAAAATATATAATAAGGATATAAAACAGGGTGAAAATAAGGATAATTTTTTTAACTTCGTCGG